>JBBASQ010000007.1:0-69403 GCA_040399185.1 Prochlorococcaceae cyanobacterium
GGGGGAGGGATGACGCAGAAGACACCGGAGAGGATCGTGGGACCCTCTTCCAGTGCCCCCACCTGTCTCAGCGAATCAGCCCACGGTGGCCATGTGGCGCATCAGGTCGATGCACTTGCAGCTGTAGCCCCACTCGTTGTCGTACCAGGCCACCAGCTTCACGAAGGTGTCGGTGAGGGCGATGCCGGCGCCGGCATCAAACACGGAGGTGCAGCTCTCGCCGAGGAAATCGGTGCTCACCACTTCGTCTTCGGTGTAGCCGAGGATGCCGGCCATCGGCCCTTCGCTGGCGGCCTTCATGGCGGCCTTGATCTGGTCGTAGCTGGCGGGCTTGGCCAGGTTCACGGTGAGGTCCACCACCGACACGTCGGGGGTGGGCACGCGGAAGGCCATGCCGGTGAGCTTGCCGTTGAGCTCGGGGATCACCCGGCCCACGGCCTTGGCGGCACCGGTGGAGCTGGGGATGATGTTCTGGGCCGCACCGCGGCCGCCGCGCCAGTCCTTCACCGAGGGGCCATCCACGGTTTTCTGGGTGGCGGTGGTGGCGTGAACGGTGGTCATCAACCCGTTCACGATGCCGAAGTTGTCGTGCACCACCTTGGCCATCGGGGCCAGGCAGTTGGTGGTGCAGCTGGCGTTGGACACGATGTCCTGGCCGGCGTAGGTGGTGTGGTTCACGCCCATCACGAAGATCGGGGTGGCGTCCTTGGAGGGGGCGCTCATCACCACGCGCTTGGCACCGGCGTTGATGTGGGCGCGGGCGGTTTCATCGGTGAGGAAGAAGCCGGTGCTCTCCAGCACGTAGTCGGCCCCCACATCGCCCCACTTGAGGTTGCCTGGATCACGCTCGGCGGTGATGCGGATCGCCTTGCCGTTCACCACCAGCTGGCCGTTCTCCACCGCCACCTCGCCCTGGAAGCGGCCGTGGGTGGAGTCGTAGCGGAGCATGTAGGCCAAATACTCCACATCGATCAGGTCGTTGATGCCCACCACCTCCACGTCGCCCAGGGTGACGGCGCGGCGGAAGGCCAGACGGCCGATGCGGCCGAAGCCATTGATGCCGATGCGGATGGTCATGGAGGTGGAAAAGCCTGCGTCAGCCTACGAATGGGCTTTCGGGCACTTAACGCTGGGGGTTCTGCATCACCCGCTCGGGGCACAGGCTGGCGCGGCCATCGGCGAAGGCCATGCCGATGCGGGCGTTGCGGCGGTCGCCGTCGCTGTCGGCTGATTCACCGACCAGCTGCTCGAGCCGTTCGCTGTAACGGCGCCGGGTGGCGGCGGTGATCAGGCCATCGCGCTGGAGCAGGCAGAGCACGCGCATGGCGCCGTTGCCCTTGCCGAACATCAGCATGAAGGCCTCCTTCTCACTGAGGCCAGTCGGCTTCTGCCCGGCATCGGCGGCAAGGGCGGGTGGCGCCAGCAGCAGCACCACCGCCAGGCTCCAGAGTCGGCTCATGCGTCGTCGTCTTCCAGGAGGAGCTGCTGGAAGGCGGTGTAGAGCGATTCCTCCTCGCTGCTGCGGGCCCGGCCGGGCCTGGGTGCGGTGGTGCGGCCGCGAACAGCCGCCGCTTGCGGCGGCGGAGCTGGTGGCTCATCCCGGCCGAGTTCGATGCCGGCGTTTGCCGCATCGATCGCCATGGCGGAGGAGGGAGCGCCGGGACGGCGCCGCGGGGAGCGGTTGCCCTCCAGCTCCTTGAGCCGGGCCATCAGGTGCGGCGGCACGGTTCCATCCGGGCTGGCCTGCATCAACTCCCGGAACAGGGCCTCCGGGTTGGTTTCGGTTTCCACCTTGTGGCGCTGCTCGCTCGCCTTGGGCGGCGCCGGCGGTGCCTCGGGTTTGGGCAGGGGTTGGGGCAGGTTGCGGCCCAGTTCGCGGAGCCGCTCCAGGCTGCGGGGATCGAAGCTCATCTCAGCTGCAGCCCAGGGTGTCGCGGGTATCGCGGCCGGTGATCGGGTTGGTGCCGCTGGCGGCGGCGCAGAGCGCCTTGAGGGCATCGCCGCGCAGGGGCACGTTGGTGAAGTCGGCGCCCTCGATCACCACGTCGCTGAATTTGGTGTTGAAGGCGAAGGCGTCTTCCAGCACCGCATTGGTGAGGTTGGTGCCGTTGAACACCGCCGAATCGAGGGTGGCCTCGCGCAGGTTGGTGTTGCTCAGATCGGCGTCTTGGAGCTTGGCCCCGAACAGGCTCGCCCCCTGCAGATCGGAGCCGGAGAGGTTGGCGTCCCGCAGGTTGGAGAGGTTGAAGGTGGCGCCGCGCAGGTCCTGGCCGGAGTAGTCGGCGCCGATCAGCACCTGCTTGGCCACATCCATCGCCGCAACGGCGGGGGCAACCAGGCCTAGCCCAAGCCAGAGGCAGGCCCAGGTGGTGAGGGCGAAACGGGCGACACGGCGCAGGGCAGCGGTCACGGCAACGGGACGGATGGGGGAACCCTAGGAACAGTGGGGATCGCGATCCGATGGCGGCAGTGCGGCCGGCACCTGTGGTGGCCGGCGGTTGGGCTGAGCAGCGGGCCCTGCGGCTGCTGCGAGAGCACGGTTGGCGGCTGCTGGATCGCAACTGGCGCTGCCGCTGGGGGGAGCTGGATCTGGTGCTCGCCAAGCCGAACCGGCTGTTGGTGGTGGAAGTGAAGGGGCGGCGTAGCGGCGCCGACGGCTGGGGCGTGGCGGCCCTCGGGGCCCGCAAGCGGCAGCGGTTGAACCTTGCCTTTGCCTGTTGGCAGGCGGCCCACGCTGAGCGGGCGGGGGATCCAGCGGAGCTGGTGTATGCCCTGGTGCCCCTGCCGCCGGCCCGGGGGCCGGTGCGCTGGATCCGCGTGGCGGCCTAATTGGCTGTGCTGGCTGGTGGGCTCGCTGGCGGAGTCGCCGGCGGGTCGCTCCACCACACCGTGCAGCGGTAGCGGATGTTGTCGAGACCCACCTCCAGGGTTTCGCAGCTCTGGTTGGTCACCGTGGCTCCGGCGGGCATGGCCTCCAGGGCCCGCTGCAGGGCGTTCTTGCGGTCCCAGATCGAGTCGGCGGTGGCGCTGCCGGCCTGGGCTGGCGGCACCAGGACGCAGGCGGCTGTCATCGCAGCGCCCAGCCCGGCCGCCAAGAGCCCCCGGCGGCAGTCAACCAGGCGAGCGGGAGCGGCCATCGCAGGGGGAGCGTCTGCCTCCGGTTTAGCGGCGCTGGAGGCTGATCACCGGTGGCAGGCAATCTGGAAGGAGCCATCGGCCCCCATGAGCTTCGCCGCCCACCGCGCCCGCAAGCGTTTCGGCCAGCACTGGCTGATCGACCAGGGCGTGCTCAACCGGATTGTGGAGGCCGCCGAACTCACCGCCGCCGACAGGGTGCTGGAAGTGGGGCCAGGCCGGGGGGCCCTCACCGAACGGCTGCTGGCTTCAGCGGCCGCAGCGGTGCAGGCCGTGGAACTCGACCGCGACCTGATCGGCGGGCTGCGCGAGCGCTTCGGGGCCGATCCGCGCTTCTCACTCACCGAGGGCGACGTGTTGGCGGTGACGCTGCCGGAGGCGACCACTGTGGTGGCCAACATCCCGTACAACATCACCGGGCCCTTGCTGGAGCGGCTGGTGGGCCGGCTCGATCGCCCGGTGGCTGCCCCCTACCGGCGCCTGGTGCTGCTCGTGCAGAAAGAGGTGGGTGAGCGCATCCGCAGCCAGCCCGGCAGCAGCGCCTACTCAGCCCTGAGCGTGCGCATGCAGCTGCTCGGCCTGTGCCGCACGGTGTGTCCGGTGCCGCCCCGCTGCTTCAAGCCGTCGCCGAAGGTGGAGTCGGAGGTGATTGCCATCGATCCCCTGCCACCGGAGCAACGCCTCGACCCCGCGTTGGCGCGCACGGTGGAGCAGTTGCTCAAACGTTGCTTTGCCTCCCGCCGCAAGATGCTGCGCAACACCCTGGCGGGTCTCACCCAACCGGAGCTCTTGCAGAACCTGGCTGCCGCCGCTGGGATTGATCTGGGTCAGCGGCCCCAGGAGCTGGCTCCTGCCGCCTGGGTGGCCCTGGCGGCGGGCTTGAATCAGGCCTCCGCCCACCCCAGCTGAGGCTCTGCCCCCGCGATGGCTCCGCGCACCGTCACCGCCCCGGCCAAGATCAATCTGCACCTGGAGGTGCTCGGCCTGCGGCCCGACGGCTTCCACGAGTTGGCGATGGTGATGCAGACCATCGATCTGGCCGACACTCTCCACTTCGCCACCACGGCCGACGGTGTGATCAGCCTCAGCTGTGACCGGGCCGACCTGCCCACCGATGGTTCCAACCTGATCGTGAAGGCCGGCGAGCTGCTCAAGGCCCGCTCAGGTTTCTCCGAACTCGGCGCCCGGATCACCCTCGAGAAACGCATCCCCATCGGCGCGGGCCTGGCCGGCGGCTCCAGCAACGGCGCCGCTGCGCTGGTGGGGCTCAATGCCCTCTGGGGCCTTGGCTTTTCGAGCGCCGAGCTGCACGGCATGGCTGCCGCGCTGGGCTCGGACATGCCTTTCTGCCTCAACGGCGGCACCCAGCTCTGCTTCGGCCGGGGCGAGGTGCTCGAGCCCGTGGCTGTGGATCCCAGCAGCCTGCCGGCGGTGCTGCTGATCAAGCACCCGGAGTCGAGCGTGAGCACCCCCTGGGCCTATGGCCGCTGCCGTGACCTGCGGGGCGACTTCTATCTCGACACCGAGAGCGATTTCGAGCAGCGGCGCCAGGCCCTGCGCAGCGGTCTGCTGCTGGCGGCCCTGGGCGGAGGGCGTGCGCTGCCGCCGATCCGCAACGACCTGCAGCCCGTGGTGGAGCCCGATGTGCAGAGCGTGCGGGAGGGCCTGGCCCTGTTGCGCCAGGCCCCCGGGGCCCTGGCGGTGGCGATGAGCGGTTCCGGCCCAAGCCTCTATGCCCTCTTCCCCGACCTCAGCCAGGCGGAGGCCGCTCGCGCTGCATTGGCACCAGCCCTGGAGGCCGGGGGCTTCGAGGCCTGGTGCTGCCGCTGCAGCGGCTCGGGTGTCAGCCTGGTTTGAGCAGAGACCCCATCAGCGCCGGCCCATGAGTGAGCCCCAGGCCCCCGTGCCCGCCACCGCCGCCCCGGCGGTTGCCGAGGAGCGGCGCAAGGGACCGCTCAGTTTCCTGTCGGGGGCGCTCACCAGTGGGCTGCTGTGTTTGCTGTGCCTGCGGCTGAGCAAGGGCCTGGTGATCTATTTCGCACTCCATCCCGCCACCTCGTCGTCGCGGATCGGCCAGAGCATCGCCACGGGGCTAAAAACCCTGCTGGTGGGCATGAGCTTCCTGGCCACCTTCAGCTTTGGCTTCATTGCCCTGGGGCTCACGCTCGTGTTGGTGAAGAGCCTGATGCCTGGCGCTGCGCCTGCAATCCCTGACGCCTCGGCTGCCGAAACCGAGCAATCTCCCTAGGCTCCAGCTGCGCCGCGCCAAGCCATGACCCTCCATGACCTGGGCCTGCTGATCACCCTGCTGCTGCCCGGATTGCTGCTCTCGGTGCTGATTCTTTCCACCTTCGCTGCGGGCGGCTGAGCCTTCAGGAGCGGCTGTGGGCCTGAGATAGGTTGGGCCGCGACCGGTGACCGCCCCCCGTGGCCGAAACGCTGCTGTTCAACGCCCTGCGCGAAGCCATCGACGAGGAGATGGCCCGCGACCCCCACGTCTGTGTGATGGGCGAGGACGTTGGCCACTACGGCGGCTCGTACAAGGTCACCAAGGATCTGTGTGAGAAGTACGGCGAACTGCGGGTGCTGGACACCCCGATCGCCGAGAACGGTTTCACGGGGATGGCCGTGGGTGCTGCCATGACCGGCCTGCGGCCGATCGTGGAAGGCATGAACATGGGCTTTCTGCTGCTGGCCTTCAACCAGATCTCCAACAACATGGGGATGCTGCGTTACACCAGCGGCGGCAACTACACCATTCCCGCGGTGGTGCGGGGCCCCGGTGGTGTGGGTCGTCAGTTGGGAGCTGAACACAGCCAGCGCCTGGAGGCCTATTTCCATGCGGTGCCCGGCATCAAGATCGTGGCGGTGAGCACCCCCACCAATGCCAAGGGCCTGATGAAGGCCGCCATCCGCGACAACAACCCCGTGCTCTTCTTTGAGCATGTGCTCCTCTACAACCTGTCTGAGGAGATCCCGCAGGGTGACTACATCTGCGCCCTCGACCAGGCCGAGGTAGTGCGTGAGGGCAAGGATGTGACGATCCTCACCTATTCCCGGATGCGCCACCACTGCCTCAAGGCCGTGCAGCAACTGGAGGCCGAGGGGGTGGATGTGGAGCTGATCGACCTGATCAGCCTCAAGCCCTTCGACATGGAAACCATCTCCCGCTCGATCCGCAAGACCCACAAGGTGCTGATCGTGGAGGAGTGCATGAAGACCGGCGGCATCGGCGCCGAGCTGATGGCGCTGATCACCGAGCAGTGCTTCGACGAACTGGACGTGCGTCCGGTGCGCCTGTCCTCCCAGGACATTCCCACCCCCTACAACGGCACCCTGGAAAACCTCACGATCATCCAGCCCCACCAGATCGTGGATGCCGCCAAGGCCCTGAAGGCCGGCCAGGTCTGAGATGGCACGCCAACAGGGGTGGGTTGCCCTAATCCTCGCCCTGGCGATCGCTGCCGGGGCCCTGCTGATGAGCTTCCCGCTGCAACTCGGCCTCGATCTGCGGGGCGGCAGCCAGCTCACCCTGCAGGTGCTGCCCGCCGGTGCCATCAAAACGGTGCAGCAGGAGCAGCTGGAGGCGGTGAAGGAGGTGCTGGAGCGCCGGGTGAACGGCCTGGGTGTGGCCGAGTCCACCCTGCAGACCGTGGGCGACGACCAGCTCGTGCTGCAGCTTCCCGGGGAGCAAGACCCGAGCCGGGCCGCCAAGGTGCTCGGCACCACGGCCCTGCTGGAGTTCCGCGCCCAGAAGCCCGGCACCGAGCAGGAAATGCAGGGGTTGCTCAAGCTGAAGCGCCAGGCCCAGTCAGTGTTGGGCCGGGCTGAGGCCAAGGCCGAGGCAGCCGCCAATGGCACCACCCCGCCGCCGGATGTGCAGCTCAGGGCCGACGAGCTGGCCCAGGCGCTGCAGGGTTTGGGAATCAGCGTGCCCGCCGGCAGCAGTGAAACCGAGCAGTTGCAACTCTTGCTCGACACAGTGAATCAGCGGATTGTGGCGCTCTATGAGCCAGCCGCCTTCACCGGCAAAGACCTCACCAGCGCAGGCCGCCAGCAACAACAGACTGGCACCGGCTGGGACGTGACCCTCGCCTTCAATCGCGAAGGCGGCGAGCGCTTTGCCGAACTCACCAAGAGCATCGCCGGCACGGGACGCCTGCTGGGGATCGTGCTTGATGGCCGCTCGATCAGTGAGGCCAGCGTGGGGCCCGAATTCAAGGCCGCCGGAATCACCGGTGGGGCCGCCAGCATCACGGGCAACTTCACCGCCGATGAGGCCCGCGACCTGGAAGTACAGCTGCGCGGCGGTTCCCTGCCGCTGCCGGTGAAGGTGGTGGAAGTGCGCACCGTGGGGCCATCCCTGGGAGCGGAAAACATCCGCACCTCCCTGGTGGCCGCCCTCTCGGGCCTGGCCCTGGTGGGGGTGTTCATGGTGGTGGTGTACCGCCTGCCGGGCGTGGTGGCCGTGCTGGCCCTCTCCCTTTACGCCCTGTTCAACCTGGCGGTCTATGCCCTGATCCCGGTGACGCTCTCGCTGCCGGGTATCGCCGGGTTCATCCTCTCGATTGGCATGGCCGTCGACGCCAACGTGTTGATCTTTGAGCGGATCAAGGAGGAGCTGCGCTCCGGCAACACCCTGATTCGTTCGATCGATACCGGCTTTTCCCTCGCCTTCTCCTCAATCCTCGATGGCCACCTCACCGGCCTGATTAGCTGTGTGGCGCTGTTCACCCTGGGGACGGGCCTGGTGAAGGGCTTCGCTGTCACCCTCGGCATCGGCCTGTTGCTGAGTTTGTTCACGGCGCTCACCTGCACCCGCACCCTTCTGCGGCTGTTGATGGGCTACCCAGGCCTGCGCCGTCTTCCCTACTTCCTTCCCGCTTCCCAGCTTCCCGCCAGCGCCTCATGACCGCTTCCTCCGCGCCGGCCCTGCCCCCCATCCGTTATTTCCGGATCAACCGTCACCGCCCCCTGGCCTGGTGGGCATCCGGACTGGCGGTGGTTCTCAGTGTGCTGGGGATGGCGCTGTGCTGGTTCAACCCGGCCATCGGCCTGCCGCTCAAGCCCGGCCTGGATTTCACCGGTGGAACCCAGATCCAGGTGGAGCGCCAGTGTGCGCCCGGTGCTTGCAGCCCGATCACGGCAGAGAGGATCGAGGAGCGCCTGGCCAGCCTTCAGCTTCCCGACGACGAGGACGGCACCCCCGCTCCGCCCCTCGGCAGCGCCGTGGCCCAGGTGCTCGATCAGGGCCAATCGCTGGTGCTGCGGCTGCCGGCCCTGGCGCCGGCCCAGGGGGCGGCGGTGGTGGCTGACCTCAACGCCCTTGCCGGCCCCCTGGTGGCCGCCGACACCAGTGTGAACACCATTGGGCCCACCCTCGGCAGCCAGCTGCTTCAGAGCAGTGCCTTGTCGCTGGTGCTCAGTTTTGCGGCGATTTCCCTCTACATCGCCTTCCGCTACGACCGGATTTTCGCGTTTCTAGCCCTGCTCTGCCTGGCCCACGACGTGATCATTGTTTGTGGGGTGTTTGCCTGGCTCGGCCTGATTGCCGGAGTGGAGGTGGATTCTCTCTTTGCCGTGGCTCTGATCACCGTGGCCGGCTACAGCGTGAATGACACCGTGGTGGTGTTTGACCGGATCCGGGAGCAGAGAAATGCGCTCACCGGTCTGTCGATGGCCGATCAGGTGGATGTGGCCGTGGATGCCACCCTCACCCGCTCCCTCTACACCTCCTTCACCACCCTGCTGCCATTGCTGGCCCTGATTTTCTTCGGTGGTGCCAGCCTTTACTGGTTTGCTGTGGCCCTGGCCCTTGGCATCCTGGCCGGCAGCTGGTCGAGCATCGGGATCGCCCCCACGCTGCTTCCCCTTCTCTCCAAGCGTTGATGCAGCGCTCCATGGGCTGGGTGCCCCCGGTGCTGGCCGTCCTGGCCCTGCTCGACCTGCGCACCGAGTTCCAACTGCTGTTGGATCACTTCACCTGGTCGGCCCTGCTCTCAGCGATCGCGGCCCATCCCCTGGCGGTGGCCGTGCTGGTGCTCACCCCAGCCCTGATGCGCCCACCTGCTGGCTGAGCTCAATTCCAGCGGTCCATCACTTCGTGCACCACCACCTCTTCAAACACCACCTGCAACACCACCACCAGTGGGAGTGCGAGGAGCAGTCCGGGTAGGCCCAGCAGGGCCCCCAGGCTCAGCTGGGCCATCAGGGCCACGGTGGGCAGCAGATTCACCGTGCGGCTCAACAGCAGCGGCGTGATCAGGAACGCTTCGCCGTTCTGCAGTACCAGCCGCAGCACCAGCACCTGCACCACCTTCGCTGGCGACACCAGCAAGGCCACCGCCAGGGGCAGCAGGGTGGCGGCGGTGGGGCCGATGGTGGGTACAAAGGTGAGCAGGCCACACACAAGGCCGCTCAACAGGGCCAGCGGCACCTGAAGCATCGCCAGTCCTCCCCAGGTGAGCAGAAACACCGAGGTGGCCGAGATGGTCATGCCGGCGAGCCAGCCCCCCAGTGCCTGGCGGCACTCGGCCAGCAGCCCCTGCATCTGGGGACGCCAGAACCGGGGGGTCATGGCCACCACCAGCCGTTGGTGGCTGCGGGGATCCAGGGCCAGCAGCACCGCCAGCAGGGCCATCAACAACAGCTGAATCGTGCTGTTGGCGGCACCGCCAGCAAACCCGAGCACCTGGGCCCCCAGGGGCTGCAGCCGATCCCAGTTGTCAAACGCCATCAGTTGGCGTTCCAGATCCGGAATCCAGCTCACCTGCGCCGCCAGCTTGCCCAGCCGTTGGGCCACCACGGGCACCAGCTCGGTGAACTGCTTCACCTGTTCGGCCAGTTCGGGCAGCAGCAGCTGCCCCAGGCCGCCACCGATCAGCAGCAGGGCCACCAGTACCACCAGCAGGGCAATCGGTCGGTTGAGGGGAACCAAGCGCCGCAGCCAGGTGATCGGCACATCGAGGGCCACGGCCAGCACCACGGCGCCAAAGAGCACCAGCAGCACCCAGCGCAGTTCCCAGGCCAACAGGCCCAGCACCACCAGGGCGAGGGCGCCGAGCACGCTGCGGCCGTTCACGGGCTGGCCTCCAGGCGGCGACGCTTCCACGGATCGAGCACGTCGTGGATCAGCACCTCCCGCACCAGCACCTGCAGGCACACCGCCAGGGGCAGGGCGAGGAGCAGGCCAAGCGGCCCAAACAGCACGGTGAACAGCAGTTGCGCCGCCAGGGTGAGCCCCGGCAACAGCTTCAACTGGTGGTGCATCACCGATGGGGTGATCACGTAGCTCTCGAGGTTCTGAACCCCCACGTAGAGCAACAGGACGGCCACGGCCTTCCATGGCGCATCCAGGAGGGCCACCGACATCGGGAACACGGTGCTCAGGGTGGGCCCGATGTTGGGGATCACATTGAGCAGGCCAGCCAGCACCGCATTGGCGGCCACCAGCTTCACCCCCAGCAGCCAGAGCCCGAGGGCCGCCAGGGTGCCCACGCACACCGAACTGATCACCACCCCCACCATCCAGGCGCTGAGGGCATTGCCGCACTGCACGAGCACCTGGCGAAACCGGCGCCGGTAGAACGAGGGCACCAGCAGCACGGCCACCTCCCGGTAGCCGGTGGGTTGGAGCGCCACCATCAAGGCCACCGCCAGCACAAAGATCAGTTGCACCAGGGCCGTGCCCAGATCCCCCGCCAGCCCGAGGAGTTTCAGCAACCCACCACCCAGATCGGGCGTGCCCGTTGGTACCGCCAGGGCCCCTTGGGGCAGCAGGCCTTCCCGCAGCCAGGCCAGGCTTGGGTCATTGCTGCCATAGAGCACCTGACTGGCGCCTGCCAGTCCCTGGCGCAGCAGGTTCACCAGGGAGAGGGCGGCGGCGGGCAGCTTGAGCAGCAGCTGGCTGAACTGATCCACGAACGGCGGGATCACCACCGTGGCGATCAGCAGCAGCACCACCGCCAGCAGCAGCAGGGAGAGGGCCACGGCCTGGGGCCGGGAGCAGCCCACCCGCTGCCGCACCATTCCCACCAGGGTGCAGAGCGCCTGGGCGAGCACCAGGGCCGCGAACAGCAGCACCAGGCTCTCGCGGAGGTTCCACAGCAACACCAGGCCCGTGGCCAGGGCGAGCAAACCCAGCCACTGGCCGAAGCCCATCGCCGGGGTTGCCTGGTTTGGACGCCCCCTCAAGGCCACGGCTTGCCTCAGTCGTCAGCGTCGTCGGCCTGGCCCTGGCTACCGGCGAAGCCGAGGTCGTGGCTGTCGGCATAGCGCTGGGCAAAGCGCATGAAGCGGTCGAAATCCTCCGTGCTCTTCCAGGTGTAGGTGGCTTCCAGGGCGGAGGCCTTGCCATTCACGAAGCGCGCCTTCACCTCGCGGGTTACCAGCTCCCCCTCCTCATCCACCATGAACATCCCGGCGATGTCGCCCATCGTTTCGGGTGCCAGGGCATCGGGCTCTTCAAACACGAACATCGCCTGGCCGGTGCGGCCATCGCGTGAGCGGGTGAGCCGGATATCGGGCACGACCGGTTCATCCACGCCGCGGAAGAACTGAATGGCTGCGCCCATGCCGATCGGGTGAAAAACGAATCCTAGGCAGCGGTTCACGCGCAGTCTTCTTCGCTGCAATCAGCTGCAGAGCCCCTCCTTGATCCCCTGGCGGATCAGGGCCGTGGCGGCCTGGGCGTCACTGAGCCCGCCCACCTCCAGCAGGGGCACCGCCGCGCCGCCGCGCTTCTGCACCTCGTGGTCGTAGCAGCGGTCGTAGTAGTCGAGCATCTGGCGGCAGGCCCCAGTCCAGTCCTCGGCGGCGATCGCCTCCAGGGCTGCGGCGGTGCGCTGGGGGCCCAGCCGTCTGGCGATGCGCTCGGTGGCTTGCCGCAGGGGGTCCTGGCCCTGGTGGCCGTACACCGCCACCAGCCGCTGCAGACGCTCCTCCAATGAACGGGTGATCTCCACGGCGGGAGCCTGCTGCATCTGGCGCCACAGGCCGCCGGGAATGCGGCAGCGACCCACTTGGGCACTCTCGGCTTCCAGCCAGATCGCCGGTGCCCCTCGCTGCCGCCACAGGGCCAGCGCCAGGCGGTTTTCGTAGTGCTCGCTGCTGGGCTGGGGCGGCAGGCCGAGGCCCCCGAAGCTGCTGCCGCGGTGGTGGGCCAGGCCCTCCAGATCCACCACGGCTCCGCCCAGTCCGGCCAGGGCCAGGAGCAGGTCGGTTTTGCCGGTGCCGGTGCGGCCCGCCAGCACCCGCAGGGGCCAGGGCTGCTCGAACAGCTCCAGCGCCCAGCGCCGGTAGCGCTTGTAGCCCCCTTCCAGCAGCAGCACCGGTAGGTCGAGCACGCCCGCCAGCCAGGCCACGCTCCCCGAGCGCATCCCCCCGCGCCAGCAGTGGAGCCGCAGCACGGCCGTGGCTTCCCGCCCCGCCATGGCCTCGCGCAGCCCCTGGCCGAGGGCCTCCAGGCGTGGGCCCACCAGCCGCAGGCCGAGGGTCACCGCCTCTTGGCGCCCCTGCTGTTTGTAGGAGGTGCCTACGGCCGCCCGCTCGTCATCGGAGAACAGCGGCAGGTTGATCGCGCCGGGGATGTGGCCCTGGGCGAATTCCCCCGGACTGCGCACATCCACCAGGGGGCCGCGCGCCTCGAGAAAGGTCTCCACCGCGCTCACGCCCATCACGCTGGCTCCTCGCTGCCGGATCTCTCCTGACATAGTGGGCCCACGCTGGCTTCCGCTCAGGCTCGGCCCTTCATGCTCTCCGGACCTCCGGTCACCGCTGCAGCCACCCCTGCGGCCCTGCTGGAACGCTTTCAGGCCGGCAACGACCGCCAACGCCGCTCGCTGCTCAGCCAGGTGCTCACGCGCAGCGACGAACTCACCCCGCTGATCCCCGACCATGTGGCCGGCGTGGACGCCACGGGCGACGACTGGGCTGCCGGTGTGCTGATCCAGCTGCTCGCGGCGAGCGATAACGCTCTGCGCGACAGCTTTTTGGCCCGTTACCCGGATGGCTGGTTGGCGACCACCAGCGCAGCCGGCATCAATTACGCCCCCCTGCAGCGGCACCTGGTGCTTCAGGAGTACGAGGAGGCTGATCGGCTCACCAGCGCTCACCTGCGCGAGCTGGCCGGCCCTGCTGCGGTGAAGCGGGGATACGTGTATTACAGCGAGGTGCCGGTGATGCCCTCCGCCGATCTCGACACGCTGGATCGACTCTGGGTGTGTTACTCCCGGGGCCGCTTTGGTTTTTCCGTGCAGGGCCGGCTGCTGGCCAGCCTCGGGGGCCGCTGGGACAAGCTCTGGCCGCGTCTGGCCTGGAAGCTGGATGGCCGCTGGACCCGCTACCCCGGCTCCTTTCAGTGGAGCATCGAGGCACCGGAGGGGCATATGCCCCTGGTGAACCAGTTGCGCGGGGTACGGCTCATGGATGCGCTGCTGCACCATCCCGCCCTGCAACGGCGCATCACCGGTTAAGGGCCTGAGGTCTGCTGCGGGGTAGCGTTTTTCCAAGTCCGTCGCTGGGACGCTGGTGCGCTGGAGCGACTTCATCACCCCTTCCACGCTGCAGCTCGCCCCGCTGCTGGAAATCCTGCTGGAGCCGGTGCGCTGTTCCCAGCTCCAGGCCCAGGTGCAGCTGGGGCTGCAGGAGGCCCTGGTGAATGCCGTGCGCCACGGCAACGGCAACGACCCGGCGAAATGCCTGCGGATCCGGCGGATCGAAACCTCCCGCTGGCTGATCTGGCAGGTGCAGGATGAGGGGGTGGGTTTGCCCCCGTCGGCCCGACGGTCCCACCTGCCCCAGCACTGCGATGCCCTGGGTGGACGGGGACTGTTCCTCATCCATCAGTGCTTCGATGACGTGCGCTGGAGCCGACGGGGCAACCGGCTGCAGCTGGCCGTCGTGCGCCAGCCCAACCGCGCCCCCCTGTTCAGCGGCGGTGGCTTGGGCAGCCGGGATCGCTGAGTTCAGCCCTCAGCCAGCCCAAGCTGTGCTCCAGCAGGGCGATGGCCTGCTCCCGGGCCCCGTTGGAGGCGGGGCTGGCAGGGTCGTCGCCGGCGAGCAGCTGCACCAGGGCGGCACTGATCTGTTCGGCGGCTCTGCGGGGTCGCTGACGCTTGAGGGCATGCCAGTCGCGGTCGCCGATGCTCAGGCTGCGCTGCAGGGCCACGGCCTGCTCCAGGGCCTGGTCAGGCCAGCCGCGCTGGGGGTTGGGCTGGCTCGCCAGCCGGGAGGCCGTGTCGGTCACTGGACGCTGGTGGTGCTGGGGCGCCATCCTGGCGCCAGCTGCATCGCACCGGTTGGGGCAACCTTCCCGCCAACGGCCCGCACGGCTGCTGCACGTGCTCGATGCCCTCTACACCCAGGCCTCCCTGGCCCGGCGCAGTAGCGGCGTCCAGCACCGTCGGGAACGTCAGCGCCTGGCGCTGGCGCAACGGCTGCTGGATCCACTCCCCCCTGAGCTGGCCCAGCCCCTGCGCCTGGAGTTGCTGTTCTGGCGCGGGTTGCGCTGGGCCACCCTGGGCCTGCTGATCGCTTGGGTGCTGCGCCGCTAGGCGGGGCCGCCGGCTTTCCGGGCTGCCCACACCCGGGTCATGAAGTGGGATTCCGCGGTGATCGCCTCGAATCCCGCCACCTGGAGCCGACTGTTGATGTCATCGCCGATGTAATCGCGGTAGTAGGGCTCGTGGAACACCCGGCGGAAGTTCTCCATCGCCGTGGAGAACTGGGGTGAATCCTCCATCTGCACCGAGTCGGCCAGCACGAGCACGCCCCCGGGCTCGAGCACCCGGAACGCCTCGTTGAGGACGTTCTGGCGCGCCTCACCGGGCAATTCGTGCAGCAGAAACACGCAGCTCACCGCCTGGAAGGACCCATCGGCAAAGGGCAGTGCTTCACCGTTGCCCTGCACCAGCTGCGGCAGCTCTCCAGGCAGTTCGCTGAGCCAGCGGTTGGCCTGCCGCAGGTAGGCGGACGAGAGGTCGAGGCCCACCAGCTGGGCCTTGGGCAGCGCGCCTCGGATCTGGCGGAGGGTACGGCCGGTGCCCGTGGCCACGTCGAGCACCCGCAGCGCAGAGGCCGGCCGCTCCCCGAACGCGCGCAGACCCCGCACCAACGGCGCCAACACCCGGCGCCGCATCGGATCGGCCGTGCCGTTGAACAGGATCTCCACCTGGAGGTCGTACAGCGAGGCCGAGTGGTCGCTCAGGTACCCATCGGTTTGATGGTGGAAGTTCTGGAGGTAGTAATCGGGATAGGCCTCGGCCTCCACGTCGCGGGGGAGGTCCCGCACATTGCGCTCATTGCGGCGTGCCCAGGTGCTCGGCATGTCGAGCCACACCAAGGGGTATCGCGCCGCCCAGTCGAGCCAGGGGGCGTCGAACAGCAACGAGGCCGGATACACCCCCTGTTCGGCTTCCTGCCAGTCGCGCTCAGTGAGCGCATCCATGCTGGTGCGCAGTTGGTCGAACAGCTCGGGTTCCACCGGAACCGTCTTGGGGGCACCTCCGGGTGCCAGCAAGCCCATCAGCCGGGTGCTCACTTCCTTGTGGGCCAGGCCGAACAGCCCCTTGCCCTGCTGGATCGTCTGGTAGGCCAGCTTTGTGAGCTGATCAGGCATGGCGGGCAGCGCGGGAATCCTGGAATCGATCCATTCCAGCGGATGCCCCAGGCCGCCGTGGGCGGCCGGTATCTGAAGACCCGTGAAGATCCCTGGGTTTTGGTAGCAACGGCTACGGAAATCGCGTGAAAGTAGGGGGAGCCCAGAGCCCCACCCGGAGGTGACCGATGGCCACGATTCCCCTTCCCGCCAATGCCGCCCGCCAGGCCGGGCCGGAGCGCGACTTCACCACCTGGGCGGATCAGCACCAGCGTGACAACCGGCTGCACGGTGCCGCCCTGGCCCAGATCACCCAGCACCACGACCTCAATCCTGCTGGTGACGCCACCCGCCAGTTGCAGGCCTGGGCCGTGCGTCAGGCCCATGAGCGCCACCTGCACGACAGCGCCATCGCCCAGATCCGCCACCGCTGATCGCTACTGCTGGTCGCCGCCGCTGATCGCAACCCGCGCCGGCATCAGGCCGGCATGAAAAAAGCCCCGGTGATCCCGGGGCTTTCTGCTGTCAGCGGGCTGCCGCCGGCTCAGTTCACCAGAGGCCGCGCACGGCACCCGAAGCGGGAGCACTGGGGGTGCTCACCTGCGGGGCCGCCTGGGCCGTGCGCTGCTGGATGCAGGTGGGTGTGGTGGCGTACCAGCTCAGCAGGGAGGTTTCCTGGGCGCTGTTGCCGCTGCTGATGCAGGCACGCATCGGGCCCTGGAGGCGCTGGTCTGTGGGCAGGTTGGCCATCATCCCGTAGCCCGAGAGCTGGCCATCGGCGGCGTCGGCAATGATCGCGCTGCGCACGGCCTGCACCTGATTGGCCTGGCTGCGGTAGGGGGTGTAGTTGTTGCCGCCCACGCCCTCAGAGAGGAAGGCGACGCCGTCGGGCGAATACAGATAGTTGGCAACGGCCGTCACGTCCACATCGTGCTGCTTCTGCAGCGCGGCCTGGAGTTCGTCGCGGCTCCAGCCCGACTCGTTCTTCAGGTCGCGGGGCACGGGGTTGTCGATGATTTCGCTGCCACCCAGGGGGAGGAGCGTGTTCGAGCGCACGGCGCCCCCACTCACGGCCCGGGCGGTGAGCCGCTGGTTGCCAGGGGCGGGAGGGCCCATCACCGACGTGCCGGGCAGTTGGAAGCTGGGCGACTGGGGAATGGCGAGGGCGGGCGCTGCCAGGGTGCCCAGGAGCACGCCAAGGCCGGCCAGGGAGAGGGTCTTGCGCATGGGAAATGCGAACCGGACGACCCTTCCGGTATGGCCAGCGCAGGCCCCGTCGGTGCGGCCATGCTCCAGATGTCTTCCGATTTGAGGGCTTGTTCGCAGCGAACAGAGGCTTAAGCGTCTCACCTTTAGATTCGCTTCATATTTGCTGCAGGTTCTTGCCCGTCGTTTCCCTCTCCGGCGCTTCGCTGGCCCTGCTGATGCCGATGGCCGGCGTGATCACCCAGCCGGTGCGAGACGGCCATCCCGCCATCGATATCTCCTGTGTGGAGGGCACCCCCGTGCATGCGGCCCACGACGGCAAGGGCAGCACGCGCTGGAATCGCGATCTCGGCTGGACCTTCACGCTCCGCGGGCCCGATGGCCTGGAGACCACCTACGCCCATTTGCAGAGCGGTGCTCCGGCGGGAAGCTACGGCCGCGGGGAGGTGATTGGGCTCTGCGGCAATACCGGGCGCCTCACCACCGGCGCCCACCTGCATTTCGGCAGCAACCGGCCGGAGCGGCTGGCGGTGCTGGCGCCCCCCATCCAGCCCGCCCTGGCCCAGCCCCCCATGGCCCAGCCCCTGGTGGTGTTTGTCCCCCGGCGCTGAGCCACCCAAACCATCAGCCAGAAAAAAGGCCCCGTTTCCGGGGCCTTTCGCTGGTGATGAAGGCCTGGGCGATCAGGCGTCGTAGTACATCACGAACTCGTGGGGGTGGGGCCGCTGACGCAGCTGCTGCACCTCTTCGTACTTCATCGAGATCCAGTTGTTGATGAAGTCTTCGGTGAACACACCGCCGGCTAGGAGGTAGTCCTTGTCGGCATCGAGGGCCTCGAGGGCACCATTGAGCGACGCGGGCACCGTGGAGATCTTGGCCAGCTCCTCAGCGGAGAGCTCGAACAGGTCGACGTCGGTGCCATCGCCGGGATCGATTTGGTTCTTGATGCCGTCCAGGCCGGCCATCAGCATGGCGGCGAAACCCAGATAGGGGTTGGAGAGGGCGTCGCCGGAGCGGAATTCCAGGCGCTTGGCCTTCGGGCTGGGGCCAGTGAGCGGAATCCGCACGGCGGCGGAGCGGTTGCCCTGGGAATACACCAGGTTCACCGGAGCCTCGAAGCCCGGCACCAGGCGCTTGTAGCTGTTGGTGGTGGGGTTGGTGAAGGCCAGGAAGCTGGGGGCGTGCTTCAACAGGCCACCGATGTACCAGCGGGCGGTCTGGGAGAGGTTGGCGTAGGTGCCTTCGCCGAAAAAGAGGGGCATGCCGCCCTTCCAGAGGCTTTGGTGCACGTGCATGCCGCTGCCGTTGTCGGCAAACACAGGCTTTGGCATGAAGGTGGCCGTCTTGCCGTACTTCTTGGCAATGTTGCGCACCACGTACTTGTAGATCATCACGTTGTCCGCCGCACTGATCAGCTCGGCGAACTTCATGCCCAGTTCATGCTGGGCCGTGGCCACTTCGTGGTGCTGCTTCTCGATGGGCACACCCAGGGAGCCCATGGTGAGCAGCATCTCGCTGCGCATGTCCTGCAGCGTGTCGTTCGGGGCAACCGGGAAGTAGCCCTCCTTCAGCTGAATCTTGTAGGCCAGGTTGCCGCCCTCTTCGAGGCGGGCGGTGTTCCAGGGCGCTTCGATCGAATCGACGCTGTAAAAGCTGCTGCCGGGGCCGGAGGTATAGCGAACGTCGTCGAAGACGAAAAATTCAGGCTCCGGGCCGAAATAGGCCGTGTCGGCGATGCCGGTGGACTGGAGATAGGCGAGGGCCTTCTGGGCCAGGGCGCGGGGGCAACGGCCGTAGGGCTGGCCACTGCGGGGCTCCTGGATGGAGCAGATCAGGCTGAGGGTTTTATGGCTGTAGAAGGGGTCGATCCAGGCGGTGTTCGGATCCGGCACCATCGCCATGTCGGATTCGTTGATGGCTTTCCAGCCACGGATCGAAGAGCCGTCGAAGGCCACGCCGTCGGTGAAGGCGTCCGCGTCAATGAGGTCCTTGCAGACCGTGAGGTGCTGCCACTTGCCGTGCAGGTCCACGAACTTCAGGTCGATCAGCTCGATGCCGTCGTCCTGAATCATGCGCAGGACGTCCTGGGCGGTTTTGGCCATGACGATCTAGGGAATGGGCCGCCTGGAGGGCGGTTTGGCCGGACGGTACGGAGCGACCCAGCGCCCACTTTGTAGCGGCTGTAACCATTTGCCCGGTTTGGCCGACGGTGCGTTGCGTAACCGTTTCTGTCAGATTCGCCAGAACGCAGCTCCTGACAGGGTTTTGCCCGATCACGAGTGCTAGCTTCCGCCCCAGGTGAGCCACCTTCCAGCAGCCATGCGCGATGCCAT
Source organism: Prochlorococcaceae cyanobacterium (assembly GCA_040399185.1). Taxonomy (GTDB): domain Bacteria; phylum Cyanobacteriota; class Cyanobacteriia; order PCC-6307; family Cyanobiaceae; genus UBA5018. The sequence continues at coordinate 19,270 of JBBASQ010000007.1, forward strand.
CACCGGTCTGATCGGCCGCTACGACCAGTTGGGCCGCTATCTGGACCGGGACGCGATGGACAACATCGCCACCTATCTGTCTGAAGCCGAAGTGCGCCTGAAGGCCGTTGAGCTGATCAATGCCGAGGCAGCCGGCATCGTGCGTGAGGCCTCCCAGAGGCTGTGGCTCGAGGATCCTGAGCTGATCCTCCCCGGCGGCAACGCCTACACCACCCGCAGGCTCTCCGCCTGCCTGCGGGACATGGACTATTTCCTGCGCTACGCCAGTTACGCCCTGATCGCCGGCGACAACACCATCCTCAATGAGCGGGTGCTCAACGGCCTCGACGACACCTACAAGAGCCTCGGTGTTCCCACCGGCCCCACCGTGCGCTCCATCGCCCTGATGGCTGATGTGGTGTGCGAAATGCTGGCCGATGCCGGCATCACCGCCACTGCGGTGGTGCGGGTGCCCTTTGAGCACCTCTGCCGGGGCCTCGCCGCCAGCAACGTGCGCGCCCGCTGATCTCGCCTCTCCGCCTGCCCATTCGTAGGCTCGCCCACTCCCGCCCCGCCGTTTGGCCGTGCTCCAGTCGCTGCCCCCTGTGTCCACCACCCATCGCCGGCGGCTGGATCCGATTGCCACCCCCGACCGTCTGTTGCTCGGTCCTGGGCCCTCGAATGCCCATCCCACCGTGCTGCAGGCCCTGAGCCGCACGCCGATCGGTCACCTCGATCCGCTCTATGTGGAGCTGATGGGTGAGGTGCAGGAGCTGCTGCGCTACGCCTGGCAAACCGACAACCGCCTCACCATCCCCATGAGCGGCACCGGGAGCGCCGCCATGGAAGCCACCCTCGCCAACACGGTGGAGCCCGGCGACAAGGTGCTGGTGGCGATCAAGGGCTATTTCGGCCTGCGCCTGGCCGATATGGCCGGCCGTTACCGGGCCGAGGTGGTCACGATCGAGCGCCCCTGGGGTGAGGCCTTCAGCCTCGAGGAGCTGGAGGAGGCCCTGGCCACCCATCGTCCGGCCATCCTGGCGATGGTGCATGCCGAAACCTCCACAGGCATCTGCCAGCCGATGGAGGGCATCGGCGATCTCTGCCGCAAATACGACTGCCTGCTGCTGCTCGACACCGTCACGTCGCTCGGCGGCGTGCCCCTCTTCCTCGATGAGTGGAAGGTGGATCTGGCCTACAGCTGCAGCCAGAAAGGTCTGAGCTGCCCTCCCGGCCTTGGTCCCTTCACCATGGGGCCCCGGGCTGAGGCCAAGATGATGGCCCGCCAGGGCAAGGTGCCGAACTGGTATCTGGATGTCACCCTGCTGAACCAGTACTGGGGCAGCGACCGGGTTTATCACCACACCGCCCCGGTAAACATGAACTTCGGCATGCGCGAGGCCCTGCGCCTGCTCGCCGATGAGGGCCTCGAGAACGCCTGGGCCCGTCACCGCAGCAACGCCGAGAAGCTGTGGGCCGGCCTGGAGTCGCTGGGTCTGGAGCTCCATGCCCCTGAGCATCTGCGCCTGCCCACCCTCACCACCGTGCGCATCCCCGAGGGTGTGGATGGCAAGGCCTTCAGCCTGCACCTGCTCAACAAGCACGGCATCGAAGTGGGCGGCGGCCTTGGCGCCCTCGCCGGCAAGGTGTGGCGCATCGGCCTGATGGGCTACAACAGCCAGCCTGAAAACGTCGACCGGTTGCTCAACCTGTTTGAAACCGAACTGCCGGCCTTCAGGGCCCAGGCTGAGCGGCCCGTCGCTGCCGCCGTTGCCTGAACCAGGCGGCTAGCTGTCTGCTGGCTAACTCCCCTTCCACGCCGCCCGCCACCCGCATGTGGTGGTGGGCACTGCTGTGGTTGGCCAGATCAAGGCAGCCGCCAAGGGCACCCCGTTTGGGGTCTGACGCCCCAAACACCACCGTTCCCATCCGCGCTTGCACCAGGGCCCCGGCACACATCGGGCAGGGTTCCAGGGTGACGAGCAGGGTGCAGGCATTGAAGCGCCAGTCGCCCAGCAGGCGGGCTGCCTGGGATAGCGCCACGATCTCCGCATGGCCGAGGGGGTCTTGGTTGCGATGGCGGCGGTTGCTGCCCCAGCCGATGCTGCGGCCCTGGCCGTCAAGCACCACCGCGGCCACCGGAATCTCGCCTGCATCGCCCACCCGGGCGGCCAGCCGCAGCAAGCGCCGCATCCAGGCGCCGTAGCGCGCCTGGTCTTCGGGAGTGGCCTGCAGGGGGGAGATCACAGGCAGGCCTGCACCAGGGCCGCAGTTCGCTTCAGCCTCGCAGGCGAGAATGCCAGTTCCTGAGCCACTGCCGTTGGCAAGCGCGCCATCCGCCCAGCGGGCCAGCCAGCCCTTCGGCGCCTTCCCGGCCCCCGACCAGTTCGATGGAGCGCTGGCCGCCTTTCTGGAGCAGGCCTGCGACCAGTTGGCCCGCTGGCTGGGCAGTGCCGCCTTCCGCTCTCCGTTGCCAGCCCTGAGCGTGCTCCCAGAGGTGGAGTTGCCGGCCGCCGGCCTCAGCCCCGAGGCCCTCCTCGCCGACCTCCAGCTGGTGATGGACGGCGCCTACAACCCCAACCATCCGGGCGCGATCGCCCACCTCGATCCGCCGCCCCTGGCCGCCTCGATCGCGGCCGACCTGGTGTGCGCCGGCCTCAACAACAACCTTCTGGCCGAGGAGCTCTCGCCAAGCCTCAGCCATCTGGAACGCCGCCTCTGCGGTTGGTTGGCCGAGCGCCTCGGGCTTCCCCATGGCAGCGGGGGCGTGGCCGCCAGCGGCGGCACCCTCTCCAACCTGATGGCCCTGGTGACGGCCCGCCGCGCCGCCGGCCTGGCCACCTGCGGGGATGCGGTGGTGCTTGCCAGCGCCGATGCCCACGTGTCGCTGGCCAAGGCGCTGGCCGTGATGGGCCTGCCGCCGGAGGCCCTGATAGCGCTGGAGCCTGGGGTGGATGGCGCCATCGATCCAGCGGCGCTCGCCGCCGAGCTGGATGCACTGCAACGGCGCGGTACGCCGGTGATTGCCGTGGTGGCCACGGCCGGCACCACGGTGCGCGGTGCTGTGGATCCCCTGCCCGCGATGGCCGACCTGTGCCGCAGCCATGGGGTGTGGCTGCACGTGGACGGGGCGATCGGAGCGGTATTCGGCCTGGTCGATGGGCACCGCCACCGGGTGGCGGGGCTGGAGCGCGCCGACTCGATCACCGTGAACCCCCAGAAGCTGCTGGGCATCACCAAGACCTCCTCCCTGCTGCTGCTGGCCCGGCCCGCCCTGCTGCACACCGCCTTTGCCACGGGCCTGCCCTACATGGAACCCAGCTGGGGGGGAGGCCATGGTGGTGAATGCGGCCTGCAGGGCACCCGCCCGGGGGAGGTGCTGAAGCTCTGGTTGGGCCTGCGTCAGTTGGGTTTTGCCGGGATCACCGCCGTGCTGGATGGCGCGATTGGGCGGCGCCGCCACCTGGCGCAGCTGCTGGCTTGCGATGGCCTGGCCCTGCGGGGCGGTCCGCTGCACCTCCTGGCGTTCACCCCCGCCGCGCTGGACCCGGCCCAGGCCGCCAGCTGGAGCCAGGCCACGCGGCAGCAGTTGTTGGCCGAGGGGTTGATGCTCTCCAGACCCCACTACGCAGGCCGGCACCACCTCAAGGCCGTGCTCGGCAACCCCCACACCCAGGCCGTTCAGCTCGAAACGCTGGCGGCCGTGGTGCACGCCTCCCTTTAAGCCCCTTCCATGGCCGACCCCCAGACCCCCAACCCCCGTGGCCGCTGGGTGGCCATCGTCACCGGCGCGCTGTCGATCCTGATCGGGGTGGCCTATCTGGCCCTGGTCACCGTGTTGGATCGTCCGGGTCCGCTGCTTCCGCCTCCCCCCGAGGCCCTCGGGGCGGCAGTTGTCGCGCCCGCCGACCCTGGCGCTGCAGCGGTTCCACCACGCGGCTGAAGGCCGCATCCAGGAAGCTGCGCAGGGCGCCGTCCCGGCGGCTGAGGTCGTACTGCTCCTGCACCACCTCCTGCACGCCGCCATCGCCCCAGGTTTGGTTCTGCTCGAAGTAGCGGATGAAGCTCAGCCCCGCCACACGGGTGAGCCAGGCCGCCCCCACCGCCTGGATCGCCCGCCCCACCAGGGCCACCGGCAGCGTCACCGCCATGGCGGTGCTCAGCAGGCCCACCCCGCCCTTCACCAGACCCAGCCCCGCCAGGGTTTTGCCCACGCTCAGCGCCAGCTCCTGGGCATCGCCGCGGCTGAGGCTCAACCCATACACCTTGCCGATCTCCAGCACCATCTGGGCGTTCACCGCGGCGGCGCCGAGCAGGTCGACCCCCGGTAGGGGCGTGACGGCCACCACGCCGGCACTGATCCACATGGTGCGCTCCACCACGGCCAGGGCGTCGTCACGGCGCTGCCGCCCAAGCAGGTTGCGGCTGGCTTCCCCCAGGCGGCGGCACTGGAGCAGCAGGTTGTCGGCGACCAGCTCCTCCCCATCGGCATGGAGCACTTCGGCAATGCGGCGCACCAGGGCCTCCACCTCGGGCTCCGGCTGCAGTGGCCGGCCGCCCGGGCGGGGGATGCTCTGGGGGGAGGCTGCCGCGGGCACCACATCGGCGCCGGCAATGCGGCCTTGGGTGCGCTGCCGCAGCAACTCCAGCAACCGTGCCTCCTCCTGTTCGCCGCGCAGGTCGCACTTGTTGAGCACCAGCATCAGGCGCTTGCCCAGGCCGGCCAGCGCCGCAAACACCTCCCGCTCCGCAGCGCGCAGGTCGCCATCCACCACCAGCAGCAGTAGATCGGCTCGGCTGGCCTGCTCGCGCGCCAGTCGCTCCCGCCGCTCGCCGGCGTTGCCGGCCTCCAGGATTCCGGGCGTATCCACCAGCCATACGGCGCGCTCCATGCCCCGCAGGCGCAGGCGGTAGCGCTGGCTGCCGGTGGTGCTGCCCATCGCTGCCCCCACATCCCCCACCAGCTCCCGCAGCAGGGCGCGGATCAGGGAGGTTTTGCCCGTGGAGCCGGTGCCGAACACCACGATCTGCAGATCGCCGCGTTCCAGTTCGGCGGCCATGCGCTCGCGCTCCTGGCGCAGCACCTCCCGCTCCACCGCATCGCGCACCTGCTCCAGGGTGCGATCGATTGCCTCCAGGTTGCGGGCGGCCGCCTCGCGCCGGCTGGCGGCTGGGGCGGCACGGGGCTGGTCACGCCCTGGGCCTGCGGCTGGGGATTTGGGCAACCGCTGCCGCAGCCAGGCCGGCAGCCAGGGTTCGAGCCACGGGCGCAGCAGGGGCCAGCCGATCTGCAGGGATCCCGCCAGCACCACCAGCAGCAGGATCAGCAGCACCGGGCCCACCAGGGGGTAGGGCAGCACCGCGCTCAGCTGCCAGGTGAGCTGGTTCACAAGCTGGAGCACCATGCCCAGGCCGATCAGCCCCAGCAGTGCCGCCCCGGCCAGCAACCACAGGCGGGCAGGCAACTTCAAGGGGCTCAGCCGGCTGCCCGGATGATCTCGCTCCAGAGGCCGGCGGCAAGGCTGCTGCTGGCCCGGGTGGGACTGTTGTCGTCGTTGCCAAGCCAGATCCCGATCACCCACTGGCGGCGTGGGTCGTAGCCGATGAAGAGCAGATCGCGGGCATCGTTGGTGGTGCCGGTCTTGCCGCCCTCTTCCCCACCCAGGTAGGCGGCCTGCCCGGTGCCGCTCTGCACCACGGCGCGCAGCAGTTGCTGCATGGCCCGGGCCGTGGCCGGCTTCACCACCTGCCGGCCGGGATTGCTGGTGGCCTGGCCCGCCGCGGCGTTCTGCCGGCAGCTGGCGGCCGACTGCCCCTTGCAGGTTTCGGCATCGGTGAGGCGCCGGATCGTGGTGGGCGCATGCCAGGTGCCCTCGTTGGCCACCGCGGCAAAGGCGCTGGTGAGTTCCAGCAGGGTGACCTCGCTCTGGCCCAGGGCCAGCCCCGGCACGGAGGCCAGGGGGGTGGTGATGCCCAGGTCCCGGGCCTTCTGCACCACCGCATCCAGGCCCACCCGTTGGGCGAGGCGCAGGGCTGCCGTGTTGCTGCTGCTGGCGAACGCGGAGCGGAGGCTGAGGTTGCCACCGCAGGTGCTGGCAAAGGTCTGGCCGCGCCAGCGGAACGGGCTGCAGCTCACCGCGTCGCTGGGCCGCACCCCTTTGTCGAGGGCGGCCAGGAAGGTGAACAGCTTGAAGGTGCTGCCGGGTTGGCGCAGGGCCATGGAGGCCCGGTTGAACTGGCTCTGGCGGTAGTCGCGGCCGCCGGCAATGGCCCGAATCCCCCCGCTGCGACTGTCCAGCACCACCACGGCCCCTTCCGTCACCCCCAGACCCTTGCTGCTGTTGAGGCGCTGGCGCAGCACCCGTTCCACCACTGCCTGAAGCTGGGGGTCGAGGTGGGTGTCGATCAGGAAATTGCCTTCGGTGGCCACATCCAGGCCCACCAGGCGCTCCAGATCCCGCCGCACCTGGTCGCTGTAGAAGGGCGCCCCGCGGCGCTGCTGGCTGCCGCGGCAGGCCTGGGGGGAGAGCTGGATCGGGCTGCGCCGCGCCGTGCGGGCCCGATCGTCGCTGATGCGGCCGTTGTCGGCCATCTTGCTCAGCACCTGGTTGCGCGAATCCAGGGCGGCCTGGGGATCGAAGCAGGGGTCGTAGCCATTGGGGGAGGGCAGCAGGCCCACCAGCAGCGCCGCCTCCTCCAGCCTGAGCTCCTTGGCGGGCTTGCCGAAGTAGTGGCGGGAAGCATCCTCAAAGCCCCAGCCCACCCCGAGGTACACCCGGTTGAGGTAGCTGAGCAGCAGGTCGCGCTTGCTGAAGCGGGCTTCGAGCTGGAGGGCCACCAGCAGCTCCCGCCACTTGCGCTCCAGGGTTTCGCCCTCGCCCACCTCGTCGGGGTAGAGACTGCGGGCCAGCTGTTGGGTGAGGGTGCTGCCGCCCTGGAGCACCCGGCCACCGAGAAGGTTGGTCACCAGCGCGCGGACCGTGCCCACCGGATCCACGCCGGGGTGCCACCAGAAGCGGCTGTCTTCGCTGGAGAGCAAGGCATCGATCAGCACCCCTGGGTAGTGGCGCAGCCCTTCGGGCTCGCGGTGATCGAGGGAGTCGGCGGAGCTGATCGGCTGGCCCTGCCGGTCGTAGAGCACCAGGGGGCCGCGCACCGTGGCCAGGCTGCCGCGGATCGGCGACTGCCACACCGATAGCCCGAGCAGCAGCAATCCCCCCCCGGCGATCGTGGCCAGCCCTGCGGTCAGCCCCCGGGTGAGGCGCTGCAATTGGGGCGCCGGCCGCCGCTGGAACTCCAGCTCCGGCAGCCCCGCCTGCTGGCTGGGGCCGAAGCGCACCCGATCGCCGTCGGCCAGGAGTAGTTGCTGCACCCGCCGGCCCTTCCACCACAGGCCATTGGTGGAGCCGCTGTCGCTGAGGAGCCAGGCCTGGCCGTGCTGCTCCAGCAGGGCGTGCTGCCGGCTCACGGCCTGGTGCTCCACCGGGATCTGGCAGTCGTTCTCGCGTCCTACCCGGTAGGCACCGCCATGCAGGGGCATGCGGCGGGGGGCTTCCCCAGGCACATGCACCAGCACCAGGGCCTCCCCGGGGGTATTGAGCTCCTGCCAGAGATGGAGGCAGCGCTGACGCCAGGGCTCAAGGGCGGCGATCTTCATGACCCCTCCTTGGGCTGGCCCCGCAACACCTCAATGGCGATGCACAGCACCGCCAGGTTGATGGCCACATCGGCCAGGTTGAACACGGGGAAATGGATCGGCACCAGGGCCAGGAAATCCACCACGGCGCCCGTGCGCCACCGGTCGATGCCGTTGCCGGCAGCCCCCCCCAGCAGGAAGCCGGCCCCCAGCAGCCGCACCAGGGGCAGGGTGGGCTGGCGCTGCAACCACACCGCGGCAGCCACCACCACCGCCAGGCTCACCACCCCGAGGCCCGTGGCCCCGCCGGTGAACAGGCTGAAGGCCGCCCCGGTGTTGAACGTGAGCGAGAGGTCGAGCAGGCCGGGCAGCAACACCCGCGGCCCCTGGGCCAGGGCCTCCAGCGCCCAGGCCTTGCTGAGCTGATCCAGCCCCACCACCACCGCGGCCAAGCCGTAGGCCGCGAGGCGACGGCTCGCCACTGCGGAGCGGGGGGAGGCCAACGGAGTGCGCTTCACGACTCAATCAGAAGCAGCCGCCGCAGCCCCAGGCCGAGCACTGCCACGGCACAGCAAAGGAGCAGCTGCGGCACCAACGGCGCCAGGCTGTAGCTGAACAGCAGGGCCCCGAGGTTGGGCCCCCAACGGCCTGCGAGGGCACCGAGCAGCAGGTTCACGATGCCGCACAGCTGAAGTACGGCCAGGCCCACCACAGAAGCTCCGGCCAGGTTCAGCACATCGTTCATGCCGGGCTGGCGCGCCAGCTTGCCCGTGAGCCAGGCGGCGGGGATGAACCCGGCCAGATACCCGAATCCCGGATCCAGCAGGTAGGCCGCTCCCCCACCGCCCTGGAACACCGGCAGCTGGAACAGGCCGAGGCTGATGTAGGCCACCGAGGCCAGCAGGGCACTGCGGGGCCCGCACACCAGGGCCGTCAGCAACAGGGCCGGCACCTGCAGGCTGATCGGCAGGCCAGCCACCCGCACCCCACCCTCGGCCGCGGGCAGGGGGACGCCGGCCTGGATGAGTCCGCCCACCATGATCAGCAGCAGACCGGCGATGGCGCCGCTCCAGGTGGCAAGGGCCCGCACAGGCGCAACGGTTGTTGGAGCCCATTCTGCGGGTTGCACCTAGGGGCAGACCAGGCGGCTGGGATGATGCCCCCATGAGCACCGCGCCAGACCGCTCCGACGCTGCCGCCCCGGCCCCTGTGGGTGCTGCGGTGCGCCTCCAGACGCGCCCCGCCTATCTCAAGACCGCCGATCCGATGCCGATGCTGCGGCCGCCGGATCTGGTGGATGCTGGGGAGGTGGGCGTGGTGGTGGCCCTCAAACCCCTCGACCAACGCGCCGTGCGCTTTCGCCGCGGCACCTTTCTGGTGGCGGCCGCCGATCTCGAACCGGCGCCCGACCCGCACTGATCACACCTTCCACATGGCGGAGGCCGCTGTCACAGCCTCCGCCGGTCCGCAGAGACTCAGGTGGGGCCGGGGCAACTGGCGTTGAGCCGCCTGCATCAGGTCGGTGGCCGTGAGCTGCTCGGCCCGCGCCAGGGCGTCGTTCACGTGGGTCTCGGGCAGGCCGTGGCTCAGCACCAGGGCCATACGGTCGGCGATCTGGCCGCAGGTCTGGCGGCCCATGGCGTCCTGCCCGCGGAACTTGGCCTTGGCGAGGGTGAGTTCGTCGGTGGTGAGGGGGGTGGTGAGCATCCGCTCCCACTCCTGCTGCAGGGCCCTGGTGGCCTCCGCAGCCCGATCGGCGGAGGTGGAGAGGTGCCACACGAACGGGGCGGCTCCGCGCCGGGCCGGCATGTGGACCCCCACGTCGTAGGCCAGGCCCCGCTCCTCCCGCATCGCCACAAACAGCCGGCTTGACATGCCAAGGCCCAGATGGGCCTGCAGTAGCCGCAGGGCCAGGCCGTCGGGATGGCTCAGCGGCACCGTGGCGCAGCCCTGCATCAGCACCAGCTGTTCGGTGGGCTGCTCCACCACAGCGAGGCGCTCACCGAGCTGGGCGGCCGGGCCCGGATCCGCCACGGGCAGGTGGCTGGTCCAGGGCCTGGCGGCGAGATCGGTGTTCAGGTTCTCGAGCAGCCCGTTCGGGAGTTCGCCGCACAGCACCATCACCGCCCCCGCGCCGCCGAGCTGGCCCACCTGGGGGCGCAGTTCGGCAGGGCCGATGCCGGCCAGCTCCTCTTCCACACCCAAAGGGTCGTGGCCATAGGGGCCGGTGCCATAGAGCTGGTGCCGCAGCTGGTCGTGGGCCAGCTGGAACGGATCCTCCCGCTGGCGTTGCAGGGTCTGCAGGTTGAGCTGGCGTTCCAGTTCGATCTGGTCGGCCTCGAGCCGCGGGTCGCGGGCCATGGCCAGCAGGAGGGGCACCAGGGCCGCCGCATCGCCGCTGGCGCATTTGAGGCTGATGGCCAGGTGGTCTTCGCCGGCTTCGGCCCGCAGGGCCGCTCCGCAACCCTCCACCGCATCGGCGAGGGCTTCAGCATCCAGGTCGCCGCAGCCGCGGGTGAGCAGCCCGGCCAGCAGCTGGGCCGAACCCCGCTGCCCGGCCGGATCGTGACTGCTTCCACCCCGTAGCCACAGCCGCGCGGCCAGCACCTGGGGACCGCCGCGGCGATGCAGCCGCAGGGGCAGGCCCCCGGGCAGCGCGTAGTGCTCCCACTCCAGACGGACGCCGCTCATGCCGGCACCGCCTGCACCACACAGGCGCAGCTGGGATCGAGCAGGGGAAGCACGGCCTGCTGCACCTCCTGGCTTGTCCAGGTGTTGAGTAATTCCAGGGGTTGTTGCAGCGGCTGTTCGCGGTTCCAGAGCGCGTTGCTGCCGATCAGGCCGGCCACTCCCCCCGGGGATTCGAGGCCGAAGCGATAGCCGTTGGCCACAAGCCGCTGGCAGCGCTGCCATTCGGCCTCCGCGATCGGCTCGGCGAGGGTCTCGCGCCACACCGCGTTGATCGCCTCCTGCACCGCTGCTAGCTCATCCGGCTCACAGACGGCCTCCAGCAGCGCCAGGCTGCCGCACTCCATCACGTGGAGATCGAGATCGATGCTCTCCACGATCCGCAGCTGCTCCCGCAGCCGTTCCACCAGGCGGCTGCGGCGACCCTCGGCCAGCAGGGTGGTGAGCAGGTCTGCGCCCATCACCGCCCGCTGGTGCTCACCCGCGGGCAGGTGCCACACCATCAACAGCCGGGCCGATTCCAGCCGCGGCAGCTCCAGACGGTGCACGCCCCGCTGGAGCTGGATCGGCACCAGCGGGGGATCCCCATCGCCGCGGGGCAGCTGGGCCAGGGCGCTGCGCTCGAGCACCGCCTCGAGCCGGGCCGCCTCCAGCGCCCCACTGATCGAGAGCACGCAGCGCTCCGCCGTGTAGCGGCGACGGTGAAAGGCGGCCATCGACTGGGGCGTGTGGGCCAGCAGACGCTCCTTCAGCCCCAGGATCGGCAGGCCGTAGTTGTGCTGCGGACAGGCCCGGCTCAGCAGGGTCTGCACGGCAACTTCATCGGGCTGGTCTTCGCTCTGGGCCAACTCCTCCAACACCACCTGGCGCTCCATGGCGAACGCTTCGGGATCGAGCGTTGGTGCCAGCACCAGATCGAGCAGCAACTCCAGTCCCTCGGCGGCGGCCTCCGGTGGAATCAGCACGTGGAAGTGCACGTCGTCGAAGCCGGTGGCGGCGTTGCTGCTGCCGCCGAGGGCCTCAATGCGCAGGTCGAACTCTCCGGCTCCGAGCTGCCGTGAGCCCTTGAACACCATGTGCTCCAGGAAGTGGGCGATGCCGCTTTCCTCGGGCCGTTCCCACACGCTGCCCGCCCGGCACCAGAAGTCGATGCACACCAGGGGAGCGTCATCCATGGCCAGGCTCACCACCTGGGCTCCGTTGGCCAGCCTCCGGCTGCGGGGTGCCGACAGACCCGGCAGCAGGGGGGCGCAGACAGCCTGGGGCAAGACGCAAACCTTGGCGAGGCCTACATTCTGGGCTCCCAGGCCCCCGTGCGGCGTCCCCGTTGGCTTCCCCCTCCTCCCCGGCCCAGGCCCCAACGGGCGGTCTGCATCCCCTGGTGGATGCCCTCGCTGAGCGCATCCGCACCGACTGGCAGGCGCTGCCGGAGCTGGCGCCCCTGGCCGTGGCCGACGATCTCGAGGCGATCAGCGGCAGCCTTGATGGCGAGGCGCTGTTCATCCGCAACGAACTGCGCCAGTGCCGGGGCCTGCGCAAGCTGCACCTGGAAACGGCGCGGTTGGGGGCCGGCCTGCAGATCCTGCACTGCGTGTTCTTCCCCGACCCGCGCTTCGATCTCCCGGTGTTCGGTGCCGACATCGTCGCCGGTCCGGCCGGGGTGTCGGCGGCGATCGTGGATCTCTCGCCCGTGGTGGGCGCACTCCCCACCGGGATCGATGCCGCCCTGGCTGCCAGGCCTGCTCGCCACTACAGCCAGGAGCGTGAGCTGCCGCCCTGGGGCTCGATCTTCTCGCCGTATGTGCGTTTCGTGCGGCCCGCCAACGCCGCCGAGGAAGAGGGCTTCGTTGAAGAAGTGGGAGGCATCCTCGCGGTGCTCGCTGAGGCGGTGCACACCGCAATCCCTCAGGCCCCTGACCATGCTTCTACGCTTGAGCGCTGGCACGGGCAGCTCCACTATTGCAAGCAGCAGAAACAGAACGACAAGACCAGACGGGTGCTGGAGAAGGCCTTCAATCCGGCCTGGGCGGACCGCTACATCGAAGAACTCCTTTTCGACGATCCGCCGGCACCTTGACCCGTTCTGTTCGCCAGCGCCCCCTGGCCTGGCTCCTCGCTGGAGCCGGGGTGGTGTTGTTTGCGCTCCTGATCCATAGCCGCACCGCCCGCAAGCCCGCACCGGCGGCCAAGCCCACCGCCGCGTTGGCCCCGGCGCCCGTGCGCGATGGGGCCGTCGCAGCCCTGGGCCGCCTGGAGCCCAGCGGCGATGTGCGCCGACTGGCCGCACCAATCAGCGGCATCGGCGGCAGCCCGGTGATCACAGCCCTGCTGGTGCAGGAGGGCGACCGCGTGCGCCAGGGGCAGCTGCTGGCCCGCTTTGACACCCGCCCAGGGCTGCTGGCCGATCAGCGCAAACTCACCACCCGCATCGCCAACCTGGAGCGGCGCCTGGTGTTCCAGACCCGTGACATCAGCCGCTACCGCGAGCTCAGCCGCAGCGGCGTGTACCCGAGCGGCGACCTCGACACCCGCGAAACCCGTCTGCTGGAGCTGCAGTCGCTGCTGGCTGATGCCAGAGCCGAACTCAACAAGGTGAACGCCGACCTGCTCCTCACCGAGCTGCGGGCCCCGATCGACGGCACGGTGCTGCGGATCCACACCCGCCAGGGGGAGCGGCCGGGCAACGACGGCGTGCTGGAGCTCGGTGCCAGCAACCGCATGGAGGCCCTCGTGGAGGTGTACGAGAGCGATATCAACCGGGTGCGGCTGGGCCAGTCCGTGGTGCTCACCAGCGAAAACGGTGGCTTCAGCGGCAGCCTGCGCGGCCGGGTGGTGCGCATCAGCCCCCAGGTGCGCCAGCGCCAGGTGCTGTCCACCGATCCCACCGGCGATGCCGATGCCCGGATCGTGGAGGTGCGCGTGGCCCTCGATCCGCTGGATATTCAACGGGTGCGCGACCTCACGGGTCTGAAGGTGATCGCCAAGATCCAGCCGTGACCAACCTCTGGCGTTCCCGGCGGATTCCGCTGGCCTGGCTGCTGCTGGCCCGTCAACCGGTGCGGCTGGCGGTGGCCCTGGCTGGCATCGCCTTCGCCGGCATCCTGATGTTCATGCAGCTGGGGTTCCGTGACGGCCTGTTTGAGGCCAGCGTCACGGTGCACAAGCTCTTTGACGCCGATCTGGTGCTGATGAGCCCCCGCACCATGAGCTCCATTGGCATGGCGGGTTTCCCCCGGCGCCGGCTCGTGCAGGCGATGGCCGATCCCGAGGTGAGCGGCACCACGCCGGTGCATTGGAATCTGCTGCTCTGGCGCAACCCCCAGACCCGCTCCACCCGATCGATCCTGGCGCTGGGCTTCGATCCCACCGACCCCCTGTTCACCGACCCCACCCTCAGCGAGAAGGCCCAGGCCCTCACCCAGAAGGGGCGGGTGCTGTTCGATGAGCGGTCGCGGCCGGAGTTCGGTCCGATCGCTGAATGGTTCAACCAGGGCAAGGTGGTGGAAACCGAGGTGGCGGGCAAGCGCGTGCGGGTGGCCGGTTTGGTGAGCCTGGGCCCATCGTTCGGCGCCGACGGCAACATGCTCGCCAGCCGCGAAACCTTCCTCCAGCTCATGCCCGGCACCCCGCCCGGAAGCATCGAACTGGGGCTGATCCGTTTGACCCCCGGGGCAGACCCTGCCGTTGTGGCCGAGCGCCTGCGGCAGCTCCTCCCCAGCGATGTGACGATCTACACCAAGGAAGGTTTCGAGGAATTCGAAAAGAACTACTGGCGCAGCAGCACCGCCATCGGCTTCATCTTCACCCTCGGTGCCGCCATGGGCTTCGTGGTGGGCTGCGTGATTGTGTACCAGATCCTCTATTCCGATGTGAGTGATCACCTGCCGGAATACGCCACGCTGATGGCGATGGGCTACCGGCTGGCTGGCCTGCTGGGCGTGGTGGCGCGCGAAGCGCTGATCCTGGCGGTGCTTGGCTATGTGCCGGCCTACCTCGCCGGCCAGGGCCTGTACGCCCTGGTGCGCTCGGGAACGCGCCTTCCTGTGGTGATGGATCCGCAGCGGGCCCTGCTGGTGTTCGGGATGATCCTGGTGATGTGCATGGGTTCAGCCGCCTTTGCGATGCGGCGGCTGGCCGATGCCGATCCGGCGGAGATCTTCTGATGGTGACCGCCGTTCCTGCCCCCGCGGCCCGAGCTAGCGCCGCCACCGTGGCCGTGGAGGGTCTCAGTCACTGGTATGGGAGCGCGGCCATGCGTCGCCAGGTGCTCCAGGGCGTGGACCTCACGATTGATCCCGGCGAGGTGGTGCTGCTCACGGGCCCGTCGGGCTGTGGCAAGACCACCCTGCTCACCCTGGTGGGGGCCCTGCGTTCGGTGCAGGAGGGCTCGGTGCGGGTGTTCGGCCAGGAGCTGAATGGCGCCAGCCGAGACGTGCGCCAGCGCTTGCGCCGCTCGATCGGGATGATTTTCCAGGGCCACAACCTGCTGCGATGCCTCACGGCTGAGCAGAACGTGCAGATGGGCTCCGATCTGCTGGAGGGTCTCAGTTATCGCGCCCGCCGCGACCAGGCCCGGGAATGGCTGCGGGCTGTGGGCCTCGGGGATGAGCTGGGCAAGCTGCCCCACGACCTCTCGGGGGGGCAGAAGCAACGGGTGGCCATCGCCCGCGCCCTGGCCGCCCAGCCGCGCCTGCTGCTCGCGGATGAACCCACCGCGGCCCTCGACAGCCGCACCGGCCGTGAAGTGGTGGAGCTGCTTCAGTCGCTCGCCCGCGAACAGGGCTGCGGGGTGTTGATGGTGACCCACGATCCACGCATCCTCGATGTGGCTGATCGCCTCGTGCGGATGGAAGACGGTCGATTGATGCAGGACGGTTGAGTAAGGTGAAAGTTCGACTATCTCCCCACACGCCGCCCGTATGGCCAAGCGCAGGAATCTGAAGAAGGAAAAGCAGGAGCGCAACCGCGCCTACGCCCGCAAGTTCAAGAAGCGCAAGCTGCGCAACGACGGCCGCGGTGAAGGTGCCGGCAACGGCGTGACCGGCACGGCCAACAACGGCGGCGCCGCCGACTGATTCCAGCCCGCATGGCTTCGCCGGGGGATCCGCAGGGGTCCCCCTTTTTTGCAGCGTTCTGCCGCTCTTCCTGCTCCGCCATGTTCCTGAGCGTCGTCATCCCCACCTACAACCGGTTGCCGATCCTGCAGAAATGTCTGCGGGCCCTGGAAAGCCAGCGACTGGCCGCACCGGTGGACAACTTCGAGGTGGTGCTGGTGGACGACGGCTCCACCGACGCCACCGTCGACTGGATCCGCGATAACGCCGCGGAACTGCCCCACGTTCGCCTGATTCAGCAGGAACACGGTGGCCCAGCGGAGGGGCGCAACCGCGGTGTGCACGAGGCCCGCGGCGATGTGATCGTGTTCATCGACAGCGATCTCGTGGTGTTGCCCGACTTTCTGGCGTGCCATGGCCGCGCCCTGCAGCGCCAGTGGGAACGCAGTGGCAACCGGCTCTGCTTCACCTATGGCGCGGTGATCAACACCGCCAATTTCGACGAGCCCACCAGCGAGCCCCACAAGCTGCGCGATCTCTCCTGGGCCTATTTCGCCACTGGCAATGTGGCCATCGATCGGGAGGTGCTGGAGCGCAGCGGCCTGTTCGATACCGCCTTTCGTCTCTACGGCTGGGAAGACCTGGAACTGGGGGAGCGCCTGCGGCGCCTCGGTGTGGTGCTGGTGCGCTGCCCGGAAGCGGCCGGCTACCACTGGCACCCTCCCCTCAGCTTGGAGCAGATTCCCGATCTGGTTCGGGTGGAGCGGGAGCGGGCCCGGATGGGCCTGGTGTTCTTTCGCAAGCACCCCACCCGCCGGGTGCGGCTGATTATTCAGTTCACCTGGTTGCACCGCCTGCTCTGGGAGCTGCTCACCCTGGGGGGACTGCTCAATGAGCGCAGTCTTCGGCCCCTGCTCGCCTGGTTGATCCGCCAGGGCAAACCTGGGCTGGCGATGGAGCTGCTGCGGCTTCCCCTCAACCGACTGGGGGTACGGGCCCTCTATGCCGAAGCCCGGGCGGAAGGGCTGGCCTGAGGGCTCCCGCCGGGGCGAACGGCACCATTTGATACGTTGGCAAGGTTCATTCACCCCGCACACCTGCGTGTTTCGGGTGATCACGACACCAGATCCAGTGGCCTGCGTGGCTCTGAGTCCGGCGTCCGATCCCTGGCAGGTGGAGGCGAACCCGAAACCCTCTCAACACCATGGCAGTCGTCACCCTCGCGGAAATGATGGAGGCTGGCGCCCACTTCGGGCACCAGACTCGCCGCTGGAATCCCAAGATGTCGCGCTACATCTATTGCGCGCGCAACGGGGTTCACATCATCGACCTCGTGCAGACCGCCGTCTGCATGAACAATGCGTACAAGTGGGTTCGCAGTGCTGCGCGCAGCGGCAAGCGTTTCCTGTTTGTGGGCACCAAGAAGCAGGCCTCCGAGGTGATCGCCCAGGAAGCCACCCGCTGCGGCGCCGCCTACGTGAACCAGCGCTGGCTGGGCGGCATGCTCACCAACTGGACCACGATGCGCGCCCGCATCGATCGCCTCAAGGATCTGGAGCGCATGGAAGCCTCCGGCGCCATTGCGATGCGCCCCAAGAAGGAGGCCGCTGTGCTGCGCCGCGAGCTTGAGCGTCTCCAGAAGTATCTGGGCGGCCTCAAGAACATGCGTCGCCTCCCCGACGTGGTGATCCTGGTGGACCAGCGCCGCGAAACCAACGCCGTGCTCGAGGCTCGCAAGCTCGATATTCCCCTGGTGTCGATGCTGGACACCAACTGCGATCCCGATCTCTGCGACGTGCCCATTCCCTGCAACGACGACGCTGTGCGTTCGGTGCAACTGGTGCTGGGCCGTCTGGCTGACGCCATCAATGAAGGTCGCCATGGTGCCGGCGACCATGCTGCCGACGACGAGGGCTGAGCCCCCGTTGTTGATCAGGGCCCCTGCTGTCCAGGCGACTGCGGGGGCCCTCCTTTTGTTCCAACCTGACCACCGCCCTACCCCCTCCCCACCATTCCGCCATGGCTGAGATCTCCGCCAAGCTCGTCAAAGACCTGCGCGATAAGACCGGCGCGGGGATGATGGACTGCAAGAAGGCCCTCTCCGAAACCAACGGCGACACCGAGAAAGCCATCGAGTGGCTGCGCCAGAAGGGCATCGCTAGCGCCGAGAAGAAGTCTGGTCGCGCGGCCGCTGAAGGTGCGATCGGCTCCTACATCCACACCGGTGCCCGCGTGGGCGTGCTGGTGGAAGTGAACTGCGAAACCGACTTCGTCGCCCGCGGTGAGATCTTCCAGGAGCTGCTGCGCAATGTGGCCATGCAGATCGCGGCCTGCCCCTCTGTCGACTACGTGAAAGTCGACGACATCCCCGCCGAGGTGGCCGATCGCGAGAAGCAGATCGAGATGGGCCGCGATGACCTCGCCGGCAAGAAAGAAGAGATGAAGGAAAAGATCGTGGCGGGCCGTATCGGCAAGCGCCTCAAGGAAATGGCCCTGATGGACCAGGCCTTCATCAAGGACAGCACCATCACCGTTGAGGAGCTGGTGAAGCAGGTGGCCGGCAAGGTGGGCGAGAACATCCAGGTGCGCCGTTTCGTGCGCTTCAACCTCGGCGAAGGCATCGAGGTGGAGAAGATGGATTTCGCTGCAGAAGTGGCCGCCATGGGCGGCGCCGCCTGATCGGAGCCGACGCTGTGGCGGATCCTTCCGCCAAGGAGGTTGTGCAGGCGCGGCTCGCCGCCCTGCACGCCGAGATGGCTCAGGGGCACCCTGAGCTCTATCGCCATCTGGCGCTGTATCTCCAGGTGCTCCGCGATGGCCTGCTTGCCGCTGTGCGCCAGGCCTGCTTCCACCTGGCCACCCAGGTGCATCCGGAGCGCTATGGCGCGCTGCCCTCAGAACGCCGCTGCAAGCTGCAGCGCCGGCTTCAGGCCCTGGTGCAGCGCACGGGCAGCCTGCTCACAGTGGAGCAGCTGGCCCACCTGGCCGTTGAACTGCACGAGGAACGCCTCGAGCAGCAGCAGGAGCAGCACCAGCGTTTGATCCAGGCCCTGGAGGCGCGCCAGCACGACCCAGACCCGCTGCCCCCTCCCCCGGGATCGGTGAACCTGGGCTTCGGCCTACCGATCGGTGGGGAGCTGGTTGATCCCGATAGCCTCGCCCCCCTGCTGCCCGATCTGGAGGGCCAGCGCGAGAGCACCTCCCCGCCAGACCGACCAGACCTCTCGGACCTGGAGGCCCGCCATGCCGTGGAGGCGATGGTGGATGCCTTCGCCGAAGTGCTGGCCAATCGCAAGGCCGATCAGGCCCCTGGCTCCTCCGCCACCACCCTGCTGCCCGTGGAGCCGCTGCTGCTGCTGCGCTGGCTTGCTGGCTATGAGCAGGCCCTGGCGCGGCGCCTGCGCAACCTCTCCCACGCCATCAACGTGGAGCTGCTGCGCCAGGGCGTCAGCAACGCCCTGCTGCCGATGTCGCTGCTGGATGCCGTGCTGCAGGGCCAGCTCGAAGCCCAGCCTGCGCCGGCCAACCTGCTGCGCCTTCCATTGCCGTTCCAGCCTGAAGGCCAGGCCGGCCCCGGCGGTGGCCTCGAGGCCACCGCCGTGCTGCTGCGCGCGGCTGATCTGGAACTGGAACTGCCCCGCCTGCGCACCTGCCGGCGGCGCCTTCAGCAGGCCCTGCAGCAGGTGCGCAGAATGGCCCGTGAATCCGCCCGCCTGCAGCGGCGGCTCGCCACCCTCGAAGCCGAACAGCTGTGGCTGCAGGACATCAACGCCGCGAGCAGTCCAGCGCCCTGAGCGCCGTGGCCGGCAGCGGTGCGCCAGCCGTGCCGGAGAGCGTGGACAGCTGGCTGCGCACCCTTCAGCAGGCCCTGCAGCTGGAGGCGCGCCAGGGCTTCGGCGACCTGATGGGCCGCCAGCAGCGCTTCAGTGCCTTCATGGTCACCAGCCTGGGGCACCCGCCGGCGGCCGTGGGGGTGGCTGAGCGGCAGCGCCTGGATCCAATCCGCGCTGGCTTCGCCGAGTACGGCGCCCTCAGCAACGGCCGGCGCCAGACCCTGGTGCGCCAGTGCCGTGAACGGCTGCACCAGCTGCGCCAGAGCGTGGAGCCGCCCCCAACGCCGATGGCTCCGCCGCGCCTGCGCTTGGTGGAGCGGGGCGATGCCGCCTCGGGCCCGGCCCCCAAGGCGACCGCTGCCCTGCACCCCGATACGCCGCTCTCCGAGATTCGCGGGGTGGGCCCCCGCACGGCCACGCGCCTGGCGGCCCTGGGCCTGCTGGTGGTGCGCGATCTGGTGCACTACTACCCGCGCGACTACCTCGACTACGCCAACCTCGTGCGCATCACGGGTCTGGAGGCTGGACGCACGGCCACGATCGTGGCCACGGTGCGCCGCACCAACGCCTTCGTGAGCCCCCGCAACCCCAACCTCGCCATCCTGGAGCTGCAGCTGGTGGATCCCACCGGCCGCATCCGGGTGAGCAAGTTCTTCGCCGGCAAGCGCTTCGCCAGCCCCGCTTGGCTCAAGGGTCAGCAGCGGCTCTTCCCCCTTGGCGCCAGCGTGGCTGTGAGCGGCCTGGTGAAGGACACGCCCTACGGCCCCGCCTTCCAGGACCCGCTGATGGAGGTGCTGGAGAGCCCGCGGGCACCGGTGAAATCGGAGGCGATCGGTCGCCTGCTGCCGGTGTACGGCCTCACCGAGGGCCTGGGGGCCGATCGGCTGCGCCAGGCCGTGGCGGCTGTCCTTCCCATCGTTGCCCGTTGGCCTGAACCACTGCCCGCTCCCCTGCGCCAGGAGCTTGGGCTGATCGAGCGCTCCGAGGCCCTGCGCGGCATCCACAACCCCCAGCACCAGGACCATCTCCAGGCCTGCCGCAGCCGGCTGGTGTTCGACGAATTCCTGCTGCTCCAGCTCGGCCTGCTGCAGCGGCGGCGCGAGCTCACCAGCCGCCCGGCCGAGCCGCTGAGTGCGGCTGCCAGCGGCGGACGATTGGTGCAGGCCTTTCTGGAGCTCCTGCCCTTCCCGCTGACCGGGGCCCAGCAGCGGGTGCTGGCCGAGATCCAGGCCGATCTGGCCCAGCCCCAGCCCATGGCCCGGCTGGTGCAGGGGGATGTGGGCAGTGGCAAAACCGTGGTGGCGATCGCCTCCCTGCTCACCGCCATCGACGCCGGCTGCCAGGGGGCCCTGATGGCCCCCACCGAGGTGCTGGCCGAGCAGCACTACAACAAGCTCTGCGAGTGGCTGCCCCAGCTGCACGTGAGCTGTGCCCTGCTCACCGGCTCAACTCCGATGCGGCGCCGGCGTGAGCTGCTGGCGGATCTGGCCAATGGCCAGTTGCAGATGCTCGTGGGTACCCATGCCCTGCTGGAAGACCCCGTTCAGTTCCAGCGCCTGGGCCTGGTGGTGGTGGATGAGCAGCACCGCTTCGGCGTGGCCCAGCGCAACCGCCTGCTGGCCAAGGGCATCCAACCCCATCTGCTCACGATGACGGCCACGCCGATCCCGCGCACCCTGGCCCTCTCGATCCACGGCGATCTGGAGGTGAGCCAGATCGACGAGCTGCCGCCAGGCCGCACCCCCATTCGCACCGCGATGCTGGGCGCCTCAAGCCGGCACGAGGCCTACGACCTGATCCGCGAGCAGGTGGCCCTGGGCCAGCGGGCCTATGTGGTGCTGCCGCTGGTGGAGGAATCGGAGAAAAGCGACCTGCGCTCTGCGGTGGAAACCCACCGGCTGCTGCGTGAGGAGGAGTTCCCCGAGCTCTCGGTGGGCCTGTTGCATGGCCGCATGGGCAGCGCGGAGAAGCAGGCGGCGATCGCTGCCTTCGCCCGCGGTGAGAGCCAGGTGCTGGTGAGCACCACCGTGGTGGAGGTGGGCGTGGATGTGCCGGAGGCCAGCGTGATGGTGATCGAGCACGCCGAGCGCTTTGGGCTGGCCCAGTTGCACCAGCTGCGGGGCCGGGTGGGCCGGGGCGCGGCCGCCAGCCATTGCCTGCTGATCAACGACAGCCGCAATGCCCTGGCCCGCCAGCGCCTGGAGGTGCTGGTGCGCTCCACCGATGGCTTTGAGATCGCGGAGATGGACCTGCGCTTGCGGGGGCCGGGCCAGGTGCTGGGCACCCGCCAGAGCGGGCTGCCGGATCTGGCCCTGGCCAGCCTCACCGATGACGGCGATGTGCTCGAGCTGGCGCGGGAGGTGGCCCAGCGCCTCACACACGCGGATCCTGATCTCGCCCAACACCCGTTGCTGGCCAGGATGCTGGCCGAGCAGCGCAGTCGCCTCACCCAGGGCGTGGCGCTCAATTGATGCCCGCCGCCATGCGTCCTTGGAGCCCGATTCCCATTCACGACTGCGGCGAACCGATGCCGGAGCTGCCGCCGGAGTTGCTGCGGCTTGAGCCCCATCCCTATGCGGCGCTGGGGGCGCCCTACGGGCCCGGTGCCTCACCGTTTCGGTTGCGGGAGGGTGCACTGGCCCTGCTGCTCCAAGCCCAGGAGCACTTGCAGCGCCAGCACCCTGAGTGGCGGCTGGCGATCTTCGATGCCTGGAGGCCGGTGGCGGTGCAGCGGTTCATGGTGGAGCACGCCATTGGGGAGGAATGTGCGCGCCAGGGGGTGGATCGCAGTCGGCCTTCGGCGGCGTTGGATCAAGTGATCGCGGAGGTGGGGCGCTTCTGGGCGCCGCCCAGCGACGACCCCGCGACCCCGCCGCCCCACAGCACTGGTGCTGCGGTGGATCTCACCCTGGCCGATGCCCATGGCGGCGAGCTGGGGATGGGGTCGGCGATTGATGCCATCGGGACCGTCTCCGAGCCGGATCACTTCCTGCACCAGGCCGGGATGCTTCCCGACGGCGAGGACCGCCAGCGTTGCCTGCTCTGGCATCGCCGCCGCGCCGCCCTGCGGGACGCCATGCAGGCGGCGGGCTTTGCCCAACACCCCAACGAGTGGTGGCATTTCAGCTGGGGCGACCAGCTCTGGGCCTGGCGCACGGGAGCCAGCGCCGCCCGTTACGGCCGGGCGCAGCAACCCGGCTGAGTTCCGCGGCGCCTCAGGCCGCTGCGAGCATGGCGTTCACCTGCTCCCGCCCGCTCTTCACCACAAAGTCGCCGAAGCTGCGGCGGCCGCCAGCGGCATGCCACGCCTTGAGCAACGGCTCCAGGGTGCTTTCCAGGGCCTCGAGGGGCATCTTCTCCAGGTAGGGCTCCGCCAGGCGGCTGAGGTTTGGGGTGCCGCCAAGCCAGAGCTGGTATTGATCCACGCCGCTGCCCACCAGGCCGATCTCCGCCATATAGGGCCTGGCGCAGCCGTTGGGGCACCCGGTCATCCGCACCAGCACCGGCTTTTCAATGCCGATCTGGCGGAACAGGCCATCCAGCCGGTCCAGCACGTCGGGAAGGATCCGCTCCGCTTCCGTCACCGCAAGCCCGCAGAGGGGCAGGGCCGGGCAGGCAATGGCATGGCGCGCCAGCAGCGGTGGTGCCTCAGGCGTTTCGAAACCGATGGCGGCCAGCTCGCCGGCCAGGGTGGTGCGCTGCCCGGTGCCGATGTTGCAGAGCAGCAGGTCTTGGTTGGGGGTGAGCCGAATCTCGAGTTTGTAGGTGTCCACGATCCGGCGCAGCCCGGTCTTCATCTCGCCGGAGATGCGACCGCAGAGCAGCGGCAGACCCACGAACCACTTGCCCGGTGCCTGGCGGTGCCAGCCGAGGTAGTCGGCCAGCTTGGTGCGCGGCTCGTTGCGCAGCCCCTTGATCGGATGGGGGAAATAGCGCCCCAGTTCCTGCTTGAACCAGGCGATGCCCATGTCATGGATCAAGTACTTCATGCGGGCATGGCGCCGCTGCTGGCGGTCGCCGTGGTCGCGCTGAAGGGCGGCAATCGACTGCACCAGGTCGAGCACATGCTCATAGGCCACGTAGCCGAGGGGATCGGCGGTGCGGGCGAAGGTTTCTTCCTTGTTGTGGGTGCGGCCCATGCCACCGCCCACGTACACGTTGCATCCCTGGGGGCGGCCGCTGGGGTCGCTGAACAGCACCAGGCCGATGTCCTGGGTGAGGAGATCCACCGAGTTGTCGCCCGGCACGGTCACGGCGATCTTGAATTTCCGCGGCATGTAGGTGCCGCCATAGAGCGGTTCTGCCGCATCCCCGCTGAACACGGCGCCTTCGCTCTGGCGGGCCTTCACCTTCTTCACAGGGGTGGAGGGTTTGATCCGATAGCTGAGGTCGCCGTCCACCCAGAGATCGAGGTAGGAACCCTCTGCCGCCTGCGGTGCCAGCAGATCGGCTATGGCATCCGCCAGTTGCCGTGCTGCCGGGTAGCCCCCCTTCTCGAAGGGGGCTGCCGGGGCCATCACATTGCGGTTGATATCACCGCAGGCGGCCAGGGTTGAGCCCATGCTGCGCACGATGGTGCCGATCACCTCCTTGAGGTTCTCCTTGTGCACCCCATGCATCTGGAACGCCTGGCGGGTGGTGGCACGAAGGGTGCCGTTGCCGAGGCGGTCGGCGAGTTCGTCAATGGCGAGATAGAGGTCTGCGGGCACCCGGCCACCCGGGTTGCGCAGCCGCAGCATCATCTGCCAGTCCTTGTCCTTCCCTTTCTGGCGGTTATCGCGGTTGTCCTGTTGATAACTGCCGTGGAACTTGAGGATCTGAACGGCGTTCTCGGAAAAATTCGGCTTGTCGTTGCTGAGTTCAGTCAGCAACGGTTCCTTGAGGTGGCCGCTGCTGGCTTTGAGCTGCTCGAATTTGGTTGGGGCGGAAGCTCCCGATGTGCCTGCCTCCACTGCGCTGCTGGATGCCGATTGGGCAATTTCGGGCATTGCGTTGGCAGCGTTGACGGCACAAGGTTCGAAGCTAGCGAATGGCGTTCAATACAGTCGCCCTTTGCCGCCGCTGTCGCCGCGTGAGCACGTTCCTGCTTGAGATCGGAACCGAGGAGCTGCCCGCCGATTTTGCGCGGCTCGCCCTGCCCCAGCTGGAGCAGCTGGTGAGGCGCGATCTGGCTGAGGCCCGGCTGAGCCATGGCGCCATTGCCGTCACCAGCACGCCGCGGCGCCTGGCCCTCACCGTGGAGGAGCTTCCCGGCGCCCAGCCCGACCTCCAGGAAGAGCGCAAGGGCCCCCCCGCCGGCCAGGCCTTCAAAGACGGCTCCCCCACCCAGGCCGCCATCGGCTTCGCCCGTCGTTGCGGGATCGATCCCGCGGCCCTGGAGGTGCGTGATACCCCCAAGGGCCCGTTCGTCTTCGCCACGGTGTTGGAGCAGGGCCGCCCCACCGCCGAGGTGCTGGCGGAGCGGATTCCGGCCTGGATTGCGAGCCTCCAGGGCCGCCGCTTCATGCGCTGGGGTGAGGGCGAGAGTCGCTTCTCCAGGCCCGTGCGCTGGCTTGTGGCCCTGCTCGATTCCGCCGTGATTCCCCTGGCCCTTGACGGGTGCGATCCCCCGGTGGAGGCGGGCCGCACCAGCCGGGGCCATCGCCTCGTTGGCGAAGGGGTGACCATTGCGGAGGCCGCGGGCTACGCCCAGGCGCTGGCGGCCGTGGGTGTGCAGGTGGATCGTGAGGCCCGGGCTACGGCCATCCGCAGCGCGGTGGATGCAGCGGCCCAGGCGCTGGGGGCCAGGCCCGACCTGCCCGAATCCCTGATGGAGGAACTCACCGACCTGGTGGAGGCTCCCCTGCTGATCGAGGGCGGCGTGGCTGAAAACTACCTGGCCCTGCCGGCCGAGGTGCTCAGCACCGTGATGCGGGCCCATCAGCGCTATGTGCCCCTTTACCGCGGCGACGGCGATGCCGACCCGCTGGCCCTCGACGCCCGCGCCACCCTGCTCCCCCGCTTTCTCTGCGTGGGTAACGGCCTGCCTGATGCCACCGACACCGTGCGTCGGGGCAATGAGCGCGTGCTGAAGGCCCGGCTCGCCGATGCGGAATTTTTCGTTCAGGCCGATCGGGCGGTGCCCAGCATCGACCGCCGCGACCAGCTGTCGCGCGTCACCTTCGCTGAGGGTCTTGGCAGCCTGCGCGATCGGGTGGAGCGTCTGGAATGGTGCACCGATGTGCTGCTCCAGGAGCTCGGCATCGACGGTGCGGTGGCCGACCATGCCCGCCGTGCCGCCCATCTCTGCAAGCACGATCTGGTGAGCCAGATGGTGGGCGAATTCCCTGAACTCCAGGGTGTGATGGGCGGCAAATATCTGCTGGCCGAGGGCGAACCGCGTTCGGTGGCCCTGGCCGTGCTGGAGCATTACCTGCCCCGGGGTGCCGGCGATGCGCTGCCGAGTTCCCAGGCGGGTGCCGTGGTGGCGCTGGCTGAGCGGCTCGAACTGCTCCTGAGCATCTACGCCAAGGGCGAGCGCCCCAGTGGCTCCTCCGATCCCTACGCCCTGCGCCGCGCGGGCAACGGGGTGCTGCAGATCCTCTGGCACCACGACTGGAGCCTGGATCTGCCTGCGTTCCTGGCCCGTGCCACCGCCCACTGGGCCACCCTCCTGCCCCACTTCCAGGTGGAGGCCCCTGCCCTCACGGCCGAATTGCTCGAACTGCTGCGTCAGCGCCTGGTGAGCCTGCTGGAGGAGCAGGGCGTCGATGGCGATCTGGTGCAGGCCGTGGCCGGCGACACCGTGGCCCCGGAGCGGGTGCTGGCGGATCCGGCCGATGCCCGCCAACGGGCCGACCTGTTGGTGGCCCTGCGGCGCAGCGGTGAACTGGCGGCCGTGCAGGCCGTGGTGACCCGGGCGGCCCGCCTGGCCGAGAAGGGCAACCTGGAGGCCGGTGTGCTCTCCCCAGCCGCGGTGGTGGACGCCGCCCGGTTCGAAAAGCCCAGCGAAGCCGCCATGCTTGAGGTGCTCCAGCAACTGGAGCCGATTGCCACCGGCAGCGGCACCAGCCGCTACGCCCACCTGGCCAAGGCCCTGGCCGGCAGTGCCAGCACCCTTGCCGCCTTCTTCGACGGCGAGCAGAGCGTGATGGTGATGGCGGAAGATCCGGATGTGCGCCGCAACCGCCTGAATCTGCTGGCGGTGCTGCGCAACCAGGCCTACGTGCTGGCCGATTTCAGCCGCATCAGCGGCTGATGAAAAGCCCCTGGTTCAGCCATCAATCGGCTGAACCAGGGGCTTTGGGTTGAAGCGATCGGGACGACCGATCAGGCCACGCCGGCAGGTTCGCGGGTTTCTTCAGTGGCGGGCTCACTGGTTGCGGCAGCGGCAGCAGCTTCCCTCTTTTCCTTCGAGGCATTGATGCCACCGCGGATGCTGCTCACCGCCAGCATCGCCTCGGCCTCCTCTGCGGATCGCACGGCGCTGGGCACCGGCTTGTAGCCCTGGGGCGCCAGGGCATTGCCGCGCAGCACCGAACCCAGGGTGAGCAGCGTGAGTTTGAGCTGCTGCCAGGGGTTCATCGCCACCACCCGCTTGTAGAGGTAGCTGTCGAAGGTGAGTTTCTGCACATCCTTGTCATCGCACATCTCCACGAACGCCTCGCGGGCAGCGTCGTTGCGATAGAAGATGTTCTGCAGGATTTCGAGCACCTTGTAGGTGGCGCCGTACTGGCGATCCCACTTTTTGAGGTACTTCTTCAGATCGGCCTCGGTGGGCACGCGCTTGCCGCCCTGGCTGGCTTCCACGATCTGCTCGGCGCACATCCGGCCACTCTTGGCCGCGAAGTAAATGCCTTCACCGGAGCTCTTGGTGACGTAGCCGGCGGCGTCGCCCACCAGGGCCATGCGGCCCACCACGCGGCGGGGGCGGGGATGCTCGGGAATCGGGTGGGCTTCCACCTTGATCACCTCGCCGTTGAGCAGGCGCTTTTTGGCGCGCTCGCGGATGCCCACCTGCAGGCTCTTGATCAGAGACTGGTTTTCCTGCATGGTGCCGGTACCCACGGCCACGTGGTCGTACTTGGGGAACACCCAGGCGTAGAAGTCGGGGGACACGTCGGTGCCGACGTACATCTCCGCCAGGTCTTCGTAGTACTTCATCTCTTCCGGCGGCAGCTTGATCCGCTCCTGGAAGGCGATGGCCACGTTGTAGTCGCCGGCATCCATGGCCTTGGCCACGCGGCTGTTGGCACCGTCGGCGCCGATGATCACGTCCACTTCAAGCGTCTTGGTGTCGCCTGTGGCTTCACCGCCGCTGTAGTCGGAGTAGGTGAGGGTGTAGGGGCCCTGGCGGTTGGCACCGGTGTCGATCTTGGTGACCAGACCATTCACCAGGTGGGCACCCAGCTCGGCGGCACGGTTACGCAGGAAGGCATCCATCACCTCCCGGCGGCACATGCCGATGTACTCGTTTTGGTTGTCGAGATGGATGTCCACCTCGCGGTTGGAGGGGGAAATCATGCGCATGTTGCGCACTTTGCGATCGATGATCGACTCCGGCAGGTCGAACTCGCTCACCATGCAGAGCGGAATCGCTCCGCCGCAGGGCTTGGCGTTGTCGAGCTTGCGCTCAAAGATCCAGGTTTCGATGCCGGCCTTGGCGAGCACCTCAGCGGCACAGGACCCGCTCGGGCCGCCACCCACCACTGCCACACGCACCATTGCGACGCCGCTCCAGCCAGGAAGGAAGAAGCTGGAAACTAACACTGTTGAGCAGGTGATTGGCGGCGATTTCCCGCGCCACACCTAGGATCGTCACCATTGCATCCACCGGAGAGCCACCCCCGCGGTGATCACCGATCCCACCCCGGTGAATCCGGTGAAAGCGAACAGCCAGCGGCGGGCACGCGCCAACGCCAAACCCACCGCCGTCGACGACATCCCCGTGGCCCAGCGCGCCACGCCGCGCCTCACACCGTCGAACCCCTGGTTGATCCGCCTTGCCGGGGCTTCAGGAGGTGTGGTGGTGGTCGCTGTTGCCCTGGCCCTGGTTTTTCCCCAGCCCCTGCGCCGTTGGCTGGCACCACCGCCTGTGGCCGGTCTGGCGGCGCGCCCCGGTCTGGATGGTCGGCTTCTGGGCCATTTTCCCTATGGCCAGGCTGCCCCGAGCGATCTGGTGGAGGTTGCCAGTGGGCAACGCCTCCACCGCGATGCCGCCCGGGAGCTGATGGCCATGCTGGAGGCGGCCCGCTCCGCCGGGGTGAACCTGGTGGTGCTCAGCGCCTTCCGCTCGGTGGATCAACAGAAGGCCCTCTTCTTTGATGTGAAGTCGGAGCGGAACCAATCCGCCCGCGAGCGGGCCCGGGTGAGTGCCCCGCCGGGCTATTCCGAACACAGCACGGGTTACGCGGTGGACCTGGGTGATGCAGCGGTTCCGGGCACCAACCTCGCCGAGAGCTTCGAAGACACCGAAGCCTTTCGCTGGCTGCAGGCCAACGCCCATCGCTATCACTTCACTCTCTCGTTTCCCCCCAACAACCCCCAGGGCGTGAGCTACGAGCCATGGCACTGGCGCTTCGAGGGCACGGCGGCGGCCCTGAAGCTGTTTGAACCGGCGGAGCGCTTTTCTTCCCGTTGAGCCATGGCCTTGCCTGAACTGCTTGCACCTGCCGGCACCTGGGAGGCCCTCCGGGCCGCGGTGGCCAACGGTGCCGATGCCGTGTACTTCGGCGTGGAGGCCTTCAACGCCCGCATGCGGGCCGCCAACTTCCGCCGCGATGAGCTGCCTGCGCTCATGGACTGGCTGCACCGCCGCGGGGTGAAGGGCTTCCTCACCGTGAATGTGCTCGTGTTCCCCGACGAGCTGGACGACGCGGCCCAGCTGGTGGTCGAGGCGGCCGCTGCCGGTGTGGATGCCCTGATCGTTCAGGACATCGGCCTGGCCCGGCTGGCCCGGGTGCTGGCGCCCGAACTGGCGATCCACGGCTCCACCCAGATGTCGATCACCAGCGCGGCTGGGGTGGCCCAGGCGGCGGCCCTGGGCTGTGAGCGGGTGGTGCTGGCCCGGGAACTGGCCCTCAAGGATCTAGGGCGCATCCGCCAGCAGCTCCAGGAGCGCGGCATCGCCATGCCGCTGGAGGTGTTTGTGCACGGGGCGCTGTGCGTGGCCTATTCCGGCCAGTGCCTCACCAGCGAGGCCCTCGGCCAGCGCAGCGCCAACCGCGGTGAATGTGCCCAGGCCTGCCGGCTTCCCTATCAATTGATCGTGGATGGGGAAGAGCGCGACCTGGGCGAGCAGCGCTACCTGCTCTCGCCCCAGGATCTGGCGGCCTGGGAGTTGCTGCCCCAGCTGGCGGCGCTGGGCATCGCCAGCCTCAAGATCGAGGGCCGGCTGAAGGACGCCACCTATGTGGCGGCCGTCACCGATGCCTACCGCCGCACCCTCGATCGACGCCTGGAGGACGACCCGCGGCCGAGCCTGGAGCTGAGCTTCTCCCGCGGCCTCTCCCATGGCTGGCTGGAGGGGGTGAACCACCGCCGTCTGGTGCACGGCCGTTGGAGCAAGAAACGGGGCCCCCAGATCGGCCAATTGGCTGGCTTCGACAAGGGCTGGTGGCTGCTGCGCACCCGCCGGGAGATTCGGCCGGGCCAGGGGCTGGTGTTCGAGGCCCCTGGCACCGACCCGCTCACGCCGCCTGAGGAAGTGGGCGGGCGGGTGATGGCCGTGGAGCCGCGGGGCCGGGGCCAGGTGGCGCTCAGGCTTGGGCCAGGTCGGGTGGAGGGGCGCCGGCTTGCGGAGGGGGCCCCGTGCTGGCTCACCAGCGACCCAGCTCTGGAAAGCCGCTGGCAGCGCCAGGCCAGTGCGGCCACCCCCGAGCGCGATCGCGAGCTTGTACTGCGGGTGAGCGGGCGCACCGGTGAACCGTTAACCGTGGCTGTGGTGCAGGCCGAATCCCTGCCCCAACCCGAGAATCTTGTGGTGCGCAGTGCCATGCCACTGCAGTGCGCCACCGGTGAGGGGCTGGGCCTCGAGCGGCTGGAGGCCCAACTGGGCCGCCTTGGGGGCACCGGCTGGCGGCTCCACGCCCTTGACCTCAACCTGCAGCCAGGCCTGTTCCTCCCGGTGGCCGAGCTGAACCGGCTACGGCGGGAGCTGGTGGCGGCCCTGGCCGAACGCCTGGAGGCCCAGAACCCAGGGCCTACAACCGTTCACCCCGACGCGGCCCTGGTCGTTCCGGCCCTGCACACCCTGGCGCCCAAGGCGCAATCACCTGCCGCCAGGGTCCAGCCGGCCCTGCATGTGCTGGTGCGTTCCCTGGAGCAGCTCCAGGCCCTGCGCGGGTTGCCGATTGCCTCGGTGATCGCCGAGCTGGAGCAGCCCCGTGAACTGCGCGAGGCGGTGGCCATGGGCCGGGGCTGCTGGAGTAGCGGGATCTGGCTCGCCGGCGCACGCATTACCCGCCCCGATGAGGCCTGGAGCCTGGACCCCCTGCTCAAGGCCGCCCCCGACGGCTACCTCGTGCGCAACGCCGACCAGCTGGAGCGCCTGACGCCACTGGCCCCCTGCATCGGCGACTTCTCCTTAAACGTGGCCAATCCGCTCACGGCGGCCTGGTATCTGGAGCACTGGGGCCTGCAGCGCGTTACCGCCAGCTACGACCTGGCCCTGCCCCAGTTGCTGCAGCTGGTGGAGGGTTGTTCTGCCGGCAGCATCGAGGTGACGGTGCACCAGCACATGCCCCTGTTCCACATGGAGCACTGCCTGTTCTGCGCCTTCCTGTCGGAGGGACATGACCACACCGACTGCGGCCGCCCCTGCGAGCAGCACACCGTGCTGCTGCGCGATCGCAGCGGCGCCGACCATCCCCTGCGGGCAGATCTGGGCTGCCGCAACACTCTCTTCAATGCCCGGGCCCAGACGGCCGCTGAGGCCCTGCCCCAGCTCCAGCGCGCCGGCGTGCGTCACCTGCGGGTGGAGTTGCTCGATGAGACGGGTGATCAGGCCCGGCTGCGGGTGGAGCAATACCTCGCCACCCTGGAGGGGCGCCTCAGCGGACGCGAGTTGTGGCGCAGCGAACGGCTGGAAAGTCGCCTGGGCGTCACCCGCGGCAGCCTCAAGGCGAGCCGCTGAAAAGGCGTCAGCGGGTGCCGTAGAGTCGCAACTTGGCCTCCGGTTGATACCGGGTTCCAGTCCGGTGGTGTTCCACGGTGCCGCTCAGCGGTTTTGAAGCGAGGGTCTGCTTGGTTTCGGTGAGGCATCACCAAAACGCTTCAGTCCGCTGCTGCTGCCAATCCGGCCAGCACGAACCGGTTGTTTCTTTGTTCAGGATTTGGTTTTCATGAGCGGCGCACATCCCGGCACGCCGATTCGCAATATCGCGATCATTGCCCACGTCGACCACGGCAAGACCACCCTCGTCGACGCGTTGCTGGCCCAGTCGGGAATTTTCCGCGACAACGAGGC
Organism: Prochlorococcaceae cyanobacterium; assembly: GCA_040399185.1. Taxonomy (GTDB): domain Bacteria; phylum Cyanobacteriota; class Cyanobacteriia; order PCC-6307; family Cyanobiaceae; genus UBA5018. Next base: position 50,905 of record JBBASQ010000007.1, read on the forward strand.
GGTGCCCACCTGCGTGATGGACTCCAACGACCTGGAGCGTGAGCGCGGTATCACCATTCTCTCGAAGAACACTGCGGTGGACTACGAGGGGATTCGCATCAATATCGTGGACACCCCGGGCCACGCCGACTTCGGCGGTGAGGTGGAGCGGGTGCTCGGCATGGTGGATGGCTGTCTGCTGATCGTCGACGCCAATGAGGGCCCCATGCCCCAGACGCGCTTCGTGCTGAAGAAGGCCCTGGAAAAGGGTCTGCGTCCGATCGTGTTCGTGAACAAGATCGACCGTGCCCGCGTCGATCCCGAGATCGCCGTCGACAAGGTGCTCGACCTGTTCCTCGAGCTGGGTGCCGACGACGACCAGTGCGACTTCCCCTATCTCTTCGGCAGCGGCATGGGCGGTTACGCCAAGCCGGACATGGCCACCGAGAGCGACAACATGCGTCCTCTCTTCGATGCGATCCTGCGCCATGTACCGCCGCCGGTGGGTGATCCCGAGAAGCCCCTGCAGCTGCAGGTGACCACCCTCGACTACAGCGATTTCCTCGGCCGGATCATGATCGGCCGCATCCACAACGGCACGATCCGTGCCAACCAGCCCGTGGCCCTGCTGCGCGATGACGGCAGTGTCAAGCGTGGCCGCATCAGCAAGCTCCTGGGCTTCCAGGGCCTGCAGCGGGTGGAGGTGGAGCAGGCCCGTGCCGGCGATCTGGTGGCCGTGGCCGGTTTCGATGAGGTGAACATCGGTGAAACCATTGCCTGCCCCGATAACCCGGAGGCCCTGCCGCTGATCAAGGTGGACGAGCCCACCCTTCAGATGACCTTTGTGGTGAACGACTCCCCGTTCGCCGGCAAGGAAGGCAAGTTCGTCACCAGCCGCCAGGTGCGCGACCGCCTCAACAAGGAGCTGCTCACCAACGTGGCCCTGCGGGTGGAAGACACCGACTCCCCCGACCGCTGGGCCGTGAGCGGCCGCGGTGAACTGCACCTGGGCATCCTGATCGAAACGATGCGCCGTGAGGGCTACGAGTTCCAGGTGAGCCAGCCCCAGGTGATCTTCCGCACGATCGATGGCACTCCCTCCGAGCCGTACGAGACCCTGGTGCTCGACGTGCCCGAAGAGTCTGTGGGCGCCTGCATCGAGAAGCTCGGCATCCGCAAGGCGGAGATGCAGAACATGGAGAACACCAACGACGGCCGCACCCAGCTGGAGTTCGTGGTGCCGTCGCGTGGCTTGATCGGCTTCCGCGGTGAGTTCATCCGCGCCACCCGCGGCGAGGGGATCATGAGCCACTCCTTCCTCGATTACCGCCCGATGCAGGGTGAATTCGATGCCCGCCGCAACGGCGTGCTGATTGCCTTCGAGGAAGGCACCGCCACCTTCTATGCCCTGAAGAACGCCGAAGATCGCGGCCAGTTCTTCATCACCCCGGGCACCAAGGTGTACAAGGGCATGATCATCGGGGAGAACAACCGTCCCCAGGATCTCGAGATCAACGTTTGCAAGGCCAAGCAGCTCACCAACATGCGCTCCGCCGGCGCTGAGGAACTCGACACCCTGCAGGCCCCGATGCAGATGACCCTGGAGCGTGCTCTGGAGTACATCGGCCCCGACGAGATGCTCGAGGTGACCCCCGAGTCGATCCGTCTGCGCAAACTCCCGGCGAAGAAGGCCGCTAAGCGCTGATCCGGCGCCGATGGCCCCGGGTTCGGAAGAACAGGAGCTGATGGCCGACCCCCGTCTGGGGGCGGCCATTTCACTGTTTAATGCGCGTGAGTGGTACGCGTGTCACGACGGCTTTGAGGAGCTGTGGCACGAAACCGGAGGCCCGATGCGTCCGGTGCTGCAGGGCATCCTGCAGGTGGCCGTGGCCCACCTGCACCTGGAGCGCGGCAACCTCCGCGGCGCCACGATCCTGTTGGGTGAGGGCCTGGGGCGTTTGCAGGGCGCTGGCCCTGAAGCCCTTGGCCTCAACCTGCAGCTGCTGCGGGGCCAGGCCCAGGCCAGGTTGCAGGCCCTCCAGGCTGGGGATGACCCTGGGGAGCTGCCCTGTCCCGTGCTTGTGGCGGTGGAGCCTCCAGGCCACGATCTGTAGATTGCAACATCAGCTTCCATGGGGATTCGGGGTTTGAGCTGGACGCCATCGAGGCCCCCCTTGCCCCTGGTGGCCCTGGTTGCTCTGGCCTGTGCCGGCGGCACGGTAGTCATGCCGTCGGTACACGCCCAGGAGCGGGTCAGCACCCCCACCACCGGCTTGGTCACGATCGAGTCCGATCTTCAGCGGGCTGACAACAAGACCGGCGTGATCACCGCCACCGGCAACGTGCGGATCGTCTATCCGGACCAGAAGGTGGTGGCCACAGCCCGGCAGGCCCAGTACTTCAGCCTGGAAGGGCGGGTTGTACTCAGCGGCGATGTGGACATCGTGCAAACCGACGGCCACACCCTGCGGGCCGAGCGGGTGATCTATGACGTGAACACCGAGCGCCTGGTGGCCCAGCCACCCGCCGGCCGGCAGGTGTTCAGCAAGGTGAGGATGCCGCCATCCTCCAGCGATAAAGCAGTTACGCCGCCGGCTGCGAGCTCTGCCCCATGAGCCTGCGTCTGGAACGGGTCGCGCTCACCATTGCGGGGCGCCCGCTGGTGAACGATGTGTCGCTGGTGCTGGAGCCGGGGGAAGTGGTGGGCCTTCTCGGCCCGAACGGCGCCGGCAAAACCACCACCTTCAACCTGGTGACCGGACTGCTGAAGCCCGACAGCGGCAGCGTGATGCTCGACGGTGAGCCCGTCGCCCATCTGGCGATGCCCCTGCGGGCCCGCCTTGGCATCGGCTATCTGCCCCAGGAAGCCAGCGTGTTCCGCCAGCTCACGGTGCGCGACAACCTGCGCCTCGCCCTGGAGGCCAGCCAGTCGCCCCGGGCCCTCCGCCAGGAGCGCCTCGATGCGCTGATCGAGGAATTCCATCTGGGCCCGTTCCAGCACCGCCGCGGTTTCCAGCTCTCCGGTGGGGAGCGGCGCCGCTGCGAGGTGGCCCGCGCCCTGGCCGTGGGCCTGCATGGGCCCCGCTATCTGCTGCTCGATGAACCGTTCGCGGGGGTTGATCCGCTGGCTGTGGCCGATCTGCAGCAGTTGATCAGCAGCCTGCGCCAACGGGGCATGGGCGTGCTGATTACCGACCACAACGTGCGCGAAACCCTCGCGATCACGGACCGGGCCTACATCCTCAACGACGGCCAGATCCTGGCCTCCGGCAGTTCCGAGGAGGTTGGCAATGACCCCCTGGTGCGCCGTTACTACCTCGGGGAGACCTTCCAGCTTTGAACGCCGAGACCCTCCTGCAAGGCATGGCTGCGGCCTTGACCCGCCAGTGGCGGCGTGTTCCCCTGCTCGACCGGTGGTTGCTGGGTGAGCTGGTCGGCCCCCTGCTGTTTGGCATCGCGGCCTTCACCGCCGTCTCCCTGTCCGTGGGCGTGGTGTTTGAGCTCGTGCGCCGCGTGGCGGAGTCTGGTCTGCCGGTGTGGGCGGCGATGCAGGTGCTGGGCTACCGCCTGCCGGGCTTCCTGGTGCTCTCCTTCCCGATGGCCACGCTGATGGCCACCTTGCTGGCCTACAGCCGCCTGTCGGGGGGCAGCGAACTCACCGCCCTGCGCAGCATCGGGGTGAGCACCCGCCGCATGGTGGCTCCGGCCCTGGTGCTGGCCCTGGCGATGAGTGTGCTCACGTTCATCTTCAACGACCTGATCGTGCCCCGGGCCAACCTCGAGGCCAACTACACCTTCGAGCGGGGGCTCGGTCGTGCCGTCACTGCCAGCAGTGGTGATTTCATTCTCTATCCCACCTTCGGGCAGCGCGCCCTGCCCGATGGCACCAGCGAGAAAGATCTCACCCAGCTCTTTTATGCCCGCAAGTTCGAGGGCGGTGAGATGCAGGATGTCACGGTGCTCGATTTCACGCGCACCGGCCAGCGCCAGATGCTGCAGGCCAATCGCGGGGTGTGGAACGACACCAAGGGGATGTGGGAATTTCTCGATGGCCGGATTACCAGCGTGGACACGCAGGGTGGGGGACTCACCACGACAGCGCGCTTCGACCGCTACCTCTATCCCCTGAGCAGCGATCCGATTCGGGTGGCGAAGCTGCCCACCGATGCCAGCGTGATGACCGTCGCCCAGGCCCGCACGGCCGAGCGGCTGCTCACCCAGGCCGGCAATCAATTGGAGGCCCGCCGGATTCGGGTGCGCATCAATGAAAAGTTCGCCTTCCCGGCGATCTGTCTGGTGTTCGGACTGATCGGCAGCAGCCTGGGCGTGCGCCCGAATAACCGCACGAGCCGGAGCCAGGGCTTCGGCATCAGCGTTCTGCTGATCTTCGGTTATTACCTGATGTCGTTCATCTTCAGTTCCCTGGGGATCAAAGGTGCGCTGTTCCCGGTTGGTGCCGCCTGGCTGCCGGTGATCATTGGTCTGGCCGGAGGTCTGGTGTTGTTGCGACAGGCCAGCCGCTGATCGCGGGCCCACACGGCAGACTGGGCCGACGCCATTTGTTTGCTGATGCTGGGGCTGCCGCTGTCCGACGACCCGGTGATTGCGTTGGGGCTTCTGGCCTTCGGCCTTCTGCTCCTGGTGCTTCCCCTCGCCTTCTGGGCGGTGAGCGGTGGGCGCAGTATCCCCGCCGTGCGTCTGCTGGTGGCGGCCGCCAACCTCGCCCTCACGGCCCAGCTGGTGCTCCGCTGGTGGGATTCCGGCCACTTTCCGATCAGCAACCTCTACGAATCGCTCTGTTTCCTGGCCTGGGGTTGCACCCTCACCCAGCTGCTGGTGGAGCGCACCTGGCCATCGCCCCTGGTGCCGGCAGCCACCACGCCCATTGCCCTGGGCTGTGTGGCCTTTGCCAGCTTCGCCCTTCCGGATCGCCTCCAGGAGGCGTCTCCCCTGGTGCCGGCACTCCGGTCCAGCTGGCTGGTGATGCACGTGAGCGTGATCATGCTCAGCTATGCCGCCCTGCTGGTGGGCTCCCTGCTGTCGGTAGCCGTGCTGTTCACCGATCGGGGCAACGCCCTGCAACTGCGCAGCAGCTCCATCGGCAGTGGGGCCTATCGCCAGGCCGCTGCCAATGCCGCGGTGCCCGCCAGCGCTGGCTTCACCCCGGCCATGGCCACGGCCGCCCTGGCTGATCCCGGTGGCATCGGCGCCGTGGCCACCGCCACCCTGGAGGCACCCACGGCACCGGCCCCCAGCCTGCGCCTGAGCAGCGAAACCATTGGGCTGGCCGAGAAGCTGGATTCACTGAGCTATCGCACGATCACCGTTGGCTTCCTGCTGCTCTCGGTGGGTTTGGTGAGCGGCGCCGTGTGGGCCAACGAGGCCTGGGGTAGCTGGTGGAGCTGGGACCCCAAGGAAACCTGGGCCCTGATCTGTTGGTTGGTGTACGCCGCCTATCTCCACACCCGGCTGATTCGCGGCTGGCAGGGACGCCGCCCCGCCATCGTGGCGAGCGTGGGGCTTGTTGTGATTGCCGTTTGCTACATCGGGGTGAATCTGCTGGGCATCGGCTTGCACAGCTACGGCTGGTTCTTTGATTCCTGAACGGATTCAGGCCATCCATGAATCAGGCCATGAATGAGGCCACGAAAAAGGCTCCCCGAGGGGAGCCTTTTTGATTGGGTTGATGGAGCAGCAGCGGCTCAGGCGGGACGCTTGCTGTCGCGGATCCCCTGGATGGCAGCGGCATAGTCGCTCGCACCAAACACGCCGGAGCCGCTCACGATCGCGTTAGCACCAGCTTCGATCACCTTCCAGGCATTGGCCGGTTTGATGCCGCCATCCACTTCGATCCAGGGATCGAGACCCTTCTCATCGCACATCCGGCGCAGGTCGCGGATTTTCTGCACCTGGCTCTCAATGAAGCTCTGGCCACCGAAACCGGGGTTCACGCTCATGATCAGCACCAGGTCGCACAGCTCAAGGCAGTACTCAAGGGTGTCGATCGGAGTGCTGGGGTTGAGCACGGCACCGGCCATCTTGCCGAGATCCTTGATCTGAGCCAGGTTGCGGTGCAGATGGGGGCAGGCTTCTACCTGCACCGAAATGATGTCGGCACCGGCCTTGGCGAAGTCGGGAACGTATTTCTCCGGCTCCACGATCATCAGGTGCACGTCGAGCGGCTTGGCGGTAACCGGGCGCAGGGCCTCCACGATCAGGGGGCCGATGGTGATGTTGGGCACGAAACGGCCGTCCATCACATCCACGTGGATCCAGTCCGCGCCGGCCTGATCCACGGCCTTCACGTCCTCACCCAGGCGGGAGAAGTCGGCAGAAAGGATCGATGGCGAGACCACCAGCTGCTTGGTGCCCATGACGAATCAAGTACGGCAATGAATGGCGCGGATCCTACGGAGCCGTCCCCTTGGAGGCACTGATACAGTTGCCGCTGCTTCTGAGGCGAGAGGCCCTGCGGCGCCTGCCACCTGGCCCGGTCACCACGTCCTCCAACGCCCCTTCAGCGAAGCCGTTTCTCCCAGCCGGATCACCGTGGATCGCACCCTCATCCAGGAAATTCTCGAGGTCGTCGAACAGGCCGCCATCGCCTCCGCCGAACTCACCGGCAAGGGTCTCAAGAATGAGGCCGACGAAGCTGCTGTGGAGGCCATGCGCAAGCGCATGGGCCAGATCCAGATGCAGGGCCGCATCGTGATCGGCGAGGGCGAGCGCGATGAAGCTCCCATGCTTTACATCGGTGAAGAGGTGGGCAGCGGCACCGGTCCTGGCGTGGACTTCGCCGTGGATCCCTGCGAAGGCACCAACCTCTGCGCAAACAGCCAGCGCGGTTCGATGGCCGTGCTCGCCGCCTCCGACCGCGGCGGCCTGTTCAATGCCCCTGACTTCTACATGAAGAAGCTGGCCGCTCCCCCGGCCGCCAAGGGCAAGGTGGACATCCGCAAGTCGGCCACCGAAAACATCGCCATCCTCAGCGAGTGCCTCGGTATTCCCGCCTCCGATCTGGTGATCGTGGTGATGGACCGCGCCCGCCACAAGGATCTGATCGCTGAGATCCGCGCCACTGGCGCCCGCGTGCAGCCCATCTCCGATGGCGACGTGCAGGCCGCCATCGCCTGCGGCTTCGCCGGCACCGGCACCCACTGCCTGATGGGCATCGGCGCTGCCCCTGAAGGCGTGATCTCTGCCGCTGCTCTGCGCGCGCTGGGTGGTCATTTCCAGGGTCAGCTGGTGTACGACCCGGCCGTGGCACAGACCTCCGAATGGGCGGATCTCACCAAGGAGGGCAACCTGGCCCGCCTGACCGAGATGGGCATCACCGATCCCGACCGTGTGTACGAGGCCGAGGAACTGGCCTGCGGTGAGAACGTGGTGTTCGCCGCCAGCGGCATCACCGACGGCCTGCTGTTTGATGGCGTGAAGTTCGAGAAGGACTGCACCCGCACCAGCTCCCTGGTGATCAGCACCCTCGACAACACCGCCCGCTTCACCACCACGGTGCACATCAAGGACGGCGCCCAGAGCATCGCCCTGCGCTGATCCCCGCTCGCGTTTCGAGGGAGCACGCCTCCATGCACATCGCCGTCGTCGGCCTCAGTCACCGCACGGCTCCGGTGGAAATCCGGGAGCGCCTCAGCATCCCGGAGCAAACCATGGAGGCCTCCCTCCAGCAGCTCCGCGCCGATGAACAGGTGCTTGAGGCTTCGATCCTCAGCACCTGCAACCGGCTTGAGATCTACACCCTGCTCCGGCATCCGGAGCAGGGCATTTCCGCCGTGGGTTCCTTCCTCAGCCAGCACTCCGGCCTGGAGGTGGATGAGCTCACTCCCCACCTTTTCACTTACCACCACGAGGAAGCCGTTGGCCATTTGCTGCGGGTGGCGGCAGGGCTCGATTCCCTCGTGCTGGGCGAGGGCCAGATCCTCTCCCAGGTGAAAAAGATGGTGAGGCTTGGCCAGGAGCATCGCTCCGTGGGGCCAATCCTCAACCGCCTGCTCAACCAGGCGGTCAGCACGGGCAAGCGCGTTCGCACCGAAACCAACCTGGGTACGGGGGCTGTTTCGATCAGTTCCGCCGCCGTTGAGCTGGCCCAGCTGAAGGTGGGCCAGGCGCGCGGAGTCGACGAGCTTGTGCCGCTCGACCAGGAACAGGTGGCCGTGGTGGGTGCTGGCCGCATGGCTCGGCTGCTGCTGCAGCACCTGCAGGCCAAGGGGTGCCGTGGCGTGGTGGTGCTGAACCGCACGGTGGCCAAAGCAGAAGCTCTCGCCGCAGACTTCCCTGGCCTCCCGGTGCAGTGCAGGCCCCTCGACGATCTCGATCACTGCCTCAGCACCTGCTCGCTGGTGTTCACCAGCACCGCCGCCGACGATCCGATCATCACGGCCGAGCGCCTGGCCGGCCTCAATCGCCGCAGTTCCCTGATGCTTGTGGACATCGGCGTGCCCCGCAATATCAGCGCGAATACGGCCGACCTGGCTGGGGTGCAGTCGTTTGACGTGGACGACCTCCAGGAGGTGGTGGCCCGCAACCAGGAGGCGCGCCGTGAAATGGCGGCGGAGGCCGAAGGGCTACTGGAGGAAGAATCCCGCCTGTTCCTGGAATGGTGGGATGGCCTCGAGGCGGTGCCGGTGGTGAACCGCCTGCGGCGCCAGCTGGAGGACATCCGCGAGCAGGAACTGCAGAAGGCCCTGAGCCGGATGGGTCCGGATCTCTCTGCCCGGGAACGCAAGGTGGTGGAAGCCCTGAGCAAGGGCATCATCAACAAAGTGCTGCACACCCCCGTGACCAACCTGCGGGCCCCCCAGGCCCGCAGCCAGCGCCACACCGCCATGCGGGTGCTGGAGCAGCTGTTTGAACTCAACGACGGCCCCCAGGACGACTGAGCGGCCTAGCCACGTGCTGCGGTTTTGCCGCAGTCGCGTGTTCTCTGCAACAGTTCATGCCGCGGGTGCGGGCAGGGCTCGCCTTCCGGTCAGCCACTCCACTACGGTCGGCGCTACCGGCCCTCAGCGAGCCCAGTCATGAAGCGCGTTCTGGCGATCATCCTCGGCGGCGGCGCCGGTACCCGGCTCTATCCGCTCACCAAGATGCGGGCCAAGCCGGCCGTGCCCCTGGCGGGCAAGTACCGGCTGATCGACATCCCGGTGAGCAACTGCATCAACTCCGAGATCAACAAGATCTACGTGTTGACGCAGTTCAACAGTGCCTCGCTGAACCGGCACCTCACCATGACCTACAACCTCTCGGCCGGTTTCGGCCAGGGGTTCGTGGAGGTGCTCGCCGCCCAGCAGACCCCGGACAGCCCCAGCTGGTTTGAGGGCACGGCCGATGCGGTGCGCAAGTACCAGTGGCTGTTCCAGGAGTGGGACGTGGATCACTACGTGATCCTCTCCGGCGACCAGCTGTACCGGATGGATTACGCCAAGTTCGTGCGCCATCACATCGCCACCGGGGCCCAGCTCACGGTGGGTGCCCTGCCGGTGGATCCGGTGCAGGCTGAAGGCTTTGGGCTGATGCGCACCGATGGCGCCGGCCGCATCCAGGAATTCCGGGAAAAGCCCAAGGGCGCTGATCTCGAGGCGATGCAGGTGGATACCCAGGAGCTGGGCCTATCCGCTGAGGAGGCCGCCAAGAGGCCCTACCTCGCCTCGATGGGCATTTATGTGTTCAGCCGCGACACCCTGTTCGATCTGCTGAACAGCAACCCCTCCGCCACCGATTTCGGCAAGGAGATCATTCCGGCCTCCCTGGCCCGGGGCGACCGCCTTCAGAGCTTCCTGTTCGACGATTACTGGGAGGACATCGGCACCATCGGGGCCTTCTTCGAGGCCAACCTGGCGCTCACCCAACAACCCACCCCGCCCTTCTCCTTCTACGACGAGAAGTTCCCGATCTACACCCGGCCCCGCTATCTGCCGCCGAGCAAGCTGCAGGACGCCCAGGTGACCGAATCGATCATCGGCGAGGGGTCGCTGCTCAAGGCCTGCAGCATCCACAAATGTGTGCTCGGCATCCGCAGCCGGGTGGAAGACGAGGTGGTGCTCCAGGACACCCTGGTCATGGGTGCCGACCATTTCGAATCCAGTGAGGAGCGCGCCGTGCTGCGCGAGCGCGGCGGCATCCCCATGGGTGTGGGCAAGGGAACCACGGTGAAGCGGGCCATCCTCGATAAGAACGTGCGGATCGGCTCCAACGTGACGATCATCAACAAGGATCGGGTGGAGGAGGCCGACCGGCCTGAGCTGAATTTCTATATCCGCAACGGCATCGTTGTGGTGGTGAAGAACGGCACCATTCCCGACGGCATGGTGATCTGAGCCCGCATCCCCAGCTTGATGCCCGTGGGCGATTCCTGACCGGATCGCCCAAGTTGTGACGGAAGCATCAATCCGCCTGCGCAACCCCTGCCGCTCTGGTCACACTGGCGGCAGCGATGGCTCCACCAGGACGCACACCCATGGGCAAGGCGCACTTCGGCCTGATCGGCCTAGGCGTGATGGGCGAGAACCTCGTTCTCAACGCCGAACGCAATGGCTTCTCGAGCGTTGTCTACAACCGCACCGCGGCCAAGACGGACGCCTTCCTGGCGGGCCGGGGCGCTGGCAAGGACATCGTGGGCGCCTACAGCTTGCAGGAGTTCGTGGCCGCGCTGGAGCGCCCACGCCGCATCCTGATGATGGTGAAGGCCGGCCAGCCGGTGGATGACACCATCGCCCAGATCTCCCCATTCCTGGAAGAGGGCGACCTGCTGATCGACGGCGGTAACTCCCTCTACACCGACACCGAACGCCGGGTGGCGGAGCTGGAAAGCAAGAGCTTCGGCTACATCGGCATGGGGGTGAGCGGTGGCGCCAAGGGGGCCCTGGAGGGGCCGAGCATGATGCCCGGCGGCACCCGCGCCGCCTACGACGCGATCGAAGGCCTGGTGCGCAAGATGGCCGCCCAGGTGGACGACGGCCCCTGCGTCACCTACATCGGCCCGGGCGGTGCCGGTCACTTTGTGAAGACCGTGCACAACGGCATCGAGTACGGCATCGAGCAGGTGCTGGCCGAGGCCTACGACCTGATGAAGCGCAGCGCCGGCCTCAGTGGCGTGGAGATGGCCGACGTGCTGGCCGGCTGGAATGCCACCGAGGAGATGGCCTCCTTCCTGGTGGAAATCACCGAGATCTGTCTGCGCACCACCGATCCCGACACCGGCGGGGAGCTGGTGGAGCAGATCGTGGATGCGGCGGGCCAGAAGGGCACGGGCCTCTGGACCGTGGAGAGCGCCCTGCAGATGGGCGTGCCGGTGCCCACGATCTATGCCGCCCTCAATGCCCGGGTGCTCAGCTCCATGCGCCGCGAACGTATGGCCGCCGAATCGGTGCTCACCGGGCCGGTGGGGGATGTGGTGAATCTGGGCAACCCTGCTAACGGGATGGCTCCCCTGTTTGATGCCTGTGTGCTGGCGTCCATCGCCAGCTACGCCCAGGGCATGGCCCTGCTGCAGGAGGCCTCGACGCTGCACAACTACAACCTGGACATGAGCGCGATCGGCCAGATCTGGAAGGGCGGCTGCATCATCCGAGCCCGCCTGCTGCAGCGCATCCAGAACGCTTACACCAGCAATGCCGCGCTGCCCAACCTGCTGGTGGATCCCTGGTTCGCCGAGCAGGTGAACCGCCGTTTGCCGGGTCTGCGGCAGGTGGTGGCGGGGGCCGCCCTGGCCGGTATCCCGGTGCCGTGCTTCAGCAGTTCCCTCGACTACATCGACAGCTACCGCACGGGCCGCCTGCCCCAGAACCTGGTGCAGGCGATGCGCGACTGCTTCGGCGCCCACACCTATGAGCGGGTGGACAAGCCCGGCAGCTTCCACACCGAGTGGATGGCCTGATGGCAGCCATGGGTTCTGGCTATCGGCTGGAGGTGGCGGTCGACGCCGCCCAGCTGGCCCGCCGTGCCGCGGAGCGCATTGCCACGGCCATTGATCTGGCCCTCGATGAACGCGATCGCTGCCAGATCGCCCTGGCCGGTGGCACCACGCCTGCCCTGGCCTACGAGCGCCTCGGCCAGGAACACCTGCCCTGGGAACGGGTGGACGTGCTGCTGGGGGATGAGCGCTGGGTGCCGCCCACCGATCCCGCCAGCAACGCCCGCATGATTGCTGCCACCCTGCTGGCCCAGGAGCCTGGTCGGTTGGCACGGTTTCACGGCGTACCAACCGAGCAGGCCACCCCGGAAGCGTCAGCGGAGGCCTATGAGGCCATGGTGCGCCAGCTGTGTCCGGGGGATCCGCCGGTGTTTGATCTGGTGTTGCTTGGGTTGGGGGATGACGGCCACACCGCCTCCCTGTTTCCCGGCACCGCTGCCACCGAGGTGCACGACAGGGCCGTGACCATTGGCGCAGGCAAGGGGATGGAGCGGATCACTCTCACGGCCCCGGTGCTCAGCGCCGCCCGTCAGGTGGTGTTTCTGGTGAGTGGCGAGGGCAAGCGCCAGGCCCTCAGTCGCCTGCTGGCGGCCGATGAATCCGCCCAGCGCACACCTGCGAAGTTGGTTCAGCCCCGCAGCCCCGTGCTGGTGCTGGCCGATGCCGCAGCAGCGGCGGGTCTGGCTGCGCCAGGCTGAGGGGCCCGGCTGCCGCCGCCCGATGCCGTTCGATCCACCACCCGCAGCACCCACTGCCGCCCCTGAGCCGATGCTGCTGGTGGCGGGCGATGGGTTTTCGGGCTGGAGCAGCCTCAACGACACGATCATGGGCGGCCGCAGCTCCGGCTCCTGCAGCAGCGGCCCCAATGGCCTGTTGATGGAGTCGTTGGTGGTGGAGGAGGGCGGTGGTTTTGTGAGCTGCCGCTCCCCAGAATTCGTGCCGCCCCTGGATCTTTCCCGCTATGGCGCCCTCGCCTTTGAGCTGGAGGGCGATGGACGCCGCTACAAGCTGGCCATGGCCTGCGCCGACCGGGTCACCGGGGCAGCGGAGCTGATCCCCGGTGGCCTGCGGTGGGTGGCTGAGTTCGCCACCCAGGCCGACGGCATGAGTCGGGTGGTGGTGCCGTTTTCACGGCTGACACCCAGCGTGCGGGCCCGGCCGCTGGGGATCCCGCTGCGCTTTGACCCGCGGCGGGTGAAGCGGATCCAGCTGCTGCATTCCAAGTTCAACGACAGCGGTGGCCTCAACCCCGGATTCAGGCCGGGCCCACTCCGGCTGGTGGTGCGATCGATCCACGCCGTTCCCTGACCGTCTGTTGCCCTGTCTTCCTCTGTTGCCCTGCGATGGACAGCCTCACCTCGGCGGCCAGCGAAGCTGGCCAGCCCTTTCTCGCCCAGCTGGCGGCGGCGGCAGATCTCACGCTCAAGCCGCTGCGGCATGGTGTGCGTTTTAGCGGCGAGCCACCCGCCACCATTGGAGACTGCAGCGACTGCTGCGTGCGCATCGAAGCCCGCAATGCCGAAGGCGAGCGGGTTGAACGGGCCGACCTGGAACTGGAGATTTATCGCAGCGGCGATCAGCTGAACCTGATGCTCAGCTGGGTGGCCGACGACGCGGCACCCCTGTTGTGGCACGGGCAGCATCCGGTGTGGATGGATGGCGCCAGCGGGGAGCGGCGGGAGCGCCCCGCTGATGGGGCACCCCTTGAGGCCCTCGCCCGCCGGGTACGGGCCTTCTTGGCGATCAGAGATCCTGCTGATCCGTAACGGCGCCCTTGCTGCTGCTGCTCACCAGGCGGGCGTACTTGCCGAGCACGCCAGTGCGGTAACGGGGTTCCGGCTTCACCCAGGCGGCCCGGCGCCGCTCGAGTTCGGCGTCGTCCACATTCAGCTCGATCCGCAGCTGGTGGGCATCCACCGTGATGCTGTCGCCTTCCTGCACCAGGCCGATGGTGCCGCCCACGGCGGCTTCCGGGGCCACGTGACCCACCACCATGCCGTAGGTGCCGCCGGAGAAGCGGCCATCGGTGATCAGGGCCACCGTGTCGCCCAGGCCTTCGCCGATGATGGCGGCCGTGGGGGCCAGCATTTCGCGCATGCCTGGGCCGCCCACGGGGCCCTCGTAGCGGATCACCACCACATCACCCTCGCGGATCTGTTTGGCGAGGATCGCGGCCAGGGCTTCCTCTTCGCTCTCAAACACCCGGGCGGGGCCGGTGATCGAGGGGTTCTTCACCCCGCTGATCTTGGCCACGCTGCCTTCGCTGGCCAGGTTGCCCTTGAGGATCGCCAGGTGGCCCTTGGCGTAGAGCGGATTGCTCAGCGGCCGGATCACGTCCTGGTTGGCGGGGGGCTCGGAGGGCACCTCGGCCAGGATTTCCCTCAGGGTGCGACCCTCCACGTTGCGGCAGTCGCCGTGGAGCAGGCCCGCATCCAACAGCAGCTTCATCACCTGGGGAATGCCGCCGGCGTTGTGGAGATCCACGGTCACGTAGCGGCCGCTGGGCTTGAGATCGCAGATCACCGGCACCCGCTGGCGGATGGTCTCGAAGTCGTCGATGCTGAGGGGCACACCGGCGGTGCGGGCCACGGCCAGCAGGTGCAGCACCGAATTGGTGGAGCCGCCCACGGCCATGATCACGCTGATGGCGTTCTCAAACGCTTCGCGGGTCAGCAGATCGCGGGGGCGAATGTTCTGGGCAATCGCCTGCACCAGCACCTCAGCCGAGCGGGCGGCACTGTCGGCTTTTTCGGCATCTTCCGCCGCCATGGTGGAGCTGTAGGGCAGGCTCAGCCCCATCACTTCGAAGGCGGCGCTCATCGTGTTGGCGGTGAACATGCCGCCGCAGCTGCCTGCGCCGGGGCAGGCATTCTTCTCAATGGCGGTGAGTTCGTCCTGCCCGATCTTGCCGCCGCTGTACTGACCCACCGCCTCAAAGGCGCTCACCACGGTGAGATCGCAGGCGCCGAGTTTGCCGGGTTTGATCGTGCCGCCGTACACGAAGACGGCCGGGATATTCATGCGGGCCATGGCCAACATGGCGCCGGGCATGTTCTTGTCGCAGCCGCCGATCGCCAGCAAGCCGTCCATGCTCTGGGCATTGCAGGCGGTTTCGATCGAATCGGCGATCACCTCACGGCTCACCAGGGAATACTTCATCCCCTCGGTGCCCATCGAGATGCCATCACTCACGGTGATGGTGCCGAACATCTGGGGCATCGCGCCGGCGGCGCGGGCGCTGTCTTCAGCGCGGCGTGCCAGGTCATTGAGGCCCATGTTGCAGGGCGTGATCGTGCTGTAGCCGTTGGCTACGCCGATGATCGGCTTGTTGAAATCGGCGTCACCGAAGCCCACCGCCCGCAGCATGGCGCGGTTGGGGGAGCGTTGGATCCCCTGGGTGATGGCGGCGGAGCGGAGCATGGCCGGCGGCAGTGGTTGTGTTGAAACCTACCGACGCGGCCGTAGGGACCGGATCAGTTGCTGGTGGGGCTGCTGGTGCCCATGCCCTCCAGCTGGCGACGCACGTCGTCGATCGCCTGGTTGAGCTCATGCACTTTGTCGTGCAGATCCCGCTCTGGCAGGGGCCGGGGTGCGGGTGCATCGGGCATGGCGTAGCCGGTGGTGGTGCCACCTGAGGCCTGGCGGGGTGCGGGGCGACCGGAGGCCTGCCGGCGGCGATCGGCTTCCGATAGCAGCCACCAGGCCAAACCGGCAGCTCCGAGCACGGCGCCTGCCATGGCGCTGAGCACAACGCCGGAGCTGCCGCCGTGGCTGGAACGGTCTGCCATTGCTCGCCGGGCCCCTGCCCTTGAAGATGGCCCCCAGCCTAGGCAGCGCCGGCGAACAGGCGAATTTCCGGATCTCCAATGCCAGGCGTGATGACCCCGGGGCCGGCCACCTCCGCATCGATGCAGCCGGTGTAGATCGTGAGCTCAGGGAAGCGTTCACCGAGCAGCTTCAGGCCCGGACTGGCGGTGAGCGCGGTGATCACCCGCAGGCGCTGGCCGCCCACCCCCAGGGCCTGGAGCCGCTCCAGCACGGCCGCCAGGCTGGCGCCGGTGGCCACCTGGGGCGCAAACACGAGCACACCGCTTCGCTCACTGATTGGTGCCGGCAGGGCATCGAGATACCAATCGGGCTCCGCAGCTGGTGCGCTGCGGCTGAGGCCCACGTGGGCCACCCGGGCCGCCGGGAGCACCGCCTGGGCTCCCTGCCAAAGCCCCAGACCCGCGCGCAGCAGCGGAACCGCCAGCAGGGGCACCTCCGGATCCACCACGTCACCTTCGGCCGTGCCGTTGGGGGTGGTAATCGGCAAACGCCGGTGGGGCAGCCAGTCGCGCAGGGCCTCGTAGGTGAGCCAGCGCCCCAATTCCGCCATGGCACTGGCATAGAGGGCAGGCGGCGTGGAGGCATCGCGCAACACGCTCAACCAGTGGCCGATCAGGGGGTGGGGCGGCACCACCACCCGCAGGGTCATGCCCATGGCTGCCATAACTTGAGCGCCCACCGTAAAACCGTGCCCGTGGCTGCTCCCCTGGCCCCTTCCCCCTGGCCGCCGCTGCGTGTCCTGCTCGCCGGCTTGGCTCTGGTGGGCGTTCTCTTCATGGCGGTGGCGGCCGAGCCGATGCCGGCCTTCGCCATCACGGCACCGGAACTGCGGGGCCAGCGGGCACTGCAGGATCTCCAGCCCGACATGCACGGCCGCAACCTGCAGCAGCAGGAATTCCTCAAGGCGTCGATGGCCGGTTACAACCTCAGCGACACCGATCTGCGCGGTGCCGTGTTCAACAGCAGCGACCTTCAGGACACCAACTTGAGCGGCGCCGACCTCGAGGACGCGGTGGCCTTCGCCACCCATTTCGAGAACAGCGACCTCACCGGCGCCGTGCTCCGCAACGCGATGCTCATGCAGAGCCACTTCAAGGGCGCCGTGATTGACGGTGCTGACTTCACTGACGCCGTGCTCGATCTGCCGGAGCAGAAGGCCCTGTGCAAGCGCGCTACCGGCACCAATCCGCGGACTGGCGTGGCGACCCGCGACAGCCTTGGTTGCCGCTGAGCCACTGCCCCTACCATGGCTGGATCCGGTTCCGGTGGGGATCAGCCACTGGAGGAAACGGGGAAAGTCCGGTGCAAATCCGGCGCTGTCCCGCAGCTGTGAAGGCCGTCCCCCAGGACCGCCCAGTCAGAACGCCCGCCGGTTTTGATCCCCACTCTCGGCGCGGACCGAACCCATGAACCTGTTCAAGAACGGCGTGCTTGCCCCTGCAGGGCTGGCCGCCTCGGGCCTGGCTGCCTCCTCACTGTTGCTCGCCGCCCCTGCCCGGGCCCACCACGTGATGGAGATCCTGGATCTCCAGGCCACCCCCCTCAATGGTCTGTTGAGCGGTCTGGCCCATCCGGTGATCGGTCCCGACCACCTGGTGTTTCTGCTGGCCCTGTCCCTGGTGGGTCTGCGGGCCCGGACCGGCTGGATGTTGGGCTTGCTGGCGGTGGGGTTGCTCGGTACGGCCCTGGGCCTGGTGCTTCCCGGACTGCCGGGCGCTGAACTGCTGGTGGCCCTCACCCTGGCGCTGCTCGCGCTCGTGGTGCTGGGGCGGCTGCCGGTGCCGGTTCTGGTGCCGGCGATGGCTCTCCACGGCTACGTGCTCAGCACCTCCGTACTGGGCTGGAGCGCCATGCCCGTGGGCACCTACCTGCTGGGTCTGCTGCTGAGCCAGGGCACTCTTCTGGCGCTGTCCCTGGTGGTGCTCCAGAAGGCTGTCGCATCGCTGCGTCCTGGCCTGCGCCGTGTTCTCGCCGCCCTGCTGGTTGGGGTGTCGGCAGCCGGCTCCCTGGCTGCCCTGATGGCCTGACCATGCAGGCTCAACCATCGCGGCGGCTTCCGGTCACGGTTGTGACCGGGTTTCTCGGCGCCGGCAAAACCACCCTGCTGCGCCACTTGCTGCTCAACAGCGGCCAGCGCCTCGCGGTACTGGTGAATGAATTTGGAGAGGTGGGGATCGATGGGGATCTGATCCGCAGCTGCGGCTTCTGCCCTGAGGACGACCTGGAGGGTCGGCTGGTGGAGCTGGCCAACGGCTGCCTGTGCTGCACGGTGCAGGACGACTTCATTCCCACGATGGAGCGCCTGCTCGAGCGGAGTGATCAGCTCGACGGGATCGTGGTGGAAACCAGTGGCCTGGCCCTGCCGGAACCCCTCGTGGCGGCCTTCGGCTGGCCTGCCATTCGCACGCGCACCCGCGTGAACGGAGTGGTGGCTGTGGTGGACGGCGAGGCCCTGGCAGCAGGGGCGGTGGTGGCCGATGCCGGGGCCCTGGAGCGTCAACGCCAGCAGGACCCCAGCCTCGACCACGCTTCAGCCATTGACGACCTGTTCGAGGAACAACTCGAGGCGGCCGATCTGGTGGTGGTGAGCCGCGCCGATTGCCTGGATGCCGATGGCCTTGAGCGGGTGAGGCAGCGCGTGGCCGCAGTGGTGCGGCCGGGTACGCCGGTGTTGCCGGTGGAGCGCGGTGCCCTCGATCCGGCTCTGGCCCTCGGACTGGAGGTCGCCTCCCGGGCAGACGCCAAAGCCCACGACCACGACCACGA
>JBBASQ010000007.1:69503-71463 GCA_040399185.1 Prochlorococcaceae cyanobacterium
ATGGAGGCGATCGCGGTGCATCTTGCCGGTGGGTTTGAGCGTGGTGCCCTGGAGCAGGCCCTGGCCGAACTGATCCGCAGCCACGGCCTGGTGCGCGTGAAGGGCAGGCTCTGGCTGGCTGGCAAGGCCCTGCCGCTGCAGATCCAGGCGGCCGGTCCACGGCTGGAATGCTGGTTTGAGGGGCGTGCTGGCGAGAGCGGAGCCCCCGGCCTGGAGCTGGTGATGATGGGTTTCGGGCTCGACCGCGCCACGATTGAGGCCCGTCTGGCGGCGTTGGCTGCCTGAGCCTCAATCCAGGGGAATGGCTCCCCTGGCGCACACCCCGTCCCAGCAGAGGGCGGCATCGGCTGTCCAGTTCGCCGTGACGGCCCTCCATCGGGCCCTCTGCTCACGCCGCATCGTGATCTGCCCCCGGCCGTCGTGCCGGAATTCGATGCGCTCCTTGCCGCTGGTGATCCACCAGTGCTGGCCGATGCTCTCCACCTCCATGGTGCAGAGCATCCAGGCCCCAGCGTCGAGGCTGCACTCCAGCGGCACGCGTTGCTCCGCCAGGGCGGGCAGGCTGCCGATCACCAATCCCAGCACCAGAGGCAGCAGGCGGAGCACTGAGGTTCAGGCGGGCCTGACTCCAACCTGACCAGCCGCAAGGGAGCAGGCACCCCGGGCTGCCAAGATTTAACAAACCTCCGGCTGTCACGGTGCCACGATTTAGCGCTCGCGTTCAGGTGTCCCTCAGGCCCTCGGTGCTCGACCCAGCCGGTGAGGCCACGCGCGCTGCGGCAGGCCGTCTGGGCGTGAGCGGCGTGACCCGCCTCCGCATCGGCAAGGCCATCGAGGTGGAGCTGGAGGCCGACGACCAGGCCGGTGCCCAGGCCCAGCTCGAACTGCTGAGCGATCGCCTACTTGCCAACCCGGTGATCGAGAACTGGAGCCTGGAACGGCTCGAGCTGGTCAGCGCCCCCTCCGCCTGAGCGCCGCCATGACTGTCGGCATCGTGGTGTTCCCCGGGTCCAATTGCGACCGGGACGTGCGCTGGGCCCTGGAGGGCTGTCTCCACATCCCCACCCGCTTCCTCTGGCATGAGGAGCGCGACCTCAGCGGCCTGGATGCCGTTGTGATTCCAGGCGGCTTCAGCTATGGCGATTACTTGCGCTGCGGCGCGATCGCCCGCTTCGCCCCCGTGCTTGAAGAGGTGAAGCATTTCGCTGAACGCGGTGGGGCCGTGCTTGGCATCTGCAATGGCTTCCAGGTGCTCACTGAGATGGGGTTGCTGCCCGGAGCGCTGACGCGCAACGAGAAGCTTCACTTCATCTGTGAGCCCTCAGAGCTGGCCGTTCAGCCGGGCGAATGTCGCTGGCTCCAGGGCTACAACGCCGGGGAAACGGTCACCTTCCCGATCGCCCATGGTGAGGGGCGTTATCAGTGTGAACCCCACCAGCTCCAGGCCCTCGAGGACGGTGGCCAGGTGGTGCTGCGCTACTGCGACAACCCCAACGGTTCCATGGGCGACATTGCCGGGCTCACCAATGCCGCTGGCAACGTGCTTGGGCTGATGCCCCACCCCGAACGGGCCTGTGATGGCCAGACCGGCGGTGTGGATGGTCGCCGGTTGCTGGCCAGCCTGCTGGGCTGACGCCCCCATCGGTTGCCACAAAAAAGGGGGGCCATTGGCCCCCCTCCTGTGAATCGCAGGCGACAGCTGCGATCAGTTGACCGCCGCAAAGAAGTCCTTGGACTTCACGGGATCGGGGTTCATGGTCTTGTCGCCGGGCTGCCAGTTGGCGGGGCACACCTCATCGGGATGGCTCTGCACGTACTGGAAGGCCTGCAGCAGACGCAGGGTCTCGTCGACGCTGCGGCCCACGGGCAGGTTGTTGATGGTGCTCTGCATGATCACACCATCGGGATCGATGATGAACAGGCCGCGGAGGGCCACACCGGCTTCCTCGTCGAGCACCTC
>JBBASQ010000008.1:0-68867 GCA_040399185.1 Prochlorococcaceae cyanobacterium
ATCGAGGACGTCAAACCATCCCCGTTGTGGCGCGCGCCCTACAGCGATCGTCATGGGTAGAGCGGGATACCGGGCGATGGTAACAACGTTCCCCGGCACCGCGAGGCGCTCTGACACGGGCTGAAATCCCAGCGCTGGATTGCGTTTTAGGTATTTCTTCCGATTCCCCCGGCGAAGCCGGTGGGCCCCGCGCCAGGATGACCCGCCAACCCTTGACGTGCCCGATGGCCTCCTCCATGGCCGAGTCCGCCTCCGGCAGCCCCCAGTCCCCCCAGGACGCGGGCAGTGCCGTGATGGAACAGCCGGTGCTGGGCTCCCGCCGGCTCTCCAACATCCTGGTGGCGGCGGTCGTCACCACCGGGGGGCTGGGCTTCCTGCTCACCAGTGCGTCCAGCTTCCTGGGCACCGATCTGCTGCCGATCGGTCATCCAGCCGAGCTGCTCTGGGTGCCCCAGGGTCTGGTGATGGGGCTGTACGGCCTGGCCGCCATGCTCCTCTCCACTTATTTATGGGTGGTGATCGGCATTGATGTGGGAGCCGGCAGCAACCGCTTCGACAAGCGCGAAGGCACCGCCACGATCAGCCGCCGCGGCTTCCGCCAGCAGATCAACGTGGAGATCCCGCTGCGCGAGGTGCAGGCCGTGAAGGTGGAGGTGCGCGATGGCCTCAACCCCCGCCGGCGCCTCAGCCTCAAGGTGCAGGGCCGCCGCGACATGCCGCTCACCCGGGTGGGGGAGCCGATGCCCCTGGCCGATCTGGAGCTGTCCGGCGCCCGGCTCGCCCGCTTCCTCGGCGTTCCCCTGGAGGGCGTGTGATGGCTCGCTTCATGCGTGGTCTGCTCCTTTCCGGCCTGCTCCTGCTGAGCCCCCTGGCGCTCACCGCCTGTGCCGCCGATCGCACCACCCAGGCCCTGGGCTGTGCGAATGCATCCACCCCGTGCCTCAAGGGGGACGCCACGGTGGAGCTCACCACCACCAAGGGCACGGTGCGCATCGAGGTGGATGGCGACGCTGCGCCGCTCACCGCTGGCAACTTCGTGGATCTGGTGCGGCGCGGCGTCTACAACGGCACCGTGTTCCACCGCGTGGTGAAGGAGCCCGTGCCCTTTGTGGTGCAAGGCGGTGACCCGGCCAGCGCCAACCCCAGCACCCCTCCGGCCCAGTACGGCATGGGCAGCTATGTCGACCCCAGCACCGGCAACACCCGCCTGATCCCCCTGGAGATCAAGCGCCAGGGTGAAGCGGAGCCCCGCTACGGCGAGCCCGTCACCAGCCCGGGGATCACGCGTCAACTGGCCCTGGCCCACCAGCGCGGGGCCGTGGCCATGGCGCGGTCCTCCGATCCCAACTCGGCCAGTGCCCAGTTCTATGTGGCCCTCCAGGCCCTGCCCGAACTGGATGGTCGCTACGCCGTGTTTGGCCGCGTGACCCAGGGGATGGAGGTGATCGACGCCATCAACCAGGGCGACAAGATCACCAAGGCCGTGGTGGTGAGCGGCGGCACCCTCGTGAAAGGCGAGCCCTAAGCCGGGCTCCCTTCCACCTCAGTCGGGCACCCGCTCAGGCGGGCACCCGCTTGTCGGAGGCGGTCACCTTGAGGAAAGCCGTGTTCACGCCGGAGGCACGCTCCAGGGAGATCCGCCCCGTGCGGGCAATCTCGAGGATGCCGTAGCTCTCCAGCACCTGCTCGATCGCCACCAGCTTGCCGGGGTCGCCCACCACTTCGATGGTGAGGGCGTTGTCGGCCACATCCACCACCTTGGCGCGGAACACCTGCACCAGGTCGAGGATCGCCGCCCTGTTTTCGGGCGGCGCCGCCACCTTGAGCAGCATCAGTTCGCGCTCCACGGCCGGGATTTTGGTGAGATCCACCACGCCGAGCACGTTCACCAGCTTGTCGAGCTGCTTGGTCATCTGCTCGAGGGTGCGGTCGTCGCCCTCCACCACCATGGTGAGGCGCGACATCCCGCCCTTCTCCGCCGGCCCCACCGCCAGGCTCTCGATGTTGAAGCCGCGCCGGGCGAACAAACCGGAGATGCGGCTCAGCGCCCCGGTCTCGTCTTCCACCAGCACCGAGAGGGTGTGCTTCATGAGGGGCGGTCTGGGGCCGCAAGTCGTTGGGCTCAAGTTACGCGTCCGCCCCTGGGAACTGGCGCAGCCAACTCAGCAGCACGGCGTTGAAGGCATCGGCGCCCTCGTCGTGGGGGCAGTGACCGCAGTGCTCCAGCACCTCCAGGGGGAGATCGGCGCGCACCGCCCTGGCCTGCTGGGCCACCCGCAGCGGCACGAGCTGATCGCGGCGCCCCCAGATCAGCAGCCGTGGCTGGCGCAGCCGGGCCAGCAGGGCCGGGGCCGTGGCGCCATGGGGGCGCAGGGCCATCGCGATGCTCATGGCCCGCAGGCTGCGCACGGCCGTGGGACGCCGCGCCGGCTTGGCAATCACCCGATGCAGCTCCTGATCACCCACCACCGGCGAGGCGTAGGCGCTCTGGATGCCCAGATCCAGCAACGGGGAGTGGGCGATCAGCGGCACCAGCAGCTCCAGGGGCAGCAGCCGGCAGAGGAGCTTGACCAGCCAGCGCTTGAGCCGCCGCCGCCACGGCCGGCGGCGGCGGGGGGCGAGCCCGACGCCGCTCACCAGGGCCGGATCGGGGAGGGGGGCCGCCACCACCCCCCGCACCCATTGCGGGAAGAACACGGCGCAGCTCAGCACCACCAGGCCGCCCAGGGAATGGCCCACCAGCACGGCCGGTCCCTGCACCACCTGCTCCAGAAAGCCCTGTAGCTGCCGGGCCCACAGCCGGTTGTCCAGGGGCCTGTGGGGTACGAGGCCCGGCTGGCTGGAGGCGCCGAATCCAATCAGGTCCAGGGCAAAAACCCGCCATCCGGCCGCCGCCAGGGCCGACGCGTTGTGGCGCCAGTGACCGCTGCCGGCCGCGAACCCATGCACCAGCACCAGGGGCGGGTGGTGCGGCTCCCCCAGTTCGCGCCAGTGGCAGCGGTGGCCCTGCCAGTGCCACTCGCCGTGGTTTCCCCAGTCGGGATGGCCCGGGGCAGGCTGGGAGGCAGGAGCACGCACCGGCCCTGGGCCAAACAACTGAGGATCACTATTGCGAAGGCGCGGCCTGCGTGCGTTTGGGCTCCGGCTTTTTCCGGCCCGAGTCACGCCCCAGCCGTGATCTGGGGGTGCTGCTGGCCCGGCGGCTGGCCGCTATGGGGGGCCTGGAGGTGCTCGATGCCATGGCCGGCTGTGGCATCCGCGCCCTCCGCTACGGCCTTGAAGCGGGGGCTGCAGCGGTGTGGGCCAACGATGCGGACCCCGACCGGCTGCCCCTGATCCAGGCCAACCTGGCCCCCCTGGCGGGCCGCTCCCAGGTGACCGCCACAACCGCCCAGCAACTCCTGGCCGGATGTCTGCAGCGCCAGCAGCGCTTCGCGCTGGTGGATCTCGATGCCTTTGGTGCTCCGGCACCCCTGCTGCCGCTGGCGATCGAGGCGGTGGCTTTCGGCGGCGTCCTCTACCTGGCCAGCACCGACGGCCGCTCCCCCACCGGCCACGACCGCCGTGCCGCGATCCGCTCCCTCGGCGCCGCCGCCCGCGCCCATCCCGCCAGCTGGGAGCTGGCCCTGCGGCTGCAGCTGGGCAGCCAGGCGCGGGTGGCCTGGACCCTGGGGCGCGGCCTGGAGCCCCTGTTGGCCTTCAGCGAGGGCCGCACCTTCCGCACCGCCGTGCGCATCACCCGCTCCCCGGCTCCGCGGGCCGAGGAGCAGCTGGGCCTGATCGCCCATTGCCATGCCTGCGGCGACCAGCAGGTGCAGCCCCTGCTCACGCTGCGGCAATGGCAGCCCTGCGCCTGCCCGGCCGGGGCGGCAGCCCCCCTGGCCATCAGTGGGCCCCTCTGGCTGGGGCCCCTGCAGGATCCGGCGCTCCTGCAGGCCATGGCCGCAGACGCCCCCCCGGAGGGCACGGTGGCACGAGCCAGCGGCCGGTTGCTGGCCCAGCTTCAGGCCGATCCGGCCGGGGTGGCCCGCTGCTGGCCCACGGCGGAGATCGCCCGCCGGCTGGGCGGAGGTCCGCCCCGGCTGGAGGCCTTGGTGGCGGCGGTGCGGGCCGAGGGCTGGCAGGCCTGGCCCAGCGGTGTGATGGCCGGCCAGATCCGCAGTGATGCCCCCTGGCCCCTGCTGCTGGAGCTGGCGCGCCGGGAGCGGGGCAGACACTGCTAAATAAGGGTCCAGTTTCCAAGCGCCGGCCCATGGCCTCTGAAATCTTCGGCACCGCGGCCCTGTTCTGGGTGCTGATCCCCGTGGGTCTGGCCGGTGGCGCGCTGCTGCTCAAGTTCGCCGACAAGGACTGATTAGCCGCCTGGGCTTCGGCCGCGGCCTGCTGGGCGCACCCCTAGGCTCGATCCCGCTTGACGGGTTTCCATGCAGGTTCTGGTGATCGGTGGCACAGGCACCCTTGGTCGCCAGATCGCCCGACGCGCCCTTGATGCCGGCCATCAGGTGCGGTGCATGGTGCGATCCCCCCGCAAGGCTTCCTTCCTCCAGGAATGGGGGTGCGAACTCACTCGCGGTGACCTGCTCGAGCCCGACAGCCTCGACTACGCCCTGGAGGGGCAAGAGGCGGTCATTGACGCTGCCACCGCCCGCGCCAACGATCCCGGCAGTTCCTACGAGGTGGACTGGACCGGCAAGCAGAACCTCTTCGCCGCATGCCAGCGCGCCGATGTGAAGCGCCTGGTGTTCATCTCCCTGTTGGATGCGGCCAAGCACCGCGATGTTCCCCTGATGGACATCAAGGCCTGCACCGAAGAGTGGCTGGCCGCCTCCGACTTCGACTACACGATCCTGCAGGGTGCGGCCTTCATGCAGGGCCTGATCTCCCAGTTCGCCATCCCGGTGCTGGAGAACCAGACGGTGTGGGTGAGCGGGGCGCCCACGCCGATCGCCTACATGAACACCCAGGACATGGCCCGCTTCGCCGTGGCCGCCCTGGACCACGCCGCCACCAGCCGCCAGTCGTTCCCGGTGGTGGGTCCGCGGGCCTGGACCACCGGTGAGATCACCCAGCTCTGTGAGCGTTACACGGGCAAGGACGCGCGCATCTTCCGCGTGCCGCCGGCCCTGCTCCAGCTGATGAAGAGCTTCACCCGCTTCTTTGAGGCCACGCTGAACATCGCCGAGCGCCTCTCCTTTGATGCCGTCACCGGCGGCGGTAAGACCCTCGACGCGCCGATGGAGGCCACCTACGCCACATTCGGCCTGGACCCGGCTGAAACCACCAAGCTCGAGGACTACCTGAAGGAGTACTACGACACGATCCTCAAGCGCCTGCGCGAGATGGAAGCCGATCTCGACAAGGACGCCAAGAAGAAGCTCCCCTTCTAAGATCGCTGGTTCTTCTGTACTAATTGCCGGCCATGGCGATCGCCCAGATCAAGAACCTGCAGCGGCGTCTGGCCAATCTGGAGGCCGAGGCGGTGGAGGAAATCAGCCGGGCCTGTGGCCACGAGCTCTGGCAGAGCCTGGGCTTTGATGCCCTCGACAGCGTCGAGGATCCCGACCGCCGGGCCCGGGCGAACTACTACTACGGCCAGCTCCAGACCGTGCGCGAGCTCAAGGACGCCCTGGGCTGAGGGAGTGGGCCACGGAAGAGTCGCCCAATTGCATGGTTGCCAAGCCGCCCTATCCACCGCCACCGGCGCGACCGGACTTTCCGCCA
Organism: Prochlorococcaceae cyanobacterium; assembly: GCA_040399185.1. Taxonomy (GTDB): domain Bacteria; phylum Cyanobacteriota; class Cyanobacteriia; order PCC-6307; family Cyanobiaceae; genus UBA5018. The sequence continues at coordinate 5,722 of JBBASQ010000008.1, forward strand.
CCGGCCCGGCCGCCCCGGCCAGGTGAATGCCGCTGAGTGAGCAGGGCTCTGAGCCTCTGTTCCTCCTCGCTGTCGCACCAGCGCCACTGGCCCGGTTCCAGTCCGGCCAGGGTGAGTGGTGGCTGGCCATCCATCAGGTTGATGGCCGTGCGGATCAGGCGCAGGGTGGGCAGGCCCACGGCGGCTGTCATCCGCCGCACCTGACGGTTGCGGCCCTCCCGGAGCTCGATCTCCAGCCAGCTGGTGGGCACGCTGAGTCGGTGGCGGATCGGTGGATCGCGCTCCGCCAGCCGGGCGGCCTGCACCTCCTGGGGAGCCAGGGCCCGCGCCCGGGCCGGCAAGGTGCGGCGCCCCTGCACGAGCACCCCAGCGCCCAGCTGGGCGATGGCCTCGGGCCGGGCGCTGGCCTCACCCTCCACCTGCACCCAGTAGCGGCGCCAGTGGCCGAAGGCCGGGTCGGTGAGCCGCTGTTGCAGGCGCCCGTTGGCCGTGAGCAGCAGCAGGCCTTCGCTGTCGGCATCCAGGCGTCCGGCGGCATACACCTCCGGCACGGGGATGTGGCTGGCCAGGCAGTCCCAGCGGCTGCCGGGTTCGGGCGTGAACTGGCTGAGCACCCCGTAGGGCTTGAAGAACAGCAGGGTGGAGCCGCCGTTCAGGCGCGGCGTGCCTTCCACAGGTTCACCACCCCGATCGAGATCAGCAGCAGGCCCATATCCATCGATAGGGGAGGCAGCACCAGGGGGTGGGCAAACATCCAGTGGGTGGGGCGGCACTTAAGCTGACCCTAACTGTCGCTTTTGGGTGCCCACGGCCGCATGATCGAAACGTCCGGTGTGATTGAGAAGGAGCAGGGCAACGGGTTTTACCTGGTGACCCTGGAGCAGCCGGCCGGACACCAGTGCCTGTGCCGTGCGGCGGGCAAGCTCACCAAGTTCCGGATCAAGCTGCTGGCCGGCGACAAGGTGCTGGTGGAGATCTCCCCCTACGACCTCACCCGCGGCCGGATCACCTACCGGGAGCGCAACGCCGGAGCCACCGGTCCCCGTCCGGGTGGCAATCGCCCCGGCGGCCCGAGGCGTCGCTGAGCGCCGTCAGGCCCAGGGTGGTGCTACCACACAAAAGCCCCCGGGCCTAGCGGCTCCGGGGGCTTTCTGTTGCCTGTAGTGGCTCAGGCCGGCACCCCGAGCAGGGCGTCGAGGGCGGCCTTGAACTCGCTGCGCTGTTTCACGCCGCGGAAGGTGTGCTTCAGCTCCTTGTTCATGAAGATCTGCACGGTGGGCGTGCCGGTGACGCCGGCCTGCTGGGCGATCTCCTGTTCGGCCTCGATGTCGATCTCCACACCCTGGGCGTTGCCGCCGAGTTCATCAAGCACCCGCTTGAGCTGGGGCTTGAGCACGTGGCAGGGGCCGCAGGTGGGTGAGGTGTACACCACCAGCATCGGCTTGGTGCTGTCGTGGTAGAGCTTGCGCAGGGCGTAGCTGCCCTTCTGCCACAGGGCATTCGGGTCAAAATTGGCCTCGTCGCTCACCGCCGCTCCGGGTTGGGTGTCCTCGGCGGGTGCCGGATCCACCGGGGTGTGGCTCACGGTGATGGCCAGGTTGTGGTGGGTGAGCCAGCGCTCCGCCGCCAGGGCGGCCTGGCAGCCGCTGCCGGCCGCCGTGATCCCCTGGCGCCATTCGGCATCGGCCACATCGCCCGCGGCATACACGCCATCCACGCTGGTTTCGGGCCGGCCGGGCTTGGTGATCAGATAGCCGTGGCTGTCCACCTCCAGCTGGCCCCGCACCAGTCGGGTGTTGGGGGTATGGCCGATGGCATAGAAGAGGCCCTTCACCGGCAGGCTTTCGGTGGCCCCGCTGGTGGTGTCGCGCAGAGTGATGGCCTCCATCCAGTCGCCACCGCTGGCATCGGCCACCTGGCGGTTCCAGTGCACGGTGATGCTGGGGTTGGCCAGCACCCGGTCGGCCATGGCGGCACTGGCACGCAGCTTGTCGCTGCGCACGATCAGATGCACATGGCTGCCGTACTTGGTGAGGTACACGGCCTCTTCGCAGGCCGAGTCGCCGCCGCCCACCACGGCCACCGCCTCATTGCGGAACTGGGGGGTGGCGCCATCGCAGATGGCGCAGGCGCTGATGCCCTTGCTCCAGAACTGGGCCTCGCTGGGCAGGCCGAGTCGGTTGGCGCTGGCACCGGTGGCCAGGATCACGCTGTGGGCCTGGATGGTGCGGCCCTCGGCCGTGATCCGGAACGGCCGCTGTGACAGGTCGATGGCGGTGGCATCCGCCTCCACCAGCCGGGTGCCCCAGCGCACGGCCTGGGAGCGCATCCGGTCCATCAGGTCGGGCCCCAGGATGCCGTCGGGGAACCCGGGGAAGTTCTCCACGTGGGTGGTGGTCATCAGTTGACCACCGGGAATGCCGCCGTCCTGGAAGCCGGTGATCAGCAGCGGCGCCAGGTTGGCGCGGGCGGCATAGATGGCGGCGGTGTAGCCGGCGGGGCCGGAGCCCACGATCACCAGGTTTTCAATGGCCAGGGCATCGGCCGGAGCAGTGCCGTTGGGGGTGGAGGAAGCGACCAAGGCTGCTTAGGCGGAACGACTATGAGTTGAGCCTAGGGGGTCGCTGGCGTCCGTGTGGCGTGGCCCAGGGTGAATGGGTTTGCGTGTTCGCGCTCCAACAACAAATGCGAGCCTTAATCTTTTCTTTGGCTTTGCGGGAGGTTTAGATCTCCAGCAGGCCGTCGGTTTCCGGCTTGATGCGTTGGTGCAGGTCGCGCGGCACCATCAACACGGTGGCATCCAGCATCTCGGGATGCTCATCCAGGCAGAGCAGCCATTCCCGGAATTCCTCGTTCAGGGCGTAGCTCTCCTCAAACTGCTCCAGGCAATCCAGCGTGGCCGCGCGGGCCATCGCCCAGCTCACGGCAACGGTGAGGCGGCGGTGCACTGCAGCGTCCATGGCGTTTCCCGTCGTGGATCGCACCACGCTGCCGAGCCGCCTGCCCCCGCGGAGTATTGATTGACACAACGTCGCATTTAATTGTGCTGCAGCAATGCAGCGGCAGCAATTTTGGGGTGATGTGTTAAGCGGAGCGGCTTAAAAATTGCGGCAGTTCCGGGCCCCGCATCCGGATCACCTCGCCGGCCCGTTCGTCGATGGCTTCGAGGGGAATGGATGGTGCGCTGCCGTTCCCCAGCGCGTTCGTTGTGCTGAGGCTGCGGGCGCGGATCAGGTAGGGCTCACTCAGCGACCAGCTCCGGGCGTAGCGGATCAGCAGCGGATCGGCCGGCGCAAACACATAGGAGGGATCCCGCGGCACCGCCTCCACCGCTGCCCGGCTCCCATCCATGCGCACGGCCCGGGTGATCGCCTGCACAAAGCGGCTGCGGGTCACCACGGTGGTGAGGTAGGCCACCACCCGCACCCGGGGGGCGTCGAAGCCCTCGGCGCACATGTCGATGCTCACCAGCCAGTCGGCCGCCCCGCCCCGGAAGGCCGCCATCCGCTCGGGGGCTTCCGCATCCTGGGAATGCACCAGTTGCACCCGGTCGCCCTCCTCCTCCAGCAGCCCCGTGATGCGGCGCGCGTGGGCGATGTCGCGGGCCACCACCAGCCCGCCGGCCTCCGGGTGGGTGCTGCGCACTTGCTCCAGTCGCCGCCTGGCCTTGAGCAGGAGCTGCAGGGCGATGGTGCTGTCATCGCCCAGCTGGATGGCGCGCCGCAGGTTGCGGGCCCGCCAGCTCTCGCGCTCCTCCGCGGAGAGCGGGGAGGTTTCCAGGTCGCCGGGCTGGTTGCGGCGGCCATGGTCGACCCAGCCGTCCTGAAAACGGAACTCCAGCGGGCGCACATCGCCAGCTGCGATCAGCTGGCGTGGCTCCACGCTCAGATCCGGAGCGATCCGCTCCACGATCTCCTGGCCCTCCTGCACCTTCACCCGCCGTGCAGCGCAGAACGCCAGGTTGTCGGCGCGGAAGGGGGTGCCGGTGAGCCCCAGCCGCAGCTGGGCGCTGCCGGTGAGACAGCTGAAGGCATGGCCCCAGGCGGCGGCTTCCGGTTCATCGGGATCCAGGCCCAGGTGATGCACCTCATCGGCGATCGCCTTCCAGAGCCCCAGGCCCATCTGGGGCAGTTGCTGCAGGAGTTGCTGACGGTTGCGGCCGGCGCTCTGGTAGCTGATCAGCAGCCCATCCCATTGGGCTGGCCCGGGTTGCCACTCGGGATCCCAGGTCTGCAGCGTGAGTCCGAGCCGGGTGGCGGCCTGCTGCCATTGCTCGGCGATCGAGCTGCGGTGGCAGAACACCACGAAGCGATTGAGCCGACCCTCGCGCTGCAGGCTGCGGAAGCTGAGCAGGGCGCCGAGGGTCTTGCCCGCCCCAGGCCCCGCATGCACGAGCACGTCGTGCCCGGCGGGATCGGGCCGCAGCAGGCGGGCCCGCAGCAGCTGAATCAGGCGGCTCTGCCATTCCCGCGGCCGCAGCTGCTCAGCGGGTGGGCCCTCCGGGGTGGATCGGCTGCTGCCGCTGGGCTGGAGCTCGAAGGAGGGCATCGCCATGGCGCCATTGTGGGGCCGATCGTGCGGGTCGATGAGTGTTCTGGCCTATGGGCAAGTCAATGGGGCTGACTACCTTTCTGGCCAGGTTCCGCAGGCCGGCTGGTTCCGGTCCCATGCGCCATGGACCATTCCCGATCCCGTCCCGATCTCTGGACCTTGCCCCCGGAGGGGCGGCGCCGTTTGCTGGAGCTCTGCTGGCAGCACGAGTGCGACCTCGACCCGATGATCCTGCGGGCCCGGTTGTTGCGGCACCAGGGCAACAGGCTCCAGGCCGCCAGCGTGGAGCAGGAGCTGCTGCCCCTGATCTGATGGCCGGTGGGCTGCCGCAGCAGCTGGGTCTGGGGCCGTTCCGCCAGCGCCTGCCATGGCGCGGCGGCGATCTCCAGACCCTGCGCGACACCCTGCGCCCCGTGTCGCTGCCCCCCGACCTCGGGACCCCGCTGGAGCTCCCGGCCGGCCAGCCCCCCGGCCTGGCCCTGGCCTCCCCCAGCGACCGGTTGGTGGGCTTGCTCGATCCGCCCTTGCCGGAGGGCTCCGGGCCGGGGGGGCTGGTGGTGCTGTTGCACGGGCTGGGGGGATCCAGTTCCCGGGAGGGCCTGCGGCGGCTGGGATGGACGCTCCAGCAGGCGGGTTTCGCCGTGCTGCGGCTCAACCTGCGGGGCGCGGGCCCGGGGCGCCTGCTGGCCCCGGGCACCTACGCCGCGAACAGCAACGCCGATCTCCTGCCAGCCCTGGCCCGGGCGCGGGAGCTGGCGGAGGACAGGCCGCTGCTGGGGGTGGGCGTGTCGCTGGGCGGCACCCAACTGCTCAACGCTGCCTTCGCCGAGCCCGGGCTGCTCGATGGCGTCGCCTGCGTGAGCAGCCCTCTGGATTTGCGGGCCTGCTCCGCGCAGATCGAGCGCCGCCGCAATGCGATCTACCAGCGCTGGCTGTTGCGGCGCCTGGTGGAGCAGACCCTCGCCGATCCGTTCGGCATCGATGCTGCCGAGCGCCGGGTGCTGGAGGCCGGGGGCGGTCCCCGCACGATCCGGGCTTTTGACGCGGCGATCACGGCGCCGCGCTGGGGCTATCGCACCGTGGATCATTACTACGACCAGGCCAGTCCGCTGGGGCGCCTGCTGGATCCGGCCCAGCGGGCCAGCCTGCCCCCCACCCTGCTGGTGCATGCCCTCGACGACCCCTGGGTGCCCGCAGCGGCCACGGCCCAGGTGGCAGAGGCCGCCCAGACTGCCACGCTGCAGGTGGTGCTCACCCCCCGCGGCGGCCATAACGGCTTCCACGGCATCGGCGATGGGCCGGCTCAGGGTTGCTGGAGCGACCGGCTCACGGCCCGCTGGCTCAGGCGGTTGGCGCAGCCCTGAACGGCATCCTCCGCACAACCCACGCGTTGATGGGTGTTCCGCCGATCACGTGCTCCCGCACGATCCGCTCCACCCGCTCCGGGGTCACGCCGCCGTAGACGATCCCCTCCGGCCAGATCAGCAGCACCGGACCATCTGTGCAGATGCGCAGGCAGTCGGCCTTGGTGCGCAGCACGATCCCCTCGGGCCGGGCCGGGTCCTCCAGGCCGAGGTCGCGCACAAGGCGCTTGAGGGTGTTCCAACTGGCGGCCCCGACCGCCGGATCGCAGCAGAGCGCCTTGGTGGGGGTGGCGCAGAGCAGCAGGTGGTGGGCGATCACACCGGCACGGCCTGCGCCGCTTCGTTCACGGCCTGGCGGGCCCAGCGGTCCACCGCCAGCACGTCATCGAGGGATGGGCTGGCCATCAGGTCGGTGCGGTGGCGGTCGCACACCCGCTCGATCAGGCGCGGGATGTCGAGGAAGTGCACCTGCTCCTCCAGGAACAGCGCCACGGCCTGCTCGTTGGCGGCATTCATCACCGCCGGCATCGTGCCGCCGGCGCGGCCAGCGGCGTAGGCCAGCTCCATGCAGGGGTATTTGGCCGGGTCGGGTTTGCGGAAGGTGAGCGAGCCCACCTCGGTGAGATCGAGGCGGCGCCAGGGGGTGTCCAGCCGCTCCGGCCAGCTCATGCAATAGAGGATCGGCAGCTTCATGTCGGGCCAGCCCAGCTGGGCCAGCACCGAGGAATCGGCCAGCTCCACCATCGAGTGGATGATCGACTGGGGGTGGATCACGATCTCGATGTGGTCGTAATCCAGGCCGAACAGGTAGTGGGCCTCGATCACCTCCAGCCCCTTGTTCATCAGGGAGGCCGAGTCCACCGTGATCTTGCGCCCCATGCTCCAGTTGGGGTGGCTGGTGGCGTCGGCCACGGTGGCCTTGTGGAGGTCTTCGGCAGGCCAGTCGCGGAAGGCGCCCCCGCTGGCGGTGAGCTGGATGCGCCGCAGCCCCGGGGTGGGCACGCCCGTGCTCAGGCGGGCCGTGTCGGCCCAGGGCGTGCCCTGCAGGCACTGGAAGATGGCGGAGTGCTCGGAATCGGCGGGCAGCAGGCGCGAGCCGGTCTTGGCCAGCTCGGGCAGCACCACCGGTCCAGCGGCGATCAGGGTTTCCTTGTTGGCCAGGGCCAGATCCTTGCCGGCGCGGATCGCTGCCAGGGTGGGCAGCAGGCCGGCGCAGCCCACGATGCCGGTCACCACCAGGTCGGCGCTGGGCCAGGCCGCGGCGGCACAGATCCCGTCGGTGCCGCCCAGCAGCTCCGGCAGGCGGGCCGGGCGGGCGCCGGGCTCCAGGGCCTCGAGCCGCTGGCGCAGTTCGGCCACCCGATCGGCATTGGCCAGGGCCACCACCTCGGGGGCATGGCGCTGGATCTGGGCCACCAGTAGGTCGAGGTTGTTGCCGGCGGTGAGGGCCACCACCCGGAAGCGATCGGGGAAGTCCTCCACGATCTCGAGGGTCTGGGTGCCGATCGAGCCGGTGGACCCCAGTACGGAGAGGGCTTTCACGGCGTGGGCTCCCAGACTTGCGGCGCCCAGTTTCCCACCGCCAGCGCCGATGCCCGTCGCCGACGCCATCACGCTGTTGCATGCCGACCCCTGGCTGCTGGCGGTGCACAAGCCCGCTGGCCTGCTGAGCCAGCCGGGCCTGGGCCCGGATCTGGCCGATTCGCTGCTCACGCGCCTGCAGCAACGCTGGCCCACGGCCCAGTTGGTGCATCGCCTTGATCAGGCCACCTCAGGCCTGCTAGTGCTGGCGCTCGATCCGCTTACCCACCGCGACCTGAGCCGGGCCTTTGCTGAGCGTTGCGTGCGCAAGACCTACCTGGCCCGCGTGCAGGGCTGCCCCCAAGCCCGTGGCGGCTGGATCGACCAGCCCCTGGCCCGCCTCGGCACCCGCCCGCCCCGCTACGGGGTGGTGCCGGTGGCGGAGGGGGGCAAGCCGGCCCTCACCCGCTGGCGGCTGCTGGAGCCCGGCGCCATTCGTGGCGCTACAGAAAGCCTGCTGTTGCTGGCGCCCCACACCGGCCGCTCCCACCAGCTGCGCGTGCACCTGGCCCTGCTGGGCCATCCGATCGTGGGCGATGCGATCTACGGCGATCCCGGTGCGGGCCGGCTGCTGCTGCACGCCACGGGGTTGCGCCTGCGCCATCCCCGCACCGGTGCGCCGCTCCGCTTGCGCTGCCCCCCACACTGGCGCTGATTCCCTCCGCCGCCATGACCAGCAGCGCCCCCTCCCGCGAGCACTGGGCCACCCGGGCGGGCTTCCTGCTGGCGGCGATCGGCAGTGCCGTGGGCCTGGGGAACCTCTGGGGCTTCCCCTACAAGGCCTCGGCCAATGGCGGCGCGGCCTTTGTGCTCGTGTACCTGGGGGTGATCCTGCTGGTGTGCCTGCCGCTGCTGGTGGTGGAGCTGCTCATCGGCCGCCGTACCGGCAAGAGCCCGGTGCTGGCCCTCGTGCAGGTGGGAGGGGAGCACTGGCGGTGGCTGGGTTACGCCATGACCCTCAACGCCGCCGTGATCCTGGCCTTCTATTCGGTGGTGGCCGGCTGGACGCTGCTCTCGGCCGGCCACACCCTGGTATTCGGCTTGCCGGCGGATCCCGGGGCCTTCTTCGCCGGTATCGGCCAGGGGCCCTGGGCCATCGCCGGCCATCTGCTGGCGATGCTGCTCACCGCCGGCGTGATCACCCTGGGGGTGCGGGGCGGCATCGAGCGGTTGTCGCTCTGGTGCATGCCCCTGCTGTTCGCGCTGCTGGTGGCGATGGCGATCTGGGCCTCCACCCTCAGCGGTGCTGGCGAGGGCTACCGCTTCTATCTGCTGCCCGATCTCAACGAGCTGCTGCGTTGGCCCACGCTCACCAGCGCGGCAGGCCATGCCTTTTTCTCGCTGTCGCTGGGGCTCGGCGCGATCATCACGTACGCCTCTTACACCGAGGGCGATGACCGCCTGGTGCAGCAGGCCGGCACCATCGCCGCCGCCGACACCTCGGTGGCCCTGGTGGGCGGGCTGATCACCTTTCCCCTGGTGGCCCACTTCAACCTGCTGGGCAGCCTGTCAGGCAGCACGGTGGGCACCCTGTTCGTGGCCATCCCCACCGGCATGGCCAGCCTCGGGGGATGGGGCCGGCTGGTGGCGCTGATCTTCTACGGCGTGCTGGTGATTGCGGCGCTCACCTCGGCGGTGTCGCTGCTGGAGGTGAGTACCGCCGCCTTCATCGATCGGTTGGGCTGGTCGCGCCGGCGGGCCACCGCCTGGGCCGTGGCCGCCATCACCCTGCTGGGCCTGCTGCCCGCCAGCGACAGCCGCTGGATCGACGTGCTCTACACGCTGTTTGGTGAAACCGGCCTGCTGTTCGGTGGCCTGATGCTGGCGCTGCTGGTGGGCTGGGGCCGGCCCCGGCTCGCTGGAGGTGTTCCCCTGCTGCTGCGGCGCCTGCTGCGTTGGCTGGCCACCCCGGTGCTGGCGGTGCTTCTGGTGCAGTCGCTGCTGCACCTGCCGCGGGTGATCACACCGCTGCTGCAAAGCTGAGCCCACTCGAAGCGGCATCTGATGGCGGCGTTGCCCCCCTGGCTCCAGCGCTGGAACTTCATCGATCGCGCCAAGCTCGAGAGCCAGCTCTGGGACGCCTTCGAGCGCGGCGACAACATCGAGGAGCTGGTGGCCGAGTGCCGCAGTGCCGTTGAAGCCGGCGACACCAGCCGCCGCTTTCAACTTGAGGTGTGGCAGGTGACCCTGCAACGCATCCGCAAGATCGAAACCCTCATGCGCGATCAGCAGCGCCCGCCCGAGCGCCAGGAGGAGTGAGCCTCAGCTGCGCAGCCACTCGGTGAGGCCGCCGGGCTTATCGATCAGCTCGATGCCCTGGGCCTTGAGCTCATCGCGGATGCGGTCGGCCGTGGCGAAGTCGCGGTTGGCCTTGGCGGCCTTGCGCTGCTCAATCAGGGCCTCGATAGCGGCGTCATCCGGGCCGCCGCTGGCTGTTGCTGCTGCGGCTGGCTCATGGCGCAGGCCGAGCACGCTGGCCAGCTCCTGCAGCAGGGCCAGGCGGGCCTGGCTGGCGGGGCTGGTGGCTTCGCCGGCGGCCGCCTGATCACCCCGCTCGATCCGGTTGGCCAGGGCCCGCAGCGGTTTGGCCAGCTCGAACAGCACGGCCAGGGCTGCGGAGGTGTTGAGGTCGTCGTCCATGGCCGCGGCGAAGCGCTCGCGCTCCTGGGCCAGCTCGGGGCTGAGGTTGTCACTGGTGCTGTAGGCCTGCACCGGGGTGACGGCTGCCGTCTCCTCAGCACCAGCCAGGCCCAGGGCTGCGTTGATGCCCTTCCAGCCGGTGGCCGCCGCTTCCAGGGCGTCGGCGGTGAAGTCGAGCGGCTTGCGGTAATGGGCCTGGAGAGTGAACAGGCGCAGCGTCATCGGACTCACGCCCGAATCCAGCAGACCGCGGATGGTGGTGAAGTTGCCGAGCGACTTGCTCATCTTCTGGCCGCCCACATTCACCATGCCGTTGTGCAGCCAATAGCGGGCCAGCTCCTTCCCCGTGGCCGCCTCCGACTGGGCGATCTCGTTCTCGTGGTGGGGAAAGATCAGGTCGGCGCCGCCGAGGTGGATGTCGATCGTGTCGCCGAGTTCCTCGCGCACCATGGCCGAGCACTCGATGTGCCAGCCGGGCCGCCCCTGGCCCCAGGGCGAGGGGAAGCTGGGCTCCCCGGGTTTGGCCCCTTTCCAGAGGGCGAAGTCGAAGGGGTGCTGTTTGCGCGCCTCCTCCTCATCGGCCACCCGGCCGGAGGCATTGTCTTGTTGTTCAGCCAGATCGCGGCCGGAGAGCTTGCCGTAGCCGGCGTGTTTCATCACGGCGAAATACACATCGCCATCGGCGGAATAGGCCGCCCCTTTCGCCTCCAGCTCCTGGATCAGCAGGCGGATGGCATCGAGGCTGCGGGTGGCCCGCGGCATGCGATCGGCCGGCAGGATGTTCAGCCGCGCCATGTCGGCCACGAACGCCTCGATGTTGCGTTCGCTCACCACATCCATCGAGCTGCCCTCGGCGGCGGCGCGATTGAGGATCTTGTCGTCGATGTCGGTGTAGTTCTGCACGAACGTCACCTGGTAGCCGCGCCAGATCAGGTGGCGGCGCAGCACATCCCAGGCGATGTAACTGCGGGCATGGCCCAGGTGGCAGAGGTCGTACACCGTGACCCCGCAGCAATAGATGCTCACCTGGCCGGCCGTGAGCGGCTCAAACGGCTCGACCCGGCGGGTGAGGGTGTTGGTAAGCCGGAGGGTGCTGCCGCCTGCCGTCATTTCGCGTCCATCCAATTGGTGCCGGAGCCCGTTTCCACCACCAGCGGCACGGACAGCTCAACGGCGTGCTCCATGGTTTCACGCGTGAGGTGGCGCACGGCTTCCAGGGCCTCGGGTGCGCTCTCCAGCACCAGTTCGTCGTGCACCTGCAGCAGCAGACGGGCCGGCAGCCCGCTCTCGGCCAGGCGGTGGTGGAGCTGCACCATTGCCAGCTTGATGATGTCGGCGCTGGAGCCCTGGATCGGGGCATTGGCGGCGGCCCGCAGCTGCTGGGCCTCCATGCCGCCGCGGCGGGCCACCTCCAGGTCGATCTCCAGCGGGTCTTTGCCCAGCAGGCGGCCCAGGCCGTTGGGATCGAAGCCGAAGGGGCGGCGGCGGCCCAGGATCGTTTCCACGTAGCCCCGGCTCAGGGCTAGCCGCTCCTGTAGCTCCAGGAAGGCGAACACCTTCGGGTAGCGCTGTTTGTACTTGCTGAGGAAGTCTTTGGCCTCGGCCTGGCTCACGCCGGTTTCCCGGGCGAAGCGCTGGGCCCCCATCCCGTAGATCACCCCGAAGTTGATCGTCTTGCCCAGGCGCCGCTCGTCGGCGCTCACCTCCTCTTTGTCGAGCAGCAGCCGGGCGGTGAGGGCGTGCACGTCGTCGCCGCTGCGGTAGGCCTCCACCAGCACCTCCTCGCCCGAGAGGTGGGTGAGGATTCGCAGCTCGATCTGGGAGTAGTCGGCGCTGAGCAGGGCCCAGCCCTCCTGGGGCAGAAACGCCTTGCGGATGCGCCGGCTGAACTCGGTGCGCACCGGGATGTTCTGCAGATTCGGGTTGCTGCTGGAGAGGCGGCCCGTGGCCGTCACCGCCTGGTTGAAGTCGGTGTGCACCCGCCCGGTTTCCGGCTCCACCAGGGCCGGCAGGGCATCCACGTAGGTGCTCTTGAGCTTGCTGAGGGTGCGGTGCTCCAGCACCAGCGGCACCACCGGGTGCGCGTCTTCCAGCTTCTCCAGCACCGCAGCGTCGGTGCTCCAGCCCGTTTTGGTCTTGCGGGATTTCTTGCGATCCAGCCCGAGGGTGTCGAACAGCAGCTCGCCCAATTGCTTCGGGCTGGCCAGGTTGAAGTCCACCCCGGCGGCCTCCTTGGCCTTGGCCTCCAGCTGGCTGAGCGTGGCGGCCAGTTCGCTGGAGAGCTCGCCGAGGTAGGCGCTGTCGATGCGGATGCCAGTGGCCTCCATCGCCGCCAGCACTGGCTCCAGCGGTAGCTCCACCTGCTCCAGCAGGGCCGGCAGGGCAGGCCCCAGGGCGGCCAGTTGCTCGCGCAGCAGGCCGGTGAGCCGCCAGGTCACGTGCACGTCCATGCCGCAGTACTGGGCGGCGGTCTCGATCGGCACCACGGCGAAGGTGGCGCCCTTGGGCACCAGCTCGGTGTAGCTGGTGGGGCTGAAGCCGAAGTTGCGCTCCGCCATCACCTCCAGCCCGTGCTTGGCATTGGCATCGCGCAGGTAATCGGCCAGCAGGGTGTCCATCACCACGCCGGCCAGGGGCAGACCGTGGCGCAGCAGCACCAGCCGGTCGTATTTGGCGTTCTGCAGGGTTTTGGGGTGCCCGGGGCTGGCCAGCCAGGGGGCGAGGGCCGTGAGCACCGCATCGAGGGGCAGCTGCTGGGGGGCCGGCGGCGGCTCGCTCAGCAGATCGGCGGCTGGCTGGGGCAGGTGGCCGATCGGGATGTAGGCCAGATCGGCTGGCCCTGCCCCCCAGCACAGCCCCACGCCCACCAGTTCGGCCTGGAAGGGATTGAGGGCGGTGGTTTCGGTGTCGAGGGCGATCGGCGCGGCCACATCGGTGGCCGCCATCAGCCGTTCCATCAGGGTCGCCAGGGCTTCCGGCGTACTGATCAGCTGGGGTTCCAGTGCTGGGGTGCAGGGGGCGGCATTGCCGGTTGGGGCACTGTTTGGGCTGTCTGCCTTTGCTGCTGCCGCATCTGGTTCGCCAGGAATGGCGCCCTTGGCCTTCTTGCCGGTTGGGGCTGCGCTCGGGATGTCCGGCAGCTCCGGCGGGTTGGCCGAGAACAGCCGGGCAAAGGTGCCCACCTGGCGGGCGAGGCTGTGGAGTTCCAGCTCCTCGAGGCTGCTGGCCAGCGCGTCGGCCCTCACGGCACCGAGCCCCAGGCGCGGCTCTTCCGGCAGGGGAATGTCCACCAGGATTTCCGCCAGCATCCGCGAGCGGTAGGCGTTCTCTTTGTCGGCGGCGAGCTTGCCGATCAGGGCTCCCTTGAGCACGCCCTTGGGATCCTTGGCCTTGGGGCCGGCCTGCTCCAGTTCCGCCAGGGCGGCGTAGATGCCGTCCACGTGCTCGTAGGCCGCCAGCAGGTTGATGGCGGTTTTCGGGCCCACCCCCTTCACGCCGGGGATGTTGTCGGAGGTGTCGCCGGTGAGGGCCTTGAGATCCACCACCTCCTCGGGGGTCACGCCGAGCTTGGCGATCACGCCCTCGCGGCGGATCTCGGTGGGACCGCTGTTCTTGGCGTAAGGCCCGCCGCCCATGTAGAGCACGGCGATGTCGCGCGCGTCGTCCACGAGCTGGAACAGGTCGCGGTCGCCCGAGAGGATCCGCACCCGCCAGCCGCCATTGGCGGCCCGGTTGGCCAGGGTGCCGAGCACGTCGTCGGCCTCGTAGCCCGGGGCCAGGCAGAGGGGGATGTCGAGCGATTCCCTGAGGATCTGCTGGAGGTTCTCCAGGTCCTGGAAGAAGTGCTCCGGGGCCTCGTCGCGGTGGGCCTTGTAGGCCTCGTCGGCCTCGTGGCGGAACGTGGGCTCGGCCGTGTCGAAGGCGATCACCACGCCCTGGGGCTTGAGGCCCCTGCAGTTGTCGAGCAGGGCCTTGAGGAAGCCGTAGGTCACCGAGGTGGGCACCCCCGCCTGGGTGCTCAGCCCGCCATCACCCCCCTTGCTGAAGGCGTAGAAGCTGCGGAAGGCCAGCGAGTGGCCATCGATCAGCAGCAGCAGGGGCTTTTCGCCGGTCACACCTGCCGCTGTCACCTGTTCTGATCCGCTGTGGTGGGGCCAGCCTGGCAGAGCTCAGGCGGCATCCCAGCGGCGCCCCTCCGCCAGCACAGCACCAAAGAAGCAGGCCTGGGCGCAACCGGTGAACCTGAGCCATCCTGTGGCCACCTGATCGCGCCGGTCTGGGCCGTCATGCCTCGCACCCCCCGCCGCTACGCCGTGCACCTCCACCTCAGTGGTGGGCAGACCGAATCGGTCCACTTCCCCACGCTGGAGGCGTTTCAGCAGTGGTACGGCGGGGTGCTCACCGCCGCCACCAGTGACACCTTCGTGAACGTGCCGATCACCGAACTCGACGGCGAATACCTCGTGGTGCGGCCCTCCAGCGTGATCGGGATCCGGGTTGAGCCCCAGTACGGTTCCATCGACGACTGAGTTCCGCACCGATGCCACGCCCCGAATTGATCTGGGGCGAAGCCTTCTTCGCGGGATCTCTGGCCCAGCTGATTTCCCGGCTCAGTGGCTTGCCCAGCGTGGTGCTGCTGCTGGCCCTGGGGTTGGCGTGCGGCCGTGCCGGCTTGAATCTGGTGGCACCGGAGGCCCTCGGCGAGGGCCTGGAGCCGGTGGTGGTGCTGCTGGTGAGCCTGATCCTGTTCGACGGCGGCCTCAACCTGCGCCTGGCCGGCCGCGATCTGCAGCGGGCGGTGGTGCGGCTGGTGCTGGTGCGTTCGGTGCTGGGTTTGGTGGGGGGGGCGCTGCTCGCCCACTGGCTGGCGGGGCTGGCCTGGCCCCTGGCCTGGGTGTTCGGTGCCATCTCCCTGGCCACCGGCCCCACGGTGGTGAATCCGATGGTGCGCCAGATCCGTCTGCTGGAGCCCCTCGGCAAGGTGCTGGAGGCCGAAGGCCTGATCCTCGAACCCTTTTCAGCCGTACTGGCCCTGCTGTTGCTCCAGGTGGCCCTCGGGGATCTGGGGCGCTGGCAGGACGTGGCCCTGCCGCTCTTGCTCCGCTTCGGTGGCGGCGTGGCCATCGGTTCGGCCAGTGGCTGGCTGCTGGCTGAGTTGCTTCGGCGGGTGCCGGCTGCCTCGCCGGCATTGGCTCTGCAGCTGAGCCTCGGAACCCTATTCCTGTTGGTGAGTGGGGTGGAGGGAGTGCTGCCGGAGGCGGGCTTGCCGGCGGCGGTGAGTGCCGGGGTGGTGCTGGGCCTGCGCCTCAGCGACGCCCAGGCCGCCCCCCTGGAGGATCTGGTGGCTCAGTTGGCCCAGCTGGCAATCACGGTGCTGTTTCCCCTGCTGGCGGCCGACGTGAGCTGGCAGGAGCTCAGCCCCCTGGGGCTCGGTGGACTGCTGGCTGTGCTGGCTTTGATGCCCTTCCGGCTGCTGGCGATGCAGCTGGGCGCCCTGGGCATGCCGGGCTTCGGTTGGCGCGAAAAGTTCATCGTGGGCTGGATCGCACCACGGGGCATCGTCACGGCGGCGGTGGCCAGCCTGTTTGCCCTGCAGCTCGATCAGGCCGGGGTGCCTGGCGGAGGTTCGCTCAAGGGGCTGGTGTTTCTGATGATCCTGCTCACGGTGGGCTTGCAGGGTTTTACGGCTCCGGTGCTGGCGCAACGGCTCAACCTGGTGGAACCCCTGGACGACCACACCGAAGCCGAAGTAGCACCGAAGCTGGCCCATTCAGGCGCCTGAGCTCGCTGCCTGGATGCCGCAGCCCCTGGACTTCAGAGGCAGCGGGCGATGCGGGCGCGATCGAGGCCGCGGCGGTGCAGCAGCAACCAGGTGGTGAGCAGGTCTGGGCCCTGGAGGCTGCCGAGCAGGGCAGCACGCATGGTTTTCATGATCACGCCCTTCTTCACGCCGGCCGCTGTGGCGGCTTCACCGAGCAGGGCCTGGGCCTGCTCGGCCGAGAGCTCGGCCTCGGGCAGTTGGTCCAGCAGGGCGGCCAACGCGGCCTTGGCCCCATCCACTGCCAACTGGCCTTGGGCCGCCCCATCGAGCTCCGGGGTGGCGAAGAACGGCTTGGCCTGCTCCACCCCATCGGCGAGCAGGGTGATGGACGTGCTGAGCAGCTCGCTCAGGTCGGTTTCCCAGGCGGCATCGCTGCCCGCCTCATAACCGGCGGCCTGCCAGAGGGGCAGGAGCTGTTCGCGCAGGGCCGGTGCACCCTGCTCCCGCAGCACTTGGCCGTTAAGCCAGTTGAGCTTGTCCCAGTCGAAGCGGGCACCGGCTTTGTTCACCCGCTCAAAGCCGAAGGCATCGGCGGCCTGGCTGAGGGTGAAACGCTCTCCCATCCCCTCCGGCGGCGACCATCCGAGCAGGGTCATGTAATTGGCCAGGGCTTCAGCCGTGTAGCCCATGCGGCGGAAGTCGCTGATCGAGGTGACCCCATCGCGCTTGGAGAGCTTCTTGCCCTCCTTGTTCAGGATCAGCGGCGTGTGGGCGAACTGGGGCACCGCGTAGCCCAGGGCTTCGTAGAGCAGCAGTTGTTTGGCGGTATTGGCGATGTGGTCTTCACCCCGGATCACATGGGTGATGGCCATGGCGGCGTCATCCACCACTACCACCAGGTTGTAGAGGGGATCGCCGATCTGGTCGTGGGGGGCCCGTCGGGCGATCACCATGTCGCCGCCAAGATCGCTGCCGCTCCAGCGCATGGCACCCCGCACCATGTCGGTCCAGGTGATGGTGCGGGCGTCGTCGATGCGGAAGCGGATCACGGCTTCGCGCCCCTCGGCGATGAAGGCGGCTTCCTGCTCAGGCGTGAGATCCCGGTGGCGGTTGTCGTAGCGGGGGGCCTGTTTCGCTGCCGCCTGGGCTTCCCGCATGGCGGTGAGCTCGTCTTCGGTGGCGTAGCAGCGGTAGGCGTGGCCGTTGTCGAGCAGCTGCTGGATGGCCTGGCGATGGAGCGCAATCCGCTCGCTCTGGATCACGGGTTCCCCATCCCAAGTGAGGCCCAGCCAGCGCAGGCCATCGAGGATGTTGTCGGTGAATTCCTGCTTGCTGCGCTCCCGATCGGTGTCTTCGATGCGCAGCAGGAAACTGCCGCCGTGATGACGGGCGAACAACCAGTTGAACACCGCCGTTCGCGCGGTGCCGATATGCAGGCTTCCGGTGGGGCTTGGGGCGAGGCGAACCCGAATAGCCGAGTTGGGTTCAGGGCGCACCGGTTCAGGCGTCGCGCTCACCGCTCAAGCTCCAGGATTAAAAACGGGACTGACGGGGCTCGAACCCGCAACTTCCGCCGTGACAGGGCGGTGCTCTAACCGATTGAACTACAGTCCCAGGCGGCCTTTTCAGGCGTTCTGTGTTTCTGAGGACCTAAAAGATCTCAGATTGGTCGGAATGTCTGGCGTGGGATCGCCATCCCTCCGACTTGAAAAGTATCCGTGATCACGGGCCCGGTCGTCAACCATTGGATGGCGGCGGGGAAGCCGCCAATGGCAGCACCGAACCCGTGTCCGGCACTCAGGGCCGGAACCCGGCCGGCTCGATCAGGCGTACCTGATTGCCACGGGCCGTGAATTCACGACCTTGGTCGCTCTGGACAACCACACGACCACCAGATTTGACACGGATCACGCGGGCACGAACCCAACCCAGAGCAGCGGATTCGAGCACCTTCACCACGTCACCGGGCTGCAGATCCAACTCCATGTTCGGAACCACGAAACAGCAAGTGGGGACATCGAACGCGCCGTGGAGGACTTGAACCCCCGACATCAGGTTTTGGAGACCTGCGTTCTACCAACTGAACTAACGGCGCAGGGCCGATGTCCCCGAAAGTGTGAGGCCTGAGCCTCAGCGATCGAAGCGCTGCTTCACCCGGGTGGCTTTACCCACACGGTCACGCAGATAGAAGAGCTTCGCCCGGCGAACCTTACCGCGCCGCTCCACCTTCACGGAAGCCACCTGGGGGCTGTGCAGCATGAAAACCCGCTCCACGCCAATGCCCTGGAAGATCCGGCGCACGGTGATGGTCTCGTTGAGACCGCCGTGACGCTTGGCAATCACCACACCCTCATAGGGCTGCACGCGCTCTTTGTTGCCCTCACGAATGCGAACGCCCACCTTCACGGTGTCGCCCACATAGATCTCGGGGAGATCGCTCTTGAGCTGCTCGGCCTCGAAGGAGGCGATCAGTTCATGGGCGCTCAGCTTTTTGCCGCCGGCCGCCGGCTTTTTCTCGGCCACCGCAGTTGCGGTGGTGGTCTCCGCAGCGGTTTCAACTTCAGTCACGGTGTCTGCTGCCTTATCAGGGGTGTCCGCTGCCATCTCCAGGAACTCTCGGTCGTCCGGCCAAACCGCCAGTGTACCGGCTCAGTGGTCACCCCCTCCCCCCACTCCGACCAAGGCGCCGGCGCAGCTGATCCACCGCCAGCGAGGCCCCTGTGGCCAGCATCCACAGCAATCCCAGGCCGTTGAGGAGCACGTACACGGTTTCGCCGTTGGGGCCGAACCACTGGCGCAGCCATTCGCCCTCGTGCAGCACCATCAGCCAGTGGGCCTGGTTGCGGCCCAGGCCGCCCCAGTCGCGCAGCAGGCGATAGCTGGTGCCGGTGATCACCGTGAGCACCAGCGGCAACAGCACCAAAGGCGCCACCGTGGCGTGGGCCTGGCGCAGGGTCGCCAGCAGCGAACGGGGGATGGCCAGGGCCGTGCCCGGCCCGGCGGCCGGCGGTGACACATCCGGCATTGATACCTTGAAACCTCAAGTTGGTGCGCCCGCATGAATCTGTTCGCCGATCTGCTGGCCAGCACCACCGGCAACCGCAGCGGCGGGCGGGCCCAGGGCATGGCCGCCGCTGCGACGACGCCGGTCGTCACCGAGACCGGCCCCCGCATTCAGAAAAGTCGACGGGGCGTGGAGATCAAGAGCGCCCGTGAGCTCGACACGATGCGCAAGGCCAGCCGCATCGTGGCCACCGTGCTGCGCGAGATCGAGGCCATGGCCGCCCCGGGCCTCACCACCGGCGATCTCGATGCCTACGCCGAGAAGCGCATTCGGGAGATGGGCGCCGTACCCAGCTTCAAGGGCTACCACGGTTTTCCCGCCAGCATCTGCGCCTCGATCAACAACGAGGTGGTGCATGGCATCCCCAGCGGCAAGCGGGTGATCCAGGCCGGTGATCTGCTCAAGGTGGACACCGGGGCCTACTTCGACGGCTATCACGGCGACAGCTGCATCACCATCTGCGTTGGGGAAGAGGCCCCCGAGGAGGCACGCCGCCTGGCCCGTGTGGCCCAGGAATCGCTGATGAAGGGGTTGGCCCGGATCAAGGCCGGCAACACCCTGCTCGACATCGCCGGGGCTGTGCAGGATCACGTGGAGGCCCACGGCTACAGCGTTGTGGAGGACTACACCGGCCACGGCGTGGGCCGCAACCTCCACGAGGAGCCCTCGGTGTTCAACTTCCGCACCCGCGATCTGCCCAACATGAAGCTGCGGGCCGGCATGACCCTGGCGGTGGAGCCGATCCTCAACGCCGGCAGTAAGGCCTGCCGCACTCTCCGGGACCGCTGGACCGTGGTGACGGTGGACGGCAGCCTCTCGGCCCAGTGGGAGCACACCATCGCCGTGACCAGCGACGGCTGTGAAATCCTCACCGACCGCGACTTCTGAGCGTCAGGCTCGGGTGAGCAGTGTGTAGTACAGCCAGCGTCCCAGCGTGGTGAGCGGCATCAGCACGTACACCAAGGGATTGGGCGTCACGATGATCAGGTTGATCCCCAGCTGCGCCTGCAGCAGGATCTGACTGGCCACAAAGTTCGCCCCCATCAGGCCCACTGGGTTGAGGCCTGAGCGGAAGGGGCCCAGCACTAGCCGTCGGATCCGCACGTGACGGTTCAGATCCAGGGCCCGCAGGCTGAGCAGCTGCCCCATCAACCGCTTGCTGATCTCATACAGCGGACTCACCGCCGGTTCGATCTCCGCTTCCGAGGTGTTCACCCACACCTCCGGGCGCTGGGTGGTGGGGGGCCGTTCAGCCGCCACCTGGGCAAATAGCTCCATGAGTCGCCAGCTGCTGAGGGCGTTCACCTCCAGGGAGAGCTCGGTGGCTGCCAGATCGCGCTGGCCATGCACGTTCACCCCGTGGTTCAGCACCAGCACGTCAACGTCGACCAGGGCAGGCGCCAGCTCAGCCTCGGCACCCACCTGCCAGCTGAGCTGCTGGAGGGCAATCAGCTGGCCCTCGTCGTCGCGGAGTTCCAGGGGGGTATCGGAGCTGGTGAGGGCGATCAGGCGTGCGCCGCGACGGTGCCAGGCCCGCAGCAACGCCTGGCCCAGGGTGCCGCTGGCGCCGGTGATTGCCACGCAGAGGGGTGAGCCCGATCCTGCTTCCATCTGTTGCACGGGCCTCCGCCCAGCCATCGATCGCTGGCACATTGGCCCGCTGGCCAGCAAGCTTGGGCCATGGTTGATGCCTCATCCATTCCCGCATTGGTTCCGCTGTTCGCCCCCTACTGCGGAGGGGTGGGCCGGGAGCGCGAACTGATGACGGCGCTGCAGACCCTGGCGATGGGTCGGCTGCAGGGGGGCCGCCGGCTCAGTGATGGCGGTGCCCATGCCTTTGAACTGAGCTGGAGCGGCGATCCGGCCCCCCTCGCTCCGCTGAGCTGCCAGCTCCGCTTTCCGGATCTGCCCGCCATCCAGTACGACTTCCAGCTCCCCTGCCATCACCTCGTGGACTGGCTGATGGAGGCTGCGGGCGATGGATTGCCCGAGAGCTTCTGGCCCTGGCTGCTGCAGGGGCGCGGGGCTCCCGGCCCCACCTAGATTCACTGGCCAGAACTCCAGCCCCAGCGAGGTTGAGCCATGGCCCACACCCTGCTGGTTGGCTCCTGCGAACCCTTCAGCGGCAAGTCGGCCGTGGTGCTGGGCCTGGGCCGCCAGCTCGCCCGCATGGGCGTGGCCGTGCGCTTCGGCAAGCCCCTGGCCACCGATCTTGATGCCGCAGCCAGCCCTGCCGGCGTGGTGCCCGATCCCCTGCTCGACGCCGATGTGCGTTTTGTGGGGGCCACGCTCGGCTTGCCCGACACCCAGCTGATCCCCTCGGCCGATGTGCTCGATTCGGCCGTGGCCGAACGGCGTCTCAGCGCTGGTGATCTCGCGCCGGGAGCCGGCTTTGAGGTGCTGCGTGAGCGCCTCTCCCAGGCCGGTGATGGGCTCACCCTTCTGGAAGCTGCCGGTTCGCTCCACGAGGGCTTGCTCTACGGCATGAGTCTCCCCCAGCTGGCCCATGGCCTGGCTGCGCCCGTGGTGCTGGTGCATCCCTGGACTGACGCCCGCAGCATCGATCCGCTCCTGGCGGCCCGCGCCCAGCTCGGGGATCAGCTGGCCGGGGTGGTGCTCAATGCCGTCACCCCCGAGGAGGTGCCTGCCCTGCGCGACACGTTGGCTCCGGCCCTGGAGCGTCTCGGGATCCCGGTTCTGGGCGTGATGCCCCGCAGCCCCCTGTTGCGCAGTGTCACCGTGGAGGAGCTGGCCAGGCGGCTCGATGCCGAGGTGCTCTGCTGCCGCGATCGGCTCGACCTGCTGGTGGAAACGCTGTCGATCGGTGCCATGAACGTGAACTCGGCGATGGAGTTCTTCCGCCGCCGCCGCAACATGGCCGTGGTGACCGGTGCCGACCGCACCGATATCCAGCTCGCCGCCCTGGAAGCCTCCACCCAGTGCCTGATCCTCACCGGCGCCGGTGATCCCCTGCCCCAGCTGCTCAACCGGGCCGAGGAGCTGGAGGTACCGCTGCTCAAGGTGGAGCACGACACCCTCACCACCGTGGA
The DNA here is from genome assembly GCA_040399185.1 of Prochlorococcaceae cyanobacterium. Classification (GTDB taxonomy): domain Bacteria; phylum Cyanobacteriota; class Cyanobacteriia; order PCC-6307; family Cyanobiaceae; genus UBA5018. Next base: position 27,733 of record JBBASQ010000008.1, read on the forward strand.
GGTGATCGAGCGCGCGTTCGGCAACGTGCGGCTGCACGAGGCCGTGAAGGCCACCTACGCCTTCCGGCTGGTGGAGGAACACTGCGACTTCAGCCGTCTGTTCGCCCGTCTGGCGCTGCGAGTGCCCGCCTGAGCTAGTTTCGCGAGGCAGGCTGCGGGCTATTGGTGACCCGGTCCCTAGATCTTCCGGCGCTCGATCGGATCGATACGCTCGCCCAGGAGCTGGCCATGCTCCAGGACCGCAGCAAACGGCGGATTGCCATCCTGGGCAGTCGTCACGTGCCGGTGGTGTCGATCCATCTGGTGGAGCTTGTGGCGCGCTCCCTGGCCCAGGAGGGCCACAGCCTGATTACTTCGGGAGCCCAGGGGGTGAATTCCGCGGTGATTCGCAGCGTGCTGGATGTGGATCCGGGGCGCCTCACCGTGTTGCTGCCCCAGAGCCTCGAACGCCAGCCCAGCGAATCCCGCGACCAGCTCGAGCAGGTGCTCCACCTGGTGGAGAAGCCTGAACACGACGAACTGCCGCTGCCGATGGCCAGCAGCCTCTGCAATCAGGACATCATCAGCCGCTGCGACCAGCTGATTTGCTACGCCTTCCACGACAGTGAGACGCTGCTCTCCAGCGTTCGCCTCGCCGAAGACATGGGCAAGGTGGTGAGCCTGATGTTCTTCGACTAGATGCTTGTCGACGGAATCGTCGTCAACTGAGCGTTAGTCCTCGTCCGGCAGCACCTGGAGGCGGGTGCCATCGCGCCCCATCACCACCACCTGGGCCCCGGGTTGGAGCAGGCGGCTCCCATCGAGGTTCACGGCCGCCCAGCTCTGGCCCTGCCAGCGCACCCGGCCTTGGCTGCAGTCGATCCTGGAGCCGGCTGTTCTGGAGCCGGCTGTCTCACCGCTCCCGAAGCCGCTGATCACCTCGGCGTGGTCTGCGCTGCCGCTGCTTGGCAGCGCTGCTTCCTGCTGCCTGCGCGACCAGCGCCGCAGCCAGCCGTAGCCCACGGCGCTCACCCCCACGAACAGGACCATCGCGAGCAGGGGCGGAAGCGGTGCCAGGGCTGTGACCAGGGTGAGCAGCAGGGCCGCGATTCCCCCCACCAGGATCAGCCCATCCGTGTCAAGGCCCAGCAGGGCGAGCACGAGCATTGCGGTGGCCAGTAGCAGCCACAGCACCGGGGCCGACCAGAGCCAGGAAACGGGAGGCATGAACCGCCGCTGAGCTGACCAATGGGCCCATCCTGCCTACCGTGCCTCTGGCGGCTGCAGCTTGATGGAAACCCTTGTGATTCCGGTGATCGCCGTGTTGGCGGCGTTCGGCATCAGTGGTGTGAAGGTCACCAGCAGCAGCCGATCGATGTTGGTGGAGCGGTTGGGCAAATACAACCGCCAGCTGCAGCCGGGCCTCTCGTTTGTGCTGCCTGGGGTGGAGAAGGTGGTGAGCCACGAGTCGCTCAAGGAGCGCGTGCTCGACATCCCGCCCCAGCAGTGCATCACCCGCGACAACGTGGCGATTGAGGTGGATGCCGTTGTCTACTGGCAGCTGCTGGCCCATGCCCGCGCCTACTACGCCGTGGACAACCTCCAGTCGGCGATGGTGAATCTGGTGCTCACCCAGATCCGCGCGGAGATGGGCAAGCTCGACCTCGACCAGACCTTCACCACCCGCCAGGAGGTGAACGAGGCCCTGTTGCGCGAGCTGGATCAGGCCACCGATCCCTGGGGCGTGAAGGTGACGCGGGTGGAGATGCGCGACATCAAGCCGTCAGCCCGGGTGCAGGACGCGATGGAGCAGCAGATGACCGCTGAGCGGGAGAAGCGGGCGGCGATCCTGCGCTCCGAGGGCGAGCGGGAAGCCCAGGTGAATGCGGCCAAGGGCCGCGCTGAAGCGCTGGTGCTCGACGCCAAGGCCAAGCAGGAGGCCCTGTTGCTGGAAGCGGAAGCCCAGTCCAAGCAGCAGGTGCTGCTGGCCCAGGCCCGGGCGGCGGCGGCCCAGGAGCTGGCCCAGGTGCTGGAGGCCCATTCCACGGCGGGCGAAAGCCTGCGGCTGCTGCTCGCCCGCGACTGGATGGCCATGGGTCAGCAGATGAGCCAGGCCCCCGGCGGCAGCGTGCTGATGGTGGATCCCCAGAGCCCGGCCTCCCTGCTCACCGCCTTGAAAAACCTGCAGGGTGGGAGCAAGGGGTGAGTCAGCCGCCGGCCAGCACCGCCAGGAGGCCTTGCAGATAAAGAATGCCGGTGCAGGTGATGCCGCCGGCCCAGCAGAGGGCGCGCAGGGGCGGCACGTTGGCCACGTAGGCACCGATGTAGAGCAGGCGCAGGGCCGGGTGGATCCAGGCAGCTGCGATCGCGGCCGGGGCATTCACGCCTGCCAGCAGGCAGAGCAGGGCCGCCGGGGCATGAAGGGTGAAGGCTTCGAAGCTGTTCTGGTGCGCCCAGCTGGCCCGCTGGCCCCAGGCCGGCAGGCGGTCGAACATGGCCCGGGGTGCGGCCAGATCCTCGATCTGGAAGTTGGCCTGGGAGCGGGCGGCGCCAAGGGGAACCACGCTCGCCACCACCACCCCGGCGGCCAGGGCCAGGCTCCAGGCAAAGGCTGCGGTCATCGGCTGGGGATGCAGGTGGCGCGAGGCTAGGAACGGGCCCGGGCAGGACAGCGGCGTTTGAGGGCCTCCATCAGCCGCGGCACCGCATCGGCCTGGCCCTGCATCCCGAAGGCCTCCTGCTCAAGGGCCCGGTTGCCGTGGTGATAGCGGGTGGTGAGGATGCCGCTGATTTCCCGGTCCACCACCACCGGCAGCTGGAACCGCCAGCCGATCGGGCTCAGCACCCCACTGGGGCAGCTCTGCACGGCGTGCACGGCCTCATGCAGAAAGGTTTGCCGCGCGATGCCCAGTTCAAAGGTGAGCGGCGAAAGCCAGAGCGTGCGGGTTTTCGCCTGGTACAGCCCGTAGGCCTGCCGCACCGGCGGCAGCGCAATCCGCACCTGGAACCCCCGTGCCTGCAAAGCCCTGGCCAGGGGCTGCAGATCGGCCGGCAGCACCGTGAGCGGCTGGGGAGCCAGCGCCGCTGACGCCAGCAGGGCGGTGAGGGCAAGGGCGCTGGCCAATGCAGCCGGGGATCAACGCGGCATCAGCAGTGTGGCTGTGGTCTGGTTGCTTTGCGCTGGCCAACCACCACCAGCCGCGCCGCATTGGCTTGGCAGAATCATGGATGGCTCTTCGTAATGCTGCCGTGGCGGACTCCTTCAGCTTCGACTGCGTGAGTGATTTCGACCGCCAGGAGCTGGTGAACACCGTGGATCAGGTGCGCCGCGATGTGGCCCAGCGCTACGACCTGAAGGATTCCGGCACCGAGATCGAACTGGAGGAGGCAAGTCTCACCATCACCACCGCCAGCGACATGACGTTGCAGGCCGTGGAAGACGTGCTGCGCCAGAAGGCCACCAAGCGCAATCTTTCGCTCAAGATCTTCGACTTCCAGACCCCCGAAGCGGTGGGCGGCAACCGGGTGAAGCAGGAGGTGAAGCTGCGCAAGGGGCTCAGCCAGGAGATCGCCAAGAAGTTGAGCAAGGTGGTGCGCGACGAGCTCAAGAAGGTCACCGTGTCGATCCAGGGCGACAGCCTGCGCGTCACCGGAAAGAGCAAGGACGACCTGCAGCAGGCGATTCAGCTGCTCAAGACCCAGGAGGCTGACCTCGAGGTGCCGCTGCAGTTCCAGAACTACCGCTGATGCCGGCTGGCTGGCGGTTCTGGGTTGACCGCGGCGGCACCTTCACCGATCTGATCGGCCGGGCGCCCTCCGGGGAACTGGTGGTGCGCAAGGTGCTCTCCGTGCAGCCCCACCTGCCCGGGGATCCCGCCGTGGCGGCGATCCGGGAGGTGCTCGCCCTGCCGGATGGGGTGGCGATTCCGCCGGGCCTCATCACCGAGGTGCGTCTCGGCACCACCGTGGCCACCAACGCCCTGTTGGAGCATCACGGCGCCCCGGTGCTGCTGCTGACCAACCGTGGCTTCGCCGATCTGCTGGAGATCGGTGACCAGCACCGGCCCGACATCTTTGCCCTGCGGATCGAGAAACCCCGTCCCCTGGCGGTGCGGGTGATCGAGGTGGGCGGGCGCCTGGCGGCCGATGGTTCGGAGCTGGAACCCCTCCGCTGTGATGCCGCGTTGGCGGCGGCGGTGCGCGAGGCGATGGCCGATGGCTACGCCAGCGTCGCCGTGGCCCTGCTGCACGCCTACCGCAACCCCGCCCATGAATGGCAGCTGGGTGCTTGGCTGGAGAGGCAGGGGGTGACCGCCGTGGCGCTGTCCCACCGGCTCAGTCCCCAGCCGCGCCTGGTGCCCCGCGGCCAGACCGCCCTGGTGGAGGCTGCGGTGGGGCCAATCCTGCGGGGCTATCTGCGGCAGGTGCAGCAGGCCCTGGGCGCGGCCACGCCCCTGCGGGTGATGTGCTCCAGCGGAGCCCTGGCCGCACCCGGGCAGCTGCTGGCTAAGGACACGATTCTCTCCGGCCCTGCCGGCGGGATGGTGGGTGCGGTGGCGGCCGCCTCCGCGGTGGCGCCCGGGATGCCGGTTGTGGGCTTCGACATGGGCGGCACCTCCACCGACGTGTTCCATGTCGATCCCGGCCGTGGCGAGGCGGCCTGGGAGCGGAATCCGGAAACGGAGATCGCAGGGCTGCGGCTGCAGGCGCCGATGTTGCCGGTGCACACCGTGGCCGCTGGGGGTGGTTCGGTCATCCGCTTCGACGGTGAGCGGCTGCTGGTGGGGCCCGAGTCGGCCGGTGCGGATCCCGGCCCGGCGGGCTATCGGCGCGGGGGACCGGCCACCATCACCGACGCCAATCTGTTGCTGGGTCGGCTGCCGGCGGCGGCATTACCGAGGGTGTTCGGGCCGGGCGGGAACCAGCCGGCCGATCTCGATGCCGTGCGCGCCCGCTTTGCCGCCCTGGCCCGGGCCACCGGCCTGGGGCCGGAGCAGGTGGCCCAGGGGGCCCTGGAGCTGGCCATTGAGCGGATGGCGGCGGCGATCCGGCGCATTTCGATCCAGCGCGGCCACGACATCCGCGGCGCGTTGCTGGTGAGTTATGGCGGCGCCGGCGGCCAGCACGCCTGCCGTTTGGCCGAGACGCTGGGCATGGGCCGCGTGCTGCTCCATCCGCTGTCTGGGGTGCTGTCGGCTTACGGCATCGGCATGGCTGAACAGCGGCAGTTGCGGGAGCGGGCCTGGCGCCAGCTCCTCACCCCTGCCCTGGTGGCGGAGTTGGGCCGCGGGATTGACGAGCTGCGGGCGCAGGCGGCGCAGGCCCTGCGCCAAAGCGGTGATCTGGCCGATGGCGATCAGGGGCGCGCGGTGGTGAGCCTGGAGCTGCGATATCCCGGCAGCGAGCGGGGATTGGAGGTGCCCTGGCCGGCGGCTGTGAGTGCCGATGGGGCGCGGATGGCCTCTCTGCAGGAGGCCTTTGCGGCCGCCCATCGCCAGCGCTTCGGCTACGTGCCTGCCGATGGGGAGCTCGTGGTGGAACGGGTGCTGGTGGAGGTGGCCACCGGCGGTGAACCCGCTGCCGTGGCCTGGCCGGCGGCGCAGGGGTTGGACGGGGGCGCCTCGGCTCCGCTCACCACCCGGGTGTGGCTGGGCGATGGCTGGCGCACGGTGCCGCTGCGGGAGCGCCGGCGGCTGGCGTCAGGTGCGCTGCTCGAAGGGCCTGCGGTGGTGCTCGATGCCACCACCACCCTGGTGCTCGAGCCCGGCTGGCAGGCCGTGGCCCAGGCCGATGGATCCCTGTTGCTGGAGCGCCGGGCCCCGGCCTCCCCATCCGGCGCGGCCGTTCACCGCACCGCCGTGGATCCGGTGCGGCTTGAGCTGTTCAACCACCGCTTTGCGGCCATTGCCGAGCAGATGGGGGTGCAGCTTCAGCAGAGCAGCCGTTCGGTGAACATCCGTGAGCGGCTCGATTTCTCCTGCGCCCTGTTCGACGGCCAGGGCCGGCTGGTGGCCAATGCTCCCCACATCCCCGTGCATCTGGGCTCCATGGGCGAGAGCGTGGCGGCCCTGCTGGCCGATGGGGCCAGCGGCCAGCGGCCGCCGCTCCAGCCCGGCGATGTGATCCTCTCCAACGATCCCTACGCGGGCGGCACCCACCTGCCCGACATCACGGCCATCACTCCGGTGTTCGCCGCCGATGGCCGCCCCGATACAGGCGGCCCGCTGTTCTTCGTGGCGAGCCGCGGGCACCACGCGGATGTGGGCGGCATCACGCCAGGGTCGATGCCGGCCTTCAGCCGCACCATTGCCGATGAGGGCCTGCTGCTGCGCAATGAGCCGTTCCTTCGCCTTGGCGCCTTCGATGCGGCGTGGTGGCGTGAACGCCTCGCGGCGGGCGCCCATCCGGTGCGCAACCCGGATCAGTTGCTCGCCGATCTGCAGGCCCAGGTGGCGGCGAATCGCCAGGGGCTTCAGGCGCTTCACCAGCTGATCGCCAGTGAGGGTTTGCCGGTGGTGCAGGCCTACATGGGCCATGTGCAGGCCAATGCCGCCGAGGCCGTGCGCCGGGTGGTGGATCATCTCGGCGATGGCCGCCATGCGGTGGAGCTCGACACCGGCGCCTGGATCCGGGTGGCCGTGGAGGTGGATCGGGTCCGGCGCCGGGTGCGGGTCGACTTCAGCGGCACCTCCCCCCAGCTGGAGAGCAACCTCAACGCCCCCCTTGCCGTCACCAAGGCGGTGGTGCTCTACGTGTTCCGCTGCCTGGTGGGGGAGGCGATTCCCCTCAATGCCGGCTGCTTTGAGCCGATCGACCTGGTGGTGCCCCGGGGTTGCCTGCTGAACCCCACGCCCCCGGCTGCTGTTGTGGCGGGCAATGTGGAAACTTCGCAGGCGGCCACCAACGCCCTGTTCGGTGCCCTGGGGGTGCAGGCGGCGGCCCAGGGCACGATGAACAACCTGAGTTTTGGCAACGCGGCCACCGGTTCCGCCAGCCGCCAGTACTACGAAACGATTTGCGGGGGCACCGGTGCCGGGGTGCTTGCCGATGGCCGCGGCTTCCCGGGCGCTGCGGCCGTGCAGAGCCACATGACCAACTCCCGACTCACCGATCCCGAAATCCTCGAGGATCGGTTTCCGGTGCGGCTGGAGTGCTTTGCGCGCCGGCGCGGCAGTGGCGGTGCCGGGCGCTGGCATGGTGGCGATGGGGTGGTGCGGCAGTGGCGGGCGCTGGAGCCGCTCACGGTGGCGCTGCTCAGTGGCTCGCGCCGGGTGCCGCCGTTTGGGCTGGCCGGAGGTGAGCCGGGGCTCTGTGGCCGCAACTGGCTGCTGCGGGCCGACGGCAGCGAGGAGCCGCTGCCGGGATGTTGTGAACTGCAGCTGCAGCCCGGTGAGGGCCTGCGCATCGAAACCCCTGGCGGCGGGGGCTACGGACCCACCGTTCCCAGCCCAGGAGACCGATGGCCCTGACCCCCGTGCTGGCGGCGATGGCGAGCGTGCTGCTGGCGCTCCAGCTCCCTGCCCGCGCCCAGGCGGTGTCCAGGGGGCCGGAAGCCCTGGGCATCAGCGGGGTGCTGCAGGAACGTGACCAGCGGGTGCAACCGGTGTGGGGCCCCCGGGGGATGGTGGCGGCAGGGGAGCCCCATGCGGCCGAGGCCGGTGCCCGGATGCTCCGGGCTGGCGGCAATGCGGTGGATGCGGCGGTGGCCACCACCTTTGCCCTGGCCGTCACCCTGCCCCACTCCACAGGTTTGGGCGGCGGAGGCTTCCTGCTGCTGTGGTTGCCGGGGGCTTCCCCCGCCCGCGACCGCACCCGGCTGCCGGAGTGCCGCGAAGCCCTCGCCCGGGAGATGGGGGTGGGCAACGGCACGGCCGTGGGGGTTGATTTCCGCGAAACGGCTCCCGCCGCTGCCCGCGGTGATCAGTTCCTTGATGCCAGCGGCAGCGTCGACCGCACCCGTGCCACCCGCAGCCTGCAGAGCACGGCAGTGCCCGGCACCGTGGCCGGCCTGCTCCTGGCCCAGCGCTGCTACGGCCGGCTCTCCCTGGCCCAGGTGATGGCGCCCGCCGTGGCTCTGGCGCGGCAGGGGCTGCCGGTGAGCCGCAGCTTCAGTCAGTCGCTGGCCGCGGGATCGAGGCTTCTGCAGGCCGATGTCACCTCCCGGGCACTGTTCTTCCCGGGCGGACGCCCCCTCCAGCCTGGACAGCGCATCGTGCAGCCCGAGCTCGGTGCCACCTTGGAGCGCATCGCCCGCGGCGGCAACGCCGGCTTCTATGGCGGTCGCACGGCCCAGGCGCTGGTGCAGGCGATGCAGCGCGGCGATGGCCTGATCACCGCTGCCGATCTCAGCATCTACCGGGCCCGGCCGGTGACCCCCCTGCGGATCCACTTCCACGGCCATCCCGTCCTGGCCCTGCCGCCCCCTGCTGGCGGGCTCACCTTGCTCCAGCTGTTGCGCCTGCTGGAACCCGTTGATCTCGCCGCCACCGGGCTGAACAGTGCGGCCAGCCTGCACACCATGGCCGAGGCGATGAACCTGGCCTACCTGCAGCGCAACGCCCTGCTCGGCGATCCCGGGGCTACGGCGTTCAAGGCGGAGCGGTTCCTCGGGGATGGCGCCATCACGGCCCTGCGCGCCCAGATCCATCCCCACCGCCATCGCAGCGCTGCCGAGCTGCTCGCCCAGCCTGCGCTGATCCAGGAGGGCAGCGACACCACCCACGTGTCGGTGGCGGATGGCCAGGGTGGCCTGGTGGCCGCCACCAGCTCGATCAACTTCGCCTACGGCAACGGCATCACAGTGCCCGGGGCAGGCTTTCTGCTCAACAACCAGATGGACGACTTCACCGCCAAGCCCGGCAGCCCCAATGGCTTCGGTTTGGTGCAGGGCCGTGCCAACGCCATCGCGCCCGGCCGGCGGCCCCTCAGCTCCATGACGCCCACCCTGGTGTTCCGCCCCGATGGCAGGCCCTGGTTGGCCACCGGCAGCCCAGGCGGCAGTCGCATCGTCACCACCGTGTTGCAGGTGCTGCTCAACCGGGTGGTGCATGGCCTCAACCTGGCGGCGGCGGTGGCTTCCCCGCGCATCCACAGCCAGTTATTGCCAGACCGGATCGAGTGGGAGCAGGGCATCAGCCCCGACACGATGGCGCTTTTGAATCGGCGCGGTCATGCCCTGAAGCGGGCGGCTGCGATGGGTGCGGCCCAGAGCGTGGAGGTGATCCCCCGCCGTGAAGGCGGGGGCAGTTATGGCGTGAACGATCCCAGGCGGGCCTGGGCCCTGGCCCAGCCTGAGTAGGGGAGGGCCGAAGCCCTCCGGAGCTCAGCCCTCGCTGGGGGCCGGGGCCGTGAGCAGGTTCACGCCCGAGAAGGCCAGGCCGATGCCGAACAGAAAGCCGATGGCCCAGAGGCTGTCGCTCGGCCATTCGGCGATCAGCATGCCGCCGAGGATCGCCGTCACGATGCCGTCGAGCAGCACCAGGGCGCGGGCCGGTCCCTGGCCGGCGGCGGCCGCCGCCAGTTCCATCACCCCCTGGAAGGCCAGCAGGAAGCCCACAAACAGGGTGAGGCTGATTTCGCTGTCCACCGGGAAGGCCAGGATGTAGACCCCGCCACCGATGTACAGCAGGCCCGAGAGCACGCGGAAGAGCTTGCTCTGGGTGTCGCCAGCCCCGGTGACCCGCAGGAATTGCGACACCCCAGCGGCGATCGCCACACCCCCGATGCCGATGGTGAGCAGGGTGGCCGATACGAACGGCAGCACGATCGACAGGCCGGCCGCCGCGAACAACAGGATGGCGGCAGTCCAGCGCAGGGCAGGAGAAGCGGGTACAGACACCGGTAAACAGCGTGAGCGTCAACCCTACGTGCCGTGATCGGACGTTTCGTCAGCAGATCGCCACCGGGGCGGGTGCGGTGTGGCGAAGCATCACAGAGCACACCGCCGCTGAGTGGATCTGGTCAGAGTGACGGGGCAACAACGCCGACGCCCCGGTTTCCATGCTCGAGCTGTTGCCGGCGCTCAACGATCACAACCTCCCCTGGATGGACACGATCCATCCAATCGTGGTGCATTTCGTGATTGCGATGGGTCTGATCAGTTTCGTCTTCGACCTGATCGGCGTGCTGTTCCGTCGCCCTCAGCTTTTTGAGGTGAGCTTCTGGAATCTGCTGTTTGCCACGGCGGCAATTTTCGTGGCGATCATCTTCGGCCAGGTGGAAGCAGGACTGGCCAACCCCTACGGCGCCTCGAGCGAAATCCTGAACCTCCACAGCACCATTGGCTGGTCGTTGGCGGGTGTGCTGTCGCTGATGAGCGGCTGGCGCTATGTGATCCGTAGCCGGGATCCCCAGCAGCTTCCCCTGGGCTTTCTTGGTGCTGGAGCACTGCTCAGTGCCCTGATCGTGGTGCAGGTGACCCTGGGCAATGAGCTGATCTGGGTGTACGGCCTCCACACGGTGCCGGTGGTGCAGGCGCTGCGGGAAGGGCTGGTGTGATGGCCGTTTACATCTCGCCTGAACCGCCGATTGAGCAGCTCTCCCAGCAGCTCGGTCCGAACGGTCTTCCCTATGCCCTGCCGATCCATCCCAATCTGGTGCACTTCACCATTGGGTTGTTCGTGATCGCGATTGCCTTCGATATCGCCGGGGCGCTCTATCCGGTGGAGAAGCGGGTGTTCCGTTTCCTGGCCTTGCCTGTGACCCGGGCGGGCTTCCACGATGTGGGTTGGTACAACCTGCTGGCCTGCGCCATCGTGAGCTTCTTTACGGTGGGGGCTGGTTTCTACGAGATGCTGCTGGCCGAGCCGTTGCCCGGCGTCACCAGCACCATTGGCCTCCAAAGCATGCAGACGATGCTGATCCACGGCGTGGGTGGCGTGCTGATTTTGCTGGTGATCGTGGCCATGACCGTGTGGCGCGGCTACCAGCGGTTTGTGTGGCGCAAGGACATGGGCCGCCAGGTGCAGTGGCTCTATCTGTTGGCCGGACTTGCGCTGTTCCTGGTGATTGGCTTGCACGGCACCCTCGGGGCCGAGCTGGCGGGTGAATTCGGCGTGCACATCACCGCCGATCAATTGCTGGCCGCCGGTGCCGACCTCAAGGAGGCCCTGCCATGACCAGCTCATCGCCGCGCTTCCGGCCCCTTCCCCTCATCGGCTTGGCGCTGTGGGTGGGCCTGCTGGTGCTGGTGAGTGTGTGGATGAGCCGCCAGGCCTACCGCTGGCTGCCGGTGCAGGCCTCCACCGCAGCACCGCTGGTGGATGGGCTGTTCAGCTTCGAAACCGGGGTGGGCACCTTCGTGTTCCTGGGGGTGATCTCGGTGATGGGCTGGGTGGTGCTGATGCATCGCGCCGAGAAGTACGACCCGACCGACGCCGAGCCGATTGAAGGCAACACCCGTCTGGAGGTGATCTGGACGGCTATTCCCCTTGTGTTGGTGATGGCGATTGCCGCCTACGCCATCCGGGTCAACACCACCCTGGGCGTCCTTGGCCCAATGGAGCACATCCATCCCCATGATCCGGTGGAGCAGCAGGGGGGCTATCCCGGTGATCGCCTGCCCGCCGAAACGGTGGAGGTGATTGCGCGGCAGTGGTCCTGGGAGTTTCGCTATGTGGACTCCGGCGTGACCTCCACCGAACTCCACCTCGCCCTCGACCAGCCGGTGACCTTTCGGCTGGTGTCGGAGGACGTGATTCACGGCTTCTATGTGCCGGCCTTCCGCCTCAAGCAGGACGTGGTGCCGGGCCGGGCCATCAACTTCAACCTCACGCCAACCCGTGAAGGGCGCTATCGCCTGCGCGATTCCCAGTTCAGCGGCACCTGGTTTGCCGCCAACCAGGCAGATGTGGTGGTGGAAAGCACCGAGGCCCATGCCGCCTGGTTGCGTCAGGCGGCCTCCCAGCCCCTGCAGCCCGGCATCAGTGATGCCGTTGCGGAATACACGCTGCGCCAGAAGCGCCCGAAGGCGGGCTGGGCCACGGTGCCCCCGGCCCCACCACCTCAGGTGAACGTTCCCGGTTCCAACCGCCTCCCCCACGACGCCTGAGCTCGCCAGCCCGATGACTTCAGCCACTTTTCCCGCCAGCGAGCCCAAGCCCTCCTGGACCCGCTATTTCAGCTTCAACACCGATGCCAAGGTGATCGGGATCCAGTACATCGTGCTGGCCTTCTTCTATTTCCTGATCGGTGGCCTGCTAGCCATGATCATCCGGGGTGAGCTGATCACGCCGGAAGCGGATCTGGTGGATCGCACCGTGTACAACGGCATCTACACGATGCACGGAACAATCATGTTGTTCCTGTTCATCTTTCCGGTGCTCAATGGGCTCAACAACCTGTTGATCCCCACCATGATCGGCGCCCCCGATATGGCCTTCCCCCGGCTCAATGCCGTGGCCTTCTGGCTGGTGCCGATCTTCGGCACCCTGCTGATCGCCAGCTTCTTCGTGCCTGGAGGTCCGGCCTATTCGGGTTGGTGGTCGTATCCGCCGGTGAGCATTCAGAATCCCCTCGGGCACCTGGTGAGTGGGCAGGGGTTGTGGCTCACGGCCGTGGCCCTCTCTGGGGTGTCCTCAATCATGGGGGCGGTGAATTTCGTCACCACGATCATTCGTATGCGCGCCCCTGGCATGGGCTGGTTTCGCATGCCGGTGTACTGCTGGACGGCCCTGGCCGCCCAGAGTCTGCAGCTGATCGGATTGCCGGCCCTCACCGGCGGTGCGGTGATGCTGCTCTTCGATCTGGTGGCCGGCACGTCGTTCTATCGCCCGGAAGGGGGCGGTGATCCGGTGCTCTATCAGCACTTCTTCTGGTTCTATTCCCACCCGGCGGTCTACGTGATCATCCTGCCGGTGTTCGGCATCTTCTCCGAACTGTTCCCGGTGTATTCGCGTAAGCCGCTGTTCGGTTACGTGTATGTGGCACTGGCTTCGTTCATTATTGTGGGCTTGGGGCTGGTTGTGTGGGTCCACCACATGTTCCCCAGTGGCGTGGCGCAGTGGATGCGCAATTTGTTCATGGTGACCACCATGCTGATTGCAGTGCCCACCGGTGTGAAGGTGTTCGCCTGGCTCGGAACCCTGTGGCGCGGCAAGCTGCGGCTGACTACGCCAATGTTGTTCTGTCTTGGTGGCCTATTTAACTTCGTATTTGCCGGTATCACCGGCGTGATGCTGGCCACCGTGCCCGTGGATATCCACGTGAGCAATACCTATTTCGTGGTGGGCCACTTCCACTACGTGATCTATGGCGCCGCCGTGATGGGGATCTTTGCCGCCATCTACCACTGGTTTCCCAAGTTCACCGGCCGCATGCCCTACGAGGGGCTGGGCAAGCTGCACTTCCTGCTCACCTTTGTGGGCGCCAACCTGAATTTCCTGCCCATGCATCCCCTTGGGCTGATGGGGATGCCACGGCGGGTGTCGTCCTACGACCCGGAATTTGCCTTCTGGAATGTGCTGGCGAGCCTGGGGGCCTTCCTGCTGGGGGTATCGATCATTCCCTTCCTGCTCAACATGCTGAGCTCCTGGGTGCGTGGCGCCAAGGCCACCCATAACCCTTGGAACGCCATCGGCCTGGAATGGCTCTTGCCATCGCCGCCCCCGGAAGACAACTTCGGGGAGCACGTGCCCACCGTGATCTCGCGGCCCTATGGCTACGGCACCGGTAAGCCCCTGGTGGAGAACCAGGAGGCGATTGAGCGTCAGCTCACCCTGCAGGAGGCCCGGGCATGACCACCGCACTTCCCTCAACACCCGGCCACGAGCACGGATCTGGCGAGCATGAGAACCACAGCCTCACCGGCTTCATCATTTTTCTCTGCTCAGAGAGCGTCATTTTTCTGGCGTTCTTCAGTGGCTTCGCCCTGCTGAAGACCTCGGCGATTAACTGGCTGCCGGCCGGTGTGGAGGGCCTGGAATGGCGCATGCCCCTGATCAACACCATCGTGCTGGTGTCCAGTTCCGGCACCATCTGGCTGGCTGAACTCCTGAAGGCCCGCGGCAGTCTCTGGGGTTTTCGGGCCCTGTGGCTGCTCACCATGGCCCTGGGGGCCTATTTCCTCTACGGCCAGGCGGTGGAGTGGGGTGGGTTGTCATTTGGCTTCACCAGTGGGGTGTTTGGCGGCACGTTCTACCTGCTCACAGGCTTCCATGGCCTGCACGTGGCGACCGGGGTGCTGTTGATGACTCTGATGCTGATTAAATCCTTCATTCCTGGCAACTATGAAGGGGGTGAAGAAGGTGTTCAGGCCACGTCGTTGTTCTGGCACTTTGTGGATGTCATCTGGATCATCCTCTTTGTGCTGATTTACGTGTGGCAGCGTCATTGAGGAGCCGGCCATGATTATCGACGACCGCCATTTCGACGTCATCATCATCGGCAGTGGTGCCGCCGGTGCCACCATCGCAAGCTCCCTCTCCGATGCGGGCCATTCGGTGCTGTTGCTGGAGCGCGGCGCCAGCATGCCCCTTGGGGATCAGAACGTGGCCGGTGTGGAGCTGTTCCGCAAGGATCGCTATCACCCCAATGAGCGCTGGTTCGGCACCGACGGTGATCCGTTTCCCCCCCAGACGATCTACGCCCTGGGCGGCAACACCAAGATCTGGGGCGGCGTGCTCGAGCGCATGCGCGAGCGTGAGTTTGATGGCCTGCCGCTGCAGGAGCGCCAGGCGCCGGCCTGGGGCTTGAGTTATCAGGAGATGGAGCCCTGGTACACCCAGGCCGAGGCGCTCTATCGGGTGCATGGTGCGCGCGGCGGCGACCCCACGGAGCCTGCCGGCGCAGCTCCCTTTGGCTTCGAGCCCAAGCCCGTGGAGCCGTTCCTGACGGCCCTCGCCGAAGACCTTCAGCGCCACGGCGTGCAGCCTTACCGCCTGCCGCTGAGCTGGTCTGACTCCAGCGCCGATCCCAGCGGTGATGCTGAACTGTTTGGTGTAGAGCGCGCGCGCCGCAGCTCCGCCGTCGTGGTGCGCACCGGGGCTGCCGTGCAGCGCCTGCACGTGAACCCGTCCGGCACCGAGGTGCGTGGGGTGGAGGCGGTGGTGGATGGCCAGAGCTGGCTGTTCAGTGGCCATCAGGTGGTGCTGGCTGCCGGCGCCATCAACACACCGGCCATTTTGTTGCGCTCGGCCACCGACCACCATCCCCGCGGCCTGGCCAACGGCTCCGACCAGGTGGGCCGCAACCTGATGAAGCTGCAGCTCACCTCGATTCTTCAGCTGGCCTCCGAGCCCAACGATGGCCGCTATGGGCGCAGTTTCGGGGTGAATGACTACCTCTGGGGCGATAAAAACGTGTCGTTTCCGCTGGGTTCGATCCAGAACGGTGGCGGGGTGCTGCAGGACGCCCTGTTCGCCGAGTCACCACCGGTGCTGTCGCTGGTGACCAAGCTGCTGCCGGATTTCGGCCTGGAGCAGTTGGCCTCCCGCTCGATCACCTGGTGGGCCATGAGCCCGGTGCTGCCCGACCCCCACAACCGGGTGAGCCTGCGCAATGACCACATCCAGGTGAACTACAAGGTGAACAACTTCGAGGCCCACGATCGCCTCGTGTATCGCTGGATCGACACACTCAAGGAGGTGGAGGCCGATCCGCTCACCCGGGTGGTGCGCAGCGCCCCAACCCACCCCCGCGGCGAGGCGCCGCTCTCCGCCATCGGCCATGCCTGCGGCACCTGCCGCATGGGCAACAATCCGGCCACCTCGGTGGTGAATCTGGCGGGCCGCAGCCATGAGTTGGCGAACCTCACCATTGCCGATGCCAGCGTGCTTCCGGCTTGCCCTGCCATGGGCTTTGGCCTCACGGTGATCGCCAATGCCCTGCGCATCGCCGCCGGTGTGCGGGCCTCCCTCCAATGACCGCGACGCCGGCACCGGGATCTGAGCCCAATGCCCCCATCCCGGGGTTGGAGGGCGAGCCCTCGGAAGCGCGGCGCATGGCCGAGCGCGATTGCGGCCATGCCCCGTGGAGTCTGTGGGGCAGCTATCTCCCCGAGCGCCAATGGGGCACGGTGCGGGAGGACTACTCAGCCGACGGCAACGCCTGGGTGTCCTTCCCCCACGACCATGCCCGTTCCCGCGTGTACCGCTGGGGTGAGGACGGACTGCTGGGCATCTGCGATGAGCAGTGCCGCCTCTGCTTTTCCCTTGGGCTTTGGAACGGCCAGGACCCCATTCTCAAGGAACGGCCGTTCGGTCTTGGGAATCCCGAGGGCAACCATGGCGAGGACATCAAGGACTACTACTTCCACCTCGCCAACACCCCCACCCACAGCTTCATGCGGGGGCTGTACAAGTATCCCCAGGCCCGGTTCCCCTACGAGCACCTGGTGGAGGAGAACGGCCGGCGGGGCCGCGATCAGCCCGAGTACGAGCTGGTGGATACGGGGATCTTTGATGCCAGTCGCTACTTCGATGTGTTCATCGAGTACGCCAAGGCCTCTCCCACCGATCTGCTGATCCGGATCCGGGCGGTGAATCGCGGGCCGGATCCTGCGCCGCTCACCCTGTTGCCCACGTTGTGGCTCCGCAACACCTGGTCGTGGGGCTATCCCGATGAAACCAGGCAGCCGCTGCGGCTCCAGGGTGATCGGGTGATCACGCCGGCTTTGCCCGACCTGGCCTCCTACGAGTTGCTGGCCAACGGGCCTGTGCGCTGGCTGTTCACCGACAACGAGACCAACACTGAGCGCCTGTACGGCGTACCTAACCGCACGCCCTTTCAGAAGGACGGCTTTCACCGGTTTGTGATCGAGGGTGAGCAGGGTGCCATCAACCCGGTGGCTGAAGGCACCAAAGTTGCGGCGTTGCTGGAGAACAGCCTGGCTCCGGGTGACACCTGGACCGTGGAACTAAGGCTCCGGGCCGTGGATGAACCCACGGCGGCTGAGCCGTTCGGCCCTGGTTTCGATGCCCTGTTCACGGCCCGTGAACAGGAATACCAGGCCTACATGGAGCAGTGCCTCCCCGGGCTTCCGGATGATGATCGCCGGATCCATAACAGTGCCCTGGCGGGCCTGTTGTGGTGCAAGAAGTACTACGGCTGGAGTGTGCAGCGCTGGCTTGAGGGGGATCCCACCCAGCCCGAACCCCCGGCCGTGCGGATGCACACCGAAACGGCCCAGTGGAACCGACTCCACGCCCACGACATCATCGCGATGCCGGATTCGTGGGAATACCCCTACTTCTGCCAGTGGGACCTGATGTTCCACGCCATGTCGTTCGCGATCGTGGATCCGGCAACCGCCAAGCAGCAGTCGATGTTGCTGCGCACGCCCCACTACACGGCGCCCAACGCCCAGACCCCGGCCTATGAGTGGGCCCTCTCCGATCCCAACCCGCCGATCGGGGCCTGGGCGGTGATGCGGATCTACCAAATTGAGCGCAAGCAGGCCGATGGCGTGGGGGATCAGCCCTATCTGCGGGCGGCCCTGCGCAAGTTGTTGCTGGAGTATGGCTGGTGGGCCAACCGCAACGACAGGTCGGGCGACAATCTCTTTGAGGGGGGCTTCCTCGGGCTCGACAACATTGCCGTGTTCGATCGGCGCTTCCCCCTCTCCGATGGCAGTCGCATCGAGCAGTGTGATGGCACCGCCTGGATGGCGTCGTTGAGCCTCAACCTGCTCAACATCGCCGTGGAGCTGAGCCGCGAAGAACCGGAGTATGCCGATATGTGTGAGCGCTTCATGTACGACTTCGTGCAGCTGGCGCTCACGCTCAATGTGCCTTTCACCCGCGGCTATGTGAACTGGGATGAGGAGGACGGCTTCTACTACGACGTGATCAAGCGTCCCGACGGTACTACTGATTACCTTCGTACGCGCTCGGTATCCGGGCTGATTCCACTGCTGGCGGTGGCCAGCTACGACGTGGAAACGGTGGAGCGCCTGCCGGTGCTGGATGTGCTCAAGAGTATGGCCTGGTTGTTGCATGAGCGCACCTCCCCCACCTGGCTGCAGGCGAATCTCGGCCGTTGGCACAACGACCGGCTGCTGTTCACCCTGGTGCCGGAGGACCGGCTGCGCCGCATCTGCGAGCGGCTCTTCGATGAGGATGAGTTTCTCTCGCCTTACGGCATTCGTGCGCTCTCCAAAGTGTATGAGACCAATCCCTACCGCTACACCGAAGGTGGTGATAGCGAGGTGCTCAGCTATAGCCCCGCTGATAGTCCTGTGGCGATGTTCGGCGGCAATTCCAACTGGCGTGGCCCGGTGTGGATGCCGATCAACTTCCTGCTGATCGAGTCGCTGCAGAAGTTTGCCCATTTCTATGGCGACAGCTTCAAGGTGGAATTCCCCACCCGCTCCGGTAATTGGATCAATCTCTGGGATGCATCCCTGCAGTTGGAGAAGCGTCTGGTGGGGATTTTTCGCCGGGATGCCAGTGGACGCCGTGCTTTCAATGGCGATGTGGAGTTATTCCAGAACGATCCCTACTGGCGTGATCTGATCCTCTTCAATGAATACTTCCACGGTGATAACGGCCGCGGCGTGGGCGCTTCCCATCAGACCGGCTGGACTGCTGTGGTGGCCAAGATGGTCAATCAGTTGCATCGTTATCCCACGGGTTAAACCCCATGGGCTGACGTGCCTTCCCTCGCTTTCAATCCGATGGCTGCGGTGTCGTCTGGCGATCTGCTCACCGGCATCCACTGTTCCCCCTTGCCTGCTCCTGGGCAGCAGCAGGTGGGCCATGGAGCGCACTTTGATCTGGTGATCATCGGCAGTGGCGCCGGCGGCGGCACCCTGGCGCGCACACTGGCCGCCACGGGCCTGAGGATTCTGGTGCTGGAGCGCGGCGACTGGCTGCCCCAGGAACCCCAGAACTGGGATGCCGAGGAGGTGTTCCAGAAGGGCCGTTACGTGTCAAAAGACACCTGGTTCGACAAGCACGGCAAGCCCTTCCAACCCGGCAGTCACTACTTCGTGGGCGGTGCCACCAAGATGTATGGCGCCGCCCATTTCCGGCTGCGCCAACAGGATTTTGAGGAGCTGGTGCACCACGACGGCATCTCGCCGGCCTGGCCCCTGCGCTATTCCGATTTCGAGCCCTGGTATCAGCGGGCCGAAGAGCTGTTCCACGTGCATGGCCAGCGGGGGGAGGATCCCACCGAGCCGCCGTGCAGCGGTCCCTATCCCCACCCGCCGGTGGCCCACGAGCCCCGCATTCAGAAGCTCGTCGACGATCTGCGGGCCGCCGGACTGCACCCCTTCCATGCCCCCAGTGGTGTGATGCTCGATGAGGCCAATATGGGCTTTAGTCGTTGCCGTAAGTGCAACTGCTGCGACGGTTTCCCTTGCCTGGTGCATGCCAAGAGCGACGCCGAGGTGCTGGGCATCCGCCCGGCACTGGCGAGTCCCACCGTGTCGCTGCTCACCCGCGCTGAAGTGCGCCGCCTGCACACTGATGCCAGTGGCCGCACCATCACCGGTGTGGAGGTTCAGCGCGACGGCGAGACCTTTCAGGTGAGCGGCGATGTGGTGGTGGTGAGCTGCGGCGCAGCCAACACCGCCCGGTTGCTGTTGATGTCGGCCAACGACAAACACCCGCGCGGGTTGGCCAATGGCTCCGATCAGGTGGGGCGGAACTACATGTTCCACAACAGCAAGGCGATGGTGGCCCTGGCCCATGAGCCGAACACCACCATTTTTCAGAAAACCATCTCTATCAACGACTGGTATCTGGGGGATGCCGAGTTCGACTATCCCATGGGCAACATCCAGATGACTGGCAAGACCAACGGCCAGATCATGAAGGGCTATGCGCCGCTGGAAACCTTCCTGATGCCCGGTTGGTCGATGGACAAGATCGCTGAGCATGCCCTCGACTTCTGGATCTCATCGGAAGACCTCCCGGATCCGGAGAACCGGGTGACGATCGACGGAGACGGTCACATCCATCTGAGCTACACCCCCAATAACCAAACGGCAGCCCAGCGCCTCTACGGGAGACTCACGGGGATGCTCGATCGGCTCTACCTGCGCAACCACCTGGTGGAGCGCCAGATCTATATCAAGAGCACGATGACCATCGCCGCGGTGGGGCACCAGGCCGGCACCTGCCGTTTCGGCAGCGATCCCTCCACCTCGGTGTTGGATCTCAATTGCAAGGCCCACGAGCTCGACAACCTCTACGTGGTGGACACCAGCTTCATGCCCACCATCGGCGCGGTGAATCCCTCCCTCACCGCCATCGCCAATGCCCTGCGGGTGGGCGAGCATCTGCGCGAACGGTTCGGGCGCTGATGGCGTGGGGGTGGCTGCGCCGTCAGGCCAGGGACCCGGAAGGCCAGGTGCTGCTCGCCCAGGGAAGTGTGGGCCTGCTCACCGCCGCCTGGGTGCTGGTTTGGCCGGTGCCAACCGAGGTGGTGGGTCGGGGCGTGATCATCGTGCCGGAGGGGGCCCGGGTGGTGGATGCCCGCGCGGAGGGGCAGATCCTCGAGATCCCCGTGCGCGTGGGCGATCCGGTGCGCCGGGGTGAGGTGCTGTTCCGGATCTACCTGCCGGTTCTCGACCAGGCCCTGCGGCGCCAGGAGCGCGACCTCCAGGAGCTGATCCGCATCAACGCCGACCTCGATCGCCGCGATGGGATCCGCCTGGCGGCTGCGCGGCGGGTGCGCGACACCGCCCTGGCCAAGTTGGCGGCGGAAGACCGGCGCCTGGTGGCCCTGCGCCGCACCTACGACCAGAAAGTGGCCGACTTCCGGCTGCTCTCGCGCCGCGAGGTGGTGGCGCCCCTGGCCCAGGAGGTGGTGGCCACCGAGGATCGCGCCACCCAGATCGCCGTGGCGATTGAAAACCTGCGCATCCGTGAGAAGGAGGTGGAAGACGCCTACGAGAAGGTGAAGCTGGAGGTCGACACCGAACAGCAGCGCCGTCGGTATCGCATCGACGACACCCGCCGCGCCATCAAGGTGACCAAGGCGCGCATCGCCTACGACGGCACCCTGCTGGCCGACCGCGACGGCCGGCTGCTGGATCTGCAGGTGGTGCGCGGCCAGACGGTGAAGCCCGGCCAGCGCCTCGGCACCCTCGGCAGCCACACCGGAGGCCGTGCCAAGCCAGGCGACGCCGAGCCCAAGCCACTGATGGCCGTGGCCTATTTCGCCCCCGCCGATGCGCGCCGGCTCAAATCCGGCCTGCCGATGGAGGTGGTGCCGGACTGGAATGAGCGGGGCCGCTTCGGCGGGATTGTGGGTCGGGTGCGCCACGTGAGCCTGCTGCCCGCCACCCGCGAAGACGTGGACACCACCCTGGGGAATCCCCAGCTCGCGGAGGCCCTGGTGAAACGGGGGCCGGTGATGCGCGCCGAGATCAGCCTCGATGCCGCGCCGAAGCGTGAGAACGGCGCCAACGGCTACCGCTGGACGCTCTCCCAGGGCAGCAGTGTGTTCCCGGTGCGCGAGGGCCTCACCCTGCGGGCCCATGGCTACGTGGAATGGCGCACCCCGATCAGCTACGTGGTGCCGGTGCTGCGCGATCTCACCGGCACCTATCGCACCCTTGGCGAGCAGCGCCGCGACGACACCCCGAACCTGCGCCAGGAGGGCACGCTGCCATGACGCTCCGGCTGCATCGGCCGATCCGGCGCGAGTTGCCCTTTCTGGTGGTGGAGATCGCCCTGCTGGCGGTGCTGCTCCATGCCAACGCGCCGGAGGTGTGGTTCTGGTTTGTGGTGCTGCTGGTGCTGCTGCTCTGGCGCAGCTGGGCCTGGGTTGGGCGCCGCAACGCGCCTCAGGGGGCGGCTGAAATGTCGGCGCCCACCGAGGCCGGCAGCACCAGCGGCAGCGACACCGGCGCGGTGGGCTGATCGGGCACCGGCAGCAGCTCCCGCAGCAGCTGGGCGTAGCTCGCATTGGCGAGGGTCACCGATTCGGCCACGCCCTCCATGGCCTGGGTGAGTTGGCGGATCGTGTCGCTCACATCGGTGTAGTCGGCGAGGCCGAGCTGGTAGCGGGCGCGCACATCGCGGAAGGCTTCGCGGGCGGCGGCGAAGGCGGAGCGGGCGGCCACGATCTGCCCTAGGGAGGCGCGGTGGTCGTAGAAGGCGGTTTCCATGCGCTGGCGGATGCTGTTGCGCTCGCGCGCCAGCACCTGCTCGGTGCGCTCCGCGGCGGCGCGGCTGGCGCTCACCGCCCCGCCCGTTACACCCGCATCAAACAGGCGCCAGCGCAGCTCCAGGCCCGCGGCCCAGTCGCTGCTCTGGCTGTTCAGGGCGGGGATGTTGGTGGCAGCGCAGCAGCCGTTGAGGTCGATCACCGGTTTGGTGGAGAGTCCGTCGGCCAGGCCGCCGCGGGCGAACAGCCGCAGGCTGGGCAGCAGCTCGGCGGCGCGGCGGTCGGCCTGGCGCAGCAGCGCATCGCGGGCGGCCTGCAACGCCAGCAGCTGGGGGTTGTCGCGGAAGCCGGCGATCAGGGTGCGCTCCAGATCCAGGGGCCAGGGTGGCTGGAGCCGCACCGCTTCCGGGGCGGTGAGGGTGATGTCGAAGGGCACGTTGAGCAGGTTGCTGAGCTGGCGCTGGCGGCTCAGCCGCAGGGCATCGGCCTGCTCCAGCCGGTACTTGCCCTGCTGCAGCTGGGCCTCGGCCCGCAGCAGATCCAGCCGCGGCACCAGTCCGGAGCGCTTGAGGGCCTGCACCTCGTCGCGCACCACCGTGTCGTTGTCCACCACGGCCTGGCGTACCCGCCGCAGCTGCTCCGCCAGCTGCAGGCCGTAGTAGGCGAGGCTCACATCCAGCTGCAGCTGGCGCAGGCCGTTGGCGTAGCGCCGTTGGGCGGCCTCCAGTTCCTGGCTGGATTCGGCCAGGGCGGCGCCCCGCTCGAAGTTCACGAGTTCCCAGTTCATGCCGAGGCCCGCCACCCCCAGGCCGAGGTTGTCCTGGATGCGGTTCCAGCCGTTGGCCTTCACCAGAAACGGTGAGCCGGCTGGGTAGATGCCGGCGTTGTCGGTCCACACCGTGTTGGTGGTGCGCAGCTGCCGGTAGCTGCCGCCGAGCTCCAGGGCCAGTTCGGGCCAGAACCGGCCCTGCACCGAGCGTTTCAGCCCCTGGCGTTCGCGCACGGCGGCGGCCTGCTCGGCCACAGCCGGACTGTTGCGCACCGCCAGCTCCAGGGCCTGCGGCAACGACAGGCTCACCCGCTCCTTGATCGCCACGGCGGCCGTTGCGCTGGGGATGGCACCCGCCGGTGGGGCGTTCAGGGCCTTGAGGGTGTCGCGCGCCGCAGTGGTGCCCGCTTCCGGCGCGCCTGGCGCCACCGGTGTGGTGGGCGGCAGGGTGCGATCGAGGCGCTGCACGTCCTGCTCGAAGCGCTCCAGGCTGCGCAGCAGGGTGCGTGAGGGCGGCGGCAGTGATCCCGCCTGGGCCAGCGGGCTGAGCAGTGCTGCGGCCAGCAGTAGCGGCAGGCGCCGGATCGGGCTCATCGCCCTCCGGACTCGCCCGCCTGGCGCTTGTTTTCGGCCAGCATCACGCTCGTGCGCGCCAGGCAGCCGATCGAGAAGCAGATGGCGGCGCTGCCGAACAGGCCCCAGTGCCAGCGCACGTTGTCGTCGCGCAGCTTGGTTACCAGCAGCAGCACGAGTGCCGCTGCCACCCAGGGGAGGGTGATCACCGTGATCAGGCGCCGGGAACTCATCGGGAGGCCAGTTGCTCCAGTCGCCGGCGCTCCAGCTCCAGCTTGCGGTTGGCCTTGGCCAGCTCAAACGACACCTTGGCCACGCACCCGATTGAGAAGCAGATCATGCCGCTGCCGATCAAGCTCCAGCCGTGGCCGTGGAGGTTGAAATCTTCCGCCAGCAGGAGCCTCAGGGCAATGAGATTCACCAGGGCGGAAGCTGCCCAGGGCCCATACACCCAGAGCAGGAGGGAGCGCGGCATGGGTGTTCAGCTGAACGCCACCTTGAGTAGGTCGGCGATCAGCAGGTTGTCGAGGGAGAACAGTCCCCCACCGCAGGTGGCGAGCACGAGGCACATCACCACATACATGGCGGCCTTCTCCCAGCTCGGGGGCTCACCCACACCCATCGGGCCGGCGTAGTCGCCGGCAGGGATCTGATAGGGATCGGGGGCGATGAAGGGGAAGCCCGAGCGGATCTCGAGCACCATCGCGTAGGCCATCGACACCAGGATGGCCAGGGCCGCCAGCGGCGTGAGCAGGCCAGGCAGGAGGGCGATTCCGGCTCCGAACATCGAGAAGGCGGAGAGGAAGCAGAGCCAGATCGGGGTTTTGAGGCCCTCCGACCAGGTGCGCAGGTTGCGCAGCTTTGGCCAGCCGTGGCGGATGAAGCACACCCCCATGAACACCCGCAGCACCAGAAGCGCCGTCTGGGCCAGGGTGGAGGGTGGTGCCGGCACCAGCAGCTCCACCACGGTGATCTCCATGCCGCCGCTCAGGTCAGATGGCGGCAAGGTACTCAAACCGTTCCGGCGTGGCCAGCATCGGCGGAGAAACCAACACGCACCTTGGCCACCCTCGCCAGTCCCAGCCTGCTGCCGGGCGCCAGTGCCCCGCTGGGAGCGACCCCGGCGCCGGATGGTGTGACGTTCAGCCTCTACGCCCGCGACGTGGAGCGTGTGGAGCTGTGCCTGTTTGATGGCGCCGATGCCGCCGAGCCGGCGGTGGTGCTGGCCCTGGAGGGGGAAGACCACCGCACCGGCCATTACTGGCATGGCTTTGTGGAGGGGGTAGCGCCCGGCCAGGTGTACGGCTATCGGGTGATCGGCGCTGCAGCCGATGGGGAGTGCCTGCTTCTTGATCCCTACGGCCTGGCGGTGGCGGTGCCTGAGGGCTACCGGCGCGAGCGGGGCCAGCGGCGGGAGGGCGGCGGCTGGGCCCAGGCGATGAAGAGTGTGGTGGCCAACCTCTCCAGTTACGACTGGGAGGGTGATCGCCCCCTGCGCCGACCGGCCCGGGAAACGGTGATCTACGAGCTGCACGTGCGCGGCTTCACCGCCCACCCCAGCTCGGGTGTGGCCCCAGATAAAGCCGGCACCTATGCCGGGCTGATCGAGAAAATCCCCTATCTCCAGCGGCTCGGCGTGACCGCCGTGGAGCTGCTGCCGGTGTTCCAGTTCGATCCCCAGGCGGCCCCCGCCGGGTTGCCCAATTACTGGGGCTATCAGCCGATCAGCTTTTTTGCGCCCCACCAGGGCTACGGCTCAGGCGGGGGTGCGCTGGCGGTGCTCGATGAGTTCCGCAACCTGGTGAAAGCCCTGCACCGCGCCGGCATTGAGGTGATCCTCGACGTGGTGTTCAACCACACCGCCGAGGGGGGAGCCGATGGGCCCACCTTTGCCTATCGGGCCCTGGCCAACGCCGACTACTACCTGCTCAAGCCCGATGGCAGCTATGTGGACGACACCGGCTGTGCCAACACCCTCAACGCCAACAACCCGGTGGTGCGCCGCCTGATCCGCCACAGCCTGCGCCACTGGGTGGAGCACATGCATGTGGATGGGTTTCGGTTCGATCTGGCGGCCGTGCTCTCCCGTGATGAGGAGGGCAACCCGGCGCCGCGGCCCCCGATCCTGTTCGATCTCGACACGGATCCGGTGCTGGCCGGCACCAAGCTGATCGCCGAGGCCTGGGATGCGGCCGGCCTCTATGAGGTGGGCAGCTTTGTGGGGGAGCGCTGGCAGGAATGGAACGGTCGCTTCCGCGACGACCTGCGTCACTTCCTCAAGGGGGACGCTGGCTTCGCCTGGGCGGCGGCCCAGCGGCTGATCGGCAGCCCGGATATCTACGGCCAACGCCGGCGGGAGGCCGAGGAGAGCGTGAACTTCATCACCTGCCACGACGGCTTCACCCTGGCCGACCTGGTGAGCTTCAACGCCAAGCACAACGGGGCCAATGGCGAGCAGAACCGCGATGGCACAGATGACAACGCCAGCTGGAACTGCGGGGTGGAAGGCCCCACTGGCGATCCCGCTGTGCTGGCGCTGCGGGGCCGCCAGATGCGTAACTTCCTGGCGCTGCTCGTGCTGGCGGCGGGCACGCCCATGCTCGCGATGGGGGATGAGGTGGCCCGCAGTCAGCAGGGCAACAACAACGCCTACTGCCAGGACAACCCGATCAGCTGGTTCGACTGGCGCCTGGTGGAGGCCAATGCTGAGCTGCTGCGCTTCGCCCGGGAGCTGATCGCCCATCGCCAGGTGCGCGATGTGGTGGTGGATCGCCTACCGCTTTCCCTGGCCGAACTGCTGCAGCGGCGCTCGATCCAGTGGCATGGCGTGCAGCCCTTCCAGCCCGACTGGAGCCCCGACTCCCGCTCGCTGGCCTACACGCTCACCAGCGCCGAACACCACTTCCGCCTGCACCTGATGGTGAATGCCTGGTGGGAGCCGCTGGCGTTCACGCTGCCGCCCACGGCGCTGGCCGATGGCGACCCCGCCTTTGCCGCCGATCCCTGGCATCGGTGGATCGATACGGCCCTGGCCAGCCCCAGCGACATCGTGCCCTGGGCCGAGGCGGTGCCGCTGGCGGAGGCCCGCTACACGGTGCAGCCCCGTTCGGTGGTGGCGCTGGTGGTGGGGCAGCCGGGCCGCTAACGCACCACCAGTTGCAGCCGGTGCCCGTCGGGATCGGCGACCTGGAGGCCTGCGGTGAATCCCAGCGCTGTGGCCTGCGCGGGCGCCAGGCGCACGACGCCGGAGCTCACCCGTTGTCCGCCGTAGTTCTCCACCCGGCTGGCGATTGCCTCCAGGGCTTGGGTGTCATCGCCCACCCGCAGGCGCAGCTGGCCGTGGGCCCGGTCCTGGGGGCCCAGGTCGGACGGCATCGCTCGGCCACCGCCGGGGGTGCGGTAGTCGAGGCATTCGATCCCGGCGCCGCTGGGGCAGCGGTGCCCGGTGATGCGCACCTGGGTTTCGGCCAGGCCATCGAGCCCGTCCTGCTCCAGGCCATGGTTCACCCCGTCGCCGCCGAGGCGCAGGCCGAGGAGTTCGTCGTAGAAGCGGCAGCTGCGGGTGCTGTCGCTAATGCCGATGGCGCTGTGGTCGATCCCGAGGAACAGGCCGGCCTCCGGGTTGGTGTGCCAGCGGGCTTCGCCCTTGTCTGGCGGGAAGGCCAGCAGTTCCAGGCAATGGCCCTCCGGGGTGTGGAACTTGAAGGCCTCGATGTTGGCGGCGGCGGTGTTCCACGCCGGCAGGCGCTGGGGTGCCGAGGAGATGGGTTTCAGGTGGCCGGCGGCGATCGCCTCGCGCACGCCGGCGCTGGCCTGCTCCAGATCCCGCACCACGATGCAGATGTGCTGGAACCACAGATCGTTGCTGCGGCTATCGCCTGGGAAGGGGCGGCCGGGTCGTTGCCCAGGCCCCAGTTCCCGCACCTCGAGCAGTTCCAGCCGTTCATGGCCCAGGGCAAGGCGCACCAGCTTCAGTCGGGCGCCGGGTAGGCCCACCAGGGCGGCGTATTCCGGCCCCGGATCGATGGCATCGAGGCGCCGGAAGCCCAGTTGGCTGCAAAAGAAGGCGGCGCAGGCGTCGGCGTCACTGCAGCTGAAGCTCACCGCCTCCAGGTGGGGCCAGGGCGGCAGGGCGCCAGCGCCGGCCGCGGCAATCGCCGCATCCCGCTGCGGCGTCATTCCGGATACGCCCAGGCCCCCCAGCAGTTCCCCCTCCCAGCGAAGGGCCACACCGCCGCCCATGGCTGCCGCTGGCTGGCCCAGTACAGGGGCCAGTTGCGCAAGGGCCGGCCGCTCCCCGTTGATGGCGGCCTCCAGACCGGCCGTGTCGTTGCCGGTGAGGGCGGCCATCCGCGCCTTGGCGATGGCCGCATCGGCCGCAGCGGGGCTGGCCCCGTCCAGGCGGCTGAAGCCGAGCAACCGGCCCCCGGCATCCACCACCGCAGCGGCCACGCGCGACTGGTCGCGCCGGGCTTCGGCCAGGGTTGCATCCAGCAGCCGTTCGGCATCGGCCAGCTCCAGGGCAAAGACGGAACGCATCGCCTTCAGCTCCAAACGATCTTCATCAGCCAGAGGTGACCCTCCAGTTCCACACCAGCGGCGGCGGCCTCCAGATCGCTCTCACCCAGCCGCAGGGTGGCCTCGGCCTGGTGTTTCACGAGATCGACACCGCTGAACTGGAAGCCCATCTCACGGCCCAGTTCGGCAATGGCGTTGAGGTTGGGGCAGGCGCTGAAGCGCTCCAGCAGGGCGGCGTCGCCCTTCACTTGGCGCAGAAAGGCTTCGAGCTGGGGGTTGGCCATGGTCAGGAGGCTCCGCGGGTGTTGGTGAACAGGGCGTACAGCGCCGTGGAGGCGCAGAGGAACAGGCGGCTGCCGTAGCGATCGCCGAAGCACACGTTGCTGACGCGCTTCGGCACCAGCACCTTGCCCAGCAGCGTTCCATCGGGTGCGATCACGTGCACCCCATCGGCGGCGCCGCACCAGAGGTTGCCGTGCTCATCCACCCGGAAGCCATCGGCCCAGCCGGGGTTGATCTTGTGGAACACCTCACCGCCGCTGAGGCTGCGGCCGTCGCCGGCCACCTGGAATCGGCGGATGTACTGGCGCGGTTCGGCCACGCCGGGGGCGCCGGATTCCGCCACGTAGAGCAGGCGCTCATCCGGAGAGAACGCCAGGCCATTGGGGCCATCGAAGTCCGTGGCCATCGCCTCCGCAACGCCCGTCGCGGGATCGAGTCGGTAGAGGGCCGGAGGTTGCTCGGAGGCTTGGCGACCGCCCTCGTAGTCGTTGAGCAGGCCATAGAGCGGATCGCTGAACCAGATCGAACCGTCGCGCTTCACCACCACGTCGTTGGGGGCATTGAGCCGGTGGCCGCGGGCTTGCTCCACCAGGGTGGTGGTGCTGCCATCGAACTCGCGGCGGGTGAGGCAGCGGCTGCGGTGATGGCACTGGATCAGGCGCCCCTGGCGGTCGCGCGTCTGCCCATTGGCGAAGGCCGACGGCTCCAGAAAGGGGGTGACGCCGTGCTGTTCGCTCCAGCGCAGGGTGCGGTTGCCCGGGATGTCGTTGAACAGCAGACAGTGGTGGTCGCCGAACCACGCCGGTCCCTCCAGCCAGCGGAACCCCTCCGCCAGCAGCTCCAGCTCGGCGTTGAACAACACCAGCGCGTCGAAGCGGGCGTCGTAGCTCTCGGTGCAGGCGGAAGGTTGGTGCATCACCTGGAATCCCCTCAGCGGAAGAAACCTGGTGGCGCTTGCCGCCAGGCGTCGTCATTGCGCTGGATGATCAGCTGCACGCAGGGCTCATCGCCCACCTGGGCCGAGAGGTGGCCCTTGCGGCCATCGGGGGTGGCGCTGCAGCCCTGATCGCCGCCGAACGAATACTCCCCAGCCTTCATCACCACCTTCTGGCCGTCCATGCTTTCCACCGACCAGGCGCCGCGGAGGACGTAGATCCACTTCGGCACATGGTTTTCATGCCAGTCGGCGGTCCATCCCACCGGCAGGTAGGTCACGAAGGCGTTGCCGTTGTCGAATAGCGGCCTGGAGAACTGGGGCGAATCCCCGGGGCCGAGAACCCCAAGATCAAACTGCTCGATCGTGCATTCCTGCTGGCGGCTGATGCCGTCGCTCCCGGTCCAGAGGTGCCAGTAGCGCTCTGGGGGCGGCGCCAGTTTGAACGGGTCGGGGATGGGATCGGTCACGGTGCTCAACCCTTGATGGCGATGGCGGAGATCTCCAGCTGGATGCCAAGCACCAGTGCTGCCACCTGCACCACGGCGCGGGAGGGATAGGCGTTGGCATCGGGGAAGTACTCCTGCCACACCGCGTCGAAGGTGTCCAGCTTGTCGATGTTGGTGAGGTACACGGTGGCGCTCACCACATCACCTGCGCTGAAGCCTGCTTCCTCAAGCACGGCCATCATGTTCTCCATCACCTGGCGCGATTCGAGGGTGATGTCGCCATGGCCCACCACCTCATTGGTGGTGGGATCCACGGGCAGCTGGCCCGTGATGAACAGGGTGTCTCCCACCTGGAACCCCTGGCTGTAGGAGGCCACGGGTTTGGGAAAGCGGTCGCTGTGGATCGCGCGGCGCAGCAGGGCGGCAGACATCGCGGGCACCGGATGACAATCACCGCAAGGTAGTGACGGTCTTGGTGGGAGCCCTTCTTGCTGGGGCTTTTGTGATCTGAACGTGTGTGGATTGACACCGTCCAGGGGCTGACGCCCGAGTCAGACCCAATAGCCTCGGCACCAGATCTCCCCCCAGCCCGTGACCACCACCAATCCCTACGCGGACAAGTCGCTCTCCACCCTCCTCCAGGGGAAGGTGGCCATCGTGACCGGGGGCAACAGCGGCATCGGCAAGGCGATCGTGGAGGCGCTGGCTGAACTCGGCGCCAAGGTGGTGATCGACTACCGCTCCCATCCCGAGGCCACCGAGGAACTGGAGCGGGAGATCGGCAGCTACGGCGGCAGCAGCTTCGGGGTTCAGGCCGATGTGTCGAAGCTCGACGACCTGCAGCGCCTCGTGGACAGCGCCGTGCAGAAATACGGCCGCCTCGACGTGATGGTGAACAACGCCGGCATCGAGACCCGCACCTCGATTCTCGACACCACGCCCGACGACTACGACAAGGTGCTGGATGTGAACCTGCGGGGCGTGTTCTTCGCCACCCAGTTCGCCGCCAAGCAGATGATCGCCCAGGGCGGCGGCGGCCGGATCATCAACATCTCCTCGGTGCACGAGGACTGGCCGATGCCCAACAACACCCCCTACTGCTGTGCCAAGGGCGGCGTTCGCATGCTTACCCGCACCGCGGCGCTGGAGCTGGCGCCCCATGGCGTCACCGTGGTGAATGTGGGCCCCGGTGCCGTGGCCACGCCGATCAACGACTCCACGATGAACAATCCCGAGCTGCTCGCCAAGCTCAACGCCGCCATTCCCCTGGGGCGCATGGCCCAGCCCGAGGAGATCGCCAAGGTGGTGGGCTTCCTGGCCAGCGATGCGGCCAGCTACATCACCGCCACCACGATCTTTGCCGACGGCGGGATCATGCAGAGCAGCCCTGGTCTGTGAGGCCTGGCCTGTGAGGCACTTCACCCCGGAACAGATCCAGCGGCTGCGTCATCGCCATCAGGGATACCTGATCACGCTGGGGGTGGAGGTGCTGCTGCTGCTCCTGCTGCCCTTGGCGCAGCAGAGGGGCTGGCTGCTCTCCACCATGTTGGTGAGCCTGGCGGTGGTGCTGATGAACTGCCTCAGCCGCTATTCCTCCCTACGCCGCGGCAGACCGTTGGTCTACGTGCTGGGCACCCTGGCCATCCTGCTGGAGCTGCTCTGGCATGTGCTCTCCCAGTTGCAGGCGCCCCTTGCCCGGCCCCTCACCGTGCCCCACGTGATTGTGTGGCTCGTGTTCCTCACCCTGGTGCTGTTCCGC
The DNA here is from genome assembly GCA_040399185.1 of Prochlorococcaceae cyanobacterium. GTDB lineage: Bacteria > Cyanobacteriota > Cyanobacteriia > PCC-6307 > Cyanobiaceae > UBA5018. The sequence continues at coordinate 59,052 of JBBASQ010000008.1, forward strand.
AAGGTGAAGTCGCTGATGCGTGAGCCCTTCGTGACCGTGCCGGTGGTGCTAGGGGCCGCGGGGGGCTACCTGATGGTGGGCATTGCCGGGGGGTTGCTGCTCACGGCGCTGTGGGTGTTCCATCCCGCCGCCTTTGAGCTCTCCGCGCTCCCTGATGCCGCCGGCACCTCCACTGGCAGCCTGCTCTCCCTGGGCAGTTTGTCGGTGGCGCCGGCTCTGATGGCCGGGGCCATCAACCTGCTCACCACCGTGGGAAGCCCGGTGCTGAATCCCCGCGATGTGGCCGCCCAGGTGAGCAGTTCGGTGATCACCGTCACCGGCCAGCTCTATGTGGCGATCCTGATCGCGCTCATCCTGGGGCGCTTTCAGCAGCGGCGACAGGGCTAGGTCCGTCTGCCGACGCCGGTGGATCACCGGCCAGTTCCCGGCGCTCCAGCCCCACCTCCACACCCATGTGCTGGTTGGGGTGGCCGGTGATCAGCAGCGAGGCGCGCTGGTTGGTGGCGATCTGCCAGAGCCACTTGGTGAGCAGCGTGATGCGGTTCTCGCTGTCGGGCATGAAGGCCAGGTGGGCCAGGCCCCACAGCAGCCAGCCCAGGGCACCACTCACCCGGAAGCCGCGCAGGTCGGCCACGGCAAATTGCCGCCCGATCACCGCCATGCTGCCGAAATCGATGAAGCGGAAGGGCGCCTGGCTGCGGCCCTGGCTGCGGGCCACGATGTCCCGCGCCACCCAGGTGCCCATCTGCACGGCGGGCCCTGCCATGCCAGGCAGGGGTTTGCCATCGGCGGTGTGGCTGTAGCTGCAGAGATCGCCCACCACCCGGATCTCGGGATGGTTCTCGATCGAGAAGTCGTGCTGCACCACCACCCGTCCGCCGCGGTCCACCTCGCAGCCGGTGCGCTCGGCCAGCAGCTTGCCCAGGTGGGAGGCGCGCACGCCGGCGGTCCAGCACACGGTGCCCCCTTCAAAGGTGCGGCTGGTGGTGGTGCCATCGGCCTCCTTGAACCCCACCGTTACCTCGCCGCCCGCGATCGACTGCACCCGGCCCCCGAGGGCCAGCTCAACGCCCGCCTTCTGGAGGTAATGGCCCGCCGATTCCGAGAGGCTCGGATGCATCGCCCGCAGCACCCGGTCGCCCGGATCAATCAGCACCACGCGGCTGTGGTTTCCATCGAGTTGTTTGAAGTCGCTCTCCACGGCGTGCTTCATCAGATCCACCAGGGAGCCGGCCAGCTCACACCCGGTGGGGCCCCCGCCGATCACGATCACCGTCTGCAGCAGCTGGCGGCGTTCGGGATCCGGGGTTTGCTCGGCCTCCTCGAGGGCCATCAGCACGCGCCGGCGGATCTCATCGGCGTGCTCAATGATCTTCATCGGCGGGGCTTCCGGCCGCCATTCCTCGTGGCCGAAGTAACTGCTGCCCGACCCCGTGGCCAGGATCAGATGGTCGTAGCGGTAGCGGCGGTCGTTGAACACCACCTCCTGGGCCTCTGCGTCGATGTCCTCCACCTCGCCCAGGAGGATTTGGATGTTCGGGGCCGAGCCCAGCAGTTGGCGCAGCGGCGAGGCCACGTCGGCCTCCGACACCAGCCCGCTCGCCACCTGATACAGCAGGGGCTGGAACAGGTTGAAGTTGCGCTTGTCGATCAGGGTGACGCGCACCGGCTGGCCCCGCAGGGCCTGGGCAGCCTTGAGTCCCGCAAAGCCACCACCCACGATCACCACGTGGGGCAGCGACTTCAGCGAGACCTCCGGGGGATCGAGCTCCAGGAAGAAACGCTCGGGTGCCATGCCATGCCGCCAGTTGCCAGGACGCTATGTCGCTTTTCTGTGCAGCGCCGTGCTTTGGCACTGAGATCCTTCAATCTCTGACGCAGGACAGGCCGGCCAAGGGGCCTCCGCCGTGTCTGGGGGGAGGGGGTGCTCGGGGTACCGCGGAGGGGCAGCCCTGCTAATAAGGGAACCGGTTCTCCCCATTGCCATGTCTGTTGCGTCGCTCGAGGCTTTCTGCGCTCGCATCGCTGCCGACGACGATCTGCGCAACAAGGTGCATGCCGCTGCCGGTGTCGACGACATCGTGGCGATCGCGGCTGCCCATGGCCATGACGTGGACAAGACCGTGCTGCTGCGCGAGCACGCCAAGGCTGTGAGCAACGCTCCCGACCATGCCCTGCATGGCATCAACAGCTGGGCCGACGCCCTGATGCATTGCTTCGGTGCTGAGAAGGTGGAAACCGAGGTCTGAGCTTCCGATCAACCCTGTATCAGCCCCCTAAATACGAGGCCCGCAGGCCCGCATCGGCCTGCAGGGTTGCGGCTGGGCCCGCCAGGGTGATGGTGCCGGCTTCCAGCACGTAGCCCCGGTTGGCGATCGCGAGGGCGGCGTTGGCGTTCTGCTCCACCAGCAGGATCGTGAGGCCGTCGCGGTGTAGCTGGGCCAGCGCCCCCATCACCTCGCCCACCAGCCTGGGGGCGAGCCCAAGGCTGGGTTCATCGAGCATCAGCAGGTCGGGTCGGCCCATCAGCGCCCGGGCGATGGCCAGCATCTGCTGTTCCCCGCCGGAGAGGCCGCCGGCCAGCTGCTGGCGCCGTTCGGCCAGGCGGGGAAACAGGCCATAGCAATGGTCCAGGTCGTGCTGGATGCCCGCCGGATCGCGGCGCAGATAGGCCCCGAGTTCCAGGTTGGCGGCCACGCTCTGGCGGCTGAGCACCCGCCGGCCTTCCGGGCAGTGACCGATGCCCATGCGCACGATGCGGTGGGCCGGCACACCTGCCAGATCGGCCCCCCGCCAGAGGATGCGCCCGCCGCAGGCCCGCACCAGGCCGGAGACAGCCCGCAGGGTGGTGCTCTTGCCGGCACCGTTGGAGCCCAGCAGGGTCACCAGCTCGCCCTGGTGCACCTCCAGGTTCAGCCCGTGCAGGGCCTGCACGCTGCCGTAGCGCACCCCCAGGCCCTCCAGGCGCAGCAGCAGCTCACCACTCATGCCACCGCTCCCCCCAGATAGGCCTCAATCACCTTGGGGTCGTGGCGGATCTGCTCCGGTGTGCCCAGGGCGATGCGCACACCAAAATCGAGCACGGCCATGCGCTCGCACAGCCGCATCAGCAGCGGCACATGGTGCTCGATCACCATCACGGTGAGCTGGTGGCGCTGGCGCAGCTCGCCGATCAGGTCGCAGAGGCTGTCTTTCTCGCTGGGGTTCATGCCGGCGGCGGGCTCATCGAGCAGCAGCAGTTCGGGCCGGGTGGCCAGGGCCCGGGCGATCTCCAGGCGGCGCCGGTCGCCATAGGCCAGGGTGCCGGCGTCCCGTTCGGCCAGGGCGGTGAGGCCCAGTTCCTCCAGCAGTTGCCAGGCCTGCTCCAGCCGCTGCTGCTCGGCGCGGCGGTGGTCGGCGCCGTTGAGCAACCCGGCGAGGGTGCTGCTGCGGGGTTGGCGCTGCAAGGCCACCAGCAGGTTGTCCAGCACCGAGAGCCCATCGAACAGGCGCAGGTTCTGGAAGGTGCGCGCCACCCCGAGGCGGTTGCGCCGGTAGGGCGGCAGCCCGGTGATCGGCTCACTGCGCCAGAGCACCTCGCCGCTGGTGGCGGGAGTAACACCGGAGATGAGATTGAACAGCGTGGTTTTGCCGGCGCCGTTCGGACCGATCAGGCCAAAGATCTCGCCGGGCTGCACGGCGAAGCTCACCCGATCCAGCGCCACCAGCCCGCCGAAGCGGCAGGTGAGCTCGCGCACCTCCAGCAATGGCCTGCTCATGGCCGTCTGCCTCCGAGCCGCTCCAGCAGGGCTGGGGTGATCAGACCCCGGGGCGCCAGCACCGGCCCCAGCAGGATCACCAGGCCGAACAGCACCAGGCGCACGTCTCCCACGGGCCGCAGCAGTTCGGGCAGGGCGGTGAGCAGCAGACCGCCCACCACGGGGCCCAGCCAGGTGCGCGATCCCCCCAGGATCACGAAGGCCAGGGTGGTGATGCTGGCGTCGAAGCTCCCCTGGCGGGCGTTCCAGGTGTTGAGGAAATGGGCGGCCAGGGCGCCGGTGCTGCCGGCCAGCACGGCGCTGAGCACGAAGGCGGTGAGCTTCACCCGGGTGGTGTTAATGCCGATGCAGGACGCGGCGAGCTCGTCGTCGCGGATGGCGGCCATGGCCCGGCCCAGGGGCATCACCTCCAGCCGCTGGCACCCCCAGCCGGCCAGGGCCAGGAGCGCCAGCGCCGGCAGCAGGTAGCCGCTGGCTTCAGCGAAGGGCTGGGGGATGCCGAAGATCCCCACGGCCCCCCCCGTAAAGGGCAGGTTGAGGATCGCCACCCGCACGATTTCCACCAGGGCGATGGTGGCGATCGCCAGGTAGATCCCCCGCAGCCGCAGCACCAGGGTGCCCACCAGCAGGGCCAGGGAGCCGGCCAGGGCTCCCCCGAGCACCAGTTCCAGCCCCAGCGACGGCAGCGGCAAGCTGCCTTCCGGGGTGGCGCCCAGCAGGCTCCAGCGGGTGGAGAGCAGGGCCGCCAGGGTGCCCCCCACGGCATAGAAGGCGGGTGTGGCCAGCGAGAGCTGGCCCGCCGCCAGCGGCAGATACACCGACACCCCCAGCAGGGCGCCGAGCAGCATCTGCACCAACAGGCCGTTATCCATCAGGGCTACACCTTCTCCACCAGGCGCCGCCCCAGCAGGCCGCTGGGGCGCAGCAGCAGCACGGCAAACAGGATTCCGAAGGCCAGGGCGTCGCGCCAGCCGGAGGCCGCACTCGGCACCAGCGCCTCCGCCAGGCCCATCAGCAGGCCCCCGGCAATGGCGCCCGGCACGCTGCCCAGGCCGCCGAGCACCAGCACCGCCAGCCCCTTGAGCCCGTAGCTGATGCCGAAGTAGGGCCCGGCCAGGCTCACACTCACGCCGATCAGCCCGCCCCCCAGGCCAGCCAGGGCGCCGCTGAGCAGGAAGGCCAGCCGCACCATGGCGTCGCTGTCGATGCCCAGCAGCTTGGCGGTGGTGGGGTCTTCGGCGACGGCCCGCAGGGCCTTGCCTCCCCGGCTGCGCTCCAGCCAGAGGGTGAGGGCCACCACGGCGAGGGCGCACACCGCCAGGAGCACCACCTGGATGCTGCGGATGCGGGCGCCGCCCAGGTTGAGGGCGGCCGGCAGGTTGGCCAGGGTGGTGGCGGGAAAGGCGTAGCCCTCGGCCCCCATCAGGATCTGAAGCAGATTCACCAGGGCCACGCCTGCCCCCAGGCTGGTGATCAGATAGAGCAGCGGTTCGGCGCCCCTGCGGCGCAGGGGTGCGAAGGCCAGCCGCTCCACCCCCAGCGACACCACGCCCGAACCCAGGGCCGCCAGCACCAGGGCCAGCCAGAAGGGCAGCCCCGCCGGCAGGGCCCAGCCCGGCAGGGCACCGTTCACGCCGATGCGCCCCCCCATCAGCAGGAATGTGAGGTAGCCGCCCAGGGAAAACAGGGCGCCCTGGGCGAAGTTGATCACCCCCAGCACCGAGAACACCAGCGTGTAGCCCAGCGCCACCAGGGCGTACACCCCGCCACTGGCGGCGCCGTTGAGCAGGGTTTGGAGCAGTTGCTCGATCATTGGCTCGAACTCACCAGGGTGAAGCGGCCCTGGCGGCCGTTGGCCTGCATCTGCACCTCGGCCACATAGAAGTGCTTCTGCACCACCTCGCCGTCGGGCTGAAAGCTGATCGGTCCGAGGGGGGTGTCGTACGGCCCTGCCAGGAGCTCCTGCATCAGGGCCTTGCGGCCCTGGCCCAGGGTGAGCCCGGTGAAACCGCCCCGTTGCTGCAGCCGCTGGGCGGCCTCAAAGAGCACCTGGTAGGCGGTGAAGGCCTGGGCCGTGATCTGCGAGGGGGGCTGGCCAGGATGGCCACGGCGGTAGAGCTGCTGGAACGCGCGGTTGATCGGTGTGTTGAGCTCGGGGCTGTAGGCCTGGGCGATCAGGATGCCGTCGCACCAGCGCTGGCAGATCGGGTAGATGTTCGGCGTGTTCAGCCCGTTACCCACCACGATCTGCCCCTTGTAGCCCAGTTCGCGCAGCTGGCGGACCAGGTTGCCCCCATCCACCGCCTGGGCCGAGATCACCACCAGCTGGGGCCGCTGCTGCAGGGCGGCGGTGATTGGGTTCTGGAAGTCGTTGTCGGCCAGCTGGGTGCGCTGCACCGTCACCGGTGGCAGGCCCTTGGCGGCCAGGGCCTTCTGGAAGATCGCGGTTTCGGCCGTGCTGTAGGCGTCGTCCTGGGCGAAGAACACCGCCACTCGCCGGATCGAGGGATCGCGGCGCAGGGCTTCAGCGATCGAGAGCGGCGCGATCACCGAGCTCTGGGCCGACACGCGGCTGATGAAATGGCCGATCTGGGGGATCCCCTGGGCCGTGTTGGAGGGGGCTACCACCGGCACGCCGCGCCGCTGGGCGATGGGATCGGCGGCAAAGGCCTGCTGCGAGAGCGTGGGGCCGATCAGGGCCAGGGCCCCCCGGTTGATCAACAGGTTGAAGCCCGCGATGGCGGTGGCCTCATCGCTGCCGCCGTCTTCCAGTTGCAGGCTGAGCGGCCGCTGGGTTGGCTGCTTCTCCGCCCATTGCCGGGCCAGGTTGATGCCAACACGCTGGTCTTGGCCGTAGAGGTTGGCGTTGCCCGTGAGGGCGATCACCGCCCCGATGGTGAGCGTGCCGTTGGCTGCATCGGCCGGCGCGATGGCCTTGGCGGCGGGATCGGCCTGCTGGCCCAGCAGCGCGAGCGCCCCAACGCCCGCAGCCAGCAGGGCGGAGAGCCGCAGGGCTCCCCGATGCCGGTGCTGCAGGTGCTGGGGGTTCACGCAGGGAGTGTCGCCCCGTTTCAGGCGATGGCGGCGAAGCTGTCACGGAACGCCGCCAGGGTGGCGTCGATGTCCTCGTCGCTGTGGGCCAGGGAGGTGAAGCCGGCCTCGAAGGCGCTGGGGGCCAGGTACACACCCCGCTCGAGCATGGCGCGGTGGAGCTTGCCGAAGCGCACGGTGTCGGCGGCCTTGGCCTCCTCGAAGTTGCGCACCGGGCCGTCGCAGAGGAAGAAGCCGAACATGGCGCTGATCGAGCCGCCGGTGATCGGCAGGCCGGCGCTGCGGGCCGCGTCCTGGATGCCGTCGCTCAGGCGCTTGGTGATCGCCTCCAGGCGCTCGTAGGTGCCGGGCTGCTTGAGCAGTTCCAGGGTCTTGATGCCGGCGGTCATGGCCAGGGGGTTACCGCTGAGGGTGCCGGCCTGATACATCGGGCCGGCCGGGGCCACCATGCCCATGATGTCGGCCCGGCCGCCGTAGGCGCCCACGGGCAGGCCACCACCGATCACCTTGCCCATCGTGGTGAGGTCGGGGGTGATGCCGAACTTGGCCTGGGCACCGCCGTAGCTGATGCGGAAGCCGGTCATCACCTCGTCGAACACCAGCAGGGCGCCGTTCTCCTTGGTGAGCTCGCGGATGCCCTCGAGGAAGCCGGGCACGGGCTGGATGAAGCCGGCGTTGCCCACCACGGGCTCAAGGATCACGCCGGCGATCTCACCGGGGTTCTCGGCGAAGAGCTTCTTCACCGCCTCCAGGTCGTTGTAGGGGGCGGTGAGGGTGCTGGCGGCGGTGGTGCGCGGCACGCCGGGGGAGTCGGGCAGGCCGAGGGTGGCCACCCCCGATCCGGCCTTCACCAGGAACATGTCGGCGTGGCCGTGGTAACAGCCCTCGAACTTGATGATCTTTTCGCGGCCGGTGAAGGCCCGCATCAGGCGCAGCACCGACATGCAGGCCTCGGTGCCGCTGTTCACGAAGCGCACCATCTCCACCGATGGCACGGCATCGATCACCATCTCGGCCAGATGGTTCTCCAGTTCGCAGGGGGCGCCGAAGCTGGTGCCCTTGTCGAGGGCGTTGTGCAGGGCTGCCAGCACCTCAGGGTGGGCATGGCCGCAGATGGCGGGGCCCCAGCTGCCGATGTAGTCGATGTAGCGGTTGCCGTCCACATCCCAGGCGTAGGCACCCTTCACCCGGTCGAACACCACCGGCTGGCCGCCCACCGAGCGAAACGCCCGTACGGGTGAACTCACACCACCGGGCATCAGGTTCTGCGCCGCGCCGAAGATCTCCTGGGACCGGGCGGTGTTGAGGACGGGTGCCGAGACAGGCGCTGAAGGAGAAGCCGACAAGACAGGATCCGCGGACTGGGTGCTGGGAAGCGTGGCTCATCTTGACCCAGCAGGGCGCGATTCGCTCGCTCACACCGCGGCCGATGCCATGGCCGAGAACACCAGGGCCAGGATCACCACCGCGAAGCCCAGGGTGGTGGTGCCCGCCATGCGTCGCTCCAGGCGCCGAATCGCGGCTACATCGCCATGCCGCTGGAACCGGCGCCAGGCCACCACGCCTCCGGCTGTCGCCAGGAGGATGTAGAGGAGCGCCACGGCGTGCATCTGGTCGATCAGCGTCGTGTAGCCGCTGGCGCCCAGGTCGGCGGCGGAGGTGCGCAGGCTGATCACGGCGGCAAAGGTGGAACCGGCGAGCAGGCCGAAACGGGGGCTGAGGGCGCTGGGGTTGTCCACCCTCAGCCCGTAGGAGGCGAGGGCCATCAGCGCGGCAACGAAGGCCCCCGCCGTGAGCTTCCAGAAGCCACTGCGATCCGAGCGCTCCAGCAGCACTTGCAGCTCGGCCCGGGCGTAGGAGCTCGAGGCGCCCGCCTTCAGGCGCGGGTCGCCGAAGGTGGTGAGGTAGGGCTTGGATGTGGTGACCAGCCGGGTGGAGCGCACCCGCCAGCCCTTGAGCTCCAGATCCCGGTCGTGGGAGGAGTTGGCGCTGTCGGGGGCGTAAACCACGCTGCTGCTGTCGCGTTCGGCCTCCTCCAGCTCCAGCCGCAGCACTTGCCGGTCGAAGGGGAACTGGCGCAGGTCCCAGTCGTGCCGAAAGATCCCCACGATCTTGCGCTGGGCCCAGACCCCATAGGGGGTGGGCTCGATCACCGCGTTGGGGCTCTCCACCTTGATGGCATTGGGGAATTCGAGCCGATCCAGCGGCGAGCCCGAGTCGGGTGGGCTCACGGTCCACAGCCAGAAGGAGGCGGAAAAACGCTTGTTGGCGGGATCGAGATCGCCCAGTCCGGTGAGAAAGGCCCCGATCCGCACGATTTCAGCGGGTGCCGGCGCCGGTTGCGGTGCGGCGGCCAGGGCTGGCTTCGGGATCCCCAGGTTGATCAGTACGCCGATCACCAGCGCGAGCAGCGCCGCCCCAAAACGATTGCCCACGGCCTGCTTCCCCACGGACGGGTTCCTCGAGAGCCCGATTGTCGGTGGGCCTGGGCGGAATGGCTGTCGCAACGTGAGTAGGTTCGTGGCGCCGGTGTCTGATGCCACCTCCGCCGCGTGACGTCCGCCACCATCGACTGGTCAGCCTTCGAGCGTCAGCTGCGCCGCCTGCTGCCCGCCCGGGCCGTGGTGGCGGCCCGCCAGGATCTGCTGGCCTACGACTGCGACGGCCTCACCCTTGAGCGGCATCAGCCGCCCCTGGTGGTGCTCCCGGAAACCACGGAGCAGGTGGCGGCGGTGGTGCGCCTCTGCCACGAGCAGGGGGTGCCATTTGTGGCGCGGGGCAGCGGTACCGGCCTCTCCGGTGGGGCGGTGGCCGAAACCGAGGCCCTGGTGATCGCCACCAGCCGCATGCGCGCGATTCTCTCGGTGGATCTCACCAACCGCCGGGTGGTGGTGCAGCCCGGGGTGATCAACAGCTGGGTCACCCGGGCCGTCGCCGGCGATGGCTTTTATTACGCCCCCGACCCCTCCAGCCAGGTGGCCTGCAGCATCGGCGGCAACGTGGCCGA
>JBBASQ010000009.1:0-66470 GCA_040399185.1 Prochlorococcaceae cyanobacterium
GATTCGGCGTTCCCTTCTCAATGTCCAGCTCAAGCGCCCGGAAGGGCGCTTTTTTTATTGGAAAATCGGCCGTAGCGATGAGCTCGTCTAGTACACAAAAAGCCCCGGGTTAAAGCCCGGGGCTTTGCAATTGGGATCTAGTCCCTGATCAACCGGCGCTGGATGCAGCCAGGCGTGCCTTGGCGCGAGCCAGGGTCTGCATGGCCTTCAGCTTGTCGGTGCTGGCTGACTGACCTTCAAAGCCGGCAGCGGCTTGTTGGGCAGCTTCGAAATCAGACTCGGCGGCAGAGCGATCGATGCTGGAGCCGAGTTCAGCGCCGTTCACTAGAACGGTGACTTCGTCGGCCTCAACCTCGGCGAAGCCGCCGAGGAGAACGATCGTCTTCCACTCACCGGCAGCCTTCAGCTGCATCACACCGGTTTCCAGGGCCGCCAGCATGGTGACGTGACCGGGAAGGATGCCCACCTGGCCGGTGGTGCTGGGCAGGATCACCTCGTCGGCGGGCCCATCGAAAACGCTCTGGTCAGGAGCCAGAACGCGGAGGGTGAGACTCATGGCTTGGATACCTCAGGATTGATGGGGATCAACCCTTGGCCTCGGCCAGGATCTTGGCGGCCTTGGCCTTCACTTCGTCGATGTTGCCCACCAGATAGAAGGCAGCTTCCGGCAGATCATCGAGTTCGCCGGCCAGGATCATGTTGAAGCCCTTGATGGTTTCTTCGAGCTTCACGTACTTACCGGGCATGCCGGTGAACACTTCGGCCACGAAGAAGGGCTGGGAGAGGAACTTCTCGATCTTGCGGGCGCGATCCACGATGCGGCGGTCGTCCTCGGAGAGTTCGTCCAGACCCAGAATCGCGATGATGTCCTGGAGCTCCTTGTAGCGCTGCAGGGTGGACTGCACGGCACGGGCAGTGCGGTAGTGCTCATCGCCCACCACGGAGGGCTGGAGCATGGTGCTGGTGGAATCCAGGGGATCCACAGCGGGATAGATGCCCTTGGAGGCCAGGCCGCGGCTCAGCACGGTGGTGGCGTCCAGGTGGGCGAAGGTGGTGGCGGGAGCGGGGTCGGTCAGGTCGTCCGCAGGCACGTAGACGGCCTGGATCGAGGTGATCGAACCTTCCAGGGTGGAGGTGATGCGCTCCTGCAGGCCGCCCACGTCGGTGCCGAGGGTGGGCTGATAGCCCACAGCCGAAGGCATCCGGCCCAGCAGGGCAGACACCTCAGAGCCGGCCTGCACGAAGCGGAAGATGTTGTCCACGAACAGCAGCACGTCCTGCTTGTTCACGTCGCGGAAGTGCTCGGCCATGGTGAGCGCCGAGAGACCCACGCGCATGCGAGCACCGGGGGGCTCGTTCATCTGGCCGTAGCAGAGGGCCACCTTCGACTTGGTGAGGTCTTCGGCGTTGATCACGCCGGACTCCTTGAATTCCTCGTAGAGGTCGTTGCCTTCGCGGGTGCGCTCGCCCACGCCACCGAACACGGACACACCGCCGTGCTCCTTGGCGATGTTGTTGATCAGCTCCTGGATGAGCACGGTCTTGCCCACGCCGGCGCCACCGAACAGGCCCACCTTGCCGCCTTGGCGGTAAGGAGCCAGCAGGTCGATCACCTTGATGCCGGTTTCAAAAACCTTGGGCTTGGTTTCCAGCTCGGTGAGCTTGGGGGCCTCGCGGTGGATCGGAGCGGTGGCCGTGGCGTTCACGGGGCCCTGCTCGTCGACGGGCTCGCCCAGCACGTTGAAGATGCGACCGAGGGTGGCTTCGCCCACGGGCACGGAGATGGGAGCGCCGGTATCGAGGGCTTCCATGCCACGCACCAGGCCATCGGTGCTGCTCATGGCCACGGCGCGCACGCGGTGGTCGCCCAGCAGCTGCTGCACTTCAGCGGTCAGCGCAACGTCCTGACCGGCGGGGTTCTTCGCCTCAATGCGAAGTGCGTTGTAGATCTTCGGCAGCTTGCCGGCCGGGAACTCCACATCGAGAACCGGGCCGATCACCTGCCGGACAATGCCCTTGGTGCCGGTGGCGGTTGCAGCAGCCATATGTAAGGAAGTCGCGGGGGGCGATGAGCGGGACCATCCCGCTGGAAGCCGGGCAACCTTATCACCGCGCTTTGCCGGGGCCGTTTTGGCAGGCGGGTTCGGTCACCCGCACAGGTCCGCACTGGCCAGGCTCCGGTTTCGGCGCATACGTTGGCACTCGTCGGTCCTGAGTGCCAGATCCGCCAGCGCGCCCCCGGTGCCTCGGCGGATCGCTCCTCGGGCCGTCAATCCCGTGGCGTCTCCGGCGCCATGCCGTTGCTTTCGCAATCCATCCATGGCTGCTGTTTCCCTCAGCGTTTCCACGGTCAAGCCCCTGGGCGACCGCATCTTCATCAAGGTCTCCGAGTCCGAGGAGAAGACCGCCGGTGGCATCCTGCTGCCCGACACCGCCAAGGAAAAGCCCCAGGTGGGCGAGGTGGTTCAGGTGGGCCCCGGCAAGCGCAACGATGACGGCACCCGCCAGGCTCCCGAAGTGAGCGTGGGCGACAAGGTGCTCTACAGCAAGTACGCCGGTACCGATATCAAGCTCGGCACCGATGAGTACGTGCTGCTCTCCGAGAAGGACATCCTCGCCGTTGTGAACTGAGCAGCGCTCGGTTCGTCTTTTAAGCACGTTTAAACCCACAACATTTCGCCTCCCATGGCCAAGCGCATTATTTACAACGAGCAGGCTCGTCGCGCCCTCGAAAAAGGCATCGACATCCTCGCTGAGTCGGTGGCCGTCACCCTCGGCCCCAAGGGCCGCAACGTGGTGCTCGAGAAGAAGTTCGGTGCTCCTCAGATCATCAATGACGGCGTCACTATCGCCAAAGAGATCGAGCTCGAGGACCATATCGAGAACACCGGTGTGGCCCTGATCCGCCAGGCCGCTTCCAAAACCAACGACGCCGCCGGTGACGGCACCACCACCGCCACCGTCCTGGCCCACGCCATGGTGAAGGCCGGTCTGCGCAACGTCGCCGCCGGTGCCAACGCCATCACCCTGAAGAAGGGTATCGATAAGGCTGCTGAATTCCTGGTCAGCAAGATCAAGGAGCACGCCAAGCCGATCAGCGACTCCAACGCCATCGCCCAGGTGGGCACCATCTCTGCCGGCAACGACGAGGAAGTCGGCCAGATGATTGCCGACGCCATGGACAAGGTGGGCAAAGAGGGTGTGATCTCCCTCGAGGAAGGCAAGTCGATGACCACCGAGCTGGAGGTCACCGAGGGTATGCGCTTCGACAAGGGCTACATCTCGCCCTACTTCGCCACCGACACCGAGCGCATGGAAGCGGTGCTCGAGGATCCCTACATCCTCCTCACCGACAAGAAGATCGGCCTGGTGCAGGACCTGGTGCCCGTGCTCGAGCAGATCGCCCGCACCGGCAAGCCCCTGCTGATCATTGCCGAGGACATCGAGAAGGAAGCCCTCGCCACCCTGGTGGTGAACCGTCTGCGCGGCGTGCTCAACGTGGCCGCTGTGAAGGCCCCTGGCTTCGGTGATCGCCGCAAGGCCATGCTCGAGGACATCGCCGTTCTCACCAACGGTCAGCTGATCACCGAGGACGCCGGCCTCAAGCTGGAGAACGCCAAGCTGGAGATGCTGGGCACCGCCCGCCGCATCACCATCAACAAGGACACCACCACCATCGTTGCCGAAGGCAATGAGGTGGCCGTGAAGGCCCGCTGCGAGCAGATCCGCAAGCAGATGGACGAAACCGACAGCTCCTACGACAAGGAGAAGCTGCAGGAGCGTCTGGCCAAGCTGAGCGGTGGCGTGGCCGTGGTCAAGGTGGGTGCCGCCACCGAGACCGAGATGAAGGACAAGAAGCTGCGCCTGGAAGACGCCATCAACGCCACCAAGGCGGCCGTTGAGGAAGGCATCGTTCCTGGTGGTGGCACCACCCTGGCCCACCTGGCTCCGGCCCTCGAGGAGTGGGCCAGTGCCAACCTGTCCGGCGAAGAGCTGATCGGCGCCACCATCGTGGCGTCCGCCCTCACCGCTCCCCTCAAGCGCATCGCTGAGAACGCCGGTGTGAACGGCTCCGTGGTGGCCGAGAACGTGAAGAACAAGCCCTTCAGCGAGGGCTACAACGCCGCCACCGGCGAGTACGTCGACATGCTGGCCGCCGGCATCGTGGACCCCGCCAAGGTGACCCGTTCCGGTCTGCAGAATGCCGCCTCGATCGCCGGCATGGTGCTCACCACCGAGTGCATCGTGGCCGATCTGCCCGAGAAGAAGGAAGCTGCTCCCGCCGGCGGCGGCATGGGCGGCGACTTCGACTACTGATCGCACGTCTGGGGCCTTCGGGCCCCAACCTGTTGTTCAGGCAAAAGCAAAGCGCCCCGAATGGGGCGCTTTTTTGATGGGGTGTCTGCTGTGGTTCAGCCCTTTGTCGGTTCAAACACCAGCGCCACGCCGTTGTTGCAGTAGCGCTTGCCGGTGGGCCGGGGGCCGTCGTTGAAGACGTGGCCCTGGTGCCCACCGCAGCGGCTGCAGTGGTATTCGGTGCGGGGCACGATCAGCTTGAAGTCCACTTTTGTGGCCACGGCTTTGGGCAGCGGCTGCCAGAAGCTGGGCCAGCCGGTGCCGCTGTCGTACTTGGCCTTGGAGCTGAACAGCGGCAGGCGGCAACCGGCGCACAGGAATGTGCCGGCGCGTTTTTCATTGTTCAGTGGGCTGCTGAAGGGGCGCTCGGTACCCTCCTGGCGCAGCACCGCATAGGCCGCCGGGCTCAGGCGCTTGCGCCATTCCGCATCGCTGAGATTCCAGGCGGGGTCGCGGGCGGGGCTGGCGGCCTCCGCCGACTCCGCAGGCAGGAAGGGAATGCTGATCCCGCCAAGGGCGGCGCCCAGCCTGGCCAGGAAACCGCGCCTGGTCACTTGGTCAGCCAGCCGGCGCTCAGCACCACGGCCAGACCCAGAAAGATCGCCAGCAGGGTCCAGGTGATGCGGTTGAGGGTTTGTTCGGCGCTACGGGCGCTGGTGAACATGGATCCACCGCTGGCGGCCAGCCCGCCCATGCCGTCGCCCTTGGGGCTGTGCAGCAGCACGCTGATGATCAGCAGCACGCCGCTGGCCAACCACACCCAGGACAGGATGCTCGCGATCACGGCCAAGCCTCTTGCAATGCCCGCAGGCTAGACGCCGAGGGTCTGGGGAATGCGGCTGGCCGTGACGCCGGCATCGGTGGGCACGATCAGCGAGTCGCCGCTCATTGCCTCGGGTTTGGCCAGGCCCAGGATCTCCAGCAGGGTTGGCGCGATGTCCGCGAGGCCGCCGCAGTCGCGTAACTGCACATTGGTGCCGTGGCCGGGGAGCTTGCGCTTCTCGCCCTCCACCAGGATCACCGGCACCGGATTGGTGGTGTGGGCAGTCCAGGGCCTGCCATCGGGCCCCTCCATCACCTCGGCATTGCCGTGGTCGGCAGTGATCAGCAAGGTGCCGCCCATGCGGTTGGTCGCCTCCATGAGCCGGCCCACGCAGATGTCCACAGCGTGGATGGCGGTTTTGGTGGCTTCCATCTGGCCGGTGTGGCCCACCATGTCGGGGTTGGCGTAGTTGATCACTACCAAGGAATAGATCCCCTTGTTGATGGCGGCGATGCAGCTGTCCGTGAGGTCCTGCGCTGACATGGCCGGGGCCTGGTCATAGGTGGCCACCCGAGGAGAGGGCACCAAATGACGATCCTCACCGGGGAAGGCCTTCTCTATGCCACCGTTCATGAAATAGGTGACATGGGGGTATTTCTCGGTTTCCGCCGTGCGGAACTGGCGCAGGCCGGCCTCGGAAATCACCTGACCCAGCAGGCCATCGAGGGATTCCGGCGGGAAGGCCACGGCCACGGGCAGGCCCTTTTCGTATTGGGTGAAGGTCACCACGTCGAGGGGCTCGATGCGCTCGCGGTTGAAGCCATCGAAGTCGGGCAGCACCAGGGCTCGGATCAACTGGCGCACCCGGTCAGGTCGGAAGTTGAAGCACACCAGGCCATCGCCGGGCTTGAGCACGCCATCGGCGATGCGCGCCGGTTCCAGGAACTCATCGCCCACGTCGCCGTCATAGGAGGCTTCGATTACCGCCGCGGGGCTGAGGCCGCAGGGCTCAGCGGCTTCGGTGAGCAGGCGGTAGGCCTTTTCGGTGCGCTCCCAGCGGTTGTCGCGGTCCATCGCCCAGTAGCGGCCGCACAGGGTGGCGATGCGGCCGACCCCCGCTTCATCGATCAGCTCCTGTACGCGGGCCACAAAGGCCGGCGCGCTGTTCGGGGCCGTATCGCGGCCATCGGTGATCACGTGGATGGCCACGTCGGTGAGGCCGCGGCCGGCAGCCCAGCGCAGCAGGCCGCCGAGGTGATCGACATGGCTGTGTACGCCACCATCGGAGCAGAGGCCCAGCAGATGGAGGGTGCCACCGCTCGCCAGCAGGCGATCGCCCAGCCCATTGAGAGCCCCATTACTGAGGATCGTTCCGTTGCGGACTGCCTGGCCGATGCGCACCAGTTCCTGGCGGATCACCCGACCGGATCCGATGGTGAGGTGACCCACCTCGGAGTTGCCCATCTGGTCATCGGGGAGGCCAACGGCTCCACCGCTCGCCTCGATCAAAGTGTGGGGATAGGCATGCCACAGGGCATCCATCACCGGCGTTTCGGCGGCGCGGATGGCGTTGTGGGCGGGCTCCGGTCGATAGCCCCACCCATCAAGGATGCAGAGAACGACGGGAGCGACAGGTGAAGAGCCTTTCAGGCTCGCTTCGTTGAGAACGGAATGGGAGCCGTGGTTGGGTTGACGGTTGATCCCTGCACCACCGTCAGCCGATCGACCGGTGGAACTCGCGCTGGAACTGTGCTGGGAGGGAATTGCTGTCACCCGTCTCTCGATCGCCAGGCTTGCGTTGAGACGCCCGATCAAAACGCCGGTGAGGCGTTGGATCAATGCCTTCCAAGGCCAACCTACAGGCTGGACGTGGGTGTCCCTGCTGTGATCCCCGCTGCGTCAGCCTTTGGTCACACATGGCCCAGGTCGGCCGATGACCCGCCTTGAACTGCTCTCCGCCCAGGAGCTCGGACGCACCCTCGATCGCCTGGCCTCCCAGATCCTCGAAGGGGCTCTCGATCCCCAGGACTTGCTGTTGGTGGGCATCCCCACCCGAGGGGTGGCCCTGGCTGCGGTGCTGGCCCAACGGCTGGAGGGGCTCTGCGGTCAGCCGGTGGAGCGGGGCAGTCTTGATCCCACCTTCCACCGCGACGACCTGGCGCGGATCGGCACCCGGCTCACCCAGCCCACCGAACTACCCGGTGCCCTGGAGGGCCGGGTGGTGGTGCTCGTGGATGACGTGATCTTCACGGGCCGCACGGTGAGGGCGGCGCTGGAGGCGCTGCAGGCCTGGGGGCGGCCGAAACGGGTGGCGCTGGCGGTGATGGTCGACCGGGGACACCGGGAGCTGCCGATCCAGCCCGACTATTGCGGCCGGGTGGTGCCCACCAGTCGGCAGGAAACGATTGAACTCTGCCTGCAGCAGATCGATGGGGAGGAAGGCGTCTTTCTGATCCGGCCCTGAGTGGATCAGGCGGCCTGAAGTTCGTCGCCGCGGAAGTGGGCGCGGAACTTGCCGAAGGCCACGATCACCGGAAGGGTGGGGCTGATCACGCGGCCCTTGTAGTCGTTGAGCACGGTGACCACCTCGCCCTCCTGGCCCATGAGATCGAAGGCCTGGCCGCGGTGCTGGGGATGGTGAAACACCACCACGCTCTGGCAGACCTTCACCCGATCACCTGGCTGCATCGGAGCGCTTGCTTCTCAAGGCGCCAATCTTGTCACGCGCTCATCGCTGGCAGGCGGATTCCGGACCGGCCTCCACCACCTTCCCGCCGAGGGTCCTGCAGGCGCTCTGGAATGCGCGCCACTCATCCATGCCCTGGGCGATACGGCGTTGCACCTCGGCATCCAGCTTCTCGGCGGGAACCGTGTGGGGCAGTGAGCCATGGGCATCCCGCTCCACCGACTTGGGGTTGAGGCTGGCAATGCCCTGCTCCACCTGCTTGCGCTGCGGTGCACTGCGCTGCTTCCACCAGGGGTGATCGATGCGATTGAGGGCATCGAGGGCCTCAAACCAGCGCTTCTGCCCCACTAGGGATGTGGCCCGTTCGAGTTGCAGGCGGTTGCGGGTCCAGCTCTCCCGCAGCCGGTCGCCCACGCTCGTGCCATCGGCCCGGCGGTCTTCCCCCATGGCCGCCAGTACGGCCAGGGCCCCGTCGAGGTCGCCATCGCGGTAGCGCACCAGGGCCCGCTGTTGCAGCTCCTGCTGCCAGCGGATCAGCCGTTGTTCGTCGGTCTTTGTGCCCGCGTTGGAGTTCACCAGCTGGAGCTGGAGCTGCAGGGCTTCGCCCCACTGCTGTTCATCCCAGAGCTGCTGGGCACGCCGGCGCCGGCAGGAGCCCTGCTCGCCGTAGGTGGCTCCCCCGAGCCAGCGCAGGGCCTCGAGCTGGTTGCCGTAGCGCAGGCAGGCCTCCAGATCCCCCTTGGCCGCCGCCTGCTCCAGGCGGTTCGGTAGCTGGCGCTCCCACCAGTACACCCCGCCCACGCCAGCGGCCACCAGGCCGAGGGTGAGACCCAGCCAGAACCGAGGCAGCCTGTTCCGGCGCAGGGCCAAGGGAGGACGGCGAGAGAACCTCGCACCGTTCTATGGAAACGCCGGCCGCAAGGGCAGGCCTGGGGGGGCAGCGCCGGTGGCGTCCACTCTCTGGGGCCCTGCCTCAGCGCACGGAGCCCAGCGTTTGCAGGGGGAGTTCGTGGTCGGTGCGCAGGTCGCGCCCCGTGAGCGTGAGATCTCCCTCGGTGTTGATGGCGAAACACAGCCGCAGGCAGTCCTGCCCCTGGCGGCCCGGTGGATCGAGGGGCAAGGCGGCGGGCTGGTGCGCCCAGGGCTCGACCCGCGGGGCGCTGGCCGGTCGCTGCCGCAGCACGGGCAGCCCGTTCTCGAACACCACCTCGGCCCGCTCCTCCGCCAGGGGTTCGCCCAGCACCAGCTCCAGCTGGTGCTGGCCATCGCGGCTGGCGGCAAGCACCAGCTCCAGTGGGTTGGCGGTGGGCCAGCCCTGCCCTGGCAGAAACAGCGGGTGCCAGCGGTGGGTTCCGGCCCGCTGGTCCCAGCAGCGCAGCGACACGCCATGGCTGAGCACATCCCGCAGCCGCAGGCCCGGGGTGAGGGCCAGGGCCCCGAGGGCCACCGCCTCCACCGGCCGCTCCCCTCGGATCGGGATCCCCGGGCAGCGCTCCTGGAGCCACTGGTGAATCCGCTCCATCCGGCTGGCGCCACCCACCGGCAGCACCGCGGCCAGATCCCCCAGGCGCAGGCCTGCGGCACGGCCGGCGGCCAGCACCTGCTCCAGCAGTTGATCCAGCTGGGCGATCAGTCCTTGCTCCTCCAGCAGCTGGTTCAGCTCCTTCCGGCTCAGGCGCAGCTCATGGCTCGTGCCCTGGTCATCGCTCCAGAGGGCCAGGGCTTCGGTTTGGCTGCTGAGGGCGCATTTCAACCGCTCGGCGGCCGCCAGCAGGGCGTTGCCCGGGGGGGCATCCGGGCGCAGCCGAGCGGCGATCCAGCGGTCGATGTCGCGCCCACCAATGGGCAGGCCGGCTTTGCCCACCACCTGGGCGGTGCGCAGGGCCTGGCTGCTGCGCTCGAGATCGCGGCCCGCGAAGCGCAGCAGCTGGGCGATCGGGGCGGCCCGGCCCTCCCCGCCCTGGAGGGTGACCAGCGACAGATCCACCGTGCCGCCGCCCAGGTCCACCACCAGCACGCTGCTGCCCGGCGGCAGGCCGGCGCCGATGGCGGCGGCGGTGGGTTCATCCACCAGTGCCAGCTCCGCCACCGGCAGCGCTCCACAGGCCTGCAGCAGCCACTGGCGGTAGGCCCGGTAGGTGTCGATTGGTGCCGTGAGCACCAGCCGTTCCGGCTCCACCCCTTGCGGCAGGGCCTCCCATAGCCGCTGCAGCAGCAGGCTGCCCACCGCTTCCGGGCTGAGAAAGCTGCCGGGCGCGGCCGGACCCGGGGCGCCGATCCGGCGCTTGAAATCGCGATGCAGCTGGGGGCCATCGGCGGTCGCCAGGCCCGCCTCCAGCACCTGCCGGCCAATCAGGGGTCGGGTGCTTGAGGCGCCGGGCAGCCACACCAGACTGGGCACCACCGGCGGCTCGGCCAGGGCGTAGGGCTCCACGGCCAGGAGCCGGGGCTCACCGCCGCCGGGAAGCCAGGCCAGCACCGTTGTGCTGCTGCCCAGATCGATCGCCAGGGTGCCCCGCATGGGGGCTCTTCTAGCTGCCGGCTAGTGTTGACAGATTGATAGGTGTGCCATGCAGAGCGGCGTGCAGCTGAATCCCAAGGAGCTCGCCCAGCGTGCCGAGAGCCTGATCCGCCACTCCAGCAATCGCTACCTCACCACCGTGCGGATTGCCTTTCGCGCCAAGCAGCGCCGTTTCGACGACTTTGACGGTCTGATGGATGAGGTGATGGTGAAGCCGGTGCAGCGCGCCATCATTGAGCTCTCCGATGAGCAGGACCAGCCCGACCTGCTGCCTGGCTGATCCAGACCGTGCAGGTGTTGGAAGGTAAGGGGTGGCGGCTGCTGGTGGATCCAGCCCGCCACCCCTTTCCTGTGTTGATCGGGGGGGAGACCTGGGCTGCGGAGTTCAGTTGGCCTGAGGCCACCCAGCTGCGGCAGCTGGCCGCTGAACTGGAGCGTCAGCTGGCCTCCATCGCCGATCAGCTGATGCCGGAGGAATCCATTGCCCTGGAGCTGGAGCGCGACCTTGGCCCTGGAAGCCTCTGGATGGAGCTGGAGGGCGATCGCCGCCAGTGGAGCCTGCGGTTCGTGCTCACGCCGGCGCCCGGGCGCCGGGGGTTGGAGGCCGGTTGGGGCCCAGAGGCCAGTGCCGCGATCTGCGCAGCCCTTCAAGGGCTGGAGCTCACAGCGCTGGATCATCAGGCTGGCACGCCGTGAGCCGATGCAGGGCGGTGCCAAGCAGGGCGATGGTCACGGCTTCGGGATCGAACGCGCCGCCAGCTTGAGACAGGCCTGCCGCTGACGGCCCTGGCCCCGTGTGGAGAACTGGTGGCCGAGATGGGGGAGCAACGATGCAGGCGGGCGAGGTCCCACCGGGAGATTCCGTCATGGGCGGCATGGTGAGCCTGCGGTGGCGCGCTTTCTGGTGCAGAACGGCGCTTCCAGCCGCGAGCTCACCCGTTGCTATCTGGCCAATCTGTTCCCAGGACGCCCGAACAGCTGGTGATAGGCCGCGGTGAGCGTGCAGAGGGCAACGGGCAGGGCCACCACCAGCCCGGCCAGCAGCAGCAGCACCCCGGCCAGCAGCATCAATCCCACCACCAGGAGCAGCCCCAGGGCCTGGAGCCAGTGGGGATCGATGGCCCGGCGGCCGCTCTGAACAGCGGCCAGGGGAGGGGCTGCTCCGAGCACCGTGATCGGCAGGCAGAGCACCTGGTCGGTGGCGAGATAGACCAGCACCGCCAGGCGCGCCACCAGCGGGAGGGGGGCCAGTAGGGGCTGGATCAAGGTGAGTAGGGCTGCGGTGGCATCGGCCAGTTCCCGAACCCCCCAGAGCACGGCTGCGATCAGGGCCAGGGTGCCGAAGCTGCGCACCATTGCCGGCCAGTTGGGCTTGAGCAGCAGCGGTAGCTCCACAGCCTTCCCGGCTAGGGATTCCTCCGCCCCCTGCAGCAGGCCCACCAGCAGCCACAGGCCGCTCAGCGCCCAGGCCAGCAACGCCGCGGCACTGCCCACCATGGCGGCAGGCACCGGGTCGCCCGCCGGTGTGAAGAGGCCCCCGGAAGCCTGGCGAAAGGTGAATTGGGCCAGCAGGTTCAGCCCCCCGGCCAGCAGGGCGAAACCGCTGAGGCTCCAGGCGTTGTGCCGGTAGGCCTGCCAGCCCTGGTCAACGGCGGTGCGAATCGCGATCGGGGCATCGCTGCCGGGCTGGAGCCGCTTCAACCCGCCTCCAGCAGGGTGAGCAGGCGCTCCGCCGTGGGCTCGGGCACCGGGATGATGGAGAGGCGGGTGCCCCGCTTCACCACGCCGAGCTCGTCAGGCCCGAACTCCTCCCGCAGCACATCGAGGCTGAGCAGGGCTGGGAAGTGGCGGAGATAGCGCAACCGAGCACAATCCCAGCGGGGAGCCTCGGGCTTCGATGCGGGATCGAAATACTTCGACGCGGGGTCGAATTGGCTGGGATCGGTCAGGCCGGTTTCGATCACTTCCATCAGCCCCACGATGCCCGGAGGTTTGGCGTTGGAGTGATAGAAAAACGCCCGGTCACCCGGCTGCATGCTGCGCATGAAATTGCGGGCCTGGTAGTTCCGGATGCCATCCCAGAGGGTGGTGCCTTCCCGCTGCAGATCGTCGATGCCGTACACATCCGGCTCGCTTTTCATCAGCCACCAGGCCATCGCGTGTCGGCCCTGGGGCCCCATGAACGGCCGGATCGTATTTCAGATCACTGCCCTTCCGTTGACAGCACCATTGTTCGCCTTGAACACTCGGGGCGTCTGTTCCTTGGATTGGCCAGCCCCATGCAGTACGGCTCGATCATTCAGCACGGTGCGCGGGGATTCGCCCGCAACGCCTGGGTGCTGGTGGGATTTTCGGTTCTCTATTTCATTGCCCTTGGCGTGGTGTCGCTGCTGGCCTCCAAGGTGGGTGAGGCCTTCAGTGGCCCGAATCCCCAGCTGTTGCTGCTGATTCCCTACGGCCTGCTGCTGCTGCTCCAGGTGGTGGTCCATCTGGTGGGCAACATCGCCCTCATTCACGGCGGTCTGATGGCCGCGAAGGGGGAAACCTTCAAGTTCGGCCAGCTGTTTGCCGTGTCGGGTCAGATCTTCAACCTGCTCGGCTATTCGGTGTTCGTCACGATCGCCGTGCTGCTCGGTCTGCTGGCCTTCGGCATCCCCGGCATCTATCTGGCCGTGGCCTACTGGTTCGCGGCGTTCGTGCTGGTGGATCGCCGCATCGCCTTCCTCGATGCCATGGCACTCTCCCGGGCCCTGGTCACCGCCCGCTGGTTCGACATCGCCGCCTTCCTGCTGGTGGTGGGTGCCATTTCGGTGTCGGGCGTGATCGCCTGCGGGGTGGGGCTGTTCGCCACCGTGCCCCTGGCGGTGTGCATCGGTGCTGCGGCCTACCTGCAGCTCGCGTCCGAGCAGGGCTGAGGGCAAGCGCCCCGGTTCAGAGCGCCAGCACCAGCTGGCGGAAATGGTCGCCGCGGGCTTCGAAGTCGGTGTATTGATCGAAGCTCGCGCAGGCCGGTGAGAGCAGCACAGCCCCGCAGCCCAGCTTCGGGGCCAGCCCTGCGGCCAGGGGAACGGCCTCGGCCAGTCCCGCACAGCGGTGCACCTCGCCGCGGAAGCCGCCCGCGGCCAACAGGCCACTGAATTCCTCCGCCGCGGCTCCGAACAGCACCACGGCGGCCGCTTTCTGCTGCAGGGCCGCCACCCAGGCGGAGGCATCCCCGAGCTTCGACTGGCCGCCGGCCAGGGCCACCAGCGGTCCCCCCAAGGCCTTGAGGGCCACCTCGGCGGCGTCGTAGTTGGTGGCCTTGCTGTCGTTGAACCAGTGGATGCCGCCGTGCTGGCGGATCCGCTCCAGCCGGTGCGGCACCCCGGGGAAGGCCCTGAAGGCCTGCTCCATCTGGGTCCCGCCCAGTCTGGCCTGCAGTCCGGCGGCGGCGGCCATCAGCAGGTTCTGACGGTTGTGGTCGCCGGGCATCGCCAGGCAGTCGGCATCCATCAGGTTGATCGGATCGGCGCCGGTGGGGGGGCGGAGCCACACCCGGTTGTGGTCGATCCACAGCAGGGGATCCAGCTCGGCGGGGAGGGCTGCGCGCGGCCGGGCGGTGATCCATTGCACCGGTTGCCGCCAGCTGCCGGCATGGGCCAGCAGATCGGGGTCGTCGGCATTGAGGATCCGCACCGCGCTGCGCTCCAGCAGGCCACGCTTGATCGCCCGGTAGGCCTCCACCGTGCCGTGCCGCTCCAGGTGGTCGGGGGTGAGGGTGGTCCAGATGCCCACGGCGGGAGCGATCTGGGGGCTGGCCTCGATCTGGTAACTGCTCATCTCCATCACCAACCAGTCGGGTGGCTGGGGTGCCTTCAGGCAGCGCTCCAGCACCAGCTCGGCTCCGGAATGGCCCACATTCCCGCCCATGGGGGCAGCCAGGCCGGCCTGCTCCAGCAGGTGGGTCACCAGGTGGGTCACCGTGGTTTTGCCGTTGGTGCCGGTGATGCCGATCCAGGGCGTGGAGCGGCTCGCCTGCCAGGCCGGCAGCAGGTCTCCCTGCACGGTCACCCCGTTGTGGCGCAGGGTTTCCAACGTGGGGTGGTCCCACCGGATTCCCGGGCTCACCACCACCGCTGTTTCGGCTGGGAGTGGGGTTAGCGCCTCCAGGGCCAGGGGTACACCGAGGCGCACATCGATGCCCTCGCCCTGCAGCGCCCGCGCTCGGGCCTGGAGCTCCGGTGTGTCCTTGCTTTCCACCAGCCGCACGTTGCAGCCCTGGGCGCGCAGCAGGCGTGCCACACCAATTCCTGACCGCGCCAGCCCCACCACAACTGTGAGCTGAGCGGGATTGGACGCCGTCAATGGAGACAGGTTCAACGAATTGGAGTGGGCGATACTGGAATCGAACCAGTGACTCCTACCGTGTCAAGGTAGTGCTCTACCTCTGAGCTAATCGCCCAAGCCCCGGCAACCTAGCAGCCACTGGTGCGGGGCTTCTTCAGCGGCGCACAAGGGTGACGCGCCAGCGGTCGCGTTTGGTGAGGGCCAGCTCCTCAACCAGCAGTTCGCCACGCCCCTCGAGCTGCACCCGATCGCCTGAGGCCAGTTCGCGGCTGGGGCTGCTGACCGCATTCCAGTTCAGCCGCACAGCTCCCTGGCGGATGAGATCGGCCATGCGGCTGCGCGACATGCCAAAGCCCGCCGAGGCCAGGGCATCGAGCCGAAGCGAGGCCTCCACGCTGGTGAGGCGTTTGCTGGCTCGCTTCGCCGGTAGCTGCAGTTCAACGATGGGCCGGGCCGTCAGTTCCACTGGCACCGTGCGCACCTGGCCGGTGGCCCCCTGCAGGCGCGCCGCCAGGGCGGCCGTCACGATCGCCTGGGCGCCGCGGTCGCCGCGCATCCAGATGTCGCCCACCTCACCAGGTGAGGCCCCGGCGGCCAGCAGGCCGGCGCGCACATCGCCGGGCTCGGCTGGATCGAAGAGGAAGTTGCCGCTGATCTCTAGCCCCGCCAGCTCGCTCGGCAGCGAGCCGGGGTCGAGGTGGCTGTCGGTCCGTTGCAGCAGCAGCCGTTGGCGCTCGGCGCCCCCATGGCCGCCGTCTCCATGGAGGCTGAGCTCGCTCAGTGGCCCCAGACGCGCTTCGGCCTGTTCGCGCAGCTCCGCCGGCAGAAAAGCCGTCCAGACAGGGGTCCAGGTGCGCAGGGCCTCCTCGGCCGCGGCGATCACGGGCTCGAGGGCGGCGGGATCCGGGGCTCCCTCCAGCAGCTCCTTGCGGGGCAACATCACAGCTCTGCGGCGCTCAGCTGTCGCCCAGGCGCACCACGGCCTTGGGGCGGCCCTGCTGCAGGGTGGTCCAGGGCATCTCCACGCCGTCGGCGGTTTCCACCAGCAGCAGCCAGTTGCCCTCCTCCAGCCGGTTGCGCAGGCTGCGGATCCGGTCGTCTTCCTCCGAGTTCACCGAGGCGGCGGCGGCGAAGCTGCCCATCCAGCCCGACCCCAGGCCCAGCAGGGCACCGATCAGGTGCTGGCTCCACTCGCCGAAGAAGGCGAAGGTGTCGAGATCGGTGATGTACGTGAAGGTGAGGCCGGCCATGAAGCCAAAGGGCATCAGCCAGCGGGCCATGCTGCGCTGACGGGCCTGGCGGGCCGCCGCTGGATTGAGCCGCACCACCTCCGCCAGGGGGGTTTCCTCCGCTCCGATCGCCACCAGGCTGGCCATCGGGGGCTGCACGGCAGCGAGCTTGTCCTTCAGTTGCTTCAGTCGCTCGCGGTTGTCGAGCACCAGCACCACGCTTGTGGCCAAGCCCTCCCCCCTGCCGCCGGTGGCGGCCGCTCAGAAAGGGGGATTCTGGCTGCTCACTACACTTCACCCCCGGCTCACCCACCACCCCGCCGGGCATGACGAAGGTACTGGTATCAGATCCCATTGATCAGGCGGGGATCGACATCCTGTCGCAGGTAGCCCAGGTGGATGTGCGCACCGGCCTGTCGCCTGACCAGCTCAAGGACATCATCGGCGACTACGACGGCCTGATGATCCGCTCCGGTACCACCGTGACCGCGGACATCATCGAGGCCGCAGACAAGCTGCGGATCATCGGCCGCGCTGGTGTGGGGGTCGACAACGTCGACGTACCGGCCGCCACCAAGCGCGGCGTGCTGGTGGTGAATTCGCCCGAGGGCAACACCATTGCCGCCGCCGAGCACGCCCTGGCGCTGATGCTCTCGCTGTCGCGCCACGTGCCCCACGCCCACGCCAGCACCATGGCCGGCGGCTGGGACCGCAAGACCTACGTGGGCAACGAGCTCTACAAGAAAAAGCTCGGTGTGGTGGGACTGGGCAAGATCGGCTCCCACGTGGCCCGCGTGGCCAAGGCCATGGGCATGGAATTGCTGGCCTACGACCCGTTCGTGTCGGCTGAGCGCGCCCAGCAGATGCAGGTGAAGCTGCTGCCCCTGGCGGATCTGTTCGCCCAGGCCGACTACATCACCCTGCACCTGCCCCGCACGCCGGACACCGAGAACCTGGTGAACGCCGAGCTGCTGCGCACCATGAAGCCCTCGGCTCGCCTGGTGAACTGCGCCCGCGGCGGCATCGTGGATGAGGCTGCCCTGGCGGAGGCCGTGGAGAACGGCGTGATTGCTGGCGCCGCCCTCGATGTGTTCGCGAAGGAACCGCTGGTGGCGGATTCGCCGCTGCGCAGCGTGAAGGAGCGCCTGGTGCTCACCCCCCACCTGGGCGCCAGCACCGAAGAGGCCCAGGAGAATGTGGCCATCGACGTGGCCGAGCAGATCCGCGACGTGCTGCTGGGCCTGCCCGCCCGCAGCGCCGTGAACATCCCCGGTCTCAACGCCGAGGTGATGGAGCAGCTCAAGCCCCATCTGCAGCTGGCCGAAACCCTGGGTCAGCTGATCAGCCAGCTGGCCGGCGGCCAGATCAGCGAGCTGGAAGTGCGCCTCCAGGGCGAGTTCTCCGCCCATCCGGCCCAGCCCCTGGTGGTGGCGGCCCTCAAGGGCATGCTCTCCACTGCCCTGGGCGACAGCATCAACTACGTGAACGCGAGCCTTGAGGCCAAGGAGCGCGGCATCCACGTGCTCGAGGTGAAGGACGAAGCCGCCCGCGATTTCGCCGGTGGTTCCCTGCAGTTGAGTTCCAAGGGCTCCAACGGCAACCACACCGTGACCGGTGCGGTGTTTGCCGACGGCGAACTCCGCATCACCACCATCGACGAGTTCCCGGTGAACGTGACGCCCAGCCGTCACATGCTGTTCACCCGCCACCGGGACATGCCAGGCATCATCGGCCAGCTCGGCTCCCTGCTGGGGCAGCACAACGTGAACATCGCCTCGATGCAGGTGGGCCGCCGCATCGTGCGCGGCGATGCCGTGATGGTGCTCTCCGTGGACGACCCGATCCCCTCGGATCTGCTGGCCACGATCCACGGCATCAACGGCATCCAGGAAGCCCATCCGGTGACGCTCTGATGGCTCTGGCCTGGTGGCGGCTCGAGATGGCCGCCCTCCCGGAGCTGGAGGAGTCGATCATCTGGAAGCTGAATTCCCTGGGGATTCCGCGCGTGGCCATGAGCCATGCGCCGGAGTCGCCCCAGGAGCGGCTGCTGATCGCCTGGCTGCCTGAATCCGATTGGCCCGAGGCCGAGCGGGAGCAGCTGGGGCAGGCCCTGGTCCCGCTGGCGGAGACCTTTGGCCTGCAGCTCCCTCCGATCCGCTGGATCCACCAGGCCGACGAAGACTGGAGCCTCACCTGGAAACAGCACTGGGAGCCCGATCCGGTGGGCCAGCGCTTGCTGATCCTTCCCGCCTGGCTGGAGTTACCGCCCGAGCATGCCGATCGGCTGGTGATCCGCATGGATCCCGGCAACGCCTTTGGCACCGGTAGCCATCCCACCACCCGCCTCTGCCTGGAGGCCATCGAGCGGCTGGCCGACGAGCGCGGTGCCACGGCCGGCTCAGGCCCCGACCTGGGCCCCATCCGGGTGGCTGATCTGGGTTGCGGCAGCGGCATCCTGGGCGTGGCCACCCTGCTGCAGGGTGCGGCCTTCGTGGCTGCCGCCGACACCGACGACCTGGCGGTGCGCGCCACCCGCGACAACGCTTCGGTGAGCGGCTTCAGTGACCGGCTCCAGGTGGTCCACGGCTCGGTGGAGGAGCTCGCGACCCTGCTGGAGGGTCGCCCCGCCGATCTGCTGCTGTGCAACATCCTCGCGCCGGTGATCGAGGCGCTCTGTCCCGCTTTCCACACGGTGCTCGCCCCCGATGGGGTGGGACTGCTCAGCGGACTGCTGGTGGATCAGGCTCCTGCCCTTGCCGAAGCACTCGCCCTGCAGGGGTGGCATGCCGAACTGGCGGTGGAGCAGGGGCGCTGGGGTTTGATGATGTTGCATAAGGCACACTGATCTGTGCCCTGCCTTTGATTGGGCTTCCCGCGCTGGCCCTCACAAACCCGCGGGAAAGGGTGGCGGCGGGAGTATGAATGGCGAGTCCTACAGGCCCGGTGTTCCGGGTGCCTGTGAGCCCCAATCCCTTCCATGGCTTCCTACAAGGTCACCCTCATCAGCGAGAGCGAAGGCCTCAACAAGACCATCGAGGTTCCTGACGACCAGTACATCCTCGATGCCGCTGAAGAGCAGGGCATCGACCTCCCCTACTCCTGCCGCGCTGGCGCCTGCAGCACCTGCGCCGGCAAGATCACCGCTGGCACCGTGGATCAGAGCGACCAGAGCTTCCTGGACGACGACCAGATCGAAGCCGGTTTCGTGCTCACCTGCGTGGCTTATCCCACCAGTGACTGCACCATCAAGACCCACGCCGAAGAAGAGCTCTACTGAGCCCTGCCCGAACTGGGTTACCGTTTTGCCACCCCTCGGGGTGGCTTTTTTATGTCCGCCCTTACCCCAGCCGCATCCCCGGCCCCTGCCGCATCCGCAGCTCCAGCCCGTGCCCTGCTGGCAGCTGGCAGCGAGCACACCAGTCCTGGTGGTCAGTTCAGCTACCGCGTGATCGGCCCCTGTTGCCGCCTGTTTGACCGGGAGGAGTTGCCCTGGCCCTGCTGCCGGCTTGCATGGCGCAGCAAGGAGCCCAGCTGGCGCCGGGTGGGCCGGCGCTTCGTCGCCGATCTGGCGGCCCGTCGGTGCCCTTCCTACGCCGTGGAGCTGCTCCAGCCCGGGGCTCGCCCCACCCGCACGGTGATCACCCTGTTCCCGGTGCGCCTGGCACCGGAGCTGCAGGAGTGGTGGTACAGCAAGCTGCCCTCCTCCCACGACCCGGCGAACACCCATCCGCCTGCGGTCGTCTGACGGCATGCCATCAAAAAGCCCCGGCCAGAGCCGGGGCGTCGGTGGCCACCGAGGCGGTGGCCCGTTGCTGATGGATCAGAAGTAGATCTTGCCGCCGCCCCACTGGACGCCCTGCACCTTGGGGGCCACCAGGATGTAGCCGGCCATCTCGCGCAGGTCTTCGTCGTCGAGATCGCGCATCTTCACGAAGATGTCGCTGCTGCGGATGCTGGGGTGCACGTCGGCGATGGAGTACTCGCCGTCGTAGCTGGTGGGATCCTTCATGTAATCCACCAGGGCGGCAACGTTGTCGCGGGCCGGGGTGGCCAGGGCCAGGGTTTCGGGGTCGAGGCCCACGTTTTGGTTGGTCTTGGTGATCCCGCCGGCATGGCACTCACCGCAGCTGTTGTTGAACAGCTTGCGGCCGGTGCGGATCTCCTGCTCGCTGAAGGTCACCAGGGTGCCTTCGGGATTGGCGGGAACCGTCAGCTGCTCGGTCGTCCATTGGGCGGCCTGGGCGGGGGCTCCGAAGCCAGCCAGCAGCAGCAGGGCCAGGGGCAGGGCCAGAAGCGTGCGGGCCAGCGCGCGAATGGCTGAGGTGAGGGAGGAGGCCATCAGGAGAAGCCGGGCGTTAGGGCGGTGATCACCGCATCGGAGACCTTGTATCACGGGGGACGGGGCCTCCGGCGCCGAATCGCGCGAACTGTTGCAGGCTCAGCCGGTGGTTTCGGCGGTCTCGGGTTCGGGCGGGATCACGTCGATGCTGAGGAAGTCCTTGGCCATCACGGTGTTGGGGAAGATCGCCCGCGCCTCGTTCAGCAGGTCGTCCGGCGTCACGGGGTTGCCCGGCACGTAGCGGGGGCTCAGGTGGGTGAGCGCCAGCTGCTTCACGCCGGCGGCCAGGGCGGTCTGGGCGGCCATGGTGCTGGTGGAGTGCTGACGCGCGAAGGCCATCTCGGCTTCCGCGTGGGAGAAGGTGCTCTCGTGGATCAGCAGGTCGGCCCCGGCGGCCAGCTCCACGGCTGCCTCGCAGAACACGGTGTCGGTGCAATACACCAGGCTGGCGCCGGGACGCTCCGGCCCGCAGAGGCTCTCGCCGTTGATGATCCGACCGTCGTCGAGGGTCACGGTGCGCCCGCGTTTGAGTTCGGCGTAGACCGGCCCGGGCGGGATCCCGAGGGCGCGGGCCTGCTCGATATCGAAGCGGCCAGCCCGGGGCTTCTGGTCCACCCGGTAGGCGTAGGCCGGAACCCGGTGGGTGAGCGGGGTGCAGCGCACGGTGAGGTCGCCGTCGTCGAGCACCAGTTCACCGCTGGCCGCCGCGTTTTTCACCTTGTGGCTGCGTAGCGGGTAGCCGATCCGGGTGGAGGTGGTGCGCAGCACCCCTTCCAGGTAGTCGCGCAGGGGATCGGGGCCGTACAGATCGATGCCCGTGCAGGCCCCCGCCAGCCCCAGGCTGGCCAGCAGCCCCGGCAGCCCCAGCACGTGGTCGCCGTGCATGTGGGTGATGAAGATGCGGCTGAGCTGGCTCACCCGCAGCTCGCTGCGCAGGAACTGGTGCTGGGTGCCCTCGCCGCAGTCGAACAGCCACAGCTCGCTGCGCTGGGGCAGCCGCAGGGCCACCGCCGACACGTTGCGGCCGCGGGTTGGAACGCCTGAACTGGTGCCCAGGAAGGTGACTTGCACGCGCCCTGTGCCTCTGGCGCATGCTGCCATGGCGGCCACAATGGCGTGCCCCGGCATGGCCAGGTACGCCCGTGCAGTTCGTGTCCCGCCGTTTCCGTTCCCGGCTGGTGCCGTTGTTGCTCCTGCCAGCGGCCGTCATGCCGGGTGCCCTGCCCGTGGGGCCTGCCGCCGTGGCCCAGGAGCGGGGCGTGGCTCCCCAGGCCACGGAGCCGGTGGTGCGGGTGCTGCTGGCGGAGAGCGGGGTGCTCACGATTGCGGCCCTCGAGCGGCCCCTGCGGCTCAATCCCGCGGGCCTGGTGATCCCCGCCGGCCAGAGCGTGCGGCTGCTGCTCCAGGCCGATGGTGCAGTGCTGCTCGATGACGGTCGCAGTCGCCAGCTGCTCGCCGCCGGTAGCGGGCTTTGGCTGCAGCCCTTCGGCCTGCGTTCGGTGATCGGCCAGGCGTCAGGCACCGGGCCTGGGGTGGCCGCCGATCCGGCGGGCGGTCCTCCCCAGGGCGATTTCCAGCTCCAGCAGCGCCGCTACCGCGGCCAGCTCCAGGTGCTAATGGGCCGCTCCGGGCTCCAGGCGGTGAACCACCTCCCGCTCGAGACCTACCTCCCCAGCGTGGTGGGCAGCGAGATGCCCGCCAGCTGGCCGCAGGATGCCCTGCGCGCCCAGGCCGTGGCCGCCCGCACCTACGTGCTGCGCCAGCGCAAGCCCGCGGCGGCCTTCGATGTGAGCGCCACGGTGTCCAGTCAGGTGTACAAGGGCATCGAGGCTGAAACGGCCTCCACCCGGGAGGCCGTGGCCGCCACCCGCGGCCAGGTGCTCACCTTTGAGGGCGGCCTGGCCAATGCGGTGTTCCACAGCAGCGGTGGCGGCACCACGGAAAACAGCGGCGACATCTGGAGTCGCCAGCTCCCCTACCTGGTGAGCGTGCCCGATTTCGACACCTCCAGCCCCGTGAGCCAGTGGCAGCAGCGGCTGGATCCAGAGCAGCTGCGCAAGGCCTTTCGCGAGATCGGCGGTGCCCTGCGCATCGACGTGCTGGCCACCACCGGCAGCGGTCGCATCCGCCAGGCCCGGGTGACCGGCCCTGCCGGCACCCTGGTGCTCACGGGCCCCGAGCTGCGCAACCGACTCGGCCTGCGCAGCACCCTGGTGCGCTTTGAAACCGTGGCCCCCGAGGTGGCCCTGGTGGTGTCCGCGGAAGCCCCCGGCTCCCAGCCCCAGCCTCTGCCGCCACTGCCGGCGATTGAGGCCCAGCCCCTGCAGTTGCCCCAGCCGGCCCTGATGGCCATCGGCCGCGGTTTCGGCCACGGGGTGGGCATGAGCCAGTGGGGTGCTTACGCCATGGCCCAACAGGGCCGCGACTACCGGCAGATCCTGAGCCACTACTACCGGGGCACCGAGCTCCGTCCGTTGCCGGCCCCCTGATCGTGGAGCTGCGGGTGGAGGTGGATGCCGCCGCCGTGGCGGCGCAGGTGGCGGATCGGCTGCTCATGGCCTGTGCCAGCCGGCGGCCCCTGGGGCTCGCGACTGGTCGCACGATGGAGCCGGTGTACGCCGCGCTCGCGGCCCGCTGGGTGGCGTTGCCGGCGCAGCAAAGGGCTGGGTTGGCCGCCTGCTGGAGCAGCTTCAACCTCGACGAGTACGTGGGCCTGCCGGTGGGGGATCCCCGCAGCTTCCGCGCGTTCATGCACGAGCACCTGGTGGCGGCCCTGGGCCTGGATCCAGCGGGTGTGCGCCTGCCCGATGGCGGTGCCCCTGATCCGCAGGGGGAGGCCGCGCGTTACGGCGCCGAGCTGGCGGCTGCAGGTGGCGTGGGGCTCCAGCTGCTGGGGCTGGGGCTCAATGGGCACGTGGGTTTCAACGAGCCCCCCTGCGGGCCGGAGGCCCGCTGCCGCTGCCTGGCCCTGAGCCCGGCCACCCGCGAGCAGAACGCAGGCGCCTTCGGTGGTGATCCTGCGGCGGTGCCGGAGCAGGCAATCACCCTGGGCTTGGCCGAAATCCTGGCGGCCGAGCAGGTTCTGCTGGTGGTAACTGGAGCCTCCAAGGCGGCGATCCTGCGCCGGGTGCTGGAGGAGCCGCCCTCTGCCGCGCTTCCCGCCAGCTGGCTGCAGCACCATCCGGCCGTCACCGTGATCGCGGATCGGGCCGCCGCCTCTGGGCTGCAGGCCTGATCACCCCAGCGCCACGGCGGCCTCCATCGCCTCGGCGTCGGCGTCGAGGTTGGAGCTCACGCTGCGCACGTCGTCGAGGGATTCGAGCGCATCGAGCATGCGCAGGCAGCGGCGCAGTTGCTCCGGATCGCTGAGGTTGCAGGCGGTCTGGGGGATCCAGCGGTGCTCCCAGCTGATGACGCCCCAGCCCTGGCGGCGCAGGCCGTCCTGCAGGCGCTCCAGCTCGGCGAAGGCCCCGAACACCTCGGCCCCGGCCCCATCGTCCTCTTCGTCGGCCTCCGGATCCAGCAGGTCGTAACCCAGGGCGGCCGCGCCGCCGCTCTCCTCCAGGGCCAGCAGGCTCTCCAGCAGCGCGTCTTCGTTCAGCGCTGGCTGGCCGGCGGCGCTGGTGAGCCTCACCACGCTGCGCTGCTCGAACAGGTAGCCCACGCACCCGGTTTCCCCCAGGTTGCCGCCGTTCTTGCTGAAGGCCAGGCGCAGGTCGGCCGCCGTGCGGTTGCGGTTGTCGGTGAAGGCTTCCACCAGCACGGCCACGCCGCCGGCCCCATAGCCCTCGTAGCGCACGGTTTCAAACTGCTCGCCCTCGCCGCTGAGCTGGCCGGAACCCTTGGCGATTGCCCGCTCGATGTTGGCGCTGGGCATCCGGGCCGCCTTGGCCTTCTCGATGGCGGTGCGCAGCTGGAAGTTGCCGGCCGGATCGGCGCCGCCCCGGGCCGCCACCATGATTTCGCGCCCCAGCCGGGTGAACACCGCGCCGCGCTTGGCATCCACCACCGCCTTGGTGCGCTTGATCTGGGCCCACTTGCTGTGGCCGGCCATCGGGTTCGGGAGAGTGCAGGGAGAGGAGCAGGCGGCGCCTGGGTGCTCAGCCCGCCGCGTCGAAGACCAGCTTCGGCTGCAGCAGGCCCCCGGCAACCGCACGGGCCATCCCTGCCAGGTTGCCATCCAGCCCCAGTACCGCCACGGGGCTGTCGGGAGCGAGCTCCTGGGCCGCGGCGAAGGCGCGGCCGCAGCGCCAGCCGGCCCATTGATCCGCCTCGAGCTGGTGGCGGGGCAGATGGACGAGGGCCGCCAGGGGATCGAGCAGGGGCTGGGGCAGGGCCTCCAGGCCCACCGCCTGATCCAGATGGAAGCCCAGGGCCTCGGTGCGGCGCAGCTGGGCCAGGGTGCCGCCGCAGCCCAGAGCCTTCCCTAGATCGCGGGCCAGGGATCGGATGTAGGTGCCCGCGGAGCAGTGCACCTCCAGCGCCAGCTCGGCGGCCTGCGGATCCCAGGCCAGCAGCTCCAGGCGGTGAATGGTGACCGGGCGGGCCGCCAGCTCCACCGTTTCACCCCGGCGGCTGCGGGCATAGGCCCGCTCCCCATCCACGTGCACCGCCGACACCTGGGGCGGTCGCTGCTGGATCGCGCCGCGAAACGGCTCGAGCGCCTGCTCCAGGGCGGCGGCATCGAGGGCGGGCACGGTCTGGTGCTGGAGCACCTCACCCTCTAGGTCGTCGCTGCTGGTGGTGAGGCCCAGGCGCACGATGCCTCGATAGGCCTTGTCACCGTCCAGATAGGGCAGCAGCCGGGTGGCTGGGCCCACGGCAATGGGCAGCACGCCGGTCACGGCCGGATCGAGGGTGCCGCCATGGCCCACCCGCCGCAGGCCGTAGGCCCGCCGCACCCGGCTCACGCAGGCGTGGGAGGTGAGGCCGGCGGGCTTGTCGAGCACCAGGAAGCCGCAGGGCGCCTGTTCTGCCATGGGGTCTGGAATGCAAGGGGCCGGCGCGTAGGTTGAGCGTCGCATTCAGGGTTGGCGTGACGCAGCAGCAGGGCACGGCCACCCTCGGCGTGGACACTTTCCTGGCCGATGGCTTCAGCCTCCGCCAGCAGCTGGCGGCCTATCTCCAGCTCTCGCCGCAGGAGCTGGAGCAGCGGTTGCCCCGCAGCACCGCTGATCTGGCGGCCCTCCATCCCGGGGCCTTTGAGGCCGAGCGGGCCGGCAGCTTCTACGAAGACACCGTGGGCACCGCCCATCTCTTGGAGCTGGCGGCCTGGCACCTAGGCAGTGCCGACTACATCGCCGACACCCTGCGCCTGCAGCAGCAGTTCGCCAAGGGCCAGGTGCTCGATTTCGGCGGCGGCATCGGCAGCCATGCCCTGGCCGCGGCGGCCCTGCCGGCGGTGGAGCGGGTGTGGTTCGTTGATCTCAACCCCCACAACCGGGCCTTCGTGCAGGAGCGGGCCCGGCAGCTGGGCCTGGCCCACAAGCTGGCCTGCTTCCGCGACCTCGACGATCCCAGCCTGCCCCAGCGGTTCGACACGGTGGTGTGTCTCGACGTGCTCGAGCACCTGCCCGATCCAGCCGGGCAACTGGAGATCTTTGCCGGCCGCATGGGCCCCGGGGCCGTGGCGCTGCTGAATTGGTACTTCTTCAAGGGGCACAACGGCGAATACCCCTTCCACTTCGATGAGCCCGAACTGGTGGAGGCCTTCTTCCGCAAGCTCCAGAGCCGCTTCCTGGAGGTGTTCCATCCGCACCTGATCACTACCCGCGCCTACCGGCTGATGCCCTGATGCCCGGCTGATGCCCTGAGATCTTTTGCCAGGGGCCTTGCGGCTGGGGCTGACCATCCACAGCTGACCATCAAAAAAGGCCGGCAACCCTAAGGGCTGCCGGCCTGTTCAGTGCGCTGGATCCGGCGATCAGCCGATCGCCACGTTGATGCGCTTGCGGGTCCGCAGACCGCGGGTGATGGTGTCGAAGCTCACCACACCGTCCACCAGGGCGAACAGGGTGTCGTCGGAGCCGCGACCCACGTTCACGCCGGGGAGCACGGAGGTGCCGCGCTGACGGATCAGGATCGAACCGGCATTCACGCTCTCACCGCCATAGGCCTTCACGCCCAGACGCTTGGAGTTGGAGTCGCGGCCGTTGCGGGTGGAACCCGTGCCTTTCTTGTGGGCCATTGCAGAGGGGAATCAGGAGGAACGCTTGGGTGCGGCTGAATGCCGGGACGCGAGGGCTCAGGCCAGGGCCTTGCCACCCACCGTGATCGACTGAACCATCACACGGGTGAGCTCCTGGCGATGGCCGTTCTTGCGGCGGGTTTTCTTCTTGGGGCGCATCTTGTACACGATCAGCTTCGGACCGCGGCGGTGCGCCATCACCTTGAGCTCCACGGTGGCGCCCTTCACGTAGGGCTGGCCCAGGGTGGCGCTGGTGCCGTCGTTCACCAGCAGCACGTTCTCGAGGGTCACGGTGCTGTCGACGTCGGCGGCGATCCGATCGAGATCGACGTAACGGTTGGGCTGCAGCCAGAACTGCTGGCCGGAGGCCTCAACGATTGCGTAGGGGCCTGGAGTGGTGGTCTCGCTCATGACGGCTGGGGCGTGGACAGGCTGACGGGGCTGGTGCCGGTGCCGAGGCTCCGGGCTGCAGGGAGGCCGTCATTGGGCCTGGCGCACAACAAACGGAAGACAAACAAAGATCTTCCGCTCCAGGCCTCACTTTCGTCAACATTGAGGTCACACCGCTGCGGTTCCGCCCGTTTGCCCCGCTGTCGATGGCCGACACGGCACTCACAATTGCCTGCCTCGTGCGCGACCAGCGGCTTCAGGAGGCCTGCCGGCACTGGTTGAAAGACCGTGCCGTCAGCCTGGAGCCCCTGGACGCCACCGCCGATCCGGTTGCTCAGCTTGAGCAGCGCCGGGATTCCTTTGATGCCCTGCTGCTTGAGCGCGGGGTGCTCGATCCGATCAGTGCCCAGACGCTGCGCGATTCCGGGCTGTTGTTGCCTGCCGTGGTGATCGGCGATGTCACCGGCGAACAGGACTACCACCCGAGCGAAGTCCATCTGCCCCAGGACCAACTGGAGCAGCTTCGCTACAGCATCGATGCTGCGATTTCAGGATTCCTTCGCCAGGGACTGGAGCAAGGTTCGGAGAACGCACCGACCGGTGGGGGGCCGCAAGAAGGCTCGGAGCGCTGGAAGCTGGTGAATCGCCTGAAGGGGCGCCTGGGCTATCTGGGTGTTTTCTACAAGCGTGATCCGGCCCGCTTTCTTCGCAACCTCCCGGAGCTGGAGCGTGATGAGTTGGTGCGATCTCTTGAGCGCACCTATCGCGATTTGTTGCTCAGCTACTTCCGTGATCCGGCTGCTGCGAATCAGGCTTTGGAGAGTTTTGTGAACACGGCTTTTTTCTGTGATCTCCCCGTGACAAAGACTGTTGAGATTCACATAAACCTCATTGATCGCTTCTCGAAGCAGCTCAAAATGGAGGGGCACAAGAGCGATTTTCTCCAGGACTACCGCCTCGCCCTTATTGACGTCATGGCCCACCTCTGCGAGATGTATCGCCGCTCCGTGCCCCCCGATGCGCCGATGACCGGCCCGCCCGCCACTGCGGCGGATGGGTCGTTGTCGGCTTGATCATGGAGGCCCTGTCATGAGTCCTCGCAAGACCTACATCCTCAAGCTGTACGTGGCGGGCAATACGCCCAATTCCATGCGTGCACTCAAGACCCTGCGCAACATCCTGGATACGGAATTCCAGGGCGTTTATGCGCTGAAGGTGATTGATGTGATGAAAAATCCCCAGCTCGCCGAGGAAGACAAGATTCTGGCCACGCCCACCCTGGCCAAGATCCTCCCTCCTCCGGTGCGTCGCATCATCGGCGATCTGTCCGACCGGGAGCGGGTGCTGATCGGCCTCGACCTGCTCTACGACGAGCTCTCGGACGAAAGTTTGGCGGGCCTGGGCGATGAGCTGGAGGCGGATGAGGCCTCTGAACTCAGCTGATGCCCCGCGGCGGGTTGCCTCGGCCCGATCTTTTGTTCATCTTTCTTTGATTTCGTCCATCCACTGCCTAGCGTCCTGACAGGACAGCTCCCTCGATGCAGGATCCCTCTCCCACCTCCAGCACGCTGATGCAGGTGCAGAAGCTCCCGACGGGGATCGAGGGCTTCGACGACGTCTGCCATGGCGGTCTGCCGATCGGCCGCTCCACCCTGATCAGTGGCACCTCCGGCACCGGCAAGACGGTGTTCTCCCTGAACTTTCTCTACAACGGGATTCGTCAATACAACGAGCCCGGGATCTTCGTGACCTTCGAGGAATCCCCGCTCGACATCCTGCGCAATGCCGCCAGCTTCGGCTGGAATCTCCAGGAGATGGTGGAGCAGGACAAGCTGTTTCTGCTCGATGCCTCACCTGACCCGGAAGGGCAGGACGTGGCCGGCAGCTTTGATCTCTCGGGCCTGATTGAGCGAATCAATTACGCCATCCGCAAGTACAAGGCCCGCCGTGTTGCGATCGACTCGATCACCGCGGTGTTCCAGCAATACGATGCCGTGTCTGTGGTGCGGAGGGAGATCTTCCGCTTGATCGCCCGGCTCAAGGAAATCGGCGTCACCACGGTGATGACCACCGAGCGGATCGATGAATACGGTCCAATCGCCCGCTACGGCGTGGAGGAATTTGTTTCCGACAACGTGGTGATCCTCCGCAACGTGCTGGAGGGTGAGCGCCGCCGCCGCACGGTGGAGATCCTCAAGTTGCGGGGCACCACCCACATGAAGGGGGAATTCCCCTTCACCATGGGCAGCCACGGCATCAGCGTGTTCCCGCTCGGTGCCATGCGCCTCACCCAGCGCAGTTCCAATGTGCGCGTGAGCTCGGGTGTGCCCAAGCTCGATGAGATGTGCGGGGGCGGTTTCTTCAAGGATTCGATCATCCTGGCCACGGGTGCCACCGGTACTGGTAAGACCCTGCTGGTGAGCAAGTTTGTGGAGGATGCCTGCCGCAGCAAGGAGCGGGCGATTCTGTTTGCCTACGAGGAATCCAGGGCCCAGTTGCTGCGGAATGCCACCAGCTGGGGCATCGATTTTGAGCAGATGGAGCAGGACGGCCTGCTCAAGATCATCTGCGCCTATCCCGAGTCCACCGGTCTGGAGGATCACCTGCAGATCATCAAGACCGAGATCAGCCAGTTCAAGCCCTCACGCATGGCGATCGATTCGCTGAGTGCCCTGGCCCGCGGCGTGAGCCACAACGCCTTCCGCCAGTTCGTGATCGGGGTGACCGGTTACGCCAAGCAGGAGGAAATCGCCGGCTTCTTCACGAACACCTCCGAGGAGTTCATGGGCAGCCACTCGATCACCGACTCCCACATCTCCACGATCACCGACACGATCCTGCTGCTGCAGTACGTGGAGATCCGCGGCGAGATGGCCCGTGCCTTGAACGTGTTCAAGATGCGCGGCTCTTGGCACGACAAGGGCATCCGCGAGTTCGTGATCACGAGCAATGGCCCGGAGATCAAGGATTCCTTCTCCAACTTCGAGCGGATCATCTCCGGTGTGCCGCACCGCATCACCAGTGACGAGCGCAGCGAGCTCTCCCGCATTGTGCGGGGTGTGGAGGGCGAGTGAATCAGGTGAGGAGAGCGGTTTCTTCGCTGGAGCGGCGCTCCGCCTGAAGCCGCAGTTCATCCCCATCCATCGTTTCCAACGGCAGATCAAACCAGAAGGTGGTGCCGATCCCCGGTTCGCTCACCATGCGCACCTGGGTGCCGTGTTTCTCGAGGATGCCGCGCACGATTGAGAGCCCCAGGCCCGTGCCGGCTTCGGTGTGAACCGCATTCTCCACCCGGTAGAAGCGCTCGAAGATGCGGGCTTGGTCGGCCTCGGAGATGCCGCAGCCCGTATCGGCCAGTTCCACCCGCAAGCGGGGAAGCGGTGAGGTGAGATCGCAGGAGGGATTGCCCGTGGGGGCGTTGCTCGGTTCGATCTGGCAGAGGTCGGGCCAGGGGTAGGCCCGCAGCATCAACATCCCGCCGGGTTGGGTGAATTTGAGGCCGTTGCCCACCAGGTTGTCGAACACCTGGAGCAGCAGGTCCCAGTTGCCGAGCACCCGCGGCAGGGCTGGGTCGGCTGCGAAGGCCAGGTCTACCCCCTTCTCCTCGGCGTTGAGCCGGTAGGTGCGCAGGGTCTGCTCGATCGCCGGCCCGATCTCCACCGGCTCGAAGCTCCACTGCCGGTCGGATTCCAGCCGCGACAGATCCAGCACGTCGTTCACCAGCCGCGTGAGGCGGTCGGTTTCGGCGTTCGCGATGCCCAGGAATTCCTGTTTCTCCTCATCGCTGAGCTGATCCCCCAGGTCGTAGAGGGTTTCCACGTAGCTCTTGATGTTGAACAGCGGTGTGCGCAGCTCGTGCGACACGTTGCTGATGAAGCGGCTTTGGGCGGCGTTGAGTTCCACCTCGCGGGTGAGGTCCTGAATGGTCATCGCGATGCCCTTGAGTGATTCGCCGCTGGCATCGCTCACCGACTGCAGCACGATCCGCAGGGTGCGGGCCGGCTCGCCGAAGCTGCAGCGCACGTCGGCGGTGTCTCTCTCCAGGTTCAGCAGGCTGTCCAGGGGCGCCTGCAGTTCCATGGCCAGCCGCTCGGGCAGTTCGGCGATCAGCTCACTGCCCTCCAGGCTGCGGCCCTCCCAGCGGAACAGGCGGCGTGCGGTGGGGTTGGCCAGCACCGTGCGGCCCTCACCATCGAGCAGCACGGCGCCATCAGCCATGGTGGCGATCAGCGACTGCTGCTTCACCTGCTCGGCCTTGAGCTCCTCAATGTTGGCCGCCTTGTAGGCCTGGAGCTCGGTGGCCATCGTGTTGAAGCCCTCCAGCAATTCCCCCAGTTCCCCGCCCACCGG
This sequence comes from Prochlorococcaceae cyanobacterium, assembly GCA_040399185.1. Classification (GTDB taxonomy): domain Bacteria; phylum Cyanobacteriota; class Cyanobacteriia; order PCC-6307; family Cyanobiaceae; genus UBA5018. The sequence continues at coordinate 31,148 of JBBASQ010000009.1, forward strand.
CAGTTCCACCCGGGTTTCGAAATTGCCTCCCGCCACCTGCCGCACACCGCGCAGCAATTCCTTCACCGGGCGCGTCACGGTGAGGGCGTTGAACACCGCGCCCAGGATCACCAGCACCCAGATCGAGATGAACACCGCCACCGTCACCTCGCGGGTGAGGGCGGAGCTGGCCAGCAGGGTTTCGTTGGGGTTGATCCCCAGGGCCAGCACCCCCAGGTAGCGGTCGCCGCTCACCAGTGGCACGAACACGTCGGTCACCTGCCCGTCCGGCGTGAGGTGCTGGCGCACCAGGGGGCTGTCGGGCCGCTTCTGCAGATCGGCCGGCAGTTCGAGCCGGCGGCTGAGCAGCAGCTCGCTGCTTCCCGAACTGCCGCCGATCGGGATGCCCAGGTAGATCACGCCGTTGGGATCGGCGAAGAAGATGTAGCGGAGGCTGCGGCTGGAGCGCCAGAAACGGTCGGCCACGGCCGCGAGTTCCCGGTCGTTGCCCTCGGCCACCAGCGGCGTCACGTTCGCCGAGAGCAGCAGCCCCAGATCCCGCGCGTAGCGGGTGTCGCTCATGCGGGCGTCCTGCTGGATGCCGTTCAGGGCAAAGAAGGTGATGCCCGTCATCAGCAGGCTCACCACCAGGGTGGCCACCGCCAGCAGCTTGGTCTGCAGGCTGAACTCCGCCCACCAGCGACCCAGCCGCCGTTGCCAGCTTCTGCCCTGCTCGCTCATCGGCTGCGCACCTGGTGGCCGATGTCGCGGCGGAACGTGATGCCCTCGAAACGCACCTGGGCCAGGCCGGCGTAGGCCCCCTCAAAGGCGGCGTCAAAGTCATCGGCCTGGGCCACCACGGCGAGCACCCGGCCGCCGTTGGTGTGGCAGGTGCCATTCGCCTCGCGGCGTGTGCCGGCGTGGAACAGCTGCAGGCTGTCGGAGGGCACCAAGGTGCTGCTGATCGCATCGCCCTTGCGGATCTCGCCCGGATAGCCCTCGGCCGCGGCGATCACGCAGGCGCTGCAGCCGGGGCTGATGCTCAGTTCCGGGGCCCCATCCAGCTGCCCTTGAGCGCAGGCCAGCAGCACCGCCGCCAGCTCAGGGCCCAGCAGGGGCATCAGGGTTTCGCATTCCGGATCGCCGAAGCGGCAGTTGAACTCGATCACGCTGGGCCCGCTCTCGGTGAGCATCAGGCCGGCGTAGATCACGCCGCGGTAGTCGATGCCCCGGGCCTGCAGGGCTTTCAGCGTGGGCTCCAGCACCAGCTGGCGCACCTGCTCCAGCCCGGCCGCATCCAGCAGGGGAGCCGGGGCGTAGGCACCCATGCCGCCGGTGTTGGGGCCCGTGTCGCCCTCGCCGATGCGTTTGTGGTCTTGCGCCGGTGGCAGCAGCACCAGCCGCTGGCCGTCGCTGAGGGCGAACACCGACACCTCCGGCCCGAAGGTGCGTTCCTCCAGCACCAGGGAGGCATCTCCCCCGAAGCGCCCCGCAAAAATCTCGCTGACGGCCGCGCGGGCTTCGTCCACCGTTTCAGCCACGGTGACGCCCTTCCCGGCGGCCAGGCCATCGGCCTTCACCACCAGCGGTTTGGCCTGCTGCTCCAGCACCGCCAGCGCTTCGGCTTCGCTGCTGGCGCTCCAGTAGCCGGCGGTGGGCACGCCGGCCTCCTGCATCAGGGCCTTCGCCCACTGTTTGCTGGCCTCCAGCTGGGCCCCATCGGCGCCGGGGCCGAACACCGGTACTCCCGCACCGCGCAGGTGATCGGCCAGGCCCGCGGCCAGGGGCGCTTCCGGACCCACCACCACCAGCTCAACGGCATGGGTGCGGCAGGCCGCCAGCAGGCCGTCCCGGTCGCTCTCGGCAATGGCCAGTTGGCCGCAGCCGGGGAGGTCGAGGGTGCCGCCGTTGCCCGGCGCTACCCACACCTGCTCCACGCCGGGGCAGCGGGCCAGGGCCCAGGCCAGGGCGTTCTCCCGGCCGCCGCCGCCCACCACCAGGATCCGCGTGGGGGTTGCAGGGGAGGCGAGGGGCATGGAGGGCGGTGGTGGTGGGATGGCCGCGGCGGGTTGATTAGGTTGACCGCGCGCAGCGGGCCGCCGTGCCCACTTCTATACATGGCGGGACGACGGGCGGCACGACCAGCCTGGCTCAGGAGGGCGGCGGCCAGTGCAGGCCTTGCGCTGATGCTCACCTTGCAGCTGCCGGCTGAGGCGCGCAAAGCCAAGTCCAGGCCCTCGCCACGGGAGCAGGCGCTGGCCACGGTGCTCCGCCGCGGCAATCTCGACGAGCTGGCCCAGGTGTGCCTGCAGCTGGTGGAGGCAGGGGATGTGCGCCTGCTGCAGACGGTGCAGGCACGCCTGCTCGCGCTCAAGCCGGCGCCCCAGCCCCTGGCCGTGGTGCTCGCCAATGCCGATGTCCTGCTGCGCTGTCAGGCGCCCCAGGCGGCCCTGAAGGTGCTGGAGCGCTACGGCCCGGCCCCCGGCGCCGAGCGCAACCAGTGGCTGCTGCTTCGCTGGCGGGCCGCCAACGCCGGTCTCGACCATCGGGTGGCGGCCGAGTCGCTGCAGGAGCTGGCCGGTGCCCAGTTGGCCAGCCTGGAAACCCTGCTGTTGCCCGTGCGTGCCAACAGCGACGGCAGCGTGAGCACCCGCCCGGCCCTTGATCTGCTGGCTGGCTATCTCGAGTCGATGGGCCAGCCCCAGGCTGCTGCTGAGGTGCTGCTGGCGTCGCGCACGCCCGGCGAGGCCACGGCCCGTCGGATCGCCCAGGCGGTGGCGTTGCTCAGGCAACTGCCGCTGGCCGAACAGGTGCGGCTGCTGGAGCTGGCCCTCGATCAGGCTGCCGCCGCTGGCTCCTGGGGGTTGGTGACCGATCTGCTGGATCGTCAGCTCGCCCTGCCCGCAACCCCCGAAACCGCGGTTGCCAGGGCGCGCGCCGCCGAGCGCCGTATCCGCCTGAGCCGCCGTATCGACGACACCTACGGTGAATGGCGGGCGCGCCCCACGCCCGATCTGGAGCGCCAGGTGCGTTCCCCCCGGGCGCCCGGCGGCCATGCAGCCCCCTCCACCTCCGCCCCCAATCCATGAGCGCCTATTCCCTCGGCTCCCTCCTGCATGAAGGGAAGGCCAAGCGCGTGTACGCCACCGATCAGGCCGATGTGGTGGCGGTGGAGTTCAAGGACGACGCCACCGCCTTCAATGCCCAGAAGAAGGCCCAGCTGGCGGGCAAGGGGCAGATGAACTGCCGCATCTCAGCCCTGATCTTCGAGCACTTCGAGGCCCTCGGCATTCCCACCCATTTCCTGGGGGTGGATGGCACGAACTGGATGCTCGTGCGGCCGGTGCAGGTGGTGCCCCTGGAGGTGGTGATCCGCAACGTGGCGGCCGGTTCGCTCTGCAAGCAGTTGCCGATCGCCGCCGGCACGCGCCTGGAGCCGCCGCTGCTCGATCTCTATTACAAGGACGACAGCCTGGGCGATCCCCTACTCACCGATGCCCGCTTGCATCTGCTGGGGCTCGTCAACGGGGAGCAAAAGGCCGCGATCGAGGCCATGGCCTGGCGGGTGAACGATGCCCTGCGGGCCCTGTTTGCCGGCGTGGGCCTGGAGCTGGTGGACTTCAAAATCGAGCTGGGCTTCACCGGCGATGGCCAGCTGGTGCTGGCCGATGAGATCAGTCCCGACAACTGCCGGCTCTGGGATCTGGCCGTGGCGGACAACAACGACCGCATCCTCGACAAGGACCGGTTCCGCCAGGATCTCGGCGGTGTTGTCGAGGCCTACGGGGAGGTTCTCAAACGGGTCCAGGGGTGCTGTCCGGAGCCCCGGGTCTACGGGTAAGGTTCGCGGCATTTGCGGCCTTGCCGCTCCGATCCAAGGCATATGGCAGGCAAGCGCCCCGTGGGTTTCCTGGTTAGCCAGGCGGCCCTGCCCCTGATGGGTGCTGCCCTGCTCACCGCCGGAGCTGGTTTGGCCCAATCCAAACCGACAGCCAGTCCAGCCAGTTCGCCACCGGCTAAAGCCCAGGCCAAGCCAGCTTCCCAGAAGCCCGCTGGGCAGAAGTCTGCTGGCCAGAAGCCCGCGGTTCCCGCCCAGAACGACGCCAAGCCAGCGGCTGAGCCGGCTGCCGCCGGATCCGGATCGCTGGAGCCGCCCAAGCCCGCCGAGCCCAGGGTTCTGATCTCCGAAGTGGTGATCGCAGGCCTGGAAGGTCATCCTGAGCGGGAGCGCCTCGAGCTGGCGGCCTATGCGGCCATGGCCGCCACTCCGGGCACCCGGGTGACCCGCAGCGAACTGCAGACCGACCTTTCGGCGATCTACGCCAGCGGCTGGTTTTCGGATGTGCGCATCCAGCCTGTGGATGGACCCCTGGGCGTGCGGCTGGTGGTCACCGTGGTGGCGAATCCGGTGCTCAACAAGGTGACGCTGGATCCGGCCGACGCCAAGCTGCCCCCCCAGGTGGTGAAGGACACCTTCGCCGCCGATTACGGCCGCACCCTCAACTTCAACACCCTGCAGACCCGCATGCAGGAGCTGCAGAAGTGGTACGCCGACCAGGGCTTTTCCCTGGCACGGGTCACGGGGCCCCAGCGCGTCAGTCCTGACGGCACGGTTGAACTCCTGGTGCGCCAGGGCATCGTTGATGGGGTGGAGGTGCAGTTCCTCAACAAGGAGGGCGAAGCCACCAACGACAAGGGCCAACCGATCAAGGGCAAGACCAAGCCCTGGGTGGTCACCCGCGAGGTGTCGATGAAGCCCGGCCAGGTCTTCAACCGGAAGGATCTGGAGGAAGACATCAAGCGTCTCTACGGCACTGGCCTGTTCAGCGACGTGAAGGTGACCCTGCGGCCGGTGCCCTCCGAGCCCGGTCACGTGGTGATCGTGCTGGGCATCGTGGAGCAGTCGACCGGTTCCCTCTCCGGTGGTCTGGGCTACAGCCAGAGCCAGGGTGTGTTCGGTCAGATCCAGCTCCAGGACAGCAACCTCGGCGGACGGGCCTGGGATGCCTCGCTCAACTTCACCTATGGCCAGTTCGGCGGCCTGGCTGACATCACCTTCACCGATCCCTGGATCAAGGGCGACCGCTACCGCACGGCCTTCCGGGCCCGGGTGTTCCTGAGCCGCGAAGTTCCCCAGATCTTCCAGAGCCAGAGCAACGGCCAGTTCGTGACCGTGTCGGATGTGTCGAGCGGCTTTTACAACGCCCCGGCCACCGCGATCGCCAACAACATCTTCAGTTCCAACAACCTGGCGGGCAAAACCTACGGAACTGTTCAGCAGGCCCAGGCCGAGAACGGTGCCTTGGGTGTGAACAACAACTGGTTCGCCCTCGATGGCAACACCGTGGCGATTCAGCGCTTCGGTGGCAACCTCCAGGTGGTGCGTCCCTTGAATGGTGGCAACCCCTACAAGCGGGCTCCCTGGAATGTGGTGGTGGGCCTCAATGCCCAGCAGGTGAAGCCGATCAACTTCACGGGCACCTCCATGCCCTATGCCGTTGGCCCCCAGAACTTCAACGGTGGCACCACCACCGTGAACAATGTGATCTGCGTGGCCTACAACTGCGCCACCACTAACCAACTGGTGGGTGTGCGGGTGGCGGCCACGATGAGCACGCTGAATGATCCGCGTAACCCCACATCCGGCAATTTCCTCAGCCTGGGCACTGAGCAGTTCATCTCGGTGGGCCCCGATTCACCCACCTTCAACCGTCTGCGCGCCAGTTACACCTATTTCATCCCGGTGAACTGGCTGAAGCTGTTCAAGGGCTGCCGGCCCAAGAAGGGGGAAGCGCCCGATTGCAAACAGGCCCTCGCTTTTCAGGTGTCAGCCGGCGCCAACGTCGGCAACCTGCCCACCTACGAGGCGTTCTGTCTCGGCGGTGGTAACTCGGTGCGGGGCTACTTCGACTGCGACCTGGGTTCCGGTAAGTCGTTCGGTGAGGCCACGATCGAATATCGCTTTCCGATCTTCCGGATCATCAGTGGCGAGCTGTTCATCGACGGTGGTACGGCGTTCGGCAGCCAGGCCAACGTTCCCGGCAATCCTGGAGGTCTGCTCAGCAAGCCGGGCCAGGGCTATTCGATCGGTACCGGTCTGATCGTCACCACCCCGGTGGGTCCCCTCCGCCTGGAAGTGGCCAGCCAAGACCTCAGTGGTAACTGGCGCTTCAACCTCGGCGTGGGTTGGAAGTTCTGAATGGGGTTGTCTGCGTTCTCCTGGCCCAGTGATTACGGCCAGGCCTGGACCCTCGCCGGGGCGGTTGAGCGCCGCGGGGTTGGTCTCCACAGCGGGGCCGCTACCCGGGTGCGACTCCAGGGCAGTGAGCGGCCGGGTTACTGGGTGGGCCGGTTGGATCGCTCCGGCCAGGCCCTGCAGCGCCTCGATCCGTCGCAGGTGAGCGACACCCAGCTCTGTACGGCCCTGCAGCTGGAGCAGGGTCGCCTGGCCACGGTGGAACACCTGCTCTCCGCCCTGGCCGGCACCGGCGTCAGCCAGGCCGAGATTCTGGTGGAGGGCGAGGAAATCCCCCTGATGGATGGATCCGCCGAGCCCTGGGTGGAGGCCATCGCTGAAGCGGGCCTCACCGCCCTCGGCGCCCGGGCATCCGTGCCCACCCTGGAGCGGCCGATCACCCTGCAGCAGGGGGCCAGCTTTGCCACCGCCCTGCCTGCCACGGGCCTGCGGATTGGAGCAGCCATTGAGTTTCCCCAGCCCGCCATCGGCCGGCAGCTGTTCTCGCTTGAGCTCACCCCCGCCGCCTATGTGAGTGACATCGCCCCGGCCCGCACCTTCGGCTTTCGCGACCAGGTGGAACAGCTGCGGGCGGCCGGCTTGATTCAGGGCGGTGCGCTCGACAACGCGTTGGTGTGTGATGGCGACCGGTGGCTCAACCCGCCGCTGCGATTTGTGGACGAACCCGTGCGCCATAAGCTGCTGGACCTGCTGGGGGATCTGGCCCTGGCCGGTTTGCCCCAGGCCCAGGTGTTCGCCTACCGCGGGTCCCACGGCCTGCACACGGCTCTGGCGGCGGCCCTGGCCAGCCAAGGCCCCTCTCCCCTGTGACTGCTGCTCCCTTGACCACCAGCGCCTCCACGCCCGTGCTCACCAGTGAGCAGATCCAGGGGCTTCTGCCCCATCGCTACCCCTTCGCCCTGGTGGATCGGGTGATCGAGCACGAGCCCGGTAAGCGGGCTGTGGCGATCAAGAACGTCACCTTCAATGAGCCCCAGTTCCAGGGCCATTTCCCCGGGCGTCCGCTGATGCCGGGCGTGTTGATTGTTGAGGCGATGGCCCAGGTGGGGGGGCTGATCGTGACCCAGATGCCCGATCTGCCCAAGGGCCTGTTTGTGTTTGCCGGCATTGATGGGGTGCGCTTCCGCCGCCCCGTGGTGCCCGGCGATCAGCTGGTGATCAGTTGTGAGCTGCTCAGCCTCAAGCGCCAGCGCTTTGGAAAGGTGAAAGCTGAGGCCACCGTGGATGGCCAGCTGGTGTGCTCCGGAGAGCTGATGTTCTCCCTGGTGGACTGAAATCATGCAGGCAGCTCAGGCCACCGACGTGTCGATGACCACCGCGATTCACCCCACAGCGGTGGTTGATCCAGCTGCCCGGCTGGGTGCGGGCGTGGAGATCGGTCCCTATGCGGTGATCGGCGGCGATGTGGAGCTTGGCGATGGCTGCCGCATCGGACCCCACGTGGTGGTGGATGGTCGCGTGCGCATGGGCCGTCGCAACCGGGTGTATCCCGGAGCCTGCATTGGTTTGGAACCGCAGGATCTCAAATACGCCGGCGATCCCACCACCGTGGTGATCGGCGACGACAACACGATCCGGGAGTGCGTCACGATCAACCGGGCCACATCGGGCGACGAATGCACGGAGCTCGGCAGCGGCAATCTGCTGATGGCTTACAGCCACATCGGCCATAACTGTGTGCTCGGGGATCGCATCGTGATCGCCAACGGTGTGGCCGTGGCCGGCCATGTGGTGATTGGTGACCGTGCGGTGATCGGCGGTGTGCTGGGGATCCACCAGTTCGTGCACATCGGCACGATGGCCATGGTGGGTGGCATGAGCCGGATCGACCGCGATGTGCCCCCCTTCACGATGGTGGAGGGCCATCCCGGTCGCCTGCGCGGTTTGAACAAGCTGGGCATCCGGCGCAGCGGCCTGGCCGATCGTGATGGCGGCGCCCAGATGCGCCAGCTGCAGGAGCTCTGGACCCTCCTCTACCGCAGCGATCGGGTGCTGGCCGAGGCGCTCGCTGAAGCCCGGCAGTTGCAGCTCACCGAGGCCGGTGAGCTGCTGGTGAGTTTTTTGGAGGCCTCCACCGGGCAGGGCCGACGCGGCCCCCTGCCACCCCAGCGCTGATGGTGCGTCTGCTGGTGAGCACCGGCGAGGTGTCCGGTGACCTGCAGGGCAGCCTGCTGATTCGGGCGCTGTTCGCTGAAGCCAGGGATCGGAACCTGGAGCTTGAGGTGGTGGCCCTGGGCGGTGAGCGCATGCGCCAGGCCGGCGCCGACCTCATCGCCGATACCGCGCCGATGGGGGCGATTGGCCTCTGGGAGGCGGTGCCGCTGATCCTGCCCACCCTGCAGTTGCAGCGTCGCCTGCGCCACTGGCTGGCCCAGCACCCCCCCGATGGCGTGGTGCTGATCGACTACATGGGCGCCAATGTGAATCTCGGGCTGCGCATGAAGCGCCTGTTCCCGCATGTGCCCATCACCTATTACATCGCCCCCCAGGAGTGGGCCTTCCGCCTTGGGGACGGCGGCACCACCCGCCTGATCGGCTTCAGCGACCGGATCCTGGCGATTTTCCCGGAGGAAGCCCGCTTTTACGGCCAGCGGGGCGCTGCCGTCACCTGGGTGGGCCATCCCCTGATCGACACCCTCACCGATCTGCCCACGCGGGAGCAGGCCCGCCAGCGCCTGGGGATCGATGCCGAGGCGCCCGTGCTGCTGCTGTTGCCCGCCTCCCGGCGCCAGGAGTTGCGCTATCTCCTGCCGCCGATGGCCCAGGCGGTGGCCGAACTGCAACGGCGCCATCCGGCCCTGCAGGTGCTGGTGCCCACGGGGCTGAAGGGCTTCGAGCCTGAACTGGAGCGGGTGCTGGCGGCTGCAGGAGCTCGCGCCAGGGTGATTCCCGCGGCCGAGGCTGATCAGCTCAAGCCCGATCTCTGCGCCGCCGCCGACCTCGCCCTCACCAAGAGCGGCACCGCCAACCTGGAGATGGCTCTGCGGGGCGTACCGCAGGTGGTGACCTACCGGGTGAGCCGGGTGACGGCGTTCGTGGCCAAGCAGATCCTGCGCTTCAACGTGCCCCACATCTCTCCGGTGAACCTGGTGCTCAATGAGCGACTGGTGCCCGAGCTGCTGCAGGATGCGCTCACGTCCGAGGCGATCGTGGCGGCGGCTGAGCCCCTCCTGCAGGCCGGGAGCCCGCAGCGGGCGGCGATGCAGGAGGGTTACGCGCGCCTGCGGCGTGAGCTGGGGGAGCCGGGCGTCACCCGACGGGCTGCGGTTGCCATCCTCAACCAGGTGTCTGCCGCTGCTGCCTGAGATGCGCCGCTGGATCGCCCCCCTGCTGGGGCTCTGTCTGCTGTTCCCGTTGCTGGCCTGGCCCGGCCCTCTGGCGGCGGCCCCGGCCCAGGAGGCCGTGTTCGCGGGAGGCTGCTTCTGGTGCCTCGAGCACGACCTCGAGACGTTGCCCGGGGTGCTCTCCGCTGAGAGCGGTTACAGCGGCGGTGGCCTGGCCAAGCCCACCTATCGCCAGGTGTCCGCCGGGGGCACCGGCCACCAGGAAAGTGTGCTGGTGCGCTTCGATCCCGAGCGCATCAGTTACCCAACCCTGCTGCGGGCCTACTGGCGCAACGTGGACCCCTTCGATGGCGGCGGTCAGTTCTGCGACCGCGGTGATTCGTATCGGCCCGTGATCTTTACCAAGGGGGCCACCCAGGCCGAGCAGGCCCGCAGCAGTGCCGCTGCAGTGGCGAAGCAACTGGGCGTGGCCCGCTCCTCCCTGAAGGTGCAGATCAAGCCGCTCGAGCGCTTCTGGCCGGCGGAGGGCTACCACCAGGATTACGCCGAGCGCAACGCGATCAAGTACGGCTACTACCGCTGGGCCTGCGGGCGCGACCAGCGGCTCAAGCAGGTGTGGGGATCCCAACCGGCAGGGGCTGGGGGCGCGCCCAATAAGGGCGCAAAACCGAGGAAATTCTGAAGCTTTTGGTGGTTTTGTTGGTCGGCAAGTCAGTCGTGGAGCGGTTTTCCGCTCTGGCCGAGCTTGCGCTGCCTCACTAGCGTGGCGGTTGATTTCTGCAGCGGTGCGTATGTATCTGCTGACCATCCGTGACGGTCTGCAGACCCGCCACATCGGTCCGTACTCGAGCCCCAAGCAGGCCGCCGACGACCTCGATCGGCTGCTGAAACTCTGCAGCGACCGGGCGCGCTGGCAGATCCACGTGCTCGAGTCGCCCGATCAGCTGGCTGCCACCCTCACGGCCCTGAATCCGGAGCGCCGCCAGGGTGAGATGCAGGCGGCCTAGCGGCGGCCGGGATAGCCCCGCAACAGGCCGCTTTCGATCATCAGGCCCACGCCCGCATTGATCAGGATCAGGCCCAGGGTTCCGTACCAGAACCAGGGCCCGGGGGCCTTGAGGAAGTTGAGGGCCACGCCGTTGCCCGCGGTGCCCGCCACCTGGGCGCTGGCCGCGAGTTGCTCCAGTCCTTTGCGGATCACTGCTTCGCCGAACAGGCAGAGGCCCGCCGGCAGCAGCAGCACACCCAACTGAGCTTTCACATACCAGCGGATCTTCTGAACGGCCATGGGTTCTGGCGCTCGCTGGGCGACAACCTAGGCGGGATCCCCGCAGGGGGCGCCCGCGGCCACCCAGTTCACCAGGGTGCGCACCCCAAAGCCGGTGGCACCGGCGGGATCGGCGCCCCGGCCCTTGTCGCTCCATACCGTGCCGGCGATGTCGAGGTGGGCCCAGGGCAGGCCCTTGGTCACGAAGTCCTGCAGGAACAGGGCCGCGGTGATCGAGCCACCGGGGCGGGGGCCGGTGTTCTTCATGTCGGCCACCGGGCTCTTGAGGCCCTGCTTGTAGGAGCCCCGCAGCGGCATGCGCCAGAGGTCTTCACCACCGGCCTGGCCCGCGTCCAGCAGGGCGCCGGCCAGCGCGTCGCTGCACGACCAGAGGCCGGCGATCTCCTCGCCCAGGGCGATCACGCAGGCCCCGGTGAGGGTGGCCAGGTCCACGATTGCGTCGGGCTCCAGCTTGCTGGCGTACACCAGGGCATCGGCCAGGGTGAGCCGGCCCTCGGCATCGGTGTTGTTGATCTCGATCGTCTTGCCGTTGGAGGCGGTCACGATGTCGCCGGGGTGCACGGCGCCTCCGCTGATCATGTTTTCGCAGGCGGCCACGATCACGTGCACCTCCACGCCATCAGGCTTCAGGCCGCCGATGGCGCGGGCCGCGCCCAGCACCGCGGCGCTGCCGCCCATGTCGAATTTCATCATCTCAATCTGAGATCCGGCGGTCTTCAGGTTGTATCCGCCTGAGTCAAAGGTGAGACCCTTGCCAACGAGGGCGACGCGCCGCGTCACCGTGCCGGCGGGGCGGTAGGTGAGGTGGATGAACTTGGGCGGCAGGTCGGAGCCCTGGGCCACCCCCAGGTAGGCCCCCATGCCAAGCGCCTCGCAGTCGGCCCGCTCCAGCACCTTGAGTTCCAGGCCGTGGTCGCGGGCCATGGCGGCAGCGGTGTCGGCCAGGTGCTGGGGCGTGGCCACATTGGGGGGAGCGGCCACCAGCTGGCGGGCCAGTTCCACGCCGGCGCACAGCGGCTCCACGGCGGCCAGGGATGCCTGGGCCGCCTCGGGCACGCCGATCAGCTGGAGGGTGCTGAGCTGGGGCTTGCCGGTGTCGGGTTCGCTCTTGAAGCGCTCATCGCTGTAGGTGGCCAGTCGCACCGCTTCCCCCATGGCCTGGGCCGCGTGGCTGGCGTCCAGGCCCTCGAGCGGCAGGGCCAGGGCCAGGCTGGTGCAGCCCGCTGCCACCGCCGCTTTGGCCGCAGTGGCAGCGGCGTTGCGCAGGCCGCTCGCATCAAAGCCGGCCGGCTCGCCCAGTCCCACCAGGATCAGGGCGGTGGGCTGGCCGCCCAGTAGCTCCAGGCTGGCGCATTCCCCAGGCTTGGCCTTGAACTGCCGCTGGTGCAGGCGGGCGGTGAGGTCGGCGCCGAAGCGGGTGGTGAGCGCTTCAAGCAGGGGGTGGGCTGCCGGTGCCTCCTCGCCGCTGAATAGGCCCACGGCCAGCGCCTGGGCCTCCAGGCCCTCCAGGGCAACCTCATTGATGCAGCGGAAGTCCATGCGGCGCCCTGGTTTTGGGGCGCGATCGTAGCCAGCACGGCCGGCCGAGGCCTGTTCAGGCTGGCGCTCCGCCCAGTTCCGGATCCGCTGTGAATGGCGTGGCCCAGCGCTGGCGGGTTTCCTTGTTGAACGGCGGCTGCCAGCGGCGGATCAGGGCCTGCTCGAGGGTCCGCCTGGCCTTGATGGCCGTGGGCACATCGAGCCAGAAGCGGATGCTGGGCCGCGCCTGGAGGCCAGCCCGGCTGAGGGCTTCGCCGTAGGCCGCCAGGTAGCGCTTGCAGTCGTGCTCGCCTTTCCAGCGCCGGTCGGCGGCGCCCGTTTCACCCACGTAGAGCAGCAGGGGCTGGTCGAGGGCCGGCGGCCGGTCGAGCACGAAGTACATGGCGGCCCCCTGATGGGGGGCCTCGGGCCAGCGCCAGAAGCTCAGAGGCTGGGGCCGCAGCTCCAGCGGGTTGAGCGCGGCGGCCAGGGCTTCGGGCCCCTCGGCTCCACCGCCAAACAGGCTCCCCTGCCCGGGGCCTGCGGTGTCGCCACCAAACAGGGGCGCCTGGAAGGCCCCCAGCCGCCGTTGCCACTGCTGGAGTTGCTCGGCGCTGAGCTCCAGTTCGGGGGCTGGGGCCCCAGCCCCAGCGTGCCCGGTGGCCCCGTCGAAAAGGTTGCCCTGACGCGCCATCAGCTCTTCGGGCCGCCCGGTAGCACCGGTCCGATCGGCCCACTGCCGAAGCGCACCTTGCCGATCCAGCGCTCCACCAGATCGGGGGGGAGCTGCAGGCGCTGCTGCAGATCGGCCAGGTCGCGGAAGGGGGCGCGGGCCCGCTCGCGCAGTAGCCGCTGGCTGCGCTCGGGCGTGAGGCCCAGGGCCTGCAGATCAGGCAGGCGCGCCTGGTTGAGATCCAGTCGCGCTTCGCTGGCGATGGCCGGTGGCTCGCCGTACCAGCGGAACTCGAGCAGCGGTAGCCAGGCCGCCACCACCGCTGCCGGCAACTCCAGCAGGCGCTGCAGATCCTCCGCTCCGCTGAGCTGTACGCCTCCGGCCTGCAGCCGCAGCAGCAGATCCACGTGGTGGGGCTCCATACCGGGCAGCCGCAGCCAGTCGCCCCGGGTGGCCCGGTTCACATCCAGGCGCCAGCCCAGGGCTGCCGCATGGCCCACCTCACTGGCGTCCCGCAGGCGCAGGCCCGGGTTCTGGCGCAGCTTGAGGGCCAGCAACTCCCGCTCCACGGCCCCATGGTCGGAGGGGGGCGACGCGAACGCAGGAGCCTGGGGTTCGCTGCAGGGCCCGCCGGAAGGCTGCGGTGGAACTTTGGGATCCGGTGGGATCTGGCCGCTGGCCTGCAGCAGCCGCCGGGCCAGGGGATCCAGCCAGTGGCGCTGGGCCATGGTGCGGGCGGAGCGGGGTTGCTGCCCAGCGAAGGTAGCGGGGATGCGTGGATCCGCACTCGCCAGCAGTGCCCCCGCTTTCCAGAATCACCACCATTGCTGCCGCGCCGCCCGTTCCATGGCGTTCTTCGACTCCGACATCGTGCAGGACGAGGCCAAGCGGCTCTTCCTCGATTACCAGCAGTTGATGCAGCTGGGAAGCGAATACGGAAAGTTCGATCGAGAGGGCAAGAAGCTCTACATCGAGCGCATGGAAGACATGATGGAGCGCTATCGCGTCTTCATGAAGCGCTTCGAGCTGTCTGAGGATTTCCAGGCCAAGCTCACCGTGGAGCAGCTGCGCACCCAGCTTGGGCAGTTCGGCCTGACGCCCGAAACGATGTTCGAGCAGATGCACAAGACCCTGGAGCGGATGAAGAGCGAGCTCGACAAGACCGCCTGAGGCTGCTGCCTACGATCCGGCCCTGATGTGGCGCTGGGGCGCGGGCGATGGCAGCGGAACACTGGAATCTGCCGGCATGGTGCGCGCGGGGTGTGGCAGATCTGTTTCCCGCCGGCACCGCTGAGGGGGCCGCCAGCGATCCCGATCAGCAGCTGGCCGCCCGCCTGTCGGAGGCCCAGGCCAGCGGCCGCCCCCTGCGGGTGAAGCTGGGCATCGATCCCACCGGCACCGATATCCACCTGGGGCACTCGATCCTGTTCCGCAAATTGCGGGCCTTCCAGGACGCGGGCCATACCGCCGTGCTGATCATCGGCGACTTCACCGCCCGCATCGGCGACCCCACTGGCAAGAGCGCCACCCGCGTGCAGCTCAGCGCCGCCCAGGTGGAGGCCAACGCCGACACCTATCTGGTGCAGCTCGGGCTGGGGCAGCCCAAGGAGCGGGCGCTGCTGGATTTTGAAACCCCCGGCCGCCTCGAGGTGCGCCGCAACAGCGAATGGCTGGCGGGGCTGGATCTGCCGAAGGTGATCGAGTTGCTGGGCACCGCCACCGTGGGCCAGATGCTGGCCAAGGAAGACTTCGCCAACCGCTACGGCTCCGGCACCCCGATCTCCCTGCACGAATTCCTCTACCCGCTGCTGCAGGGGTACGACTCGGTGGCGATCGAGGCCGACCTGGAGCTCGGTGGCACGGATCAGAAGTTCAACGTGGCCATGGGCCGCGATCTGCAGCGCCATTTCGGCCAGCGGCCCCAGTTCGGGATGTTGCTGCCGATCCTCCCCGGCCTCGACGGGGTGCAGAAGATGAGCAAGAGCCTTGGCAACACCGTGGGGCTCAGTGAAGACCCGCTCTCGATGTATTCCAAGCTCGAGAAAGTGCCCGATGCGGCGGTGGAGGAGTACCTCACCCTGCTCACCGATCTGGATCTGGCGGCCCTTCCCGCGAACCCCCGGGAGCGTCAGAAGGCGATGGCCCTGGAGATCACCCGCCAGCGCCATGGCGAGGCGGCCGCCGCCCAGGCTCAGGCCGATGCGGCCACCCTGGTGGGCGGCGCCGGCGGCAGTGGCGCCGCCGATGCGGAGGTGCCGGAAGCTTCCCTGGCGGAGGTGAAGTTCCCGGCCAAGGCCTTCTACCTGCTGAGTGCCGTGGGGATCTGCGCCAGCAGCAGCGAGGCCCGGCGCCAGATCCAGGGCGGCGGCGTGAAGCTGGATGGCCAGAAACTGGCCGATCCCAACCAGGAGTTCGCCGCCGCTGAGGAGCTGAGCGGCAAGGTGCTGCAGCTGGGCAAGAAAACCTTCCGCCGCCTGGTGGCTCCATAGCCTGCGGGCTAGTCCCTGCCCCGCTGCCCGTGAGCATCCACCCGGCTGATCGGATCATCGTGGCCCTCGATGGCATGGCCCCGGAGCAGGCCCTGGCCTTTGCCGATGCCATCCCCGAGCTGCGCTGGGTGAAGGTGGGCCTGGAGCTGTTCGTGGCGGGGGGCCCCGACGTGGTGCGCCAGCTGCGGCAGCGGGGCAAGCGGGTGTTTCTCGATCTCAAGTTCCACGACATCCCGGCCACCATGGCCGGGGCCTGTCGCAGTGCCGCCCGGCTGGGTGCCGAGCTGATCACGGTGCATGCCTGTGCCGGTCGCGACGCCCTGCAGGCCGCCCAGGCCGCGGCAGTGGAATCGGCGGCCAGCGCCGGCCAGCCCGAGCCCACCCTGCTCGCCGTGACCGTGCTCACCAGCTGGGAGGCGGGCCGCTTCGCCGGGGAACTGGCGATCGAGGAGCCCATCGATCACTACGTGCCCCGCCTGGCTGCGCTCGCGGCGGAAGCCGGCATTGGCGGTTGCGTGTGCTCGCCCCTGGAGGTGGCGGCCCTGCGCTCTGCCCATCCCGAGCCCTTTGCTCTGGTTACCCCCGGCATCCGACCGGCGGGCAGCGAGCGGGGCGATCAGCAGCGGGTGCTCACCCCCACCCAGGCCATCGCCGCCGGCTCCAGCCATCTCGTGATCGGCCGTCCGATCACGGCCGCCTCTGACCCTGCCGCTGCCTTTGCCGCCTGTTGCGCTGAGCTGTTGCCGTCAGGCGGCCAGTGAGCGCTGGGGCACCAGCTCGCGGTAGAGGGCTTCGAGGGCGTCGATGTTGCCGGTGAGCGTGTAGCGCTCCAGGGCCCGGCGCCGGCCGCGGCGTCCCAGTTCGGCGGTGAGCAGGGGTTGGTCGCGCAGCACCGGCAGCAGGGTGCGCAGCTGGGTGGTGACCCCCTGGGTGCTGATCACGATGCCGGCGCCCCCCTCCAGCACCTCGCCATCGGCGCCGGCGTCGGTGGCCACACAGGCCGTGCCGGCCGCCATGGCCTCCAGCAGCGCCAGGCTCAGCCCCTCCACCAGCGACGGGAGCAGGAACACCTCGGCCAGTTGCTGCAGGGCCACCCGCATCTCCAGCCGGGGCTCGTAGCCCCACCACACCACATCGGGCTCATCGCCACCTGCCTGCTGCAGGGCCGTGCGCAGCGGTCCATCCCCCACCACCACCAGCACGCAGCCGGTGGGCCGCACCAGGCGCCAGGCCTTGAGCAGGGCCTCCACGTTTTTCTCGGTGGCCACCCGGCCCATGTAGAGGAACACCCGGCGGCCGGCGAAGCGCTCGCGCAGGTTTTGCAGTTCAGGGCTCTCCTGCCCCGAAGCGGGTTGCCACAGGTCGGTGTCCACCCCGTTGGGGATCACGGCCAGCCGGTTGCCGGGCACCCCCAGCCGCTGCAGCACCTCGGCCTGCAGCTCCGAGAACACGATCACCCGGTCGTAGCGGGCCAGCGACGGGGCGTAGAGCTGATAGGTGAGCTGTTGGGTGCCGGCCGTGAGGTTGCGCAGGCTGGCGTCAAAGGGCGGGTGGAAGGTGGCCACCAGCGGCAGCCCCAGCTGCTGGCAGAGGTCTGGCAGGCGGAAATCCAGGGGCGAGAGGGTGAGGCTGGCGTGCACCACGTCGGGCCGGAGCCGCTCCAGCGACTCGCGCAGCTCCCGTTGGGCCCCGGGCGACGGGATCGTGTACACCTGGCTCTTCACCAGGTAGGGCAGGGCCACCTCCGGATTGGAGGCTGTGTCAACGGCGGTTCCGTTGACCCCCGGCGGGCTGTGGCGGTCGTTGAACTCCCCGAAGGAGCGGGTCAGGCCCGCGGCCGGGGTGTCGAAATGGATGAAGCTCACCCCATGGCCGCGCTGCCGCAGGGCGTGGGTGGTGGTGAGGCCGTAGGTGACGTTCCCGCAGAAGGGCGACTTCTTGCCAAGCCAGGCGATGTGGGTCACCAGGACTGCCCCATCGGGTCCGTCAGCTCACGCTAACAGCGCTGCCAGGGCTTCTCCGCCAGGGCCGCCACCAGCGCGATCCCCGCCAGGCCCCACAGCACCGGCAGCAGGCCGTAGCGGCTCACGACGGCACCTGCCAGCACCAGGGGCAGGCTCAGGGCGATGTTGATCATGTTGTTCTGCAGGCCAAACACCTTGCCCCGCTGGTCTTCGGGGGTGTCTTCCTGGATGGTGGTTTGGGCGGGGATCGCCAGCAGGGCGGCCCCTACCCCGAGCACGCCACAGAGCAGCAGGGTGAACGGCAGGCTGCCGCGCAGCTGCCCCAGCAGCACCAGGCTCCAGGCGATGGTGCCCAGGCCGGCAGAGGCCAGGGTGCGGCGGCTGATGCCCTGGCCCAGCTGGGCCACCGCCAGGGCGCCGATCGCCAGCCCCACCCCACTCATGGCCAGCAGGGTGCCGAACTGGGTAGGCCCCAGGGCCTTGATCGCCGCCGCCAGGCTGATGGCCAGCACATAGAGCGCGGCCAGCAGGCTGTAGAGCAGCACCAGCTGCACCATGGCGCTGCGCACCGACGGGCGCTCCCGCAGCACCTGCAGTCCCTCGCCGATCTCCTGCCACACGCTCGCGCCGGTGCTGGTGCGGGGGGGCTCCTCCAGCTGGATCGTGCTCAGGGCCACGGCGGCCATGCCGTAGCAGAAGGGCAGCAGCAGAAATTCTCCGCCGTTGATCCCCACCGATGCCAAGCTGCGCTGCAGCAGCCGCAGCACGGGATCGCCGAGGGCGAAACCCACGATCGTGGCGGCCATGCTGGTGGCCTGGTACAGCGAATTGGCGGCCAGCAGCTGGTGGGTGGGCACCAGCAGGGGAATCGAGGCCTGCTCCGCCGGGGCGAAGAACTGGGTGAGCACCGACTCGAGGAAGGTCATCAGCACCAGGCCCCAGTAGCCCCAGCTCAGCCCCAGCCAGGTAGGGCCGTCGAGCATGCACAGCGGGGCCAGGACCACCAGGGCGGCGCGCAGGCCGTTGGAGGCCACCATCACGGCCCGCTTGGGCCAGCGGTCGGCCCACACCCCCGCCACCGTGCCCAGCAGCATCGCCGGGATCGTGTTGGCCACGTAGATGCCTGTGGCCAGCAGGGTGATCATCTGGGCCCGGTTTTCGGGCACCTCCAGGCGCATGGCGCTGGCGGCTTCGGCGAGGGCGGGGTTGGCTTCCGGCGTGCTGCTCACCCAGGTCTGGGCGATCAGAAACACCATCAGCACGATGTAGAACTTGTCGGCCAGCTGGGAAAAGATCTGGCCGATCCACAGCCGGCGGAAGTCCGGCAGGGCCAGAACCCCCAGCAGACCGGTGTTCCGTTCGGCTTTGGGCCCGGTGCCGCGCTCGCTGCTGCTCAAGGCCCGGGGAGTCCGTCGTCGGCTGGTCATGATGCCGCAGGCCCATACGCCGCGCGCAGCAGCACCAGGGCGCGGGGGCAGCGGCCCAGGTGTTCGCGGCTCCAACTCTCCACCAGATCGAGCAGGTGGAGCCACACCGGCAGCGGTCCCATCAGCTCTCCGCTGCGGCGGCGGGGCAGGGCGGGCCGCAGCAGCCGCTGCAGCAGGGCCAGCTCCGAGGCGTTGAGCACCACCCGGCTGCCGGCCACCGCGCCGATCACCAGTCCTTCGCTGGGCACCAGGCTGCAGCGCCACTCCCAGCGGCCGATCGGCGGATCCAGCAGCTCCCCGCTGCGGGCGCAGTGGGCCAGGGGCAGCGCATAGCCCCCCAGGGCCAGCAGGTGGGTGGCCCCCTGCACGGCAATGGCCAGGGCCTCCTCGCTGGCGCCGCGCTCGCGCACCAGGTCTTCCAGTCGTCCCAGCTGCATCAGCAGATCGGCCAGCAGCCCGGGCACCGGCTCGCCCGCCGGCACCACCGCCAGGGCCAGCTCCGCCAGGGCCTGGGCGGCCGCCAGGGTTTCCAGCCGTTCGGCCAGGTTGGCGTAGTTGTGGTGCACCCGCAGCTGCCGCACCCGGGCCAGGCCATTGCCGCGCCCACCCACCTGCAACTGCAGATGGGCCAGGGGCACGGCCGCCGCCAGGCTGCTGCGGGGCTTGCGGGCGCCGGGTACCGCCAGTCGGGTGATGCCCTCCCCGTCGCTGAGCAGGGTGAGCAGCCGGTCGCTTTCGCCCAGGGGCTTCGCGCTGAGGGCCAGGCCCTCCAGACGGCGCTCAGGCACCGGCCCGCAGCGCCTGCATCAGGGCCACCCCGCGGCTGGTGCCCAGCCGGCTGGCACCGGCCTCCACCAGCCCATAGGCCTGCTCCAGGGTGCTGATGCCGCCGGATGCCTTGATGGCCGCGCGGCCCCGGGCCAGCTCCCGCAGCTGCCCCACCTGGGCGGGCGTGACCGCCGGGCCGAACCCGCTGCCCGTTTTCAGGAACCGGGCGCCGGCATCGATGCTCACCTCCACCAGCAGCTCCAGGGCCTCCCGGTGCAGGCGTGCCACCTCCACGATCACCTTCACCGGCACCCCCAGTTCGCAGATGGGGGCCAGATCAGCCAGCACGGCGCTGCCATCGCCATCGGCCAGGGCGCCGAAGTCGGGCACCACATCGAGTTCGTCGGCACCGGCCGCGGCGGCCAGCTCGGCTTCGCCCCGCTTCACCGGGGCCGGCACTGCGCCGAAGGGAAAGCCCACCACGGAGATCAGTTTCGGCGTGGCGCCCTTGCCGCTGCTCTCGAGCGGCAGGCGTTCGCGGGCCGTTTCCACCCAGCGGGAGGCCACGCACACACCGGCGAAGCCGAAGTGGCGGGCCTCATCGCAGCAGCGGTGAATGGCCTCCCGGCCCTGGTGGGGATCCAGCAGGGCGTGGTCGATCAGGGGGGCGAGGTCGGGGAGGTCTGGGGTCACTCCTTGGCCTGAATCACCCCGAATCCTCCATGGTTGCGGCGATACACCACCTGCAGCTGGCCGGAATCGGCGTCGCGGAACAGATAGAAGTCGTGGTCGATCAGTTCCAGCTGATGCAGGGCCTCATCCAGGCTCATCGCCGGCATGGCGAAGTATTTCCGGCGCACGCCCGGGCTGGGCAGTTCCGGTTCCTTGCCGTCGGTGAGGGCTGAGCCCGGCGGCGGCAGGGCGGCGGCCCCGGCTTCCTCATCGCGGGCCGAGCGGTGCACCGGACCCTGATGGGCCTCCTGGAGCCGATCCTTGTAGCGATGGAGCTGGCGGCTGAGCTTGCTGGCCACCAGGTCGATGCTGGCGTAGAGGTTCTCGCTCTTCTCCTGGGCGCGGATCACCGTGCCATTGGCAAACATCGTGACCTCGGCGATCTGCTGGGGCACGCGTGGATTGCGGGCCACCGAAAGGTGCACGTCGGCCTCCTTCACCATGCCTTCGAAGTGGCTGATGGCGCGGGAGAGCTTCGTTTCGGTGTAATCCCGGATGGCCGGGGTCACTTCAAGATTGCGGCCGTGAATCAGCAGTTTCATCAGATGGCAACCGCCTCCGGTGCTCTGGTAGGCCAAAGCTAGGAACGCTTTCCGATGGGTCCTGGCCTCGACGCAATCCTTTTCGATCGCAGCGGCGGCCCGCCCGTGCCGTTCGCGTGCGGCTGGCGGGCCCAGCAGCAGCTCCAGGCCCGTTTGCTGGAGGATCCGGAGGGGCCCGATGCCGTGCTGCTGCTGCAGCACCAGCCCTGCTACACCCTCGGCCGCGGTGCCGACATGGCTTTTCTGCGCTTCGATCCGGCCGATCCGCCCCTGCCCCTGCACCGCATCGACCGCGGCGGTGAGGTGACCCACCACGCCCCGGGTCAGCTGGTGCTCTACCCGGTGCTCAACCTGCAGCGCCATGGCGCTGACCTGCACCTCTACCTGCGCCAGCTGGAGCAGGTGGTGATCGATCTCTTGGCGGGCTATGGCCTGCAGGCCTGTCGGATTGAGGGACTCACCGGCGTATGGCTGGAGGGACGAAAGCTCGCGGCGATCGGGGTGGGAGCGCGGCGCTGGATCAGCCAGCACGGCCTGGCCCTGAACGTGGACTGCAGCCTGGAGGGCTTCGCCGCCGTGGTGCCCTGCGGCATCGCCGATCGGCCGGTGGGTCGCCTGGCCGACTGGCGATCGGAGCTCACGGCGGCTGCGGTGGCCCCCGCCTTGCTGGAGGCGTTCGCCGCCCGGTTCCACCTCGCCCTGCGCGCGCCGAACCCACAGGAGACCCTGCAGGGGTGGTAACGATGGGCGGCCCCGTTCTGCCGCCGCCGTGTCTGCTGTCCGCCCCGCCGAAATCCACTGGACGGCCAACGCGCAAGACCGGCGGGCCCTCTCCCAGCGCACGGACTGGAGCGACCTGAGCGGGATCGAGCAGCTCTGGCCCCGGCTGGATGCTCTCTATGGCGAGGCGGAGGCCCTGGAGGCGCCCCACGCCCACCCGCCGGTGGTGCTCACCTACCGCCAGCTCCACGCCGGCATTGAGCAGGTCGCGATGGGCTTCGCGGCTGTGGGCGTGCGGCCGGGCGATGTGGTGGCGCTGTTTGCCGAGAACGGCCCCCGTTGGCTGCAGGCCGACCAGGGCCTGATGCGGGCCGGTGCCGCCGATGCGGTGCGGGGCAGCAGTGCCCCGGCGGAGGAGCTGCGCTACATCCTGCGCGACTCCGGCGCCATCGGTCTGGTGGTGGAGTCGGCGGCGCTGCTGGAAAAGCTGAACCTGGGCAGTGAGCAGCTGGGGCGGCTGCGCTTCGTGGTGCTGCTCGAAGGGGAGCGGGGCCTGGCGGCGCCGGTGGTGCCCTGCTACCGCTGGAGCGATCTGATTGAGCGCGGTCAGGCAGCCCTGAAGGCCTCGGGGCCGCTGGCGCCTGCCCCCTCGGATCCGGCCCGCACGGCCACGATCCTCTACACCTCCGGCACCACGGGGGAACCCAAGGGCGTGCCCCTCAGCCACGCCAACTTGCTGCACCAGCTGCGCACCCTCGGGGTGGCCGTGCAGCCCTCCCCCGGCGACCGGGTGCTCAGCGTGCTGCCGATCTGGCATGCCTATGAGCGGGCCGCCGAATATTTCCTCTTTTCCTGCGGCTGCCGGCAGACGTACACCACCCTCAAGCAGCTGCGGGGAGATCTCCAGAAGGTGCGGCCCCAGTACCTGATCAGCGTGCCGCGGCTGTGGGAGGCGCTGCTCTCCGGCTTCGAAGACGCCCTGGCCGCCATGCCCAGCTCGCGCCAGGGACTGATCCGCGGTGCCCTGGCCAACAGCCGTCGCTATGGCCTGCGCCGCCGCCAGGCCCTCAACCTCACCCTGGAGTCCGAACCGGCCCTGGGCCGGGCGGTGGCCGGTGTGAAGGCGGCGCTGCGCTGGCCCTTGCACGGGATGGCTGCCGCCTTGCTCTGGCCGAAGGTGCGCCAGCAGCTGGTGGGGGGTGCCCTGCGCACGGCCATCAGCGGTGGTGGGGCCCTGGCCCTGCACGTGGATGGCTTTTTTGAGGCGATCGGCATCGAGCTGCTGGTGGGCTATGGCCTCACCGAAACCAGCCCGGTGCTCACCTGCCGCCGCCCCTGGAGCAACCGTCGCGGCAGCGCCGGCCAGCCCCTCCCCGACACCGCGATCAAGATCGTGGATCCCGACACCCGCCAGCCCCTGGCGATCGGAGAGCGGGGCCTGGTGCTGGCCCGCGGCCCCCAGGTGATGGGGGGCTATTTCCACAAGCCCGAGGCCAGCGCCAAGGTGCTCGACGCCGACGGCTGGTTCGACACCGGCGACCTGGGCCAACTGCTGGCCGACGGCTCCCTGGTGCTCACCGGCCGCGCCAAGGACACGATCGTGCTCAGCAGCGGCGAGAACATCGAGCCCGGGCCGCTTGAGGACTGCCTGGTGGCCTGCACCCTGGTGGAGCAGGTGATGCTGGTGGGCCACGACCGCAAATCGCTCGGCGCCCTGGTGGTGCCGAAGCTGGAGGCGCTGCAGGGCTATGCCCGCGAGCAGGGACTGCCCGAGCCCACGGCGTCCGCCGATGGCTCTCCTGCTGGCGCCGATGCCGCCCTGCTCAAGGCGTTCACCAGTCGGTTGAACCGGCGCCTGGCGGCGCGCCCCGGGGCCCGCGGCGACGAGCGCCTGGCGGGGGTCGCCCTGGTGGAGCCCTTCAGCATGGACAACGGCCTGCTCACCCAAACCCTTAAACAACGCCGCGACCGCATCGCCGCCCGCGATGCCGCTGCGATCGAGGCCATCTACGCCGGTCGCTGAAGCCCCTCTCTGGGGACGGGGAACCGGCCGTTGCCCTGGGTGCGGCCGGCTGTCAGCCTGTGGGCCGCATTCACCACCCCATGGCCAACGGCAGCTTCACGATCAAGCGCACCATCACGGTGCGGGCGGTGGTGACCCCGCGCTGGAAGGAAGACGCTGAGCGGGAGCTGAGCAATGCCCTCAGCGGCAGCGATGCCCAACTGGCCCAGCTGGAACAGGAAGGCCAGCAGCTGATCGACGCCATCCGCAGCCAGAGCGCCAACCCCCTCGATCCCCGCGTGCAAGACCAGGTGGCCTCGGTGCAGGAGCAGGTG
The DNA here is from genome assembly GCA_040399185.1 of Prochlorococcaceae cyanobacterium. Lineage (GTDB taxonomy): Bacteria > Cyanobacteriota > Cyanobacteriia > PCC-6307 > Cyanobiaceae > UBA5018. Next base: position 55,125 of record JBBASQ010000009.1, read on the forward strand.
GCGGCCAAGCGCGCTGAGCTCGAGGAGCAGAAGCGCCAGCTGCTCGAGCAGCAGCGCCAGGTGCGTGAGCTGGAGATGGAGCAGATCGTGGAACAGGGCCAGCTGGAGAGCTTCTGCGACGTTTCGGTGGGCGACAACCTGGTGGAGAAGCTGCAGGCGGCGGTGCTGGTGCGCGACGGCGTGATCGAAGCGATCGAAGGCGCCTCGTAAACTCCGCCCCAACCCTTGGGGCAGACCAGCGTTGGCCACCCACGAAATCTTCATGCCGGCCCTCTCGTCAACGATGACGGAGGGCAAGATCGTGGAATGGCTCAAGAAGCCCGGTGACCGCGTCGAACGCGGTGAGTCGGTGCTTGTGGTGGAGAGCGACAAGGCCGACATGGACGTGGAGGCCTTCCAGGAGGGTTTCCTCGCCGCCGTGCTGATGCCTGCGGGTGGCACCGCGCCCGTGGGTGAAACCATCGGCCTGATCGTGGAAACCGAGGCCGAGATCGCTGAGGCGGCAGCCAAGGCCCCGGCTGCCCCCTCCGCCGCTGCCGCTCCGGCCGCTGCACCGGCGCCCGCTCCAGCAGCCCCGCCGGCGCCCGCGCCTGCCAAGCCCTCCGCCGCTCCCGCTCCCGTGGCTGCACCGGCTCCTGTGGCTGTGGCCGCCCCTGCCTCCACCGCCAGCGGCCGCGTGGTGGCCTCGCCCCGGGCCAAGAAGCTCGCCAGCCAGCTCGGCGTCGATCTGAACGCCCTGCGCGGCAGCGGCCCCCACGGCCGCATCCAGGCCGAAGACGTGCTGGCCGCCACCGGTCAGCCGATCAGCGTGCCCCGCGTGGCCGAGGGCAGTGGCCCGGCCGTGGCAGCCGCTGCACCGGCCGGCGGCAATGGCTCCGGTGCTCCGGCCCCCGCTCCGGCAGGCCAGACCTTCGGCCGCCCTGGTGAGGCCGTGGCCTTCAACACCCTCCAGAACGCGGTTAACCGCAACATGATCGCCAGCCTGGAGGTGCCGTGCTTCCGGGTGGGCTACACCATCACCACCACCAAGCTCGACGCCTTCTACAAGCAGGTGAAGAGCAAGGGGGTCACCATGACCGCCCTGCTCGCCAAGGCTGTGGCCGTCACCCTGGCCCGCCATCCCCAGGTGAATGCCGCCACCAGTGCCGATGGCAGTGCCATGGCTTACCCCGCCGCGGTGAACGTGGCCGTGGCTGTGGCCATGGAAGACGGCGGGCTGATCACGCCGGTGCTGGCCAGCGCCGACAAGACCGACATCTATTCGCTGGCGCGCAACTGGGCCGATCTGGTGGCCCGGGCCCGCACCAAGCAGCTGCAGCCTGAGGAATACAGCACCGGCACCTTCACCCTCTCCAACCTGGGCATGTTCGGTGTGGACCGCTTCGACGCGATCCTGCCCCCCGGCACCGGCGCGATCCTCGCGGTGGCGGCCTCCCGGCCCACCGTGGTGGCCGGCAAGGACGGCTCGATTCGTGTGGCCAACCAGATGCAGGTGAACCTCACCTGCGATCACCGCACCATCTATGGCGCCCACGCCGCAGCCTTCCTCAAAGATCTCGCCCAGCTGATCGAGACCAACCCCGAGAGCCTGGCGCTGTGAGGTCTCCCCTCCTGTGACCCAAGCACCGGGCGAAGCCCTCGTTCATTGGCTGTTCGGCAAGCCCCTGCCCCGCAGTCAGGCTGCCAGTGAACGCCTGCCCAGTATCCAGGCGCTGCCGATCCTCTCGTCGGATGCGCTCTCGTCGGTGGCCTATGCCACCGAGGCGGCCCTTGGGGTTTTGATCTTGGCCGGCAGCGGGGCCCTGGGTCTGTCGCTGCCGATCACCGTCGCGATCATCGTGTTGATTGCGATCGTGGTGTTCTCCTATCGCCAGACGATCGAGGCCTATCCCCAGGGCGGTGGTTCCTACGTGGTGGCCCGGGAAAACCTGGGCACCCTGCCGGCCCTGATTGCGGCCGCTGCACTTCTGGTGGATTACACCCTCACGGCGGCCGTCAGCCTGATGGCGGGCACCCAGGCGTTGTCCTCGCTTTGGCCGTCCCTGCTGCCCTACGAGGTGCCGATGGCGCTGGCGCTGCTGGTGGCGGTGGGCTGGGCCAACCTGCGGGGCGTGCGCGAGGCGGGTCAGGCCTTCACCCTCCCCACCTACGCCTTTGTGGTGATGGTGGCGCTGCTGGCGGTGTTCGGGCTGCAGAACCTGGTGTTTACCCACGGATTCACCCCTGATCCGCCGCCGCTGGTGCGGGCCGTGGAGCCGCTCGGGGTGTTTCTGGTGCTGCGGGCGTTCAGTTCGGGCTGTTCGGCCATGACCGGAATCGAGGCCATCGCCAACGGGGTGGCCGTTTTCCGTGAGCCCGCTGCCCGCCGCGCCCGCGCCACCATGCTGGTGATGGGCGTGATGCTGGCTGCCATGTTCCTGGCGGTGAGCGGGATGGCTTACCTCTATGGCGTCGCTCCCCAGGTTGATCGCACCGTGCTCGCCCAGGTGGGCATGCGGGTGTTCGGTGCAGGCAGCCCCCTGTTCTGGGCCCTCCAGATCACCACGCTGCTGATCCTCACCCTCGCTGCCAATACGGCCTTTGCCGGCTTCCCGCGCCTGGCCGCGATGCTGGCCCAGGACCGTTTCCTGCCCCGCCAGATGGGCTGGATCGGCGACCGACTGGTGTTCCAGAACGGCATCGGCGTGCTGGTGGTGGCCACCGCCCTGATCATCCTGGTGTGCCGCGGCGACACCACCGTGGCCGTGAATCTCTACGCCCTCGGTGTGTTCATGGCCTTCACCCTCTCCCAGGCGGGGATGGTGGTGCGCTGGTGGCGCCTGAAGGGTTCCGGCTGGCTGGGGCGTCTGCTCATGAACGCCCTCGGTGCCCTCACCACCCTGGTGGTGCTGCTCGTGATCGTGGTGAGCAAGTTTGCCGAGGGGGCCTGGACGGTGGTGATCGCGATCCCCCTGTTGGTGTGGCTGTTGGCGAGCATCCGCCGCCGTTACCGCCGGGTGTATGCCGCGATCGCCCTCCCGCCCGACGAGCAAGGCAGGGTGTCCATCCCTGAGCGCCGCGATCCGGTGGGCAACCGCAGCATCGTGTGGATTGCGTCCCTGTCGCGCCCCTCCCTCGATGCCCTGCGCTATGCGGCGCGGGTGTCTGATGAGGTGATCGGGGTGTGGGTGCTCTCGGAAGACGAAGACCCCGATCGTATTCGGGCGGAGTGGGATCGCCTGGTGGGTATGGACTCCTCGGTGCGACTGGAGATTCTCGAGAGTCCGTACGCCTCGTTGATCGATCCGTTTGTGGAGTTCGTGGATCTGCAGGAAGAATCCAGCCCGGATCTCACCACCACGATCGTGATGCCGATGGCCATTCCCCGCTATCGCTTCGATGGCCTCTTGCTGAACCAGCGCGGCATCAACATGCGCCGGGCTCTCGACGAGAGCGGTAACCGGGTGTTCACGCTGGTGCGCTATTACCTCCCGGCGTGACCCAGGGCCGGCCTGCATGAGCGATCCCGCCGATCTGCTCCTTTCCAGCTACGACTTCCATCTGCCGGAGGAGCGTATTGCCCAGCGGCCGGTGGAGCCACGGCATGCCGCCCGCCTGCTCGTGGTGGATCCCCATGGCCAGGGCATCCATCCCTATGCGCGGCATCAAACGGTGTGGGATCTGCAGGAGGAGCTGCGGCCCGGCGATCTGCTGGTGGTGAACGACACCCGGGTGCTGCGGGCCCGTCTGGAGGCGCGCCGGCCAACGGGTGGTGCAGTGGAGCTGTTGGTGCTGGAGCCCTGGCAGCCGCCTGCAGGCGCGGCCGCTGAGACGGCGTCTCCTCCCTTGGTGGCGCCGGGGCCAGGCCGCTGGCTCTGCCTGGCCAAGCCCGCCAAGAAGCTCAAGCCAGGCGACTGGGTGGAGGTGGTGGCAGGCGGCCAGCCGCCCCTGCCGGTGCAGGTGCTGGGCAGTGACCCGGAGACCGGTGGCCGCATCATCCAGTTCCCTCCGGAGTGCCCCGACGCCGCAGCCCTTGAGCCCCTGCTGGTGCAGTACGGCGCCATCCCGCTGCCCCCCTACATCCACGAGCACGACAGCAGCGACAACGACCGCTACCAGACCCGCTACGCCGCCCGCCCCGGCGCTGTGGCGGCACCGACGGCAGGGCTGCACCTGAGCGATGAACTGCTCAGTGCCATCCGCGGGCGCGGCGTGGAGCTGGCCACCACCACCTTGCACGTGGGCCTGGGGACGTTCCGGCCCGTGGAGACGGAAGACCTGCGCCACCTCGAGCTCCATAGCGAGTGGGTGGAGGTGACCCCCCAGCTGGTGGAGGCCGTGGCCGCCTGCCGGGCCCGCGGCGGGCGGGTGATTGCGATCGGCACCACTTCGGTGCGCAGCCTGGAGGCCGTGGCCCAGCTCCACGGCGGTGAGCTCAAGCCCCACACCGGCCCGGTGAACCTGGTGATCCAGCCGGGCTATCGCTTTGCGGTGGTGCAGGGGCTGCTCACCAACTTCCACCTGCCCAAGAGCTCCCTGTTGCTGCTGGTGAGCGCCCTGATCGGCCGCCAGCGGGTCCTCGATCTCTACGCCGACGCCATTGCACGCAACTACCGCGTCTTCTCCTATGGCGATGCGATGTGGATCGCGCCGGAGGCGGTGTTGCCGGAAGCGCGGGCGAGATGATCGTTTCACGCCCGGTACAGATCCTGTAGAGCTCATATCCCGCAGAGCGCAATTGTTGTTGGCTGGTTGCAACAAACTCCGGGCTTGGCTGAGGGTTTGGCTGAGTGCCTGCGATAGTGAAGGTTGTTGGCCTTATGGATGGGCATGAACGCATTGCGGTTTTTCGCGGTTCAGGCCACAACGGCCATCCTTGGATTTTTTCTCATTGTCGCGGTGGTGTTGCAATGCCGCGACTTCAAGTCTGCGACTGAGGTTTTCCCGATCGCAGGCTTTGCCGTGTTCCTCACGCTGGCTTCCTTCGCCATCAGTTGGGCGCGTGTTAATCCTCCAAACGCCACATTGGCCGAGCAGCGGCGTGTGAAGCGGGCGGGTCTGGACTTTTTGATTGCCACGGGGCTAACGCTGGTCTCGGCTGGACTCCTTCGCCTGGCTCAGGATGCGCTTCTGAAGGACACGCTTGTTGTCCTCCCAATCCTGGTGCTGCATGTTTTGAGTCTTGCGGTTGGTCTTTTTGTGGGCTGGGTTGCATTGGTGTCTCTTCTTCGGCAGGCTGTTGTACCTGCATCTGATCCTGATGTGACCAACTGATTCAATCTATTGGATGTCATAGGGAGGGCTATGCCTGAAATGTTGGTCAATATCTTTGAGCCCATTCAGCCGCGTTGGCGGCTTGAGGAGGTTGTTGAATTCAATCGAATTCAGGAGAGGGGCAGGCTTGCCTCGCTGCTCCAGCTTCGCCGCGAGCGCATGTCGGTGTCCCCCTTTAGTTTTTTTCGAGGTTCTGCTGCGCTCATGGCCCATGATCTGGGCCAGTGCCCCCACTCGGGTCTTCAGGCGCAGCTGTGTGGTGACGCGCACCTGATGAATTTCGGTTTTTACGCCTCGCCGGAGCGCACGCTTCTGTTTGATGTGAACGACTTTGATGAGACGGCCCGTGGTCCTTTTGAGTGGGATCTCAAGAGGTTGGCAGTCAGCTGTGTTCTGGCGGCACAAGAGCTCGGTTTTGGGCCGGGCCTTCAGGTTGACTTTGTTAAGGCGTTAGCAAAGCAATATCGAAAAAGCATGATCGCGTTTGGCGAGATGAATCGCCTCGATGCTTGGTATTCGCGCATTCACGTGGATGAGTTTATTCGTGATTTTGCTGGTACGCACTTTGCCGACCATTTGGGGAAGGTCTCCCGCAAGGCGGTGAAGAATGATGCTGCCCGTGTTGTCCAGAGGATTTGTGTTGAGGTTGATGGGATTCTTCGCTTCGGCCCGCATCAATCGGATTTGCGGCAGTGCCGGGAGGATTGGGATTGGATTCCTTCGATCGGAGATGGCTATCTTGAAACCCTTCGGCCTGAGTTGAGGCATCTTCTGTCTTCGTTTGAAGAGCGAGACAGTGTTCTCAAGGTCGTCGGTGTTGGGTCTGTGGGTCGGCGCTGTTGCCTTGTTTTGTTGCAAGGGGCTCGGCCTAAAGACGTGATCCTTCTTCAGGTGAAGGAGGCGGTGGTCTCCGTCTTGCAGGAGGCTGGCTGCCATCAGTCGCCCCCTGATCATCAAGGCAAGAGAGTGGTGGAGGGGCAGAGATTGATGCAGTCAGCCAGTGATCCTTTTCTGGGTTGGGGTTTTCTGCGTGACGGGGCCCACTGTTATTGGCGCCAGTTTCGTGATTGGAAGGGTTCTGTGGCGCTGGAGAAAATGGATGCCTGCTGCTTCGATACCTATATCGAGCTTTGTGCCCACGCCCTGGCGAAATCCCATGCCCGCACGGGTGATTGCGCGGCCATGGCCATGGCGCTGGCTGCAGTGTCTCGCTTCCCGACCCAGTTGGCGCGTTACGCGTTGAGCGCGGCGGAGCAGGTTGAACTGGACTTTGGCGCTTTTCTTCAGGCTCCAGCCTGAACAGGGTTTGGTTTCGAGCGGAGCTGATGGGTGCGGGCATGGCTCCCTGTCCAAAGTGGGTGGGAGAACGGGCCAGGCCCCAATCAAAAAGCCCCCGGCATTGCCGGGGGCTCGAGGACGCGATGGTTCGCGGTGATCAGGCAGCGGCCAGATTGGCGGCCACAAAGTCCCAGTTCACCAGCTTCTCGAGGAAGGTGGTGATGTAGTCGGGGCGGCGGTTCTGGTAGTCGAGGTAGTAGGCGTGCTCCCACACATCCATGGTGAGCAGGGCCTTCTGGCCGTGGGCCAGGGGCAGGTCGGCGTTGCCGGTCTTGGTGACTTTCAGGGTGCCGCCATCGAGCACCAGCCAGGCCCAGCCGCTGCCGAACTGGGTGGCGCCGGCGGCCTTGAACTGCTCAACGAAGGCCTCGAAGCTGCCGAAGTCAGCGTTGATCTTGTCGAGCAGGGCACCGCTGGGCTGGCCGCCGCCAGCGGGCTTGATGCACTGCCAGTAGAAGCTGTGGTTCCACACCTGGGCGGCGTTGTTGAACACACCGGCCTTGGAGGCATCACCGGCCACGGCGGTGATGGTGTCTTCCAGGCTCTTGCCCTCCAGCTCGGTGCCGGCCACCAGGTTGTTCAGGTTGGTGACGTAGGCGTTGTGGTGCTTGCCGTGGTGGAACTCGAGGGTCTGGCGCGAGATGTGGGGCTCCAGAGCGTCGAGGTCGTAGGGCAGCGCGGGCAGCGTGTGAGCCATGGAACGGGTTCGAGTGCTGTTGGATGCCAGCCGGTGTGCCCGACGGCGGCGGCATCCTAACGATCACATCATGTTTCGTTTTTCAGCCGCCAACGCGCAGCAGTTCCACCTCAAACACCAGCGTGGCGTTCGGGGGGATCACGCCGCCGGCACCGCGCTCGCCGTAGGCCAGGTCGGGGGGAATCACCAGCTTGCGCTTGCCGCCCACCTTCATGCCGGCCACGCCCTCATCCCAGCCCTTGATCACGCGGCCGGCGCCGAGGGGGAAGGAGAAGGGGCCGCGGCCGTAGCTGCTGTCGAATTCGCGGCCATCCAGCAGGGTGCCGCGGTAGTTCACCACCACGGTCTGGCCCGAGATGGCCTCGGCGCCGGTGCCCACCTCGATGTCGGTGATGCGAAGGCCGGAGGGGGTGGTGATCTCCTTGGCGGCCACCAGGTCGCCGCCGAGGGCACCGGCCTGGGCGATGTCGCCGGTGCCGGCGGAGGGGGTGGTGTCGGGAGCCATGGCGAACAGGGTGGGGTTGGGATCTTCGGGGTCAAGCTCAAAGCGGGCCCGGCCGTTATTGGGCTGGACCGCAGCAGGGCGGGCCGCCACGGTGGCGGCACTGGCGCTGGTTGCCGCATCGCTGGGGGTGGCGGCGGCCACGGTGGTGGGGTTCACCAGCTGGCTCACGAGGGCCAGCACGAGGCAGGCCACGCAGACGGCGGAGGAAATAAGGATGTCGCGCACGGCAGTCCCGAAGCTGGGCCGATTCTGCCGGGTGTTCCGCCGGGATTTCAGTCGGGGATCTCGTTGGCGTTCTGGCGCTGGCGCAGGGCCTGCTCCAGCCGGTCGATGCGGCCGCGCAACTCATCCAGTTCCCGCTGGCGCGCCAGGCCCAGATCCTGCAGGAGCTGGTCGCGGTTGCGTTCAAGCTGGCGTTCGGCTTGCTCCTCCAGCCCTGGGGTGTCGCCGCGCAGGGCCTTGAGCACGTCCTCCACCAGGGCCGAGGCGTGGCTGGGGTCGAGCTTGCCGCTGCGCACCCACTCCTGGGTCACGTAGCGCAAGCGGTCGGTCACCAGAGATGTGGTGCCCAGCCCCCGCAGGAGCAGTTGCTGCAACGGGTTGTTCTGATCCATGGCGGCGTCGCTGAGACTCCGGGGCATGCCCCAAACCATGGCGCTTTCTACGCTGATCGGCCACCGGGCTGCTCGGCCATGGGGTTGCGGGGCATGGCGGGCAGCAGGCTGTTGGCGCTGGTCGGCGGCCTGCTGGCCGGCCTGGCCCTGCCCCCCCTGGGGGCACCACCTCTGCTGTGGCTGTCCCTGGCACTGCTGTGGCACCTGGCTGCGCGCCCGAGGCCCTGGCTGTTGGGGGGGATCTGGGGGGCGGCGGCGGTACTGGTGAGTCACCGCTGGCTGCTGGGCCTGCACCCGCTCACCTGGATCGGCGTGCCCGCGCCCCTGAGCCTGCCGCTCTGTTTGTTGTTGCTGGGTTTCTGCGGCCTGGCTGGGGGGATGCTGGTGGGGGCCTGGCTCACCCTCGCCGCCTGGCTCGGCCCCCGCAGCCCTGGGGCGGCCGTTGCCCTGGCGGGGGTGTGGGGATTGGCCGAGGTGCTGCTCGCCAAGGGTCCCCTCTTCTGGCTGGGGATTGGTGCGGCGGCGCTGCCGGGGGATCGCTCCCTGGCGGGACTGGCGGCCCTGGGGGGGGCTGGCGGCCTGGCTGCGCTGCAGTTGCTGCTGGGCTGGGGGCTGGGGTTGTGCCTGCAGGAACTGGCGGCACGGCATTGGCGGCGGCTCACCGTTGGCGCCCTGGTGTTTGCCCTCATGGTTTTGATGCTTCAGGCCCTAGGGGCCCGGATCTTGGCGGCCCAGCCGCTGCAACAACAGGTTGTGGAGCGGGTGCTGGTGCTCCAGCCTGCGATTCCCACCCGCGAAAAGTTCACCTGGCCCCAGCAGCTGCGGCTGCGCCAGCTGCTCACGGCCGCCCTGGCGGAAGCCGCCCAGCGCGACGCTGGTGTGGTGCTGCTGCCCGAAGGGGCCCTGGGACTGGATCCGGAGCTGGATCAGCCGGCGCCGGTGGAGCTGATCTCCGGCGGCTTCCGCTGGCAGGAGGTGGGCCGGGAGCCCGAGCAGCGCAGCGCCCTGCTGCGGTTCCCCGCCGGAGCGCTGGAGCCGGCCGGAGCGCTCGATAAGCACCGGGTGGTGCCGCTTGGAGAATGGGTGCCCTTGGCACGGCTGGTGCGCTGGAGCGGTCTCTCGGCCGTGGGGGGCGTGGAGCCGGGCTCCCCCTCTCGGTTGCTGCTGCGGCCTGCCGGCAGCATTGCCGGAGCCATTTGTTACGAGCTCTCCGATGGCGCGGCCCTGGCGCGGGCCAGCAGCGAAGGAGCCCAGTGGCTCCTGGCTAGCGCCAATCTCGATCCCTACCCGCCGATGCTGCTGCGCCAGTTCGCCGCCTTGGCCCAGTTGCGGGCGATCGAAAGTGGCCGCTGGCTGGTGAGTGCCGCCAATACCGGGCCCAGCCTGCTGGTGAGCCCCCGGGGTGCGGTGGTGGCCGCGTTGCCGGCCGGCCGGGCTGTCACCGGGCTGTTCAGCGTGCCCCAGCTCTCCGGTCTCACCCCCTATGCCCGCTTCGGAGACGCCCCCTTGGCGGTGGTCACCAGCGCGGCCGCGCTGGCAGCGGGTGTGGCCCGGCTTCAGGGCAGGCGGCAACCCAGCTGAATCTGGCCCGCATCCAGCAGCCGGCCCAGCCGCAGGGCGGTGGCTTCCTCCACCCGACTGAAGTTGTCCTGGTGGTTCGTCACCCACTGCAGCTCGGCTGGGGTGATCACTCCGGTGAGCAGGGCTTCGAGGAACACGGTTCCCACGGACATGGCTGCGCAATCGGCTTGCCCGCATCTTGCTGAGCCCGGCCGGCTTTGACGCCAGCTCAGTCTTTTGTTACACGGCAAACTATTTTTCTTCCACTTTGGGCGCGGGCGGGCGACGCGCTGGGCGGCCGGTTTGCGATCCATGTCGATGGTCTGCCGGCCCCGATGGCGCGGCTCAGCCTGATGCCAGTGCGAAGGGGTGTCGCGTGATGGGCCGCTGGATCGCTCTTGCCGCGTTGTCGCTGTTGGTGGCGGTGCTGGCCGTGGTGCCGGTGCCGTCGCTGCTGCTGCTTCTGGCGGCCTTGCCCCTGGTGCTTGCCAGCGTGGGCACTCAGGCCGTCTCAGGCATGGACTGGGGAGCGCGGCGGAACAGGCCGTCGAGATAGTGCTGGGGCACCGCACGGTTGTTGCAGCCGTGCTGGAACAGGAAGCTGGCCAGCGCGGCATGCATCAGCCGGTATTGATCCCACTGGGGGTGGTCGCCCACAAAGGAGCGCATGGCTTCGTAGAGGTCTTCAGGGAACTCGTTCACGACGCTCACGAAGCTGGGGGCGTGCTCGGGGATCTGGCTCATGGCTTCGCGGCTCAGGCCTCCATCACGCCACAGTCCGGGGGCTGCGTCAAAGCGGCCCAGAATGGCTGAAACTTCTGCGTCGCATGGCGCGAATCGAGTGCTGATCAGGCTTCTCGGCGCCATGGACCACGGGCTGCCATGGGCGGCATCGCGGTTTTCCGGGGTGTCAACGGGAGAACGCAATTTCCCAGGGACTGGCCGAGACCCATCGGCCTGCAGGCCATGGGTGCCGAGCCGCTGTGGAAAACGGCCCAGCGCGATGGGGGAAAAGCGACGGGAGTCGGGGAAAAGTTGATCCCTAAGGATTGGTGATGGATGGCGGGCCATCCGATGCCCATCGGGCCCCAGAGCCCGCGGCAGCACTGGCACAGCAAAAAGCCCCGGGGAGCTCTCCGGGGCCTGACCTTGCCTCACTCAAGTTAGAAACCGCTCCAGGCCTGGCAAGGTCTCAAATCTGGAGAGAGCCTGCACATTCATGGCGCGTTGACGTGGCCCCTGGAAATCGGTCCAGGGTGAATGAGAGTCCTCATCCGGCCAGACTGGGCCGGGGACTCCACCATGAAACGCACCCACCACAAGCCCGAGCAGATCATCCGCAAGCTCAAGACCGCCGAGCAGCTGATCGCCCAGGGCAA
>JBBASQ010000010.1:0-1675 GCA_040399185.1 Prochlorococcaceae cyanobacterium
GAACTCGCCCTCCTGCTGCACACCATCGGTATTCAGATCCTGCCAAACGCCGAAGCCAGCCCAAACCAGGTCACTTGCATCAAGCGTTCCATCTTTGACACCATTGATATCACCATCAAAATAGGCAGCAAGAGCCTGCATGTCGGTGGCGACATCTAGGCTTTCACCCCACATGGTGAAGACGAATTCTCTCGCCTCCACGATCTTGCCATCATAGTTGTAGTCAAAAACGAGCAGACCATCGGAAGAGCCAACCCAAGCGGATGCCATACTACCATTGCCGTAATCAATCGAGAATCCCATGGCGACAGGTGCATATTCGATCAAGCCAGATAGGTCTAGATCAACGGCAACCGGTGGAGCCATAACAACATATGAAACATCAACGTCAAAGAATTGAGTTGTTGAGTCACCATCTGCGTCCACCACAGAAAGCTCAAACTGGAGCCGCGAACCGTCAGGGAGAAGCAGGGACTCATATGTCACGTCAAGGATTTTTAAATCGCCCGAAACCTGACTAAATTCAACCTTGACAGAATCATATTCCAAGCCGCCAGAAGAAGCAGAGATGGACTCAGAGGTAAAGTTGTTGATGAGAGCAGATGCTACCACCTGGCCATTACTATAAAAAGTAAAGACAGCAGAATCCGCACCCCCCTGGTTCTTTAGAGCAAGCGTAAAAGCACCATCCGCCGTCTCTCCCTCAAGATCAAACAAAAACGCATCGCCAGCCTTGATAGAATTACTATCACCAGCCAGGCCAGCTGCAGACGATTGGATTCCAGCATTGGCACCGGCAGCAAATACTGTCAGGGCACCGAAATCAATCGACGCAACCGCACTATTACCAATCAAGGCTACACTTACATCGACTGTTGAAGAGATAGAAGCTTGAGGGTCTAGCAACTCAACGGTATAAGATCCAGCCTGATCAACAGCAATCTCAAATACAGACTGATCACCCGAGCCGTAGACGTATGTGCCACTAGAGGAGGAGATTAACACCAGCCCAAGCTGGTCAGCATTCACGAGATGCAGCGAGATACCCGAAGGGGAGTCGGCCGAGGGAATAAAGCCCTGAATAGCACCAGAGTCCGAAAGAGTACTTGTACCGGAATTGAGGTTACCTTGAGTGTCATAGCGGAGAACGAGCGACAGATTTTCAGCGCCAGATGAATAGGGGATGTCATCAGTCACCTGGATGTCGAGACTTGCTACAGCAGAATCACCATCAGCATCTATCACCGAAACAGCAAGACTTTCCACCAAGATGGTCTCACCCGCGCCAGCACCGTGGGCCGCATTGTCATTTAGCACATAGCGATAACTGAAAGTCCCACCAATGATCTCACCATCAAGATTCGTAGTCGGAGCAAAATTAGTAATTGTAAGTGCTCCATAGGCTGCGGTGCTCACGACCGTGCCGTTCGCGGCATAGATTCCATCGATGATTAACGCGGTTGAGCCAATCGTCACACCAGATACCCCATCCAGCGCCGTAAACGCAAACGTCCCAACCCTGGTCAAATCACCAGTATTCGGCGATGAACCAGCTACTAAGTTATCCTCATCCACAATGATCTCAGGCGCCTGTCCATCGAGCCCGGTGATCGAAAGCTCATCATCCACCGCAGTAATGCTGATCGTCAGTGTTGAGCTGTCGGTGGCTCCCACA
>JBBASQ010000010.1:1775-37477 GCA_040399185.1 Prochlorococcaceae cyanobacterium
CGGTGAATAGATCATCCACCGCAGTAATGCTGATCGTCAGTGTTGAGCTGTCGGTGGCTCCCACACCATCGCTCACCACATAGGTCGCTACTGGTACAGGGCCGTTATAATCCGCAGCCGGCGTAAACGTATACGCTCCATCGCTGCCAATCGTCAGCGTGCCAACACCGGCCATTGTTGCCAGATCACCCGCGTTATACGTCGTTCCATTCACCGTGAACGTCGTCACGCTCAGCGCGCCATCACCCGTTGGATTCGGGCTGCCGTTATCCAGCACATTGCCGCTGATCGCCGTGTCTTCTGGCGTGCTAACCGCTTCATCACCATCGGTGAATAGATCATCCACCGCAGTAATGCTGATCGTCAGTGTTGAGCTGTCGGTCCCACCAGCCTGATCCGATACCGTGTAATTGATCGGCGGGACAGGCCCAGCATAATTTGGAGCTGGAGTAAAAGTGTAATCACCATTGGCACTGATCGTAATTATCCCAATTCCAGCGATAGTCGCTGTCTGGCCTGGCGTATAGATCGTCGGATCACCAGCGATCCCAAACTGTGTCACTAACGGCGTTCCACCATCGGGATCCACCACGTTCAACAGGACATTACCTGTGATTGCAGTGTCTTCTTCTGCAGTAACAACTTCATTGAAGTCATCGGGTGCCACGTTGGCGGCAGCAGGCTCAACCTCTGGGGTGGGCTGAGAGTCAGCCGTTGGAGCCCCTGGATCCAGCCCGGGCTCTGCCGTCTCAACGGCAGCACTCAGTGCCAGGTCAGCTGCGGCAGGCGCTGAGGCCGCAAGCGCAGGCGTAATGATGCCTCCACCACCACCGCCCGCTTCATCCACGCTGGGCTCGGGGCCGTTGGCTGTGGGCACCGGCGAGGTGGCGCCCAGATCGCCGGGCTCACCGGCATCGGTCTGCTGGGGGCTGTTGTCGAAGGTATTGGTTGGAACATCGGAGGCACCCTCAGGAGGCGGGGTTAAGGCGGCCGGATCAGGATCGGTATTCACCGCCACGTTGCCAGCCAGATCGCGCTCCTGCTGGGACGAGAGGTTTTCCTGGGTATTGCTCTCCACCCCAGCCAGCGATTCAGCTGAGCTCGACCCAAAGAAGGAGCTGGTCATGGCGCAACGGTCCCAATGGGCTCTCTGGGTAAACAGTAGGGATTGCAACTGAGCAATGGAACGGCTAGATGGCACCTACCAACTCAGCCGGCTTTGGAACTACAGAATGATGGCCCAGATCCCTTGCGCCACAGGCGATCTGCCATTGGTGAAAAGCAGCTGAGAAAACCGCTGGTCTTCAGATTTGCTTAAGCCTGACTAACACAGCATGAAGCGCTGCTGCAGCCCAGCGCATCGATCAGCCGAGGCTGCTCCCCAGATCCAGATCCATACCGCCAGAGGGGCCATCCACCAGGCCTTCGGGCCAGTGCTGGCTCAGGGCCTCCAGCACGGCATGGGTGTCGAAGCCAGCCTGGGAACCATCCAGCAAACCATCGGGATCAATGCCTGCCTGATCCTGCAGATCGTGAGCCAGGGCTCCCAGCAGTTGCTGCTCCACGCCGGCATAGGCATCCACCTGCATTCCCTGGTGATCGAGAAACTCACTCACCACCTGATCAAGCCCGTAGGCAAGCTCCGCCAGCGCCGCACCATCCGATGCAGATTCGCCAGGAGCCGATGCAGCAGAAAGAAAATCCTGCACCAACGCGGCGATGTTGAGAGGGGCAGGGTTCTCCATTCCCAAAGCGTAGGCCCAAAATAAAAAAGCCCAAGCCTGCAGAAGGCTTGGGCTAATGAGAACTGGATGAGAGCTGCAGCAAAGCTGCTGACAACTCCCCAGGCAATCAGCGCGTTTCCTTAAGCGCCGAATCGAGCGTGCGGGTGAAGGGCTGGAAGATGTAGCGCAGCACGCTGCGCTTAGGGCCCTGGATGTCGGCCACCAGGGGCATGCCCACCTGAATTGGATACTTCTTGTTCTTCACATCCACGTACTGGCGCTCGAGCTGAATGCGCGCCTTGTAGTAGTACTGCCGATCATCGGGATCCTGCACCGTCGACGGGGCAATGGAGAGCACCTTGCCAGGTACCGAGCCGTAGATGCTGGAGTCGTAGGGCTGGAGCTTCACCTCGACGGCCTGCCCGGGCTTCACGAAGCCGATATCGGCCGAGCGGATGCGGGCCTCCACCAGGTTTTCGCTCTTGGTGGGCACCAGCTGCATCACCACGGCACCGGGAGCGATCACGGAGCCTGGGGCCTTGTAGCGCAGGTCGCTCACCACCCCATCGATCGGGGCGGTGATCTTGGTGCGATCCAGCTGGTTGCGGAGCTTCTTGATGTTCTCGCTCACCACGGCCTCCTCATTCACCAGAGTGGCGATCTGGGAGTTCTCCTCCAGCCGTAGGCCGCTCTGGAGATCACGAAGATTGGCCTGGGCCTGGGCCAACAGCTGCAGGGCTTCGGCCCGCGTGCCGCGCAGTTCAGCCAGCTTGGTTTGCGAAGCGGCCAGTTGCTGCTCCGCATTCACCAACGACAGCTTGGAAGCGGCGCCAGTGCTCACGAGCTTGGCCCACATGTCGCGCTGGGTGCGGTACAGCATGATCTCACGCTGGAACTTGGCGATCTGATCATTTAACCCCCGGATCTCAGCTTGCTTTTCGCGGAGCTGGGCCTGGGCAGCGTCGATCTTGTCGGTCTTGTTAGCCAGCCGGCTGTTGAGCAAGGCCCGCTGGGCTGCACTCACCTTGCCGCCATTGTTGGCTCCGGCATCGAGCTCCGCCGCCGCCCGATCCCCCCGGATGGCGGCCTGCAGCTGCTTCTGCTGCAACAGCAGGTTGCGCAGCTGCTGCTCCACCGCCCGGTATTCGCTCTCCACCAGCGTGGGACGCAGCTCCAGCATCACCTCGCCCTGGCGCACGGCTTCGCCGTCTTGCACATCCACCCGTGACACAATCCCCCCCTCCAGGTGCTGCACCACGGTGACCTCCCCCTCAGGAATCACCTCACCGGAGGCGTTCACCACCTGGGTGATCGGGGTGAGCGCCGCCCAGGGGAAAAAGATCAGCGCCGCCGCACCGAGGGCATAGAGGCTGAGGCGCAGGTAGCGGTTGTCGGGCTTCTCCTCGAGCTCCAGTGCCTGGCTAAGGCGGTTGCGGCCCACCAGCGCAATGGCATCGGGGTCTTCGATGCCCGGTAGCCGGGCCAGCAGGGCGCCGCCGGGGGGAAGGGCCAGATCACCGCCACCGCCAGCACTGGGCTGGGGTTGGTTGGGATTGGAGGTGGCAGGGGAGGTGGTCATGGCGGGAACGGGGAGAGGCGTGCGATGGCAAAGGGAATGGCGTTGGAAGCAACGAAACGGTTCAAGGACTGCTGGGCGCAGCGCGCTGCATCCGAGCGCGCAACTCATCGGGGGTGCCCTGGAAGGCCGTCACGCCCTTATCGAGGATGCAGAGCAGATCCACCTTCTCGAGCAGCAGCTTGTTGTCGGTGGCGAGGATCACGGCCCGGTCCTGGCCGGAGAAGGTGCAGCGGCGCAGGCTCGGCAGCAGGCCCAGCACCGCATCAAACTGCTCGGGCGAGAGCCCCTGGCTTAGGTCGTCGAGCAGCAGGATCGGCGCGTCCTTGATCACCGCCTGGGCCAGCGCCATCAGCTTGAGCACGCCGCTCGGCAGTTGATAGGTGATCGCATCGGTGAGTTCAGTGTCGAAACCCTGGGGCAGGGCCTCGATGATCGGCAGCAGCTGCAGCTGACTGCAGAGGGCGCGCACACGATCGGCCGTGGCCTCGGGGTTCATGGCCGTGAGGTTCGACCACACCGTGCCCGGCAGCAGCTCCACTTGGGGCATCAGGTAGGCGATGTTGCGCTGAATGGCATCCGTGGTGAGCTGGCGGTAGTCCTTACCGTCAAACAGCAGCGAGCCGCTCACCAGCGGGTAGAGCTGGTCAATCACCCGCAGCAAGGTGCTCTTGCCGCAGCCGGCCTGGCCGGTCACCGCCAGGATCTGGCCGGGGGCCACGGCAACGGAGGCTCGGGTGAGCGCCAGCACGTTGTCTTGGCCCACCCGGCAGGCGGCGGAATCGAGCAGCACCGAACCGCGCAGCCGCAGGGCACTGAGCTGATGGGCCACGGTGGCGGGACGGCCCGTGGGCCGCAGCCGCAGAAACTGATCGAGCTGGCCGTACTGGGCGCGCATGGTGGCAAAGCGCAGCAGCGCATTCATCAGCTGCTGGAAAGGCCCGAACACGCGCCATACAAAGAACATGGCGGCGATCAGGTTGCCCAGGGCCACCGCCCCCTGGCCGCTGGTGTGGGCCAACCAGGCACCGATCGCCAGGGTGAGCACCCCGGCCAGCTGAGACGTGGTGGAGGTGACCACCTGGAGACGGCCCACCTGCTGGTTGAGCTTCAGGCTGCTGCTGGTGCTCTGGGCCGACAGGCCCCGCAGGCGCTGCAGCCACACCCACTCCACATTGGCCAGCTTCACCTCGAGGAACCGGTTCACCAGCTCCTGCTGGGCCTGACCCAGACCGATGCCGGTGGCGATGTTCACCTCAGCGGCACCGGCATAGAAGCGCGACAGCGACCACACCAGGAGCCCGCTCACCCCCATCAGCACCAGCGGCACCAGCACCAGCGGGCCGCCGATCACGCCGATGGCCAGCAGGTAAATGAACACAAAGGGGAAATCCAGGCAGGCCAGGGCCAGCGGGCCGGTGAGGTAGCCCAGCAGGCTGTCGAGATTGCGCTGGCGGTTGTTCAACCCCTGGCGGCCCAGGGTTTCGATCTGGCGCAGATCCAGCCCGAAGGTCTTCTCCACCAGCCCCACACCCACCAGCGCGTCGATCCGGCCGCCCAGCTGGGCCAGCACCGTGGCGCGCCACTGGCGCAGGATCCAGTCGAGGCCAAACAGCACCAGCACCCCAAGGAAGATCCACAGGGTCGACACCCGGCTGTCGCTCGGGATCGCCACGTTGTAGATGGCCCGGATATAGAAGGGCAAGGTGAGGGCCAGCAGGGCCAGGGCCAAGCTGATCCCGTAAAGCAGCCCGATGCGGTTGGTGAAGCGGTAGAAGATCTGCTGCAGCAGGCTGATGCGCTCATTGCTGCCGCGCTCCTTCACCAGCACCAGCCGGCCGCCGGGCTCCAGGCTGTCCAACAGGCTGCGGCCGTTGGCATTGCCGGCGATCACGGCGCCCTGCTTATCGCGCGACAACACCCAGGGCACGTTGTCGGGCCCCACATAGAGCGCCGGCAGCAGCTGGGGGTTGAGCTGGTTCCAGTCGCGCAGCACCATCTGGGTGCTGCCAAAGCCCAGCCGCAACAGCAGGTTGCGGGCATCTACCAGGTCCATGCGGCGGGGATCGCCGCTGATCAGCTCAAACAGCTCCTCCGGCCGGCCGGTCCACTGCAGCTGCTGCAGCAGCAACCGCACGCAGAAGGCCATCGGCGCCTCGGCGCTCAGGGTGAGGTCGCGCAGCAGCTGGGTGGTGAGCCGGCTGTCCCCATGGCCATGGGCGTTGCGGGTGGCCAGGGCATGGCCGTTGCCGTGATGGCCATTGCCGTTGTGTCCGTTGCCGTTCTGGGTGCTCATGGGGCCACCTCCGCCAGGGCCGGAAGGGCGAGTTGGTCGTCGCTGATGGCGTCGAGCACGCGGCCGCCTCCACTGATCCACACGCTGGTGCGCCCCCGCGTTCGTTTGAGGATGCGCTGCAGACCATCGATGAAGTCCTTGCCGTAGGAGCAGCCGCTCAGGTCGAGCAGCAGCAGCTGGGGGTTGGTGGCCAAAGCCCGCACCACCTGGGCCAGCTTCACCGCATCGCTAGAGAGGCCGGAACTGGGTGCCTCACCCAGGGGGGTGGCATAGCCGAGGGGCAGCGCGCGCACCTTGGCATCGAGCCCGCTCAGAAAACTCCAGAACAGCGCCCGGCGCTGGTGGCGCTTGGGCTGGAAGCTGGTGAGGTTCTGCATCAAGGTGCCCTCGAAGAATGCATGGGAGGGATCCACGTAGGCGATTGCCTCCCGCAGCCGATCCCGGCAGTAGTGCTCGATCGGCACGCCATTGAGCAGCAACCCATCGCTCGGTTCGATCTGCAACAGGCCCAGGAACAGGCGCCGAACATCGGCGCCGTAGCGCCCATCCCGCAGCACCATCACCGAGCCGGCCCGCAGGGCAGGCAGCGCCGCCGAACCGAGGGTCACGTTGAGCGCGTTGCCCGGGGCGATGGAGAGATCCAGGCCCCCACCCTCAGCTTCCACGGGCTGGGCCATCAGCACGTCGAACTCATGGCGGGCATGGCTCAGGCGCCGGTAGCTGTTCCACAGCCCGATCGACTGCTGCCAGGGGGTGAGCACCTTGCCAGCCAGCAGCAGGCAGGCCGCCAGGGCTCCCACATTGAGGCGATCACTGATCACCAGAAACGCCCCCCAGGTCACCATCGAGGCCATGGCCACCTGGCTGGTGAGGGAGCCGAAGGCCTGATAGCGGCCGCTGAACTGGGCGTGATGCATCCGCTGCCAGGCCAGTTCTTCCTGGCGCTGCTCATGGCCCACCAGGTATTGGCGGCCCAGACCGTTGGCCTTGATCAGATCGATCGCTCCCACCAGCTGGTTCTGGTAACTGAGGCGGTCAAGCTCGAGCTGGTCGCGCTGGCGTGCGATGCGCTCGTAGTCGCGGGAAAAGGCAAGGCCCCGCAACAGATAGATCACGATGGCCAGCACGGCCACAAAGCCGATGCTGCCGCCGATCAGGAACAGCACCAGCACGAACAGCAGGGAAAAGGCCAGGTCGATCGCGGTGGTGAGGGCCTGAACGGTGGTTTCGTCGCGCAGCATGTTGATGCTGTTCAAACGCTCCGCATGGGCAGCCGGCGACACCTGCAGATAGGTGTGCAGCGGCATCTGGCAGAAGTGATCGAGGGCTTCCAGCCGGTTGCGGTGCTCGAGGCGGGCCCCGTCATGGCCGGTGAGGGCCAGGCGCACGGTTTTGAGCCAACTGCCGAGCAGCATCAGCCCCACCACGCCGGCACTGAGCACCAGCAGGCTCGCCATCGAGCCACTGGGCAGCACCGAGGTGTAAACGATATTGATATAGAGGGGCGAGGCCAGTTCCAGCAGGTTGATCAGCAGGGAACTCACCACCAGGGGCCCAAGCTGATAGGCGCTCCAGTCCACATCGCCCAGGGTGCGGAAGAAGCGGCTGGTGAGCAGCTCCTCGATCAGATCAAAGCTGGTATTGAGAACGCGATGAACAAACGAACCGGCGGCACTGAACAGCGGGCCAACCTGCCAGTCACGGCTCTGTAGCGGTGATGCGCTCATTCGCACCCGGCGAGTAGCTGAAACGTAGGGAGAGTGCGGCAGACGCGCTGTGGACTGTTACGAAGCCATGGAATAGGGCCGAGCCGAGTCAGGGCGAGCTCGCTACCTTGCGAACGACTCCGCCGCTTGGCGATGTATCGCTTCCGCCTCAGCGCTCCCCAGGTGCAGATCGAACTGGTGGCCAACGGCCTGGGCAACCGCTTGCCGTTCCTGGTGGTAGGCCCCAACACCGAGGTGGCCTACATCGAGGAACTGCTGGATCAGGAGTTCGGCACCCTCACCCTCAATCCCGGCGAGCTGTTCAGCTTTCTTGGCAGCAATAGCTGGGTGAGCGACTATTTCCAGCCACCCGAACTGCTTGAGGGCAATCTTGAGGCCAGCCAGGCTCCAGCCGACGGCAGCTTCGCCAGCCAACCCCTCGGCAACAAGCTGGTACAGGCCGGAATGCTGGAGCTCGAGGAACTCGACGAGCTCCTCGCCGCCTACCGCCCCTTCGCCGAAACCCAGCGCTTCGGGGAGTTCCTGCGGCTCAACATGCAGGTGCCGCCCCAGGTGCTGGATCTCCTGCTCAACCCGGCCCTGATGGATGAGAAGGGCTTCAACGAGAAGCGGCTCGGCGAGCGACTGGTGGATTTGGGCTGCATCAGGGCGGAGCAACTGGAGGCAGCCCTGGCCGAGCAGCAGCGCAGCAGCGCCCGGATCGGCGAAATCCTGGCGCGCCAGGGGGTGATCTCCGAAACCACGGCCCGCTTCTTTGCAAGCGCCAAAGTGAACGACCAAGGCCAGATCGACTACGCGCCGGTCTGAATCTGGTGCCGCCAGAGGGCGTCGCTCATGCGGGCCACCTGGGCGATCGGGCCCACATCGTGCACCCGCAGCACATCGGCCCCCTTGGCAATCGCCTGGGCGCACACGGCGGCCGTGCCCCACAGCCGGGCCTTCGGGCGGGGCTCATCGAGCACCGCGCCGATGAAACGCTTGCGCGATGGCCCCACCAGCAGCGGGATGCCCCGGGCCCGCAGCCGATCAAGGCCCCGCAACAGTTCCAGGTTCTGCGCGGTGGTTTTGGCAAAACCCAGGCCCGGATCCCAGATCAGCTGCTCGCGCCGCACCCCCGCCGCCAGGGCCGCCCCACTGGCTTGCTCCAGTTCGGCCGTCACATCGGCCACCACGTCGACGTAAACGGTGAGCTGGTCCATGGTGCGGCTATCGCCGCGGCTGTGCATCAGCACATAGGGACAGCCAGCACTGGCCACCAGCTTCAAGATCGCCGGATCGCGGCGACCGCCGCTCACATCATTGATCCAGTGGGCGCCGGCTGCCAGGGCGGCTTCGGCCACCGGCGCCCAGAAGGTATCCACCGACAGCAGCACGTGGGGCAGGGCCGCGCGGATCGCCTCCAGCGCCGGCAGTACCCGCTGCAGCTCAACAGCTGGACCCACCTCCTCGGCACCCGGGCGGGTGCTCTGGCCGCCGAGATCGAGCACGTCGGCACCGGCCGCCACCATGCGCCGGGCTTGGGCCAGGGCGGCATCGGGGCGATCGAAGCGGCCTCCGTCGCTGAAGGAATCGGGGGTGAGATTGATCACCCCCATCACCAGCGTGCGCTGGCCCCAGGTGTGCATCAGGCCGGAACTGCGCTCTGGTAATTGGCGATGCGGGCAAAGCTGTCGGGATCCAGGGAGGCACCGCCCACCAGCACGCCGTCAATGTCGCTCTGGGCCATGAGCTCATCGATGGTGGCGGGATTCACCGAACCGCCGTACTGCACCACCACATCGGGATGGCCCACCCAGCCCCGAATCAGGCCGCACACCCGGTTGGCCTCAGAGGCTTCGCAGGTCTTGCCGGTGCCGATCGCCCAGATGGGTTCGTAAGCCACGATCAGCCGGGTGGGATCCACACCCTCCAGGCCCTGCTCCACCTGGCGGTGGATCACCCGCTCGGTTTCGGAGGCCTCGCGCTGGTCGAGGCTCTCGCCCACGCACAGGATCGGAATCAGGCCGGCGGCCTGGGCCGCTCGGGCGCGCAGATTGATCTGCTCGTCGGTTTCGCTGTAGTACTTGCGCGGCTCGCTGTGGCCCACGATCGCGTGGGTCACGCCGTGCTCCAACAGCATCGGCGCCGAGATCATGCCGGTGTAGGCACCCTTGCCCTCCCAGTGCACGTTCTGGGCGCTCACCTGCACGCCGCTGCCGGCCATGGCCTCGGAGAAGGCGGCAATGGCGGTGAAGGGGGGGGCGATCACCACCTCGCGATCGGCCGGCAGCCCGGCAATCTGGGGCCGGAAAGACTCGGCGAAGGCCCGCGCTTCGGCGCAGGTCATGTGCATCTTCCAGTTGCCCGCGATCACGGTCTTGCGCACCGGGTTCACCTCGTAGCCAGTGCTGCCGACGCTAATGGGCGACCGTTCAGGCCCCCTGTCGGGACAGGGGCGTGACCAGCACCTCACGGCCATCGAGGCTCACCGCATCGCCCAGGGCCAGCTGGCGCCCGCGTCGGGTCTCAATGACCCCATTCACCCGCACGTCGCCCCGCTGAATCCGCAGCTTGGCCTCACCGCCGGTGGCCGCCAGGCCGTGCCATTTCAGGAACTGATCGAGCTTCAAACAACGCTGATAGGGTGCCGGCATGCTCGCACCCTCGCCGGCCGGCTTCCGCAGACTCTGGCCGCTGCTGAGGCCCCATCGCCGCCGCCTGCTGGCCGGCGGGGCCTGCATGTTGGTGTTCGTGGTGTGCTGGCCGCTGCTGGCCTGGCTGGCCGGCCAGCTGATTCCCGCCATCGGCGCCGGTGATTTCAACAAGGTGCTGCGCACCATCGCCGCGGCCCTGGCGGTGTTCCTGGTGCAGAAACTGGCCCAGTTCGGTCAGGACACGCTGCTGGCGGGCCCGGCCCTGCAGGTGAGCCAGGAACTGCGCCGCAACCTTTTCGCCCGGCTGCAGCGCCTTGATTTCGGCGCGCTCGAGAAGCTCTCCGCCGGCGACCTCACCTACCGCCTCACCGAGGACGCCGATCGGGTGGGCGAGGTGATCTACAAGACGATCCAGGACACCACCCCTTCCGCCCTGCAGCTGGTGGTGGTGCTGGGCTACATGGTGTGGCTCGACTGGATGCTGGCCCTGGCCACCCTGCTGCTGGCGCCGGTGGTGGTGCTGCTGGTGAGCAGCTTCGGTGCCCGGGTGATGGGGGCGGCCGAGCGCAGCCAGAAGCAGGTGAGCGAACTGGCTGGACTGCTCGGCGAGGCCATCGCCGGACTGCCCCTGGTGCGGGCCTTTGCCGCCGAACCCTGGCTGCAACAGCGCTTTGACGAGGAAATCGACCTCCACCGCCGCGCCCGCTACCGCACCCTGCGGCTGCTGGCCCTGCAGCACCCCGTGGTGGGCTTCATTGAGGCCGCCGGGATCCTGGCGGTGTTGCTGATCGGCGCGGCCCGCATCCAGGCGGGTGGCCTCAACAGCCAGGGCTTCAGCAGCTACGTGGCGGCGCTGCTGATGCTGATCGATCCGATCAGCCACCTCACCACCAATTTCAACGAATTCCAGCAGGGTCAGGCCTCCCTGCGGCGACTGCGCCAGATCGAGCAGGAGCCGGTGGAACCCCCCGACCGGGCGGGCGCCCAGGCCCTGGGCCGGGTGCGCGGCGAGCTCGTGCTCGAGCGGGTGAACTTCGGTTACACCGAGGGGCAGGCGGTGCTCCAGGAGCTGAGTCTCCAGGTGGAGCCTGGCCAGATGGTGGCCCTGGTGGGGCCCTCCGGCGCCGGCAAGAGCACCCTGTTTTCCCTGTTGCTGCGCTTCAACACCGCCCAGCAGGGCCGGGTGCTGCTCGATGGTCGCGACCTGGCCGATCTGCGGGCCCGCGACCTGCGCCAGGCCGTGGCGCTGGTACCCCAGAGCGCCAGCGTGTTCTCCGGCACGGTGGCCGAGGCCATCGCCTTCGGCCGGGCCGCCACACGGGAGCAGATCCGCCAAGCCGCCCAGCTGGCCAACGCCTCGGGCTTCATCGAGTCCCTTCCAGAGGGCTACGACAGCCGCATCGAAGAGCGCGGCAGCAACTTCTCCGGCGGCCAGCTGCAGCGGCTGGCCATCGCCCGGGCGGTGCTCGGCAACCCCGCCGTGCTACTGCTCGATGAGGCCACCAGTGCCCTCGATGCCGAAGCCGAAGAGGCCGTGCAGCAGGGGCTCCAGCAGGCGATGGCGGGCCGCACCGTGCTCGTGATTGCCCACCGCCTGTCCACGGTGCAGGAAGCCGACCAGATCCTGGTGCTCGACGGGGGCCGCATTGTGGAGCGCGGCAGCCACAATCAACTCATGACCCGCGGCGGCCGCTACCGCGAGCTGTGCGAGCGGCAGCTGATCCACATGGGTGCCTGATGGCGTGGGAATACCGGGTGATCCACATCAATGTGGAGAGCGGCAACCCGCCGGGGCCGCCCGATCCCAAGGCCGACAGCGAGCGGCTGGGGGGTGCCCTCAGCCCCGACTACCTCAAGCGGGAGTTCCCCCAGCAATACAGCGCTGAAGCCCAGCGGCCCCGGCATCCGGCCGAACAGCTCCAGTTTTTCCTCAATGCCCTGGGCAAGGAGAACTGGGAGATGGTGGAGGCCGCCCAGGTGGGGCCGCTGCTGATGTTCTTCTTCAAGCGCCCGCGGCCTGAAAGCTGAGCTTCTCTGGCTGGTTTCCCTACTGTGGCGGGGCGCCATTCAATCAATCCGTGGACGAAGCCCAGCAGCAGGACAACCAGGCCCCCGTGCTCACCTTCGAGGGCAAGCGCTACGACCTCAACACCCTCCCCGATGAACTGAAGGAGCTGGTGCGCGGCATGCAGGTGGCCGATGCCCAGCTCCGCATGCACGAAGACACCCTCAAGGTGCTCGCCGTGGGCCGTCAGTCGATGGCGATGCAGCTCAACGAGAAGCTCAAGAGCATCACCCCCCTGCCCTGAGGGCGGGAGAGCTGGGGCTCAGCCCGCCAGCGGCGCCAGGTTCTCGAAGCGGAACACCTGGCGCCCGGCGGGCTGATCGCCGAAGGCCTCGGTTTCCACTACCCGCTCCTGCAGCACCCAGGGGCCGGCCTCGGTGAGCGGCACGAAGGTGTCGGTGAAACGGCTGAGCCCGCCGCGGGCAGCACCGCTGGCAGGGTCGGCGTACTGGCTGGTGTAGCTGCGGCTGAGGTAGCCACTGCCAGTGTCGGTGGTGCTCTCGGTAAAGATCGTCACCACGGTGCCGTGGATGTGGCGGTGCACCATCGTCACCACGTTGTTGTTGATCCGGTAGCGATCACCGGCGTTCTTGCCACCCACAACCACCTCGGTGCCCACGGCGTCGGTGTCACCGGCGGTGAAGGTGTTCTCGCCGTGGGTCTGCTCGAAGCTGCGGCGCACCCGGTGGATTGCCACCTCCCACAGCTGGGAGGCCACGGCCTTGTGGATCTCCTCGTTGTCGATGCCCTCCACCTGGGCCTTGAGGTCGGCGCCCACCTGGAAGGAGCCCTCCGCCCGCTGCTCACCCTGCTCCCAGATGCAGCGGCCGTGGTAGCCGCCGAAGCCGGGCGCCCAGGTGTAGCGGTTCTCGTAGGCGGCGCGGAAGGCGGCGGTGCAGTCGCTGCCGGGGGCGATCACGGCCTGCATGGTGGTGGCAGGGGCCTCGGGGGTGACGGTCACGGCAGGGGGGCAGGGTGCCACAACCCTAACGAGGCCCTGCTCTGCGCAAGGGGGCCCGCAGCTCAGGCCGCCACCGGGTGGAGATCCTGCAGGGCGTTGATCTCCAGGTGCTGGGATTGCAGGGTGGCAATCGCCTCCACCGCCGCGCGGGCACCGGCCAGGGTGGTGACGGTGGGCACGGCGTAATCGAGGGCAGCGCGGCGCAGGTAGGCGTCGTCGTGGGCAGCCTGGCGGCCCACCGGCGTGTTGATCACCAGCTGGATGCGGCCGGAGCGGATCGCGTCCTCGATGTTGGGCCGGCCCTCATGCACCTTGAGGATGCTTTCCACGCTCAGACCGGCCTCCCGCAGCACCGCCGAGGTGCCCTCGGTGGCGATCAGGGCAAAACCCAGCTCGGCCAGCCGCTGGGCCACCGGCACCAGGGCCTGCTTGTCGCGGTCGTGGGTGGAAACGAACACGCAGCCGCTGGTGGGCAGGGCTTCGCCGGCCGCCAGCTCGGCCTTGGCATAGGCGTAGCCAAAGCTGCGGGCCGTGCCCATCACCTCTCCGGTGGAGCGCATCTCAGGGCCCAGCACGGTGTCAGAGCCGGGGAAGCGCTTGAAGGGCAGCACCGCCTCCTTCACCGCCTGGAGGGGCGGCTGGGGCTCGGCCGTGATGCCCAGCTCGGGCAGGAGGCGGCCCGCCATCAGCTGGCTGGCGATCTTGGCCAGGGGCACGCCGGTGGCCTTGGCCACGAACGGCACGGTGCGGGAGGCCCGGGGATTGGCCTCAATGATGAACACCGTCTCGCTGCCATCGGCGCCGCGCTGGGCGGCGAACTGCAGGTTGATCAGGCCGCGCACGCCCAAGGCCAGGGCCAGATCCTTGCTCCACTGGCGGATCGTGGCCAGGGCGTCGGGCCCCAGGCTCACCGCCGGCAGGCAGCAGGCCGAGTCGCCGGAGTGGATACCGGCGGGCTCGATGTGCTCCATCAGGCCGCCGATCACCACGTTGCCGGCGCCATCGCAGAGGGCATCCACATCCACCTCGGTGGCGTTCTCCAGGTACTGGTCGATCAGCACCGGGTGATCGGGCTCCACATTCACCGCCTCGTTCATGTAGCGGTTGAGTTCGGCTTCGCCGTACACCACCTCCATGGCGCGGCCGCCGAGCACGTAGCTGGGGCGCACCACCACGGGGTAGCCCACGCGGGCAGCCACGGCCCGGGCCTCCTCTTCGCTGCGGGCCAGGCCGTTGCGGGGCTGGCGAATCTCCAGCCGGCGCAGGATCGCCTCGAACTGCTCCCGGTCTTCCGCGGTGTCGATCGATTCGGGTGAGGTGCCCCAGATGCGGGTGCCGGTGGCCTGGCCTTCGGGCGAGGCCAGCCAGCGCAGCAGCGGAATCGCGAGTTTGAGCGGCGTCTGGCCGCCGAACTGCACGATCACCCCCTCGGGCTTCTCCACCTCGATGATGTTGAGCACGTCTTCGAGGGTGAGCGGCTCGAAGTAGAGACGATCGGAGGTGTCGTAGTCGGTCGACACCGTTTCGGGGTTGCTGTTCACCATCACCGTGGCGAAGCCCGCCTCCCGCAGCGAGAAGGACGCGTGGCAGCAGCAGTAGTCGAATTCGATGCCCTGGCCGATGCGGTTGGGGCCGCCACCCAGGATCATCACCTTGCGGCGTGATTCGGGCTGCACCTCGTTTTCGGGGGGCACCAGCTCCAGCTCACCGGCGGCGTTGATCCGCTCCAGCGGCCGCTCGTAGGTGGCGTAGTGATACGGCGTGCGCGAGGCGAACTCGGCCGCGCAGGTGTCCACGGTCTTGAACACCGCATTCACCCCCAGCCCCTGGCGATGGCGGCGCACGGCCAGCTCATCGCTGCCGGTGGCAAACGCGATCTGACGATCGGAGAAGCCCAGCTGCTTGAGCTCCAGCAGGGCACCGGCCCCCAGATCGGCAAGCTTGCGGCCCCGCAGCAGCCGGCCCTCGGCCTCCACAATCCGGCGCAACTTGGCCAGGAACCAGGGGTCGATCGCGCTGAGCCGGTGGATGTCGGCATCGCTGCGGCCGGCCACCATCGCCGCACGCACGGCAAAGATCCGATCCGGGGTGGCAGTGCGCAGGGCCCGGTCGAGCTCGCTGGGCTCCAGCTGCGGATCGGGGCGGTCGCAGCCCCAGCCGGCATGGCCCGTTTCTAAGGAACGCAGGGCCTTCTGGAACGACTCCTCAAAACTCCGACCGATGGCCATCGCCTCGCCCACCGACTTCATCGAGGTGGTGAGCACCGCTGGGCTGTTCTGGAACTTCTCGAAGGCGAAGCGCGGAATCTTCGTGACCACGTAATCAATGGTGGGCTCGAAGCAGGCCGGCGTGGCACCGGTGATGTCGTTGACGATTTCGTCGAGGGTGTAGCCCACCGCCAGGCGGGCGGCGATCTTGGCGATGGGGAAGCCGGTGGCCTTGGAGGCCAGGGCCGAGCTGCGGCTCACCCGCGGGTTCATCTCGATCACGATCACATCGCCATTGGCGGGGTTGATCGCGAACTGGATGTTGCTGCCGCCGGTGTCCACACCGATCTCGCGGATGATCGCGATGGCCTGGTCGCGCAGGCGCTGGTATTCGCGGTCGGTGAGGGTCTGGGAGGGGGCCACGGTGATCGAGTCACCGGTGTGCACGCCCATCGGATCGAGGTTTTCGATCGAGCACACGATCACCACATTGTCGGCGGTGTCGCGCATCACCTCCAGCTCGAATTCCTTCCAACCCAGCAGCGACTGCTCGATCAGGATCTGGCTCACCGGGCTGGCCTCCAGGCCGCTCTTGCAGATCGCCCGGAATTCCTCGGGGTTGTAGGCGATGCCGCCGCCACTGCCCCCGAGGGTGAAGGCGGGACGGATGATCCGCGGATAGCTGCCGATGGCCTCACCCACCACCTCGGCTTCATCCATGGTGTTGGCGATGCCGGAGGGGCACACCATCACCCCGATGCGCTCCATCGCCTCCTTGAAGAGGAGCCGGTCTTCCGCCTTCTTGATCGCCTCGAGGTTGGCGCCGATCAGCTCCACCCCGTGCTTGTCGAGCGTGCCGTTCTCGGCCAGGGCCACCGCCAGGTTGAGGGCGGTCTGGCCCCCCATGGTGGGCAGCAGGGCGTCGGGCTTCTCGATCTCAATCACCCGGGCCACCACCTCGGGCGTGAGCGGCTCGATATAGGTGCGATCCGCCATGTCCGGATCGGTCATGATCGAGGCCGGATTGCTGTTCACCAGCACCACCTCGTAACCCTCGGCCCGCAGCGCCTTGCAGGCCTGGGTGCCGGAGTAATCGAATTCACAGGCCTGGCCGATCACGATCGGCCCCGAACCCAGCAGCAGGATGCGACGCAGATCCGTGCGACGGGGCATGGGCGGGGGCAGCAGGCCAAACCTGCCTAGCCTCTCATGGGCAGCTCCAGGGTTTGGTTCAGAACAAGGCGGGCAACGGGATTGGGCTCGCTAACGTGAGGCCAGCCTTGGTGAGCGATCCCACGCAATGAGCGAACTCCAGCGCCTGAAGGGGTTGCTGCCCCCGGAAATGCAGAGCTGGGTTTTCGTGGAAGCCGCCGCCTCCGTGGAGCCGCCCCTGATCACGATCGAGGAGATCGGCCGCGATGAGGTGGAGATCCAGGTGGATCTGGAGAAGTGGGATGCGCTGGCGCTCGACCACCGCAACCTGCTCTTCTGGCACGAGGTGGGGCGCATCCAGAACGATGCGATTCCCCGCGACGGCTGGGAGATGGCAGCTCTGGCCATTGGCCTGGGCGGAGCCATCGGCGAGCTGTGGGTGCAGGACGGCCTGCTGCTGGTGATGGCCCTGGGCCTCTCGGGCTTTGCCGGCTACCGCCTCTATCTCAAGAACAATTCCGAGAAGCGCCTGCGCGATGCCATCGAGGCCGATGAGCGGGCCATCGACCTGGCCTGCCGCTTCGGCTACACCCTCCCCAATGCCTACAAGAGCCTGGGCGGGGCGCTGAAGGAGCTGGTGGAGCAGACCCGCAAGAAGAAGAAGCGCACCTTCTACGAAGACCGCCTCGAGGCCCTGCGCAAGAGTGCTGGCAAGGCCCGCGCCGAAATGGCGCAACAACAGGGCTCCCGTCAATCCGTCACGAGCGAGAACGTCTATGGCTGAGGTCGTCGAAGGCAGCGGTGCCACCATCCGCGACCAGGCCACCGAGGCCCTGGCCCGCCTGGCCGCCGAAGCCTGTGACGACCGCAAGGCCGTGGACATCCGCCTGATCCGGGTGGATGAGGTGAGCTCCCTGGCGGACTGGTTTGTGATCTGCAGCGGCCTCTCCGACGTGCAGGTGCGCGCCATCGCCCGCTCCGTGGAAGACAAGCTGGAAGACGACACCGGTCGCCTGCCCCTGCGCCGCGAGGGCCAGAGCGAAGGGCGCTGGGTGCTGCTCGACTACGGCGAGGTGATCGTGCACGTGCTGCTGCCGGAGGAGCGCAGCTATTACGACCTGGAATCGTTCTGGGGCCACGGCGAGCAGATTCGCTATCTAGGCTCCGGCCAAGCTGAAACCCCTTGAACCGTGAGTGCCGTTGCCTGCCCGGTCCCGCCCGAGCAACGGCCCCTTCAGGAATACGAGCAGCTGCGCCAGTCGTGGTTTTTCGCCTGGCCGGCCGAAACCCTGGCGGGGCTGCTCAAGCCCCTGGCGATCAGCTGGCTGATCCTCCTGCCGATCACCGTGGTGGTGGCCAGCGGCAGCTGGGTGCTCCGCCACGACCCGGCCCGGATGGTGATGGCCGGAGCCGTGGCCGCCATCGCCCTGCCGGTGCTGATGCTCGTGCGCCAATGGCTCGGCTGGAGCTACGTGCACAAGCGCCTGGTGAGTGAGCGGGTGGAGTACGAGGAATCGGGCTGGTACGACGGCCAGGTGTGGGAAAAGCCCCTGGCCTGGCGCCAGCAGGATCTGCTGGTGGCCACCCACCAGGTGCGGCCGGTGCTGCTGCGGCTGCAACAGGGCATTGGCCTGGCCGCCACCTTGATGCTGCTCGGGGCAAGCCTCTGTCAGGCTCTCTAGAGCCGGTTTTCTCCCGCTGCATGACCCTGTCCTCCAGCTTCGGCGGTTCCACCCGGGCGGGCGCTCCGCCGCTGGAGGTGCGCCTGCTGCGGGAGGGCATTGCTGAATCGCGCCACCGGGTGCATGCGGTGGTGTGCGACAGCCGCGGCCGGGTGCTGATGAAGGCCGGCGATCCCCAGCAACTCAGCTTCATCCGCTCGGCCCTCAAACCCTTCCAGGCCACGGTGTTCGTGGCCAGCGGCACCGCCGATCAGGTGGACTGCGGCGAGCGGGGTTTGGCCATCGCCTGTGCGTCCCACGCCGGCACTGCGGCCCATGCCCGTGAGGCCTTCCGCCTGCTCTGGGGCGCCGAGATCGAGGCCGAGCAACTGCAATGCCCCGTGCCCAAGGGGGCCAGCAGCCCGCTGGAGCACAACTGCTCCGGCAAGCATGCCGCGTTCCTGGCCACTTGCCGGCGCATGGGCTGGAGCACCGAGAGCTACCTGCAACCCGAGCATCCGCTCCAGCAGGAAATCCTCAAGCGGGTGGCCGAGCTGCTGGGCCTGCCTGGCGATGAGCTACTCGCCGCCCGCGACGACTGCGGCGCCCCCACCCTCCAGCTGCAGCTGGCCCAGATGGCCCTGCTGTTCGCCCACCTCGGCTCCGGGGCCCAGCCCGATCTGGAGCGCCTCAGCCGCGCCATGCTCGCCCACCCCGAGCTGGTGGCCGGGGAAGGACGCTTCGACACCGAGCTGATGCGCCGCGGCCTGGGCCAGGTGCTGAGCAAGGGCGGCGCCGAGGGCATCCAGTGCCTGAGCCGGGTGGGGGAGGGCATGGGCGTGGCGATCAAGGTGGAGGACGGCTCCTCCCGCGCCAAGCACGCCGTGGCCCTGCAGCTGATGGAGCAGCTCGACTGGCTCACCCCCGGCACCCTTGAGGAGCTGCGCAGCCAGTTCATGGCACCGGCTTCCCACCTGAAGCTGGAGGTGCTCGGGGAACTGAGGTAGCGGAGGACACCGATCTGTTATGGTTCTGGGGTCGCCGCGGGGTAGAGCAGTCTGGTAGCTCGTCGGGCTCATAACCCGAAGGTCGGTGGTTCAAATCCGCCCCCCGCCACCAACTCCCGAAACCCCGGCAGCGTTCCTGCCGGGGTTTTTCGTTTTGAGGGTTTCGTGGTTTTCCCGGAGCCCCCGGGTTCCCGTTCTGTCGCCCTCCCTGCCCATGCCGTCTGCTGCTGCCCCGCTGCCCGAGGGTTTCAGCCCCGATGCGGTGGTGGTGGGCTCCGGGGCCAATGGCGGCGTGGCCGCCATGGTGCTGGCCGATGCGGGCCTGAAGGTGCTGGTGCTGGAGGCGGGCCCCCAGCTGCAGGCCCGCCAGGCCCTGGGCTCCGAACCGCTGAACAGCCTGCGGCGGGTGGCCAACCTGGCCAGCGGCAAGCACAACCGCCAGCGCCATCACCCGGGCTACTGGAAGCAGAACCCGGAGCTGTTCGCCGATGAGCGGCTCAACCCCTATTCCACGCCGGCCGATGCGCCCTTCCTCTGGACCCGGGGGCGCCAGGTGGGGGGCAAGAGCCTCACCTGGGGTGGGATCACCCTGCGCCTTTCCGACCACGAGTTCAAAGCGGGCAGCCGGGATGGGCTGAGCCCCGACTGGCCGATCGGCCATGCCGATCTCGCGCCCTATTACGCCCAGCTGGAGCGGCTGTTCGGCGTGCACGGGGCGAGCGACGGCCTGCCCCAGCTGCCGGATGGCGACCTGCAGCCGCCCCTGCCACTCACCCCCGGAGAAGCCCAGCTGCAGCGGGTGATCGGCCGGGAGCTGGGCCTGCCCCTGATCCACTCCCGCGGCTTTGCCCTGCACCGGGGCCCGAACTGGCCGCGCTCCAGCAGTTGCGGCGTCACCCTGGCGCGGGGCCTCGCCACCGGCCGGGTGGTGGTGCGGCCCGGTTCGGTGGTGAGCCACGTGGAGCTGGCCCCCGGCGGCAAGCGCGCCGAGGCCGTGGTGTTCGTGGATGCCACCAGCCGCCGCCGCCACCGCGTGGATGCCCCCCTGGTGGTGCTCTGTGCCTCCACCCTGGAGAGCGTGCGGATCCTGCTGCACTCCCAGGCCCTGGGGCATGGGGTGGATGGCTCGGGCTGCCTGGGGCGCCACCTGATGGATCACGTGTCGACGGCCCGCTTCTTCTCGATGCCGGGGGTGCCGGCTGCCGCTCCGGAGGAGCTCTCCGGCGCCGGCAGCTGCTTCATCCCCAACACCGTGAACCTGGGGGAGGCCTCCATCGAGCCGGAAGGATCCGTGGACTTCGCCCGCGGCTACGGCATCTGGACCGCCCTGCAACGGTTTGATCCCCCCCGGCTGCTGCAGCGCCGGCCGGATGAGGCGGTGGGCTTCCTGATCGCCCACGGCGAGGTGCTGCCCGATGCCGGCAACACCCTCAGCCTCGATGGCTCCCGCAGCGACGGCTGGGGCCTGCCGGTGCCCCACATCACCATGCGCTGGCGCACCAACGAGGAGCGGATGGTGGCCCACATGCACCGGCGCATGGAGGCCGTTACCAGCGCGGCCGGGGCCACGATCCGGCCGATCGAGGAGCTGTTCGTGCTGCCGCTGCTGGAGCCCTGGGTGAAGAGCAGCCTGGCGGTGAGCGCGGGCGCACCACCGCCCGGCTACTACATCCACGAACTGGGGGGCGCGCGCATGGCCGCCAGCGCCGAAGCGGGCGTGGTGGATCCCCTGAACCGCTGCTGGCGGGCCCCCAACCTGCTGGTGGTGGATGGGGCCTGCTGGCCCAGTGCCGGGTGGCAGAGCCCCACCCTCACGGAGATGGCGATCACCTGGCGGGCCTGCGCTGCCGCTGCTGCAGGGGTGAAGGCTCCTGCATAGGGGCGCTGAACAGGCCCGACCGTGTGGGGAATGGCTCACCGAAGCGGCCAACTGGTGTGAACGGCTACTGGAGCCGGGGGCCGCTCTCCGCAAGATGGGCGGGCGACCTTCAACGGGTCGGGCAAGGGAGACCAGGGGCGGGGGTTGGCACCTCCGCTCTTTTTTTTGCCCGCCTGCAGCGGCTCAGGCCTGGCTGAACAGCCCGTCGAGGCAGTGCTGGGTCACGCAGCGGTCGGTGCAGCCGTTCTGGAACAGGAAGCTGGCCAGGGCCGAGGTGATCAGGGAGTACTGATCCCAGCGGGGATTGGCCTCGATGAAGGCGCGCATGCCCTCGAACAGCAGTTCGGGCACCTCCGCCTCCAGGCTCACACAGGCGGGCGCAGCGGCCTGGTCCATGCAGCGTTCCAAATGCCCGCGCTCCCTTCCCATCACCCGGCCCTGCTCCCTGCGGCGGCGGCCCAGAAGCCCGGGAGTGCGCGGCCGGACCCGAGGTGAAAAACCGATATGAGCAGCGGAAATCACCGATCAATCAGCAGGGCTGATGCCCGGGAATCTCTCGAGACCCATCGCGAGTCGAGACAGCTGACTCAGCTGGGCTGCGCCGGAAGTCTTCCGGTTTGTGTTGCAAACCAACCAACCTCAGCGCTCCCGCAGGGTGCGGGGCCCGAGGGGATGGTCGGCGTGGGGATAGGGCGGATGGTGATGGCCCTGCTCCTGGCCATGGCTGTGATCGTGGCTATGGCTGTGATCGTGCTCGTGGTGGTGATGGCCGCCCAGGGGGATCGGCACGCCATCGGGCTGGCAGGCGCCGGTGCACTCGCGCTCGCAGAGGGTGCAGCTCTCGGTGAGGCCCTCCACATGGTGATGGTGGCTGTGCTGGGGGGCGCCCACCTCGGTTTCAAAGCCCAGCACCTGGGCCCGGTACTTGCACAGGGAGCAGTTCATGTTGGTGTCGCCCCGGATCACCTCCGCCACCCGCTCGGCAAAGGTGTCGAGCACCCCGGCGTGATCCGCCAGATAGGAGGCCTGCACGAACTCCACCGCCGGATGGTCATCCGCCACCCGCTGGCTGTGCTGCACGATCCGGCTCACCAGTACCCCTGAGAAGAGGAAGTAGGGGAACACCACCACCCGCTGGAAGCCCAGCTTCACGGCATGGCGCAGGCCCGGTTCCACCAGCGGGAAGGTGACACCCGAATACACGGTTTCACCCCAGCCGAAGCCGAAGCCCTCCACCAGCATCCGCGTCACCTTGGCCACGTTGGAGTTGGCATCGGGGTCGGAGGAGCCGCGGCCCACCACCACCAGCAGGGTGTCGTGCAGGGCCACGGGCGCGCGGCCAGCCGCGGTGGCATCGGCATCGGCGCGGTCGATCGCCTCGCGAATGCGGGCCCCGGCCGCCTGGATCATCTTGAGATCCACCCCCAGCTCGCGGCCGTAGTCCACCCGCAGGCCGGTTTCCGCGGCCCAGGTGTTGAGCACCGAGGGAATGTCGTTCTTGGCGTGGCCGGCGGCGAAGAGCATGGCCGGCACCGCCAGCACGTGCTCCACCCCCTGCTGCCGCAGGGCTTCCAGGCCATCGCGCAGGATCGGCCGGGCAAATTCCAAATAGCCGTATTCCACCGGCACCGGCGCCAGCCGCTCGCGCAGCTGCTGGGCCAGCTGGGCGAACTCATCCACCGCCAGGCGGTTGCGGCTGCCATGGCCGCACACCAACACCCCAAGCCGGCCGTGGGGCCCGGCGGCGGGCAGAACGGAAGGGAGCGGCTGCATGGGCGACAACACCTCGCTGGACCCTAAGGCCACCGCCTGGACAGCCCGAGCGTGAGGATGGGGTCGCGCCCATCCCGCCGCTTCGCCCAGCTCCCGATGGCCCTGCGACTGCCGCCCTACCAACCGCTACCGGCTCCGGATCCATCCCAGCCGCTGCTGGAGCTGGCCGTGGCCAACCTGCAGCCCACCCAGCTGTGCGTGGGCCTGGCCGAGGTGCGCAGCCGCCAGGCCGATTTCCTCGCTGAAAGCAGCAGCGAGCGCCGCTCTTACCTGGGCACCAAACCGGTGCCCCTGGCCCGCAGCACCAGTGGGGCGGTGTGGATGATCGACCGCCACCACCGCCTGCGGGCCCTGCTGGAGCTGGAGCCCGATGCGGTGGCCTACGGCTATGTGGTGCTGGAGGTGGCCAGCGACGAGCGCGCCGTGGTGTTGCGGGAACTCCACCAGCGCGGCTGGCTCTATCTCCACGACGGCCGGGGCCTCGGCCCGCTCCCTCCCGCCGCCCTGCCGCCGAACCTGCTGGGCCTGCAGGACGATCCCTACCGCTCCCTGGTGTGGAAACTCAAGAAGGAGGGGGTGATCGAGCCCGCCCCCCTGATTCCCTTCCATGAGTTCCGCTGGGGGGCGTGGCTGCGCAGCCGGCCCCTGCCCCCCTTCAGCTCCCTGAACCTGGAACCGGCCCTGCCGGCCGCCCGCAGCTTCGCCCGCTCCGGGGCCGCGTCCCACCTCGCCGGATGGAAGGGCCACGGCTAGACAGGGGCTACGACCCTTCCGGCCATGACCTACCGCCACCTGCTGGTTCCCGTTGACGGCTCCGATCTCTCCGATCAGGCCGTGGCCAGGGGGGTGGAACTGGCGAACAGCCTCGGGGCCCAGATCACCTTCTTCCATGCCGAACCGGGCCTGCCGGTGGCGCTGGCCGGGCTCGGGGAACAGGTGGACCCACGCACCCTCGACATGCTGGTGACAGCCAGCCGGGAGCAGAGCCGCGAGATCCTGCGCCAGGCCTGCAGCACGGCCGAGGCCGCTGGATTGCACGCCGAGAGCCGCAGCGTGGTGAACCCGATGCCCCACGACGCCATCGTGGAAGCGGCCAAGGAGGTGGGCGCCGATCTGATCGTGATGGCCAGCCACGGCCGCCGCGGCCTCAATGCCCTGCTGCTGGGGAGCGAAACCCAGAAGGTGCTCACCCACTCCGCGCTGCCGGTTCTGGTGGTGCGCTGAGCGCCGCGGAAGTGCAGCAGAGAGCTAACGCAGCGCCCAAGTTGCCAGGAAGCCACTAGCGCAAGCAATTCAACACATTCGCGTCAATCCAATTCAGCCACACATCTGAGCTAGATCGAGCTCCGTAGAGTTTCAGCCCATCTACAGACGGGGCTTGATTTCCGTCGTTGGTTGATTGCTGTTGGGCTTCCGCACCAACCCGCTGTTCCGCCTGGCCCTTCTGGCCGGTGGCTATGGGCTGGCGGCGTGGTGCAGCGTGGCTTGGCTGGGAAGTCCCTCCCATGCCCCGGAGGCATGGTTTCCGGCGGGGGTCGCCTCAGCGGCCGTGCTGCTGCTTGGTTGGCGCGCCCTGCCCGGCCTGGTGCTGGGGGGCCTGCTGGTGGGATGGCTGGGAATCGGGGGTGATCTGGCAGGGCCGCTGCCGGCCGGCCTGAACGCCGCCGTGATGGCCCTGGTCGTGCCCCGGCTGGTGCGCAGCAAAGACGTGTTCAGCAGTGCCTCCAACCTGCTGATGTTTCTTGTGGCGGCCGGGCTGGGGGGGCTGGCCCTGGCTCCCCTGCTGGGAAGCCAGCCGCTCCAAGCGGTGCGGGCCCTACTCATCGGCCACCTCTTGGTCGGCCCCTGGCTGGCGAGTTGCTTCCGTCCCCACTCCCGTCAGGCCTGGAGGACGTCGGTGTCGTGGGAGAGCGCCGGAGCACTGGTGAGTCTTGGGGTTCTGGGCGGCCTGATCGCCAGCAGGGTCACCCCGGTGCTCGCCCACGTGCCTGGCTTCACCCTGCTGCCGGTTCTGATCTGGGCGTCCTTCCGCCTGCCCCCGCCGGCCGCCACCTCGGTGCACGTGCTGGCGGGCTTGATGCTGGGAGCAATGACGCCCTTGGAGGCTGGAGGTGCCAACCCTGCCCTCCACTGGGAGTCCCTGCGACTGGCGGCTGGCACGGTGTTGATGAGCCAGCTGGTGCTGGCCGTCGCCCAAGAGCGGCGGCGCATGCATCGTCATCTCACCCGCAACGCCAGCCGGCTTCAACGGCTGGTGCGGTTACGCACCCAGGAACTGGCAGAGGCGAACAAACGGCTTCAGGAACTGAGCGAGAGCGACGGCCTCACCGGCGTGGCCAACCGCCGCCACTTCGATCAGGTGTTCGAACAGGAATGGCGGCGGGCCCTGCGCCGGGGCGAACCGCTCACCCTCGGCCTGATCGATGTGGATCACTTCAAGGCCTACAACGACCACTACGGCCACCTGCTCGGTGACGAGGCGCTCCAGCGGGTCGCCGCCTCCCTCAAGGGGGTGGCGGCTCGGGCGGAAGACCTGGTGGCCCGCTACGGCGGCGAGGAATTCGCCGTGATCCTGCCGGGGCTCCATCGCCAGGAGGCCAATCTGATGGCCGAGCGGCTTCGGGCCGCGGTGGAGCACCTGGCCATTCCCCACGAACGCGGCGGCCAGGAACAGCTGATCACGGTGAGCGGGGGGCTGGTGGCCCTGGTGCCCCATGCCAACTGCGGGCGCGAAGACCTGCTCAACGCCGCCGACCAGCTTCTCTATGCCGCCAAGACCCGCGGCCGCAACCGGGTGCTCGTGCAGGCCATGGCCCTGGATGGCGATGTGACGGCTGCCGCCAGCTGAGCGCAAAACACCAACGGATCCGACGGGCTGGCGTTACGGTCGTCGGGCTCCGATACCCGCTGCATGACCGCCACTGAGCCTGGCCTCACGATCGCCAAGCTCGAGGCCAGCTACCCCCTCTACTGCAAGGCCCTGCGGCGCCTCGTGGAAGAGGGCGCCAGCCTGGAGAAAGCCCAGCGGACGGTGTGCTGGGAGCGCCTCGAAATCCTGCATCGCTCCCTGCCGCGGCAATACCGCAACCCCCACACCCATTTCACGATGCTGCAGCGGGAATACGGAAAAGCGGCCTGAGCGCCAAGGCCCTTCTTAAGCATCCATTCCGGTTTGCCCGGTTCACCCTCCCTACCCTCCGGGCATGGCATGGGAGAGGCGCTGGAGCTGGGGCATGGGCTGGCCCGTGGGCTGGGCCAAACCATGGCGGCAGCTGCGCCAGCCATCGGTGGTGCTGGCCCTGCTGCTGATCAGCCTGGCGGTGCTGCCTCTGGCCATGGCGAGCACGCTCAGCAGTGCCAGCAACGCCCAGATGCAGCTGCAGGCTGAGGAGATCAGCCACCTGGCCACCGGCATTAGGGCCTACTACGCCGACAATGTGATCGCGCGCCTCCAGGCGGCGAACGGCCAGGCCCACTACAGCGAGAACTACCGCCAGCAGCACGGCGGCATCCCGATTCCGGCAACCCTGTCCATCGAACTCGGAGAGCTGTTCAGCCAGAACGGCGACGGCCGGATCACCTACGACTTCATCTCCGATTACCCCTTCGCCCAGCGCTCCTCCCGGCCCCTGGATCGCTTCGAGCAGGAGGCCCTGCAACAATTCCGCGCCAATCCATCCCTGCCCGAGTTCGCCCGCAGCGAGGCCGGAGCCCTGGGGCCGGTGAGCTATCGCCTGGCCAC
Organism: Prochlorococcaceae cyanobacterium; assembly: GCA_040399185.1. GTDB lineage: Bacteria > Cyanobacteriota > Cyanobacteriia > PCC-6307 > Cyanobiaceae > UBA5018. The sequence continues at coordinate 28,179 of JBBASQ010000010.1, forward strand.
ACCGGTGCGGATGCGCCAGGCCTGCGTGAGCTGCCACAACAGCCATCCCGATTCGCCCAAGCGCGACTGGCGGGTGGGCGATGTGCGCGGCATCCAGGAAGTCACGGTGCGCAACACCGGAGCGGCGGGCATGGGCCAGCTGGGGTTCCTGGTGGGCTACGCCGGGCTGGTGGGCCTGGTGTCGGTGGGGAGCACGGCGGTGTTCCAGCGCCAGAGCCGCGAACTGCGCCGCGCCAACGGCGAGCTGCAGGCCGCGGGCAGCCGCGAGAGCGAACTGGCCGACCAGCTGCGCGGCCAACTTCAGGAACTGGCGATCCTCGGCGCGGTGGTGGATCAGGCCACCTTCGGCGTCACCATCGCCGACATGCGCCGGCATGACGCCCCGCTGATCTACGTGAACGAGGCGTTCTGCCAAATCACCGGCTACAGCCGCGAGAAGGCCACCGGATTCAACTGCCGCTACCTGCAGGGGCCTGGCACTGATCCGGTGGTGCTCCGCAGGATCCGGGAGGCGATCAGCCGGGGCGAGAGCTTCAGCGGCGACCTGCTCAACTACCGCGCCGACGGCACACCGTTCTGGAACCGGCTGATCCTCTACCCGGTGGGGGGCCTGCCCCACCAGCCCGACTTCTACGTGGGCAACCAGCTCGATGTCACGGCGATTCGCGCGGCCCGCGATGCGGAGGGTCGTGTGCTGAGCTCCCTGCAAGGGCCGCTCAGCACGGCCCTGGCGGCCACCCGGGAAGCCCAACGCTTCAGCGCGCAGCTGCAGGGCCGGCTGGCCAGCCGCGAGCTGCTGGATCCGGCCCTGGCCCAGCGCTTCAGCGAAGAGTACGCAGCGCTCACGGCCCTGGAGCAGCAGCTCGAGCAGAGCCTGGAGCGGATTGAGCCATGAGTGGCCAGCGCCTGCGCCACACGCTTCGCCAACGGCTCAAGCAACTGCTGGTGAGCAGCGGCGTGGCGATCACCCTGCTGGTGAGCGCCGGTGGCACCGGAGTGCTGGTGCTGGAGCGGCGCCGTGATCTGGAGGTGCAGCTCCAGCAGGTGGAGGTGATTGTGACCAGCCTGCTGGAGTCGGAGCTGGCCCGGGGGCAACGGCAGGCGCTGCTGGCCCAGCTGGTCCGCGGCCTGCAGGTGGAAACAGGCGGCGCCCTGCACAGCGTGGCGGTGCTCAATCCCCAGGAGCAACTGGTGCTCGGCAGCACCGCCGGCCTGACCCAGGGCCAGGCACCCAGCAGCCACCTGCCCCTGGTGCCCTGGGGGCCCCTGCATCCGGTGCAGCGCAGGATCACCTACCTCAACCGCGATGGGTTGCAGCGGCGCCACTACACCCTGCTGGCGTTGGTGGACCCGCTGGCGATGCAGGCCGGATTGGGCAGCCAGGTGTTGCTCACCCTGGTGGGCAGCGCCCTGGTGACCTCCGCCCTGATGGTGGGCCTGTGGCGCCTGCTCCTCTGGCGACTCCTGCCTGGCCTGCAGGCCCTGGCCGAAACCGATGCCCTCACGGGGCTCCCGAACCGCGGGGCCTTCATGGCCCACGCGATCCAGCGGCTGGCGGAGGCCGAACAGCGGGGTGAGCCCTGCGTGATGGCCATCCTCGATCTCGATCACTTCAAGCAGATCAACGACACCCACGGCCACCAGGCCGGGGACCATGTGCTGCAGGAGACAGCGCTGCTGTTACGGAGCAACCTGCGCCAGAACGATCTGCTGGCCCGGCTCGGCGGCGAGGAGTTCGCCCTCCTGCTCGCCGCCGATCAGGGCACGGCGGCAGCCCTGCTGGAGCGGCTGCGGGCCCAGATGGAGCTCAATCGATGCCGTTTCGAGGGCCGGCTGCTGGGGGCCACGGTGAGCATCGGCGCCGCCGGCAGCCTGCATTTCGGCTACCACCTCGACCACCTCACCGCCACGGCTGACGCCGCCCTCTACCAGGCCAAGGCCAAAGGCCGGAACGGCCTGGTGTGGGCGGAGGGCAGCCACCGCTCCCTCGGCGGCTGGCACCCCGGAGAGCACTGGCGGCGCTCCTTCCATCCCGCAGTGGCAGCTCCACTGGCCGCCGCCAGCTGAAACCAATGCAGCCCCCCGCCAAACCCCGCAACGAACCGCAGCGCCTGGCAGCCCTCTGGCAGCTCGGGGTGCTGGACACGCCCCCGGAGCCGGCCTACGACGATCTGGGCGAACTGGCCCGCAGCATTGCCGGCACCCCGATCGGGCTGATCAGCCTGGTGGATGCCGAACGGCAATGGTTCAAGTGCGCCGTGGGGCTGGATCCGGGCGTGCGCGAGACACCGCGCGATGTGTCGTTCTGCGGCCACGCCATCCTCCAGCGCCAGCCGCTGGTGGTGAACGACGCGCTGAACGACCCCCGGTTCCACGACAACCCCCTGGTGCAGGGGGAGCCGCACATCCGCTTCTACGCCGGCCTGCCCCTGGTGGGCCGCAGCGGTGACGCCCTCGGCACCCTCTGTGTGATCGACCGGGAGCCGCGCCAGCTCAGCGATGGACAGCTGGGCGCCCTGGAGCGGCTGGCGCGGGTGGTGGTGCGCCAACTGGAGCGGCATGCGGTGTGGGCAGAGGCAGCCCCCACCGCGGCGGGAAGCAGGGGCTCTGGCCAGGCCCTTCCAGCCCTGCTCAACCGGGCCCAGTTCGCCCAGAGGCTGGAGGCCAACCTGGCCCTGGAGGAGGGCGGCCGCTTTGCCCTGCTGCGCTGCCGTTTCCACGACTACGAGCGGGTGAGCGCCACCCTCGGCGGCGGGGTGGCCGAGCGCATGATCGAAGAGGCCGCGCGGCGGCTCGGCCATGCGGTGCCGCGCCAGGCCTCCCTGGCCCGCTTCTCCGATGCGGAACTGATGCTGCTCGTGCCCCACGTGGCCGAAGCGGCGGAGGTGGAGGCGATGGCCCAGCGGGTGCTGGACCTGTGCGAGGAGCCGTTCCGCCTCCCGCCCCACCGGCTCTCCCTGGTGGTGGCCATCGGCATCAGCCTCTGCCGCGGCCAGGCCACCACCGCCGATGCCCTGTTCTCCGACACCACCATGGCCCTGCGGCTGGCCAACCGCAGCAGCAAGGGCAGCTACCGCTTCAGCGATGCCCACAGCCGGGCCGAGGCCAGCAGTAGCTACCTGCTGGAGTCGGCCTTCCGGGAAGCGGTGGCGGAGGGGCAGCTGGCGGCCTGGTTCCAGCCGATCGTGGAGCTCTCCACCTCGGAACCGGTGGGCTTTGAGGCCCTGGCCCGCTGGCCCCAGCCCGATGGAAGCCTGCTTGGCCCGCACCAGTTCCTCGACATCGCCAGCGACACCGGCCTGGGGGGCGAGCTCGACCTGCAGGTGATTGAGAAGGCCCTGATCGCCACGCCGCTGCTGGCCCGGGCTGCGCCCTGGCGGCCGATGCGCCTGAGCGTGAACCTCTCGGCCACCCTGCTCGACGATCCGCTGCTGCAGGCGCGGCTGATCGCGCTGCTGGATCGTCACCCACTGCCCAAGGAATGGACCCTGCACGTGGAGCTGCTGGAGGAGGCGTTCCAACACAGCAGCCGGGAGTTTGAGCGGTTCCTCGAGGAGCTGGTGGAGCGCCGGGTGGCGATCGCCATCGACGACTTCGGCACCGGCTATTCCTCGCTGGCGCGGCTCACCAGCCTGCCGATCCACAGCTTCAAGATCGACCGCAGCTTCGTGGCGGACATCGACCACGAACGGCGCCCCAGCAACACCCTGCTGCGCAGCCTGGGGTCGCTTGCGGGCGACCTCAACCTGGCCACCACCGCCGAGGGCGCCGAAACCGAAGACCAGCGCCGCTGGCTGCTGGAGCGGGGTTTCAAGCACGGCCAGGGCTTCCTGTTCGCCGAGCCGATGCCGTTCGACGACGCCCTGACCTACCTGCAGGAGTTCCAGCTGCGGCCCGCCGCCATCCCCGCCGCAGACCGGCCGGGAGCCCTGGGGCGCTGGGCCTCGGGCCTGCTGGGACTGGGGGCGCGGGGACAGGCGCCCCGATCGCAACAACACACTCGCTATTGAGAATCGCTTGCAAGATGACCGGAAGGGGGGCTACGTTGCGAGCCATTCGCAACAAGCCCCGTTTCCGGCCGGTTGATGAGCTTCCGCTTCCTGCCCGATCAGCCCGCGTCTGCCGTGCGGATGCCCGCAGGCCAGAACGTGCTGATCGATCCCAGCCTCCGCCCGGGGGCCTCCTGTCTGGAGGTGCTCGACGGCATGGCCCGGGTGTACTGCCCCTGTGAGGACACCGAGGGCATGACCATCGCCTTCCTGCAGGCGGGCGATCAGCTGCGCACCGATCGCCTCTGCTCGGAGGGGGTGTGCGTGGAGGCCCTCACCCCCCTGGTGTTCCGCACCACCGCCCCGGTGGCCGGCGAGGGGGCCGATGCCGTGAACGAGTGGACCCTCCAGCTGCTGCGGATCCGCCACCTGGGGAGCGCTGAGCAGCGCCTCCACGCCCTACTGGCCCTGCTGGTGAACCGCATGGGCCGCCGCTGCGGCGACTGGTGCCACCTGCCCTTCCGCCTCACCCATGAGCGCATCGGCGAACTGATCGGCACCACCCGCGTCACCACCACCCGCCTGATCACCCGCATCCGCAAGGCCGGCCTGATCGAAGCCCCCAGCAGCGAACCGGGCCTGCGCCTCGCCCCAGCCCTGATGGAGAACGCCCCCCTGGCCGCCTGATCGCCCCTCCTTCTCTCCCTCGCCCTGCCCGCCATGCACCAACCCCTCGGCCGTCCGGAGCTACCGCCCGCAGCCCCCAGCCCCGCCTGCCCCCTGGCCTGCGGCAAGAAGAAGGGCTGCCGCCGTAAAAAGTGCTCGAAGTGGAAAGGCAGCGATTGCCGCTGCGGCCGCGACTGAGCCCCCGCCCCTGCGTTCGATGCCCCGCCCCCTGCTCCGCCGCCGCCAGCTGCTCCAGATGCTGGCCGGGGTCGGCCTCGCCCTGCCCGCCCTGCTGCAGCAGGGCGCCACAGCCAGCACCAACAGCAACCGCACCCGCTTCCTGGCCGTGGCCGATTTCGGCAGCGGTGATGCCAACCAGCGGGCCGTGGGGGCCCAGATGGCCAAGGTGCACCAGCAGCGGCCGGTGGATCTGGTGATCCTGGGGGGCGACAACATCTACCCCTCGGGCGACATCGCCCTGGTGAACGCCACCTTCCAGAAGCCCTACCGGGAACTGATCGCCGCGAAGGTGCCCTTCCATGCGGTGCTGGGCAACCACGACATCCGCACGGCCAACGGCGTTCCCCAGGTGGCCTACAAGCCCTTCGGCATGAAGGGCCGCTACTACACGCTGCGCCAGGGCCCGGTGGAGTTCTTCATGCTCGACACCAACGGCAACGCCGACTGGAAGCGCCAGCTGCCCTGGTTGCAGGAGGCCCTCAGCCGCAGCACCGCCCCCTGGAAGGTGGTGGTGGGCCACCACCCCATCTACGCCTCCGGCGTCTACGGCAACGATGGGGGCGCCATCCGCCGGCTCACGCCGCTGTTCAAGCGCTACGGCGTGGCGCTCTACATCAACGGCCACGAGCATCACTACGAGCGCAGCCGCGACATCGGCGGCACCACCTACCTGGTGGTGGGTGGGGGCGGCGCCCACCTGCGGCCCGTGTTTCCCTCAGCCAACACCGCCTTCGCCCGCAGCACCTTCAGCTTCGCGGAGCTGGAGGCCACCCCCACCAGCCTCACGATCACCGGCTGGGATTCCAAAGGGCAGCGTATCGATCAGGCCCAGCTGGCCCTGCCCCCACGCTGATGGCCATTGGCAGCGGTTGTCACGGAGAGGCGAGCCACGGAAACCAGAGCGCCGACACCCTCACAGTGGCGCTGCTGGGCGCACCAAACACGGGCAAATCCACGCTCTACAACCGGCTCACTGGCGGCCATGCGGTGATTGCCAACTGGCCGGGCCTCACCGTGGAACTGATGCGGGGCAAGCTGCCCCCCGGTCCCACCGGCCAGCCGCGTCAACTGGTGGATCTGCCCGGCATCCACGACCTGGAGGGCCACAGCGCCGACGAGGCCCTGGTGCATGGGTTTCTGGAGAGCAATCCACCAGATGCGGTGCTGCTGCTGGTGAATGCCAGCCAGATCGCTGGCCAGCTGCGGTTGGTGCTGCAGCTGCTGGAGCTGGGCCTGCCGGCCGTGCTGGCGCTGAACATGAGCGATGAGGCCCGCCGCCTGGGCATTGCCATCGATGCCCCAGCCCTCGGTGAAGCCCTGGGCATCCCGGTGGTGGCGATCAGCGCCAAGCGCAACGAGGGCATCACCGATCTGCTCGACCGGCTGGCCCTGCCCCAGCGGCCCGCGGCCCAGGATCCCAACGCCGCCCCCACAGGCATCGACCAGCGGGTGGAAGGCCTGGTGCGTCGCTGCGTTTCCCTGCCGCCGCGGCTGGAGCACCGGCGCACCCGCACACTGGATCGCCTGCTCCTCCATCCCCTGGCCGGACTGGCGGCCTTCCTGGCGATCGTGCTGGGGCTGTTCCAGCTGCTCTATGCCGCCGCGGCACCGCTGCAGGAGTGGCTTGGCCTGCTACTGGATGGGATCCAGAGCGGCGTGCTGGAGCCCCTGCTGCAGCTGATCGGGGCGCCGGAGCTGGTGCGGGGCTTCCTGATCGACGGCGTGTGGATGGGGGTGGGCACCGTGGCCACCTTCCTGCCCCTGATCTTTCTCTTCTACCTGGTGCTGGCCGTGGTGGAGGACTCGGGCTATCTACCCCGGGCCGCCTTCCTGATGGATGGCTTCATGCACTGGCTGGGACTTGATGGCCGGGCCTTCGTGCTGCAGGTGATGGGCTTCGGCTGCAACGTGCCCTCGATCATCGGCACGCGCGTGATCCGCGATCCGGCCCAGCGCCTGCTCACGATGCTGGTGATCCCCTTCGCCCTCTGCCAGGCGCGGCTCACGGTGTTCGTGTTCATGGCCGGGGTGTTCTTCCCCCGGCCGTGGTGGGCACCCGGCCTGGTGGTGTTCGGCTTCTACATGCTCAGTTTCGTGGCCGCGATCATCACTGGGCTTGTGTTCAAGCGGGTGTTCCCCAGCCGCGAAGCCTTCGTGCTGGAGCTGCCGCCCTACCGCAGCCCGAGCCTGGCCACGATCCTGCGGCGGGCCTGGGTTCAGGTGCTCAATTTCATGGCCACCACCCGGGTGTTCATCGTGGTGGGGGCCGCCGCCATCTGGCTGCTCACGAACCTCCCACCGGGAGCAGTGAGCGGCTCGGGGGCCACCTTCGCCGATGCGATCGGCCGGCTGTTTCAGCCGCTGCTGGGGCCGATCGGGATGAACCCTTCGCTCACGGTGACGCTGTTCTTCGGGTTCATCGCCAAAGAGATTCTGCTCGGTGCGATGGCAGTGATCTACCGCAGCAGTGAATCGGGCCTGGGCGCGGCGATCAGCGCCGCGATCACCCCCCTGCAGGCCCTGAGCTTCATGACCTTTGTGCTGCTCTACACCCCCTGCCTGGGCACGATCGCAGCGCAGTTGCAGGAGGCCCGCACGCGCAGCTTCGCGCTGCTCTCGCTGGGGTGGTCGCTGAGCCTGGCCTGGCTGATGGCCCTGATCGTGTATCAGGGGGGCCGGCTGCTGCTGGGCATGGCCTGAGCCGGATCCGCTGGGCAGGATCAGCCCCCGGCCGCGGGCCTCACCACCAGCTCCTGGGCATGCTCGCGGCGCAGCATGAATTCCAGGGCGCCGCAGGCCAGATGCAGGATGCCGCCAGGTCGGCCGCGCCGCAGCACCTCGATCTGCGCGCCTGGCTTCACGCCCATGGCCAGCAGGCGACTGCGCAGCTGGGGATGGCCGGGCAACTGCTCCACCAGCACCGCAGTGCCATCGGCCACACACGTGAGAGGAACCACAGCTCGCTGCCGCTGGCAAAACCCTAGGTCCACCGGCAGCGGAACTGATCAGCTGGGGTTATCACCGTGAAAAGCGATCACGAATCGCGCCGCCGCCCGATTCCTGGCGGCGGCTCTTAAGGTTCTGCTCAGCATTGATCAGTCCTTAGCGGCTGTTCCTGTTCACCGTGGGTCTTAAGCCCGGGCCGCCATCGGTCCGGGCTTTTTCATCGCCGCGGCCCGCACCGGCAAATCGCCCCAGCATGGGGAGCGGTTGACCCGCCACCGGTGCTGCTCACTGCCGCCAAGCCGATCTGGTCGTTGCCACTGGCCGACGTGTACGCGGCGCTGCAGAGCCGGCCGGAGGGGCTCAGCACCGATGAGGCCAACGGCCGCCTGGAGCGCTTCGGGGCCAACCGGCTGCCGCCGCTCAAGCGCCGGCCCCTGTTGCTGCGCTTCACCGACCAGCTCTTCCACTTCATGGCGCTGCTGCTGTGGGTGGCGGGCACCCTGGCCTTCATCGCCCGCGCCCCCCAGCTGGGCTGGGCGATCTGGGCGGTGATCCTGATCAACGGGGTGTTTTCCTTCTGGCAGGAGTTCAAGGCCGAGCGCACCCTGCAGGCCCTGGCGGGCAACCTGCCGCCGCTGGTGCGGGTATGGCGCGACGGCCGGCTGCAGGAAATCAACGCCCACGCACTGGTGTGCGGCGATCGGGTGGCCCTGGAGGAGGGCGACCAGGTGCCGGCCGACTGCCGGGTGGTGGAGGCCCATCAGTTGTATGTAGACCTGTCGGTGCTCACCGGCGAGGCACTGCCGGTGGCCCGCGCCGTGGATCCCCATGGCAGCGAGACCCTGCCCCGCGGCGAGATTCCCACCCGGGAGCGCAGCAACCTGCTGCTCGCGGGCAGCACGGTGGCCTCCGGCCGCGGCGAGGGGCTGGTGTATGCCACCGCCTCCGAAACGGAATTCGGCCAGGTGGCCCACCTCACCGCCACCACCGCCCGCACCACCAGCACTCTGGAGGTGCAGATCCAGCGGATCGTGCACACGATCACCGTGATCGCCCTCGGCACCGGGCTGCTCACCTTCGCGATGAGCGTGCTGGTGGAGAAGCTCTCCCCCCTGGAGAGCCTGATCTACGCGGTGGGCATCATCGTGAGCTTCGTGCCGGAGGGCCTCCTGCCCCAGGTGACGCTCACCCTGGCGCTGAACGTGCAGCGCATGGCCAAGCGCAACGCCCTGGTGCGGCGCCTCTCGGCGGTGGAAACCCTGGGCTCGGTGAGCGTGATCTGCTCCGACAAAACCGGCACGATCACACAAAACCGCATGGCGGTGGAGGACACCTGGCTGCCGCTGGCCCCGGAACCTGATGGCCCCACGCAAACCAAGGTGCAACAGGAGCTGCTGCTGCTGGCCGCCAGCCTCTGCTCCAACGCCCGCCTGGAGCACGACACCACCGGCCCGGAAC
>JBBASQ010000010.1:37577-53373 GCA_040399185.1 Prochlorococcaceae cyanobacterium
GCCGCCAGCCTCTGCTCCAACGCCCGCCTGGAGCACGACACCACCGGCCCGGAACCCTGGCGGGCCAGCGGCGATCCCACCGAAACCGCCCTATTGCTCGCCGCCGCGGAGGCGGGACTGATCCACGGAGAGCAGCAGCGCCGCTTTCCCCGCCGCCGCGAACTCCCCTTCGACTCCCATCGCCGCCGCATGACGGTGGTGATCGAACACGCCGCGCCGATCACCGGGCTACCGCTGCCGGAAGGCGATCGGCTGGCGATCACCAAGGGGGCGCCGCTGGAGGTGTTGGAGCGCTGCAGCAGCTGGCTCACACCCCGGGGCGCCGAGCCCCTCAGCCCGGAGGCCCGGGCACAGGCAGCGGCCGCCAACGACGCCCTGGCCTGCCGCGGCTTCCGGGTGATCGGCGTGGCCCTGCGCACCGGGGGCAGCGAGCTGCAGACCCTCGAGCCCGACGCCCTGGAGGAGCAGCTGGTGCTGGTGGGCTGGGTGGGGCTCTACGACCCGCCGCGGCCGGAGGTCGCTGAGGCGATTCGCCAGTGCCGCCAGGCGGGCATCAAGGTCACGATGGTGACCGGCGACTACGGCCTCACCGCCCAGGCCATCGCCCGCCAGATCGGCCTGCTCGATCCCCCCGCCCATGGCAAGGGCAACGGCGCGGGCGCCGATCCGGTGCGGGTGATCGAGGGCTCGATGCTGAGCCAGATCAGCGACGTGCACCTGCGCCGCCTGCTCAAGTACCGCACCCGGCTGGTGTTCGCCCGCATGGCACCGGAGCAGAAGCTGCGGCTGGTGCAGGCCTACCGCGACCTGGGGGAGGTGGTGGCCGTGACCGGCGATGGGGTGAACGATGCGCCGGCGCTGCGGGCGGCGGATGTGGGCGTGGCGATGGGGCGCAACGGCACCGACGTGGCGCGCGAGGCGGCCGACATCGTGCTGCTCGATGACAACTTCGCCACGATCGTGGAGGCCGTGCGCTTCGGCCGGGGCGTGGTGGGCAACATCCGCAAGTTCATCACCTACATCCTGGTGGCGAACCTGGCGGAGGCCACGCCCTTCCTGGCGATGGTGGCCTTCCGCATCCCGGCCGCCCTCACCGTGATGCAGATCCTGGCGGTGGATCTGGGCACCGACGTGCTGCCGGCCCTGGGCCTGGGGGCCGAACTGCCCGAGCCGGGCCTGATGCACCAGCCGCCCCGGCCACGCAACGCGCCCCTGCTGGATCGCAGCGTGATGCAGCGCGCCTATCTGTTCCTCGGCCTGCTGGAGGCGAGCTTTGCGATGGGCGCCTACCTGCTGGTGTGGCGCCACGCGGGCGTGGGAATCGGCGAGCTGCAGACCCTGGCGCCCCAGTTGCTGCACCACACCGCCCCGCCCCATCTGCAATCCGTGCAGCTGCAGGCCTCCAGCGTGGCCTTCACCACGATCGTGCTGAGCCAGGTGGGGGTGCTGTTGGCCTGCCGCAGTGAATGGCGCCCGGCCTTCCGGCTGCTGCGCGAACCCAACCCGCTGCTGTGGTTCGGCATCGCCAGCGAACTGCTGCTCCTGGCCTCCCTGGTGCTGGTACCGGCCCTGGGCAGCGTGTTCAACATGACGCGCTTCCCGGCGACGTTCCTGGGTTGGATGCTGCTGGCGCCGCTGGCGATCCTGGTGGCCGACGATCTGCGCAAGCTGGCCCTGCGACGCGGCTGGCGGCAGCCGCCCCGAGCAGCGTGAGCGGGGCCAGGGCGGCCAGGGCGAGCAGCTGGTGGGGGCGGAGCGGCGCCATCGCCAACCACGGCGCCACCCGTGCCAAGGCCAGCAACACCACCCACAGCCCGAGCCCCAGCATCGGCCCCAGCAGCGCATCCACCCCGGGACGCCGCTGCCCGCCTCGGCGCAGGTTGAGTCCCACCAGCCCGCCACCGGCCAGCAGCAGCAGCGACACCACCAAGGTGCGCCGCACCGGCTCGGCCAGGCCAGGCCAGAACGCCAGGGCCAGGCTGGCCAGGGTGAGCACCAGCCCCTGCAGCAGGGCCAGCCGCCAGGTGCAGCCGCGGATCAACGGAGCCTCCGGCGGGCGCGGCGGCTGCGCGAGCAGCTCAGGGCCAGCCGGTTGGGCCTCGAACACCACCGTGCAGGCCGGATCGATCACCAGGTGCAGCAGGGCAATGTGCACCGGCATCAGCAACAGCGGCTGGGCCGGCGACAGCAGCGGCAGCAGCCCGAGCACCACGATCGGCAGGTGCACCGCCAGGGTGTAACCCAGGGCTCCCTGGAGGTTGGCGTACACCCGACGGCCCAGCTGCAGCGCCGCCACCAAATCGGAGAAACTGTCGCCCAGCAGCACCAGATCGGCGGCTTCCCGGGCCACGGCCGTGCCACGCCGCCCCATGGCCACGCCGATGTCGGCGGCGCGCAAGGCGGGGGCGTCATTGACGCCGTCGCCCGTCATCGCCACCACCTCACCGGCGGCCTGCAGGGCCTGCACCAGCGCCAGCTTCTGCTGGGGCAGCACCCGCGCGAACACGCTCACCCCCGCAATGCGCCGCACCAGCGCGGCGGGCTCCAGGGGTTCGAGTTCGCTGCCGGCCACCACCGGCCCCGGCGGCAGCCCGGCCTGGTCGGCAATCGAGCGTGCGGTGATGGGCCCATCACCGGTGAGCATCACCACCCGCACGCCGGCCCGCTGGGCTGCGGCGATGGCAGCCGGCACCTCAGGCCGCAGGGGATCGGCCAGGCCGATCAGCCCCACCGGCTGAAAGCGGAAGTCGTGCACATCGGCCGGCGGCTCCTCGGCGCCACTGGGCCGGTGCCGGGGAGCACCATTCAGGCCGGCCGCCACCGCCAGCACCCGCAGCCCCTGGGCCGCCAGCCCATCGGCACTGGCCAGCAGGGCTGCCGCCTCGGGAGCTGGCAGGTGGCACAGATCGGCAATGGCTTCCGGTGCCCCCTTGGCCGCCAGCTGACGCTCCCCGCCGGCATCGCGCCACAGCCGCGAGAACACCAACAGATCGCTCTGCAGGGGGTATTCGTGCTCCAGGGGCCAGTCGGGATGGAGGTGCTCCGAGCCCCCCAGCTCGGCCTCGGCCAGCCGCTGGATCGCCTGCTCCATCGCGTCCACCGGATCGCCGCGGCTGGCCAGCACCGCCATCTCCAGCAGCCGGTGCCAGGGCTCCTCCAGCGGCAGGGCCGGATTCCAGGTGGCCCCCTCCGGCCAGCAGCGCAGCCGCTGCACGGCCATACGGTTCTGGGTGAGAGTGCCCGTTTTGTCCACCGCCAGCACGGTGGTGCTGCCCAGGCTTTCCACCGCCGCCGGCCGGCGGGCCAGCACCCCCTGGCGCCCGAGCCGAACAGCCCCCAGCGCCAGGAACAGGGCCAGCACCACCGGGATCTCGTTGGGCAGCACCGCCAGCGCCAGGGCGAGGGCGGCGATTAGCGCTCCGGGCCAGTCGCCACTCAGCCCACCCCGCAGCACCGCCAGGCCAGCGCACAACCCCAGGGCCAGCAGGGTGAGGCGGGCCGTGAGCCGGCGCGTCTGGCGTTGCAGGCGGGTGGGGGGTGGCTGCAGCCGCCCCAGGCTCAGGCCCAGCCGGCCCAGCTCGGTGGCCTCGGCGATGGCCTCCACCACGGCCCAACCGCGACCACCGGCCACAAGCGATCCGGCCCGCACCAGCTCCCCCGGCTGGCGTGCCACCGGCAACGACTCACCGCTGAGCAGCGACTCATCCAGCCATAGCCCCACCGCCTCCTGCAGGCGCGCGTCGGCCGCCACCCGGTCACCCTCCTCGAGCCGCAGCCGATCCCCCAGCCGCACCTGCTCTGCCGGTAGCTCGAGATCCACGCCCTGCCGGCGAACGTGGGCCAGGGGCGCCGAGAGGCGGGCCAGCTCCGCCAGGGCCCGGTTGCTGCGGCGCTGTTGCCAGGCATCGAGAGCGCTGATCGCCCCCACGAACACCAGCAACACCAGGGCCTCAGGCCCCTCGCCGATCAGCCCGTAGAGCAGGGCACAGGCCAGCAGCAGCAGGTTGGTGGGCTCAAGCAAGGCGCCCATGGGGCCCGGCCCTCACCAAAGGCCGCGGATCGGCTCGGCAGCTGGCGCTGGTGTGGCCGGGGCTGGCTGGGGCGCGGGTGCGGCCTGGGGAGTCGGGATTTCGGCCACGGGCCTGGGGGCAGAGTCGCCACCGAAGCGCAGGCGGAAACCCACCCGAGCGCCCCAGCTGTTGTACGGGCCGTAGGTGGTGCTGCCGGCGGAATAGCCGGGAGCCCCCTGGTAAACACCCTCCAGGAACACATCGGTGCTGTCGCTGGCGATGTAGGCCACACCGGCCTTGGCCTGATAGCCGAAGAGGCCCTGGTTGCCGCTGTTGAGGGTGACGGGCGTGCCGCTGGAGCTGGCGATGGCGCCAGCGGTGACGGTGCCGGAGCTGAGATTGGTGTAGCCGATGCCGCCACCCACATAGGGCACCCACCGGCTCTGGGTGGGGATGTCGAGGTAGGCGCTGGCGAACACGCTGCTGGCGTTGCGGTTGCCCGTGGCCGTGGTGCCGCCGCTGGCACCGGTGATGGAGCCGCGGTTGTACACGTAGGTGAGTTCGGTGCGCACCGCGCCGAAGTCGTAGCCGAGGCCCGCCTCGCCGGCGAAGCTGCCGCCGTAGTTCACCGTGACCGGAGCGCTGAGGGCGGGATTGCTCACGTTGCTGCCCTGGGGCCAGCTGGCGCCAATGCCGAGGGTGGCGTAGAAGCCGCGGGTGTCGGGCACCCCGTTGGTCCCGGCGTGGGCCGGGAGCGACAGGGCCACCAGGCAGGCGAGCGCCAGCGATGGGCGGGTGAGAGGGCATGCACGCATCGGCCCGGCCTCCACATCAGGGATCCCCCCAGCCCTAGCCACGAAATCCACCGGCAGCGGCTCCACAAGCTTTTATCTGGATATGCTCATGACAGCAAAAAGTTGAGATGTGATGGAGAGTCCGTTTTTTGTGCTGGAGAGCCCGCGCTCCTTCAGCGACACCTGTTCCGCCCTCGAGCAGGCGGTGCCCGCCCACGGCTTCGGCATGCTGGGCAGCCACGACCTGGGCCACACTCTGCGTAGCAAGGGGCAGGCCTTCGGCGAGGAGTGCCGCGTGTTTGAGCTCTGTCAGCCGCAGCAGGCAGCGCAGGTGCTGGCCGCAGAGATGCAGCTCTCCACGGCCCTCCCCTGCCGCGTGAGCGTGTACACCGACGGCGGCCGCACCAAGGTGGCGATGGTGCGGCCCGAGGGGATGCTGCGGCTGCTTTCCAGCAATCCGGCCCTGGCGGCGGTGGCCGGCGAGGTGGAGGCCACCACGGTGGCCATCATCCGGGAGGCTGTGGGCCAGCCCTGAGTCGCCTGGCCATGCCCGCCAATCCCCCAACCAGCGCCTCCCTGCCGCCGTGGCGGCCGTTGCTGCGGGGGGCAAGGGAGCGCGAGGGGCGCTCCCCGGCCGCCCGCTGGCTGCAGCTGGCCACGGTGGCGGGCGACGGCACGCCCCGGGTGCGCACCCTGGTGTTCCGGGGCTGGGCCGGACCCGGCGCCCTGGATCTGCTCACCGATGCCCGCAGCGCCAAGCCCACTGAACTGGCGGGCCAGCCAGCGGTGGAGCTGTGCTGGCTGCTGCCCAAGGCCCGCAGCCAGTTCCGCCTGCGCGGTGCGGTACTGCCGCTGGAGCCCGCGCTGCTGCAGCGCGAACGGGACCAGCACTGGCAACGGCTCACCCCCGGCGGCCGGGCGCTGTGGGGCTGGCCCGAGCCCGGCGCCCCCTTCGATGGGGCCGCCGCCTTCCCCGCCGAACTGGCCGACAACACCCCACTGCCGCCCCACTTCCAGCTGTTGCGCATCACCCTGGCCCAGGTGGAACTGCTGGAGCTGGGAGGCCACCCCCACCAACGGCGCCGCTGGTGCGCCGCCGACGGCTGGCAGGAGCAGCAACTGAATCCCTGACGGCCTCAAGGCGCTGCCTGGTGGTGTGATCCGTGGCACCCTGCGGATGTTCCAGTGGTGCCGCCGGCCATGGGCGCCCCCCTGCATCTCCAGGTGGCGGTGGATCGCCCGGGACTGCGGCACGCCGCCCAGGCGCTGCGGGAGTGGCTGGCGGCTGAGGGCGTCGCCGGCGAGGCGGCCTACGGGGCCGAACTGGCCCTGGAGGAGCTGGGCTCCAACCTGCTTCGCCACTGCAGCCCCGCCGCTAGCGCCACCCACCTGGTGATCACCGCCGTGGGCCAGGGGAACACCCTGGAATTGGCCCTGCTCGACGACGGGCCAGCGTTCGATCCCACCCAGGCCAGCAGACCGGATCTGGAGCGCCCGATCAGCGAGCGGCCCATCGGGGGGCTGGGGCTGCTGCTGGTGCGGCGCATGGCGGCGTCCCTGGCCTACACACGAACCCCAGCCGGCAACCGCATGGTGTGCACCTTTCTGCTGGGAGGTGCCGCTCAGCCCAGCAGCTGATGCCAATGGCAGAGCGGCCCCTGGCCGCTGCCGATCGCCAGCGCCTGGCTCAGGGCCCCATCCACATAGGCCTTGGCCTGGCGCACCGCCTCGGGCAACGCCAGGCCGCGGGCGCGCCAGGCGGTGATCGCCGCCCCCAGGGTGCAGCCGCTGCCATGGGTGTGGGGCGTGTCCACGGGCGGCGACACCAGCCATTCCCCAGGGGAGCCGGCCACCAGGAGGTAGTCGCGGCCCCGCAGCGCCGCCAGGCCGCCGCCCTTGATCAGCACCGCCTCGGGCCCCAGCTCCAACAGCGCCTCGGCCGCCTGTTCCACATCGGCAGCACCGCCGATCTCCCGGCCGCTGAGCAGCCGGGCCTCGTGGAGGTTGGGGGTGAGCAGATGGGCCAGGGGCAGCAGGCAGCGGCCGTAGGCCTCGATCGCCTCAGGCTCGAGCAGCACCGCCCCCGCCCGCGACACCATCACCGGATCGACCAGCCGCGGAACCGCCAGGGGCGCAATCGCCTCGGCCGTGGCCTCAATCAGGGCGCGGTTGAGCAGCATGCCGGTCTTGAGGGCCGCCACGGCCAGGTCGCTACACACCGCTTCGATCTGGGCGGAGAGGGCCTCGGGTGGCAGCGCGTCCACCCGGCTCACGCCGCGGGTGTTCTGGGCGGTGATGCAGGTGAGGGCACTGCAGCCATGCACCTGCAGGGCACTGAAGGTTTTGAGGTCGGCCTGGATGCCGGCGCCACCACCGGAATCACTGCCACCGATGGTGAGGGCGATTGCAGGAACCATCGGTGGCCGGAGCCCAACACAGGAACCTCCCGATCCTGGTGCCAAGGGGTGGCTCAGCGGTGCAGTTCGCGGCTCTGACGGGCCGCCATGGCATTCACCAGGGCAAGAAGGGCCAGTTGCACGGCCATCGCCGTACCGGCAATTGCAAGGAGCATGGATCAATCTCCCGGTACGGGCCTATGGGCAGCCCATCGATCTCGATGGCTGTTTCTAAACGGCTTCGCCCACGATTGAACGCGCTATGCCAACTCGGCATTGCTATGGCCACCCCATCCGGCCACCCAACCCAGCTGCCCCCCGATTCGCAGAGGGGCGCAAGAACCTGCCAATCACGCCAAAACCCCTGGAAATCCTGCAAACAATCTCCACATCCACTTCAGATGCAGATCGGCGGCATAGCGTCGATCTCAGGAGACCACCTGCACGATCGCCAGAGCAATGCACGGCGACGGTCCCTGCCCAGCACCAGCCCTCACACCGGTGGCGGCGGCCCACATCGAAGACTTCCGCCTGCTGGCCGATCTGGCCGGCGTGGATTTGCTGGTGTCGGATGCGGCCTGCGGCTGCTTCATCGCCTGCAACCGATCGGCCCATGAGCGCCTCGGTTACACCGAAGCCCACCTGCTGAACCTCGGCCCGGCACAGATCCAGGCCGATCCGGAGCAGAACGAGGCCTGGTGGGCCGCCCGGCACACCCGCCATCGCTGCCGCGACGGCTCCGTGCTGGATGTGCAGCTGAACCACTCCCCGATGGAGCTGGACGGGCGCGCGGTGATCGTGACCACCATCACCGACCGCACCCTGGCGAACCGGTTGGAAAGCCAACTGCAGGACACCATCGCCCTGCTCAACGACGGTGAAGCCGCCTGCGGGATCGGCACCTGGGATGTGCGCTTCAGCGATGGCCGCATGCGCTGGTCGGAGCAGACCTTCCGGATCTGCAAGACCGACCCGGCGGGCTTTGTGCCCTCCCTGTGGGGTTACGGCACGCTCGTGCATCGCGACGACCGGCCCCGCTGGCGGCGCGAATTTCAGCGGGCGGTGAATCGGGGCGAGCTGTTGCGCAGCCGTCACCGCCTCGCCTTCCTCGATGGCAGCGAAACCATCGTGGTGGCCACGGGGCAGGTGTCGTACGACGACAGCGGCAATCCCCAGCGGATGGTGGGCACGCTGCGGGATGTGAGCGTGGAGATCAGCTCCCAGGAGGAGCTCGAACAGGCCCGGCTGAGGGATTCGCTCACCGGCCTGCCCAACAAGCTGGCCACCCAGGAGGAACTGGATCGGCGGCTGCATGGCCGCGGTTACAACCACTCCCTGGCCGTCCTCAGCCTCGATGTGGACGGCTTCCAGGAGATCAACGACAACTTCGGCTCCGACGTGGGAGACCAGGTGCTGCAGGCCATCGCCGAGCGATTGCCCCAGCAGCTCGGCCACCACGCCTGGCTGGCGCGCGTGAGCAGTGACCAGTTCCTGGTGCTGCTCGAGGAGGGCATCCAGTCGCTGGGGGATGCGATGGCCGCCTGCCGCCGGCTGCAATTGCACAGCGCCAACCAGGCTCCGCTCGTGCCCGATCTCGCACTGCGGCCAAGCTTCTGCATCGGCCTGGCCACCTATCCGGAGCACGGCCAATCGAGCCAGATGCTGCTGCAGTGCGCCAACACCGCACTCACTGAAGCCAAGCGGGGCGGCCGCAGCCAGATCTGCGCCTACTCCACGGCCCTCAGCCGCCAGATCCACGAGCGCATGCAGCTGGGCAGCGAGCTGTCCCAGGCGATTGAGCTCGATCAGCTGCGGCTGGTGGTGCAACCCCAAAGCCACGCCAGCGGGGCCCTGGCCGGGGGAGAGGTGCTGCTGCGCTGGACCAACCGCCGCGGCCAGCCGGTGCCACCGAGCCAGTTCATCCCTCTGGCCGAGGAGAGCGGCCTGATCTTCCACCTCAGCGACTGGGCCCTCGACCGGATGCTGATGCGGATGCGGCGCTGGAGCGACAGCGCCCTGCCCATGCCCCGGCTCTCGATCAACGTGTCGCCGCGGCAGCTGGAGGTGCCCGGCCGGCGCTTTGTGAGCGACATGCTCGACGCCCTCTCCGAGCACCAACTGGGCCCGGAACTGATCGAACTCGAGATCACCGAAACGGCCCTGATGCGCAATCCTGCACTGGCGCGGGAGCAACTGCGGGTGCTAGCCGACCAGGGCTTCCGCATCGCCATCGACGACTTCGGTACGGGCTATTCGTCGCTGGAGCTGCTGCGCAGCCTGCCGGTGCACAAACTCAAGATCGACCGCACCTTCGTGCAGGCGATCAACGCCTCACCGGAAGACCAGGCGATCGTGCAGGCCACCATCACCCTGGCCCGCGGCCTGGGCATGGCCTGCATTGCCGAAGGGGTGGAAACCGAGGAGCAGCGGCAGGTCCTCCAGGACCTGGGCTGCGAGCTCTACCAGGGCTATCTGTTCAGCCGGCCGCTGGAGCTCGATGCCTTTGAAGAGCTGCTGCAGCGCCAAACCACCACCCGTGGCCCGGCGCTGCAGGTGGTGGTAAGTCCACCCCCGCGCCATGTACCCCTGCATCAGCCCGCGCGCAGCCACGCCCTGGCCCCCAGCACCTTCGAACACCTGGAACTGCTGCGCTCCGCCATCGACAGTTCCCAGGACAGCTTCCTGCTGATGCGCAGTGTGGACGGGCCCGATGGCGGGGTGATGGATTACCTGATCCTCGAGGCCAATCAGGCGGCCTGCAGCTACATGCAGCAGGAACGGGACTGGATCGTGGGCCAGACGCTGCTGGGCATGTTTCCCCAGATGGAGAACAACGGCCTGTTCGAGATCTTTGCGGATGCGAGCACGCGCGGCGCACTGGCGGTGGTGGACAACTTCGTGTACAGCAATCAAGAGCTGCTCAACAGCGACCGGGTGTACGACATCCAGCTCAATCCGGTGCGGGAATTTCTGAGCGTCACCTGGCGGGATGTCACCGAGCGCCATCAGGCGGCCCGCAGCCTGGCCGAATCGGCCGCGCTGTACAGGCTGCTGGCCGAGAACATCGTGGAGGTGGTGGTGCTGGCCGATGCACAGCAGCGGATCCGCTGGGTGTCACCGTCGCTGGAGCCGATGACCGGCTGGACCGCCGAGCAGTGGACCCAGCGGCGCTTCCCAGAGCTGTTTGCTGCCGCCCAGGGCCTGCCGACACCGGTGGACCTGGAGCAGTGGCTGGAGGATTACGGCGACATCCGGCAGGGGCGCCTGCGGCTGGCCGACCCTGACCAGGGCTGGAGCTGGGTGGAGCTGAGCGTGCGCCGCATCAACGGTGAGGGGGTGCGCGGCATCGATCGGCAGGCCTCGGGGATGGCGGGCACGGAGACGGCCCTCAATCTCCACAGCGGCTACGTGATCACCCTGGAGCCGGTGGATGAGCAGGTGCAGAAGGAGCGGCGTCTGCTGCTGCAGGCCACCACCGATCCCCTCACGGGCAGCGAAAGCCGCGGCTCGATTCTGGGCTGGCTGAACCGGCGGCTCGACAACGGCAACGCCGAGCGCAGCCAGCAGCTCGCCCTGCTGTTCTGCGACTTCGACGACTTCAAGGGCATCAACGACACCTACGGCCACGCCGCCGGCGATGCGGTGCTCAAGGCGATTGCCGAGCGGATGCGGCTCACGGTGCGCAACCAAGACCGGGTGGGACGGCTGGGCGGCGACGAGTTCCTGGTGGCGCTCGATGGCGTGCACAGCCTTGGCAACGTGCTCACCGTGGCCGAAAAACTCCGAGCCATCACCGCCGCTCCCATTCCCTGGGCCGATCGCACGATCCAGGCGTCGCTCTCGATCGGCGTGGCCATGCATGCCGCCGGAGAAGACGCCGATCTGTTCATCAAACGGGCCGACCGCTCGATGTATGCCGCCAAAACCGCGGGCCGCAACCAGGTGATGGCCGCCTCATGAGATGACGCCGGCCGCCACCAGTCCGCCCATGGCGAGGAAGGCCGCAGCGGCGACCTTGGTGAAGGCCACCGGCAACGTCTTCAGCACCAGGAAGCTGCCACCGCACACCAGCACCGAACTGAGCAGGGCTCCGCTCCACCACAGAAGCGTGGTGCTGTCATGGGGTGCCTCGAGGCCGTGCAGCAGGGCGTGGATCGCCACCCCTGCACCCACCACCGGGCCGCTGATGGCGTCGAGAGCCTGCACGTTGCCGGGCTTGGCGCAGCGGCTGGCGATCAGGGTGAGCAGGCCGGTGGCCGAGATGGCGAGGGCGGCCAGCAGCTCCGCCGAGGGCAGACTGCTGCCCGTGAAGCCCAAGGCAGCACCGATCACGGCACCCCCCAGGGCCCAGAGCAGCAGACGGCCCGAGATGAAGGAGGCG
The DNA here is from genome assembly GCA_040399185.1 of Prochlorococcaceae cyanobacterium. Classification (GTDB taxonomy): domain Bacteria; phylum Cyanobacteriota; class Cyanobacteriia; order PCC-6307; family Cyanobiaceae; genus UBA5018. Next base: position 49,159 of record JBBASQ010000010.1, read on the forward strand.
GCCGTGCCCACCGCCAGCAGCATCACCAGGTGATCGATGCCCAGCAGCGGGTGGCTGAGGCCCCCGAGCAGTCCACCCGCGGCCGAACCGTGGGCCTGGGCAGGGTGATGGCCGATGAGTGCTGCGGTTCCGGCCGCAAGTGCCACCAGCGGTGCAGTGAAACGTTTCATGGAATGTCCCGGTCCGCGCCGAGAACGAAGGTGAACGGGCGACGGAGAGTGTTCTGACTGAGGGGCGCACCCCATCACAGTTGCGGGACAGCGGCGGACTTGGGCGCACCCTCACCGCACTTTCCTCGTTTGCCTGCCGCAGCAACGGCAGACCCGTCGCCGCCACTCTCGCCCAGCACAAGACATAGGCACCACCAGGCGCCACCATCAACCAGCCGCTCACTTGAGCAAAAGCGGTGATAACCGTTATCATTCTCAGCCTGATGGCTGGCTGATGTCCGTGTCCTTGCTGCCAAGGGTCCGCGTTGCGGCCACCGCCACAGCGACTGCCACCGCCACAGCACTCTTCGGCGCGACCAGCCCGGCCCAGGCTGCCGACTTGGCCCTCGCCGCCATGGCGCACTACAGCGCCTCCGAGCAGGTGAGCTCCGTGAACCAGCTCCAAGACCTACGCCCCACCGACTGGGCCTATCAGGCGCTGGGCAACCTGATCGAGCGCTATGGCTGCGTGGCCGGCTATCCCAACGGCAGCTACCGCGGCAACCGCACGCTCACCCGCTTTGAAGCCGCCGCCCTGCTCAACGCCTGTCTCGATCGGGTGGGCGACACCACCGACGAGCTCAAGCGCCTACTCCGGGAATTCCAGCGGGAGCTCGCCATCCTCAAGGGGCGCACCGATGGACTCGAGACCCGGGTGGGCGCGCTGGAGGCAAGCCAGTTCTCCAGCACCACCAAGCTCAGCGGCCAGGCCACCTTCGTGGTGGGCGCCAACGGCTTTGGGGGAGTAGCCAGCGCGCCACTCCAGGCCACCGCCCGCGAGCTGGAAGGGGGCACCACCTTCAACTACGACCTGCAGCTCGATGTCGACACCAGCTTCAGCGGCCAAGACCTGTTCAGGATCAAGTTGCGCAGCGGCAACTTCGCCGCATCGGGCTTCGGGGGCGGAGCCACGGTGGGCACCAACCGGGCCGCCATCTTTCCCAACCAGCTGGAGATTGCCTTCCAGGAAGACTGCGGCGGCAACGAGATCCTCCCGACCGAATGCCGCGATGTAGTGGGCGTGCAGCGCGCCTTCTATCAATTTCCGATCGGCAGCGAGTTCACCGCCACGGTGGGGGGCCTGGTCCGCCAGGACGACATGCTCGCCTTCTGGCCCAGCGTGTATCCGGCCGACACACTCCTGGACTACTTCAGCTATGCGGGGGCACCGGGGGCTTACAACTCCAACCTCGGGGCAGGTGCGGGCCTGTGGTGGAAACGGGGCCCTTGGACTCTGAGCGTGAATTACATCGCGGGTAACGCCGCAAGCGCCAGCGATGGAGGCATCGGCACGGTGGCCTCCGCCCAAACCTCCACCGTGCAACTGGGCTATGGCGGCGAGTCGTTTGGTGTGGCCGCTGCCTACACCTACGCCCGCAATCTGGGGGTGGCCTCCGGCACGCCCCTGGCGGTGCTGGAGGTGAGTGCGATGAATGCCATCGGCCTGAGTGCCTACTGGCAACCCCGCAGTGGCGGCTGGTGGCCCTCGGTGAGTGCCGGCTGGGGCGTGAACACCTATCCGGGCCTCTCCACCGCCTTCGACATTGATGTGCAGCAGTCCCAGTCTTGGTATGTGGGCGTGCAGTGGAGTGATGTGCTGATCCAGGGCAACAAGGCCGGCATGGCGGTGGGGCAGCCCTCCTTCGTGACGCGCTGCGGAGAGGGTTGCAACGGCAAACCCCAGGACGGCCAATACGCGTGGGAATGGTGGTATTCGTTCCAAGTGAGCGACACCATCACCGTGACACCGGCGCTCTTCTATCTGAGCAATCTGCTGGGCCAGATCAGCAAGATCGAAACCGGTCGCGATGCGGGTTCCCTCAGCAATATCGGCGGCCTGGTGAAAACCACCTTCCGCTTCTGATCAGGTGGTCCAAGACCCCTGGGGTAGGGTCAAACGGCACGCCCCAATCGGAGTCGTCCATGTCCAAGCCTGAGACGACAGGGGGCGCGGAGACACCGGGGATGAGCCTGGGCCAACTCGAAGCCGGCTACCCCGCCTATTGCAAAGCCCTGCGCATGCTGGTGCAGGAAGGCAACTCCCTCAACGCGATCAAGCGCACCCTCTGCTGGCAGCGGCTGGAGATGCTGCACCACGTGCTGCCGCGCCAGTACAGGGATCCGGTGATGCACTACGGAATGGTGAAGCGCGCGGTGGAAGCGGAGGCCGCCGGCAAGGCCTGAAGCAGCGGGCCGGTCTGAACCAGAGGAGCGTCGCCAGGATCAACGCGACCCAAGTCCGAGCCGCGCCCATGCCCCAGGGCAACCGCCATGGCCATCCACCCCTGGTGCTGGTGCACGGCCTGCTCGACAGCCCGGCCGTGTTCAACGGCCTGAAGCGTGAGCTGGGCGAGCGGCGCCAACCGCTGCTGATCCCGGCGCTGCCCCTGCGGCTGGGGACAACCCCGGTGCGGGAGGCGGCCGAGCTGCTCGGCAGCCACATCGAAGCGGCCTTCGGCACCGAGGAGCCGATCGATCTGCTCGGCTTCTCGATCGGTGGGGTGATCGCCCGCTGCTGGATCCAGCTCCTTGGGGGCCACACCCGCACGCGCCGCTTTTACAGCGTGGGCAGCCCCCAGCAGGGCACCCTCACCGCCCGGCCCTGGCCCCGCCGGCTGTTCCGGGGTCTGGCCGACCTGCGCTGGGGCAGCGAGCTGCTGGAGCAACTCAACGGCGACCTCAGCCGGCTGGAGCCGATCGAGTGCCACAGCTTCTATTCCGCCCTGGATCTGGCGGTGCTGCCCGGCTGGCTGGCCGTGCTGCCGGTAGGCAGCCGCACCATGCTGCCGGTGCTCACCCATCCGCAGTTGTTGCGGGATCGCAGCGCCATTCGGGTGCTGGCGCGGGAGCTCCAGCGGCCCAATCCTGCATAGCGTTGAGACGGTCGTGGTGAGCGTGGGGGGGGGTAATGGATTGGCTGGGGGTGTCGCTGGTGGTGCGTTGGCTGCTGGGCTGGCTGCTGTGCCTGCGCATGCCCCCACTGCCCGCGGCGGCACTGGGCTCCAGCCCCAGGGTGTCGGTGCTGATCCCGGCCCGCAATGAGGAGTCCACCCTGCCCCACCTGCTGGAGGCCCTGCGCCAGCAGCGGCTGATCCCCCTGGAGGTGATCGTCATCGACGACCACTCCAGCGACCGCACGGCCGCCATCGCCAGGCAGGCAGCAACGGATCTCCCGATCCGGGTGGTGCAGCCCCCGCCCCTGGCGGAGGGCTGGTGCGGCAAGACCTGGGCCCTGCACCACGGCGTGCAGGCCAGCCAGGGCGACGTGCTGGTGTTCCTCGACGCCGACACCGAACCCGGGCCGGCATGTCTGGAGCGGCTGGTGGCGCTGCAGCAGGAGCTGGGGGGGCTGGTGTCGGTGCAGCCGTATCACCGCACCGAACGGCCCTATGAACAGCTCTCGGTGCTGTTCAACCTGGTGGGACTGATGGCCGTGCCCCTGGGCCCGGGGTGCGGCGTGGCCTTCGGGCCCGCGATGGCCACCAGCCGCACCGATTACGCCCGCAGCGGCGGCCACGCCGCCGTGGCCGGGAAGGTGGTGGAAGACTGGTTTCTGGCGCACTGCTACGAGCAGGCCGGTCTGCCGGTGAGTGCCTTCATCGGCCACGGCCAGATCGCCTACCGGATGTATCCCGGCGGTCTGCGCGACATGGTGGTGGGCTTCGACAAGAACTTCGCCACCGCGGCGGGTGAAGTGCGCTGGCCCTGGATGCTGGGCGTGCTGCTGTGGCTCTCGGGCCTGTTCTGGGCCGCCTGGTGCCTGCCGGCAGCGCTCTTTGACTGGCCGATGGTGGGCAACCCCACACCACTGATCAATGGGCTGGTGTACGGCGCCTATGCCCTGCAACTGCTGGTGATCACCCGGCGGGTGGGGCGCTTCAGCTGGATCAATCTGATCTTCCCGATCCCCGTGCTGTTTTTCCTGGGGGTGTTCGTGCTGGCGATCCTCAACCTGGAGCGCGGACACGTGAGCTGGAAGGGCCGCACCTTCAGCACCCGCTGATGG
>JBBASQ010000010.1:53473-66212 GCA_040399185.1 Prochlorococcaceae cyanobacterium
GCCTGTGCGGCGCTGTGGCTGGGTTGGTGCCTGGTGGTGGGGGCGCTGGCCAACCAGCTGCCGCAGCCCTGGCTCAGCAGCAGCCCCCCCCGGCCGGGCCGGCGCAGCGGAGCACTCCCCCTGGCGGTGTACGAGCGGTGGCTGGGGATTCGCACCTGGAAACGCTGGATTCCCGATGCCGGCGACGCCCTGCCCGGGGGAATCCGCAAGGCGAGCCTGGCCCGCCGGGATCCCCGGGCCCTGGAGCGGCTAATCGTGGAAACGCGCCGGGCTGAGCTGGTGCACTGGGCGATCTGGCCCGCCTGGTTGGCCACGGCCCTGTGGCTGCCGCCCCGGGGGGTGCTGCTCAACCTGGTGTTCGCCACCCTGTTCAACCTCCCCTGCCTGCTGCTCCAGCGCTACACGCGCCAGCGGCTGCAGCGGTGCCTGCAGCGGATGCCCACACCGCAGGACCCGGCTTAGGGCCCCAGCCACTGGGGCTCCACGGTCAGCTCCGCCACCAGGCCGGGATCGTCGGCATGGCGGGCCGCCACCAGCCGGTGCAGGCCCGCCTCCAGCACGAAGCCATCGCGCTCCGCATCAAAAAACGCCAGCCGCCGCAGCGGGATCGCCAGGCCCAGGGGCCGCTGCTCACCGGGCTCCAGGCGGATGCGGGCAAAGGCCACCAAGGTGCGCGGCGGCCGCTCCACCGCCTGCCCCGGCGGCTCGAGGTACACCTGCACCACCTCAGCCGCAGCCATGGCACCGGCGTTGCGCACGCTCAGCTCCAACGCCACAGCCCCGCCGGGATCCAGGGCTACGGCGAGATCGGTGAGCTCGAACGCGGCATAGGAGAGCCCGAACCCAAACGGAAATGCGGCGGGATGGCCGTCGCGCTGCAACCGGCGGTAGCCGTGCCAGAGGTCGTACTCCACCTGGGGCGCCCGGGGCTCGAACGGCGGCAAATCGCCCTGGCAGCGGGGCCAGGCGAAGGGCAGCCGCCCCGATGGCGACACCCGGCCCAACAGCACATCCGCCAGAGCATGGCCGCCCTGCTCCCCCGGGTACCAGAGCATCACCAGCCCGGGCACTTGCTCCAGCCAGTCGCCCACCAGCACGGGCCCGCCGCCCATCAGCACCACCACCGTGCGCGGGTTGGTGCGCGCCACCTCACGGATCAACGCCACCTGATCGCTCGGCAGGTTCAGATTGGTGCGATCGCCCGCCGCGAAATCGCCCCCCTGGCGGGCGGAGCCGTAGCTCGTGATCCAGGCCACCAGCCGGGCGAAGCGGCCCCAGGGCCGCTGCAGGCGGCGCGGGCCCAGCAGCTGCAGCAGCCAGTCGGGCGGGGGGATCTGGCGCAGGATCGGCGCGATGTCGCCGGGGTGGATGTGCTCCCCCTCCAGCCGCCAGTCGAGCCCCACCACCACCACGGCCGCATCACAGCCGGCCGCCAGGGCAGCGGCAGCGCGGGGGTCGTGGCCGCCATGGAAGCGGATCGGGCATCCGGGCAGGCCGGCCCGCAGCCCGTCCAGGGGCGTCACCACCGATGCCGGCGCTGGGCGGGTGTCGGAGGAACCGCGGTCGCCCAGGTTGGGGATGGCCGCCAATCGGCCCAGCACCGCCAGCGACCGCAGCCCCCGCAGCGGCAGCACCGGCCCCTCATTGCGCAACAACACGATGGATTGGGTGGCCGCTTCGCGGGCCAACTGGCGGTGGGCCCGGCAGCGGCGGAGGCTGGCGGGATAAGTGCCCGTGGGCACCCGCAGCTGCACCTGGAGCTGGCGCAGCACGGCATCGTCGAGGCGATCCAGGAGCGCCGCGGCCCACTCCCCACCCTGGGCCAGGGCCTCGGGCAGCGAGCCCTGGAAGATCATCCGGAACGGCATCTCCAGGTCTTGCCCCGCCAGCAGGGCGGCCGGGCCATCGCGCAGGCCAAAGATGAAGTCGCTCACCACGAAGCCCTGGAACCCCCAGCGCCGCTTGAGGATTCCCGTGAGCAGCTCGGGATGCTCACCGCACCACTGGCCATTCACCCGGTTGTAGGCGCTCATCACGCTGCCCGCCCCGGCCTCCACGCAGGCGCGGAACTGGGGCAGATACAGCTCATGCAGCACCCGCGGGCTGGCCCGCACATCCACCAGGAAGCGGGAGCTGTCGATGGAGTTGAGCGCGAAGTGCTTCACGCAGGCGATGGCGTGGCGCCCGATCCCACGGGTGCAGGCCGCGCCCATCGCACCCACGTGCACGGGGTCTTCGCCGTAGGTCTCCTGGGCGCGGCCCCAGCCGGGGTGCCGCAGCAGGTTTACGCACACCGCCGCCACCCAGTTCGCCCCGAAGCTGCGGGCCTCCCGGGCGATCGCCTCACCGATCCGCTCCTCCAGTTCCCCATCCCAGCTGGCGCCGCGCGCCATAGGCACCGGGAAGGTGGTGGCGCTACCCGCCGGATCGCCCCACAACACCACCCCGCGGGGTCCATCCACGAAATGCAGGCCCGACAAGCCCAGCCGGGGCAGCTGGCCCGCCGGCCATGGATGCCGATGGGAGGCGTCGTGCAGGGCGATGGCCGCCATGCCAGCCCAGAAGGGGGTATCGCCTGCCAGCAGGTGGAGCTTGTCCGCCGGGCTCAGCTGGGCCAACAGCGCCCGGGCTTGCGCCTGGAGCGATCGCGCAGGGGCTGGAGGGGTCACGCCTCAACGCTCGGGAGATCGACCCTGGGCATCCGGCCGTGCCCGATCCCAGCCGCGCGTCAAGACGCCATCGCAGTTGCTGCTCCCCGGCAGCGGCATTGCTCAGCAGCGCTGATTGATGGGCTTTTCCCCAGACAACCACCGTTCTCCACAGCTTTTGGCGGGTTTTTCCACAGGAGACCCAGGCAAGACGCACGGCCGGGAGGCGCTCACCGGCCACAGCCGTGGAAATTCCCCTCTCCCCTTGACCACCGGCTGCGGGACCTCCGCACCCGGAGACCAGGGGCGCCCAGGCGACGGACAGGAGCCATTCCCACACCGGTCGCACAACGAGACGCATTGTTCCCATAAGCGTTTCGCCTTTTTGACGGGGTGGGGCTCGCCGTGGCCTGATGGCTGGGTCTTCGACCGCGCTGCATGAGCCAGGTGCCCGACCACATCCCCGCCTTCGTGAGCGTCGTGAACGAGTTCCCCGAGGATCTCCATGAGGCCATGGCCGGCTTCATCGCCGATCACCCCCAATGGGACCAGTACCGCCTGATGCAGGCTGCCCTGGCGGGATTCCTGTTCCAGCACGGCTGCCAGGAGCGCGCAGTGGTGCGGCACTACCTCAACGGCCTGTTCCGCCGCGACAGCTCGGTGGCGGCCGCCCAGCCCAGCTGGGGCTGAGGGGATCGGCAGCAGATCCGTGCCCTCCCCGCTGGGATCGACATCGTTGGCCCCTCCTCCCCGTCAGGATCAACCTGAAACACCCGCAGGGAGGTTGATGCAGGCAGCTTCAGCACCGGGTGGCCGTGCCGTGCCCCTCTCGGGGTGGCTCGGGCGGCTGCGCCACTGGGTGATGGCCGAACCCCAGGCCCGGCCCCTGCTGGGCCAACGCTGCGATCGGCTGCGCCCCCGGTTCATCGCCCACGCCCTCGAGCAGGAGCTGCCCCGCCAGCTCAACGCCAACGCCGAACTGGTGGAGTGGCAGTGGGACAGCAGCACCGGACGGGTGAGCGGCCTGCTGCTCACCGCCAACCTGATCCAGCGCTTTCAGTGGATTCCCGGTGTGGAGCGGTTCCGGCTCCAACCTGTGGCGGAGCTGCGGAAGCGGCGCTGGCCCCTCAGCCTGCTGCGCTGAAGCGCCGGTTCAGCTCACTCCAGTTCACCAGCGACCACCAGGCCTGGATGTAGTCGGGCCGGCGGTTCTGGTAGTTGAGGTAGTAGGCGTGCTCCCACACATCCAGGCCCAGCAAGGGGGTTCCCCGCTCAATGCCTGGAAGGTCCATCAGGGGGTTGTCCTGGTTGGCGGTGCTGGTGATGGCGAGGCTGCCATCGGCCCTGCGGATCAGCCAGGCCCAGCCGGAGCCGAAGCGGGCTGTGGCCACCTGATTGAACTGTTGCTGCATCGCCTCCAGCGACCCGAAGCTGGTGTTGATGGCGGCCAGCAGCTCCTGGGAGGGAGCACCGCCCTGCCCCACCGGCGCCATGGCCGTCCAGAACTGGCTGTGGTTCCAGTGGCCGCCGCCGTTGTTGCGCACTGCCACCGGAAACTCCGACATCCGCCCCTGCAGGGCCTCAAGGCTGAGGCTGGCCAGCGCAGGGTTGGCGTCGATCTGGGCGTTGAGGTTGGCCACGTAGGCCCCGTGATGGCGATCATGGTGGATCGTCATCGTGGTGGCATCAATCGCCGGCTCCAGGGCGTCGGGCGCGTAGGGCAGCGGCGGGAGCGTGAACGCGGCCCAGGCGGGCAGGGCCAGGCCCAGCACCACCAGCAGGCTGGCGGCACCGGCAAGCAACCATCTCAAGAACGACACGGATGAAACAGGCTCTGGCGTGGCGAGACCCTAGGGGCCCGGCCCGGCTGCTGGCCCTGCTGGTGCTGCTGGCGGCCGCACCGGCCCAAGCGGCCCCCTGGAAAGACTGCGCCTTCAATGACATCCCGATCCCCTGCCGCGACAGCCACGGCAGCGACGGCACGGTGCGCATCACCTGGAAGGACGGCCAGGCGATGACCTACCGGCTGGTGGTGGAGGGATTTCCCCGCTCAACGCTGCGCGATGCCCTCGGTGGCCTGTGGGAGCGGGAGGTGCTGATTCAGGGCAATGCGGTGTTCACCAACAAGGCCAATGGCAACCGCATCGTGGTGCCCTTGCGCTGAAGCCCCGCAGCTCACTCGCCGAGGGCCTGGGCCACGGCCTGCTGGAACACGGCCTCCTCGGGGGTGATGCCGGTCCAGCGCTCAAAGATCTGCATCGCCAGTTGCACCAGCATCTCCACCCCATCCACCACCCGGCAGCCGCGGTCGCGGGCGGTGGCCAGAAAGGGGGTCATGCGTGGATTGGTGATCACATCCACCGCGATGCACCCGGGATCCACCGTGTCCCAGCGCACGGGCACAGGCTCCAGTGCGGGGGCACAGCCCAGATGGGTGGCATTCATCAGCAAGGTGGTGCCGTCCGGCACGGCCACCTCCCCCTGCCAGGGCTGCCACACCGCTGGCACACCGGAGGTGCGGGTCACGGTGTCGGCCACCTCCTGGCCCTGCTCCTGCCGGCGCGTCACCAGGGTGAGGTGGGCGGCACCGGCCCAGGCCATCTCCACCGCCATGGCGCGGCCGGCGCCACCGGCCCCGAGCATCACCACCCGCTGGCCCTGCAGCGGCGCCACCTTCTCAATCGCCTTCACCACGCCCTTGCCGTCGTTGTTGTGGCCGATCAGCCGGCCCTGCTCCACCGTCACGTAATTGGCGGCACCGATGGCGCGCACGTCGTCGTCGACGGCATCCAGCATCGGAATCACGGCCACCTTGTAGGGCACGGTGATCCCCACCCCCTGGTAACCGAGGGGGGCCAGGCCCGCCACCGCCAATGCCAGATCGGCCTCGGAAGCGATATCGCTTTTCCAGAACTGCCAGGGCAGGCCGTAGTGGCGGTACACCGCATCGAACATCAGGTCGATCGGGTTCTCGGCCACCGGGTGACCAAGCATGCCCGTCATCTGTTTCTGGGGAGGGATCACGGCAGCTCACGCAGGCGCCCCCAGCGTGGCCGCGCTTCCCGATTCCGGCAGCACCGACAGCCAGCACAAACCCGCTCTGGCTCCGCTTCGAACACAACCACCTCCGTTACCACTGGGCCGCCAGAATCGGCCCATGCCCACGCCACCCCGGCCCACCCCGCGCGAAAGCACCGAGGCGATGGTGCGCAACATCAGCGGAGAACTGCGGGCGATTGAGCGAGCACGGCGCCGCTGCCAGGGCGATCCCGTGGCTGAGCCCCAACTCACCGGCACCTGGATGGCCCACCTGCTGATCTGCAGCCGCGACCTCCTCCACAACCTGTTGATCGACACCGCCTGCCGTCCCAAACCGCTCTGACTCCCACCCTGCCGGGGCCGGGCAGGCAGGCTGGAGCCCATGGCTGACCACCGCGCCCGAGACCCTGATCCCGAAGAGCTGCTGGCCTACACCGGTGCGGTCCACCGCTCGCTGCAGGGACGGCCGCTGATCATCGCCACCACCCATCGCCCCTACGCCGTCCTCCTCGCGATGCAGCTGCGGGATCCCGATCCGGAACCTCCGCGGCTCAGGCAACAACTGCTGGCGGTCTGCGATTCCACCGAATCAGTGCGGACCCACCTACCCGAGGACGCCTCCGATGTGGTGGTGTTCTTTCTCGATGAAAAACTGCAGGACGGATCGATCCTGCCCCTGCTGCACGAGTTACGCCAACGTGCTGCACCACCATCCGTGGTGCTGACGCTCACCCCGCCGGTGCCGGCGGCAGTCGTCCAGGCCGCCTGGCGTGCCGGCGTCCAATCCCTCCTGTGCAGCGACGACTATGGCCATGGCGAGCTGGCCGCCGGAATGGCAGCGCTGGCCAACGGTGAACGGTATTGCGGCCCTGCGTTCAGGGATTTGGTGGAGAGCGCAGGACCGGAACCCGAAGACCTCACCCTGCGCGAGCAGGACGTGCTCCAGCATCTGGCCAGTGGTCTGACCAACCGACAGATCGCCGAGCAGCTTCAAATCGCCGAAGTAACGGCCCGGGATCACGTGAACAGGATCCTGCAGAAGCTCCGCGTGCAGAACAGGGGAGCCGCGGCGGCGCTGGCGGTGCGGCTGGGCCTTGTGCACTGAAGATCCTTCATCTGAAGGATGTGCCCCTCTACTGGAGGAGGAGAGGGTGAACCCAGACAAGCCGATGGCCCGGTTGATCCCCATGACCACCTCCAGCGCCTCTGCGCCGATTGTTGCCGCCTATTTCCCTGAATGGGCGATTTATGGCCGCAATGTTCAGATCGCCGATGTGCCGGCAGATCGCCTCACCCATCTCATCTACGCCTTCACCCGCATCGGCAGCGATGGCCGCGTGGAGTTGTTTGATTCCTATGCCGCCACCGAAAAGCGCTTCACCAATGCAGAAGAGGCCGTTGGTGGAGTTGCCGATAGCTGGTACTACCCAGCCGAAGATCCACGCAGCAGTCAGACAGTTTTTGGCAACTTCAACCAGATCGCCGCGCTCAAGGAACAACACCCCCACTTACGCACCAGTGTCGCCATTGGCGGCTGGACCCTATCGGGCAACTTTTCAACAACCCTTGATAGCGCAGCCGAGCGGGAAGTTTTCACCGAATCAGTGGTTGATTTTCTTCGCACCTATCGCATGTTCGATGGTGTCGACTTTGACTGGGAGTACCCCGGCGGCGGCGGCCTGGAAAGCAATGCTGTCTCTCCGGCAGATGGAGCCAACTATGTAGCCACCCTCAAACTGCTACGCGAGAAGCTCGACGGCCTGGGCAGCGAGCTTGGACGGCGCTACGAAATCTCGGTAGCCTCCGCCGCAGGTGTCGACAAGATTCCTAACTTTGAACTGGGTGAGCTGAAGAATTACGTCGACTTCTTCAATGTGATGACCTATGACTTCCACGGCACCTGGGAGTCGTCGACTGGCCATCAAGCACCATTACGCGGCGATGCCATTGGGTACGACATCAGCACGGCCGTTGATCGCTACCTGCAGGCCGGCGTCAATCCGTCGCAGATTGTCCTTGGAGCCCCGGCCTATACCCGTGCATGGACAGGGGTGGCATCGAGCCCCGATGACTACGGCATCGAGGATTACGGCTACGGAGATTCATCCACTGGCGCAGCTCCGGGGACGTTCGAAGCCGGGGTCTACGACTACAAGGATTTGCTCGCAAGATTGCGCAGTGGCGGTTGGAAGCTGATCTGGGATGACAACGCCCAGGCCGCCTATGTGTGGAATCCGACCGAACAGATTTTTAGCTCATTTGAGACCCCCGCCACGATTGCACTCAAGAGTGCATGGGCACGTGAAAGAGGGCTCGGCGGGATGATGTTCTGGGATCTCTCCAATGACGCCATTGGCGACAGTGAAAGCCTGGTGGAGGCCGCTGCCGACTTCTGGCTGGATGGTCGCAGTTTTGCCGACATCGCAGCAGCATCTGGTTTGAGCTTTGACGCCATCGTTGGCGGGAACGGATTCTTCGATCTGGCCGATGTTCTGAACGACCCAACAAGTGCCGGCCCCACAGAACCCGTGGCATTGGTCCCTGTCACACCAGCTCCGGTTACACCAGCTCCGGTTACGCCAGCGCCGGTGGAACCACAACCTGGGGTGCCCCAGCCTCCAATCGGTGGGGAAAACCAGGGCATCCGTGTTCAGCTGGTTGTGGCCAGCCAGTGGAGCGGAGCCTTCGAGGGCCAGCTGGTGTTAACCAACCAGGACAGCGCTGCCGTCAGTGATTGGAGCGTCAGCTTCAGCAGCCGCTATGAACTGCGGGGCGTCTCCGACTTCAGCCTCCAACAAAGCCGTCAGGCCGATGGCACCTGGCTGGTGACAGTTCGCCCCCCCAGCTGGGGGGGGCCGCTGCAACCGGGAGTTGCGGTTCGCTCCTATGTGCAGGGGGTGCTCCCTGCCGGAGGACAGCTGACCGGCCTTGATGGGGCTGAGGTGCTGATCGGCAGCGGCACGCCACCCGCTCCGGAGGCAACGCCGCCGGTGGCTTCTGAACCCGTGCCCCAGCTGCCGCAGGATCCCATCATTGGTGGTGGCACCAGTGGCACCAGTGGTCCCAGCGGGCTGCCAATGGCCCCGGTGGATGTGTTGGTGGGCAGTGGAGATACACGCCTGCAGGCCCGTCCAGACCAGGCAGAGCGTTTTCGACTGGGCTACGCATGGGGGCGTCAGCTAACCATCGAAGGGTTTGATCCCACGGAGGATCGGCTGGATCTAGGAGGGTTCTGGGGCGAGGGCCAGCAAGCCCGGGTGCTCGGCAGCACCGCTGGTGTGTTGATCGAGTTGCCCTTCAACCAACAGTCGGTGCTGCTTCAGGGAGTGGACCTGGCCCAATGGCAAAGCCAGAACCTGGAGATCTGGGCGGGGTAACACTCTCGCGCTCACTCACACCCCGCCGGGGCCCGATCCGGAATCCTGGCTGGATTGGGTCATGCGGTTGTAGAGCCAAACGCCGCCACCACCCCAGAGCAGGCTCCAGAGCACAAAGGTGGCGGCCGTCCCCAGCTGGCCGCCCTCGAGGGAATACACACCCGCATTGATCAGGCCCGCATCCAGGAGCGAGCCCCCGATGCCCCAGCCCAGCACCCAGGTGAACAGAAAGCCGATGGCCTGAAGATTGCCGGTCATGCGGGGCTGGCCTGGGAATCGAGGGCGGGATAGTCGGTGTAACCCGCAGGCCCGGGCGCGTAGTAGGTGGCCGGATCGGCCTGTTGGAGCGGCGCGCCGCGGCGGAAGCGCTCGGGCAGGTCGGGGTTGGCGATGAAGGGGGTGCCGAACGCCACCGCATCCACCGCTCCAGAACCGATCGCGGCGTTGGCTTCCTCGGCGCTGTAGCCGGCGTTGGCCACCAACACCCCCCGGAACCGTTCACGGATCGGGGTGAGCAGGTTGCCGTGCTGGTGCCCAGTGAAATCGGCCCGGATCACATGCAGATAGGCCAGGGGGAGGGCATTGAGCTGGTCAGCCAGCCAGCTGGAGAGGCCGATCGGATCGCTGTCGCGGATGTCGTTGAAGCCGTTGAGCGGCGAGAGGCGAAGCCCCATCAGCGGCGTTTCACCAGCCACCGCCTCGAGCACCTCCAGCAGCAGCCGGGCCCGGTTCTCACGCGAACCGCCGTAGGGCCCCGAGCGCTGGTTGGTGCCATCCCGCAGGAACTGATCCAGCAGGTAGCCGTTGGCGCCATGCACCTCCACCCCGTCGAAGCCGGCGGCCACCGCATGCCGGGCCGCGAGGCGGAAGCCCTCGACAATCCCGGGAATTTCACTGTCGTCGAGGGCGCGGGGCACCACGTAGGGCTGCTTGCCCTCGGGGGTGTGCACGGTGTCGTTGCGAATGGCGAGCGGGCTGGGGGCAACGGGTTGGCGGCCGCCATTGAGCAGCGGATGGCAGGCCCGCCCGCCGTGCCAGATCTGGAGCACAATGCGGCCTCCGGCTTGATGCACTGCATCGGTGGTGAGGCGCCAGCCAGCCACCTGGGCCTGGTTGTAGATCCCGGGCTCGTGCCAGAAGGCGGAATTGCCCTCCATCGCCATCGTGGCCTCCGCCACGATCAGGCCCGCACTGGCGCGCTGGCCGTAATGGGTAGCGATCAGGGCGCCTGGCACATGCTCCGCCTCGGCACGGCACCGGGTGAGGGGCGCCATCCAGATCCGATTGGGGAGCTCCAGCGAGCCCACGGCCAGGGGGGTGAACAGATCAGTCATGGGAACACCGTGGCATGCGACTGCAGACCAACCACGCGAAGCTCTGCTTCCGCCCGGGCGCGCCATTGTCAGCTGGTGGCCAGGCATCAGAAGCAGGGCCTGCTGCAGCCACACTGACCCCATCTCCCTCCACCGCCAGAGCACCGATGCTGCGCTTCCTGCTCAACCTGCTCTGGTTCGTGCTTGGCGGGTTGGTGATGGGCCTGGGCTGGTGGATCGCCGGGCTGGTGTGCGCGATCACAATCGTGGGCATCCCCTGGGCCCGGGCCTGCTTTGTGATCGGCGCCTTTTCCTTCTGGCCGTTTGGCCAGGAAGCCGTGAGCCGCCGTGAACTCACAGGCCGGGCGGATCTGGGCACCGGTCCCCTGGGACTGGTGGGCAACGTGATCTGGTTTGTGGTGGCGGGCTGGTGGCTGGCCACCGGCCACGTGGCATCGGCGCTGGCCTGTTTCATCACGGTGGTGGGGATTCCCTTCGGGATCCAGCACCTCAAACTGGCACTGATTGCACTGGCACCCATTGGGATGCAGGTGGTGCCAGTGCGCCGTTGAGCCATCACGGCTGGTCTGTTTTTGAACAAGCAACCCCTGGGAATGTCAGGCCGGTGCTGTAGTGGCAGGGTGATGGATCTGCGCTACCGCAGCTCGCCGCATGCCCCAGCCGCCTGCACCCAACGATCCCCAGCGCGAACCGGATCCCCGCTTTCGCCTGGATCCGGCCTGCATGCCCAGACAGCTCCACCTCACCCTGCCGCCCGAACTGGCCGAATACCTCGAAGAACGGGCGGCACGCAGCGGTCGCACCCTGGAGGACCTCATCGTTGAAGCCCTTGATCGCAGCATCGGTCTCAGCCGAGACGGTCGCGAGGGGGGGGGTAGCGACCGCGCCGCAGGGCACGGCTGAGGCTCGCAGCACGGCTGGGTCAGCCCAGCCCCCCCCTTCAGCCATGCAGCAGCGCAGCCGCGTGATGGCGCAGGTGGTCGTCGATGAAGCTGGCCACGAAGAAGTAGCTGTGGTCGTATCCCTCCTGGCGGCGTAACTGAAGCGGATGGCCGCTCGCAGCAGCGGCAGCTTCCAGGGCCTCCGGCATGAGCTGGTGGGGGAGGAAGCCATCGGCCATGCCCTGATCCACCAACACCGGCAACGGTTGTCCATTGGGCCCGAGCGGACCGTGGCCCCTCGCCATCAGCGCAGTGGCATCCCAACGCTGCCAGCTCGGCCGGTCGGGGCCGAGGAGATAGCCCAGGGCCTTCTCCCCCCAGGGGCAACGGCTGGGGTGGGCAATCGGCGCCAGGGCCGACACTGAGCAGTACCGCCCGGGGTGGCGCATCGCTGCCACCAGCGCTCCATGGCCGCCCATGGAATGGCCGCTGATCCCGCGGCGCTGATTGATGGGCAGCTCGGCCTCCACCAACGCGGGCAGCTCGGCGGTCACATAGGTGTGCATGCGGTAGTGACGGCTCCAGGGCTCCTGGGTGGCGTCCACGTAGAACCCGGCCCCAAGGCCAAAGTCCCAACTGCCCTCCGGATCATCCGGAACTTCTGGGCCGCGGGGACTGGTGTCGGGAGCGATCAGGGCCAGCCCCAGTTCAGCCGCCAGCCGCTGGGCCCCTGCCTTCTGCATGAAGTTCTCATCCGTGCAGGTGAGGCCCGACAGCCAGTACAGGGCCGGCACCTGAGTTCCCGCGAGGGCCTGGGGCGGCAGGAAGACCGCAAAAACCATGGGGCAGTTCAGCCCCTCGGAGTGATGCCGATAGCGGCGATGCACGCCCCGAAAGCAGCGGTTTTCGCTGAGCAGTTCAACCATGGCCATGCCGCAGGGCGGCGCCTCAGAAATGGATCACCGACCGGATGCTCTTGCCCTCATGCATCAGATCAAACGCGCGATTGATCTCATCGAGCCCCATCGTGTGGGTGATAAAGGTATCGAGTGGAATCAACCCCTGCTGGAACTGCTCCACAAAGCCCGGCAACTCACTGCGCCCGCGCACACCACCAAAGGCTGAACCGCGCCACACCCGGCCGGTCACCAGCTGGAACGGACGGGTGCTGATCTCCTGGCCAGCCCCAGCCACCCCAATGATCGTGGATTCGCCCCAGCCCTTGTGGCAGCTCTCGAGGGCGGCACGCATCACCTCCACGTTGCCGATGCACTCAAAGGAGTAATCCACCCCTCCATCAGTGAGATCCACGATCACCTGTTGGATCGGAGCGTCGTGCTCCCGTGGATTGATGCAGTCGGTGGCACCCAGCTGCTGGGCAATGGCGAATTTCTCGGGGTTCACATCGATGCCAATGATCCGGGAGGCACCGGCCATCACGGCGCCGATCACCACGGCCT
>JBBASQ010000011.1:0-19464 GCA_040399185.1 Prochlorococcaceae cyanobacterium
GTGGAGGTGCGCAGCACCCCCGGCCACACCGATGGCTGCATCACCTTCGTGCTCGACGACCAGTCGATGGCCTTCACCGGCGATGCGCTGCTGGTGCGCGGCTGCGGCCGCTGCGACTTCCAGCAGGGCAATGCCCACACCCTCTATCGCTCGATCACCGAGCAGATCCTGTCGCTCCCCGACAGCTGCCTGCTCTACCCCGGCCACGACTACACCGGCCGCACCGTCACCTCGGTGGCGGAGGAGAAGGCGTTCAACGCCCGGCTCGGCGGCGATGCCGATGAGCGCGACTTCGTGGGCCACATGGAGAACATGAAGCTCCCCCACCCCCACAAGATCGCCGAGGCGCTCCCCGGCAACATGCGTTCCGGCAAACCCCGGGCCGAAGCCCCCGCCAGCAGCTGGGCACCGCTGAGCCGCAGCTACGCCGGGCTGCCCGAACTCACCCCCAACTGGGTTGCGGATCACAGCCAGCAGCTCACCCTGGTGGATGTGCGCTCGGAGGAGGAATTCAACGGCCCCGATGGCCGCATCCCGGGCAGCGTGCTGCTGCCCCTGCCGGAGCTCGACAACCGCGCCAACGAGATCCCCGCCGGCCAGCCGGTGGTGGTGGTGTGCCATTCCGGCAGCCGCTCCGCCCTGGCCACCCAGCAGTTGATCAAGGCCGGTGTGGTCCAGGTGGCCAACCTGCGCGGCGGCATCAGCCGCTGGGAAGCAGAGGGCTACCCGATCGAGCGCCTGGCCGAGAACTGATCCCCGTCCACCCCGTTTCCACCACCCCATCCCCATGAGCCACAGCATCTCCGCCCACGACCTCGCCGAACAGCTCGGCAGCAAGCGCATTGCCGTGATCGACGTGCGCGAGCCGATGGAATACGCCACCGGCCACATCGCCGGCAGCCTGAATGTACCCCTCTCACGCCTGCATCAGGCCGACCTGCCCCAGGGCCCCCTGGTGCTGGTGTGCCAGAGCGGCAACCGCAGCGCCAAGGGGGTGCAGACCCTGCTGGAGCGGGGCCACCGCCACCCGATCAGCGATCTGCAGGGGGGCATCCCCACCTGGCAGCAGGCCGGCCTGCCCGTGCGCAAGCTCAAGAACGCCCCCCTGCCGCTGATGCGTCAGGTGCAGATCGCCGCCGGTTCGCTGATCCTGCTGGGGCTGATCCTCAGCAACACCGTGGCCCCGGCCTGGATCATCCTCACCTGGTTCGTGGGTGCCGGCCTCACCTTCGCCGGCATCAGCGGGTTCTGCGGCATGGCCCGCCTGCTGGCGGTGATGCCCTGGAACAAGGTGAGCGTGTAATGGTGCTGGGCATCCCCCTGGCCACCCTGGCCCTGCTCGCCGGCGGCGGCGGCCTGATCGGGTTTCTGCTGTCGGTGCTGGGGGCGGGCGGGTCGATCCTGCTGCTGCCCCTGCTGGTGAGCGGTGCCGCCCTGCCCACCAAAGAGGCCGTGCCGCTCTCGTTGCTGGTGGTGATGCTGCTGGCCCTGGGCAACCTCGGGCCCTATGTGCGCCGGGGCCAGTTCGCGCCGCGCCCCGCCCTGATCCTGGGGTTGCCAGCCCTGGCGGGCAGCTGGATCGGCGGCAGCTGGGTGAAGGCCGGCTACGTGCCCGAACCCTTGCAGCTGGGGGTGTTTGCCGGGGCCGCGCTGCTGGCCTCGTGGCTGCTCACCCGCCGCCCCACAGCACCACCGGCCACCACCAGCTCCAGCTCCAGCTCCACCACCGAGGGCCATGGCATGGCCTGGCTGCTGGCGGGCCAGGGGGTGCTGGTGGGACTGCTCACCGGGATCGCCGGCGTGGGCGGCGGCTTTGCGATCGTGCCAGCCCTGGTGCTGCTGGCGGGCCTGCCGATGCAACTGGCCAGCGGCACCAGCCTGCTGCTGATCGCCGTGAACGCCCTGGTGGCCCTGGCCGCCCTGGGGCACTGGCCCGCCACCAGCCTGGCGCTGATGCTGCCCCTGTTGATCGGCGGTGCCATCGGCGCCGTGGTGGGGCAGCGCCTGGCGCCGCACCTGCCTGACCGACGCCTGCGCCAGGGCTTTGCCGCCCTGCTGATCGGTTCGGCCCTGCTCAGCGGCGCTGAGGCCGTGAAACGCCAGACCAGTGCGTCGTCAACCGCTGCCATCCCCGCCGAGTCCCACCGCCCCGCTTCGCGATGAGCCACCGCACGTTTCAGTTCCGGCTACGCAGCAGCCACGGCGCTCCCGAGCGCCACACCCACTCGCTGGTGGTGGAGCTGCTCACCGACTCCGGCGCGTGGCAGCCCCAGGTACCGAGCCTCACCACCCCGGGCTTCCGGCTCTACCTGCTCTCCCTGCTGCTCTGCCAGCACCACTATCTGGTGGCCAATGCCCAGGAGCGGGCCATCCCGCTGCATCAGGTGGAGGGAGCCTTCACCGTAACCACCAGCGCCGATTGGATCCTCGAGCAGCTCAGCGGTGACTTCCACATCCAGCTCGATCCGACCGCCCCGGCGGAAGAGCGCGCCCGGGCCGATGCCGATGCCATCAGCTACATCAGTGAGCGGATGAAGCTCTGCCCGGTGTCGCGCAACCTGCCGGCCACGGTGCAGAAAACGATCGCGCTCCATCTCGACGCCTGAATCACCCCCCTGACTTCATGAGCGACCACTTTGATCTGATCGTGCTCGGCGCCGGCTCCGGCGGCCTGGCCGCCGCCAAGCGCGCAGCCAGCTACGGCGCCCGGGTGGCGATCGTGGAGGGCGACAAGGTGGGCGGCACCTGCGTGATCCGCGGCTGCGTCCCCAAGAAGCTGTTGGTGTATGGCTCGGCTTATCACCACCTGCTCGCCGATGCCCCCAGCTACGGCTGGAGCGTGGGCGAGGTGCGCTTCGATGCCGGCACCCTGCTCGCCAACGTGCGCGCCGAAGTGGACCGGCTCAATGCCCTCCACATCGGCTTTCTGGAGAAGGCCGGCGTGGAACTGGTGCGCGGCTGGGGGCGGTTCAGCGGCCCCAACAGCGTGGAGGTGACCGCCGCCGATGGCAGCACCCGCGAGCTGCGCGGCGCGCGCATTCTGATTGCCGTGGGCGGCCGGCCCCATCGCCCCGAGATCCCCGGCGCCGATCTGGGCTGGGTGAGCGACGACATGTTCCTGCTGGAATCACTGCCGGATTCGGTGGTGGTGGTGGGCGCGGGCTTCATTGCCTGTGAGTTCGCCTGCATCCTCAACGGCCTGGGCGTGCAGGTGACCCAGCTGGTGCGCGGCGACCACCTGCTGCGGGGCTTCGACCTGGAGGCGAGCAAGGCGGTGCAGGAGGGCATGGAGGCCGCCGGCATCGAGATTCGCTTCGCCCACTCCCCCGCTGCGATCACCGGCCAGTGCGCCCCGGGCGAGCTCACCGTCACCACCCAGAGCGGTGAGCAGATTCCCTGCGGCGGCGTGCTGCTCGCCACCGGCAGGCGGCCATTCCTCAAGGGGCTGAACCTTGAGGCTGCGGGCGTGGCGATCGAGGGCCATCACATCCCGGTGGACGGGGATCAGCGCACCAATGTGCCCGGCATCTATGCGGTGGGCGACGTGACTGACCGGATCAACCTCACCCCCGTGGCGGTGGATGAGGGCCGCGCCTTCGCCGACACCATCTACGGCAACAGGCCCCGCCAGGTGGACCACTCCCTGGTGGCCAGTGCGGTGTTCTCCCAGCCGGAGCTGTCCGGGGTGGGGCTCACCGAGGAGCAGGCGATCGAGCGCTGCGGTGCCGATGGCATCAAGGTGCACCGCGCCCGCTTCCGGCCCATGAGCCAGGCGCTGCCGGCCACAGGTCCCAAGGTGCTGCTCAAGCTGATCGTGGAGCAGGCCACGGGCACGGTGCTCGGCTGCCACATGGTGGGCGAACACGCCGCCGAGATCATTCAGATGGCAGCGATCGCCATCGGCATGGGCGCCACCAAGGCCGACTTCGACCGCACCATGGCGCTCCACCCCTCGGTGGCCGAAGAGTTCGTGACGATGCCGAACTGAGCCTGGGGGCTCAGATCCCCCAGGCCTGGCGGATGGCGGGGTGGCTGAGCTCCCAGGCGTGCTCGTTGGCCACCACCGCATGGCGGTGGGGATCGGGGCTGAGGCCGCGCCTGGTGATCTCGGCCTCCAGCAGCTGCTCAAACTGCTCGGTTTCCTGGATCATCTGCTCCAAGTGGCGCTCGCCGCCGGCCACCTGCAGCATCTCCGGCTGCACGCGGCAGAGCTCCAGCGCCTCGCGGTGCTGCTCCAGCCAGGCCAGCTCATAGCGAAGCATCGCCTCGCTGCAGCTGGCCAGCTGATGGGCGTAGTGCTGGCTGTGCAGGCCGAGGAGGGGATCGGCCGCAACGCCCTCGTTCCCCACCGTCTGGGTAGAGGCGGCGTTGAGCCGCTGCATGATCTCGCGGAGGTAGGTCATCGCGCCGCGCTCAGCCGAGCAGATCGGTCTTGAGCTTCTGGATGCGGGCGAGCAGCTCGGCACGCTTCTGCTGCTTGAACGCATTGCGGGCCAAGAAGTTCAGCAGGCTCACCAAACCCACCAGTTCCAGCAGCCCGCCCACCAGGGGAAGATCATCAATGGCGCCGATGGTGGCGCTGGTGAGCTTGAGGGCAATGCCCGCCACCACCGCCAGGGCCAGGATGCGCAGAGCAGGCACCAGATCCGCGAGCGAGTGCAGTGGGGTGGCGCCGATCTTGGCCAGCAGCTCGTTGAGCAGCTTCAGGGGCAGACCCAACACCTCAGCGCTGCCACCAGCCGGGGCAGCGGCCGAAGCCGCGCTTGCACTAGCAGCAGAGGCAGTGGAAACGGCCAACGGGGCCGGCTCAGCAACGGGCACCTGGGCGACGGGAGCCGCAGCCACCAGAGGTTCGGCTACGAGAGGTTCGGCTTCAAGCACTGGAGCCGGCTCGGGAGCTGCTGGCGCAGCCAGCTCCGGGGCGACCGCAGGTGCTGTCTCCTCGACGGGCTCCTGTGCGGGCTCGGGGGTGGTGTCGGGGGTGAGGGGGTCGGTCAAGGCAGGATGCAGCGCAACAACAGGAGGCGGCGAGCCTTTATACGGGGGCCAGGCCCTTCTCGTCGAACACACCCTCAAACAGGGCGGAACTGAGGTAGCGCTCACCGGAATCCGGCAGCACCACCACGATGGTTTTGCCGGCAAACTCCGGCTCCCGCGCCAGGCGCAGGGCCGCGGTGGTGGCAGCACCGCAGGAAATCCCCGCCAGGATCCCCTCCTCGCGCATCAAACGGCGGGCCATGGCCATGGCCTCCTCGTCGCTCACGGTTTCCACCCGATCCACCAGCGACAGATCGAGATTGCCGGGCACAAAGCCGGCGCCGATGCCCTGGATCTTGTGGGGGCCGGGGCGCAGCTCCTCTCCGGCGCGGGTCTGGCTGATCACCGGGCTGTTCGTGGGCTCAACCGCCACCGACACCAGCGGCTTGCCGAGGGTGGTTTTGATGTAACGGCTCACGCCGGTGATGGTGCCGCCAGTACCCACGCCCGCCACCAACACATCCACGGCACCGTCGGTGTCGTTCCAGATTTCAGGGCCGGTGGTGTCGTGGTGGATCTGGGGATTGGCCGGGTTGGCGAACTGCTGGAGCATCACGTAGCGGCCAGCGTCAGACTCGGCCAACTCCTTGGCCGCCGCAATAGCCCCCGGCATCCCCTTGCGCCCTTCGGTGAGCACCAGGTGGGCGCCGTAGGCCGTGAGCAACTTGCGCCGCTCCAGACTCATCGTTTCCGGCATGGTGAGCGTGAGCGGAATGCCCTTGGCCGCCGCCACAAAGGCCAGGGCAATGCCCGTGTTGCCGCTGGTGGGCTCCACCAGCTCCTTGCCGGGGCCCAGGAGGCCGTCCTTCTCGGCCTGCCAGATCATGGCTGCACCAATGCGGCACTTCACGGAGAAGGCCGGGTTGCGCCCCTCGATCTTGGCAAGCACGCGGGCGTGGCAGCCCTCCGTCACCCGGTTGAGCTGAACGAGGGGAGTTTTGCCGATCGAGAGGCTGTTGTCCGCGTAGATGTGGCTCATCGAGCGGCAGACATGAACATTCTTCTGAGCCGCACCCTAGGGAAGGGCAGCCGGTGCGCTGGTGGGAAGAATCAATTCGATGAGAGCACCGCCCTCGGGATGGTTGCCGGCCTGGATGCGACCGCCGTGGGTGGTGGCGATCTGCTGGGCGATGGAGAGGCCCAGGCCGCTGCCGGTGCGCTGGCTCTTCACCCGTGAGGGATCACCCCGGTAGAAGCGCTCGAACATGTGTTCAAGATCGTCTTCGCTCAGGCCCGGGCCCCGGTCGCGCACACCGATGCGGCACCAGCCGTTGCGGGAACTGATCTGCACCTGCAGGGCCTGGCCGTCGGGGCTGTAGCGCACGGCATTGTCGAGCAAGTTGAGCAGGGCGCGGTGCAGCCGGGAGCCATCGGCACGCAACTCGAGCGCCTCCGGCGCCACCACCTCTAAGGCGATGTCCCGCTGCTCGGCCAGGGGACGCAGCCCGGCCCACACCTGCTCCACCAGCGCCTGGGGATCCACGGCAGCAAGCCGCATCCCCGTTCCCGGCAGGGCGTTCTCCAGCCGCGACAGCTCCAGCAGATCGCTCACCAACTCCTGCAGCCGCAGCAGTTCCCGCTGCAGCCGCTCCACCAGCCGCGCATTGCGGTCGTTCACCTGGGCCGCGAGGCTGTCGCCCACCAGCAGCAGGGCAGTGAGGGGGGTCTTGAGTTCGTGGGCCACATCGCCCACCCAGCGCTCCTGCTGGCGCAGCTGGGCATCCAGGGTGCGGCGCGTCTGCAGCTGAAGGGCCAGCCAGCCGTCGCGTCCTGGCAAGGCCAGCACCTCGATCTCCAGCTCGCCGTTGCGCCAGTCGAGCCGCTGGGGCCGATCGAGGCGGCGGGCACTGCGAATCGTGGCCAGCAGCGCCGGATCCGGACAGAGGGAGTCGATGCTGCGGCCGAGCACCATCCGGCCCACGTTGAGCTCGAGCAGCCGCTCGGCGCGGGGGGTGAGGTGATTCACCCGGCCCCTGCCATCGAGCACCACCCAGCCAGAAGCCGAACCATCCAGCCACTGCAACAACTGACGGCTGGTAAGGCCCCGGTCGCGCGGGAACCCCAGGCGGGCGAAGAGCTGTCTGAGCATCGGGCTACCCGAAGCGGTAGCCAAAACCCCGCACCGTGATCAGGTGCTCGGGGCTGGAGGGATTCGCCTCAAGTTTTTCGCGCAGCCAACGGATGTGCACATCCACCGTTTTGCTGTCGCCGATGTAGTCGTGGCCCCACACGTGCTCAAGCAACTTGTCGCGGCTCCACACCCGGCGCGGATGCTGCATGAAGAGCTCCAGCAACCGGTATTCCTTGGGGGAGAGGTTGAGGTCGAGGCCGTCGCGGGTCACGCGGCATTCCTCGGGGTAGAGGGAGAGGTTGGCGTGCTGCAGCACCTTGCTGGGTGCAGCCTGGCTGCCGCTGCGGCGGAGCAGGGCCCGGCAGCGGGCCACCAGCTCACGCATGCCGAAGGGCTTCACCAGGTAGTCGTCGGCGCCCACCTCCAGGCCCAGCACCCGGTCGGTTTCGCTCTCACGGGCACTCACCACCAGGATCGGCGTGGTGTCTTGGGCCTGGCGCAGTTGGCGGCACAGATCCAGCCCGCCCATGCCGGGCAGCATCAGATCGAGCACCACCAGCGCGAAGCCCTCCCCCTCGGGGGCGCGCTGAATGATGTTCAGGGCATCGCGGCCATTGCCGCAGGCCGTTACCGCAAAGCCCTCGAGTTCCAGGGCATCGCGAATGGTTTCGCGGATGGTTTCGTCGTCTTCGACGACCAGGAGCGGGGGCTGCATGGCGCCATTGTCTCCGCCGGGCACCGCCAGCGGAAGCGTCTCACCCCAGAAGCTCGTGTCAACCACAGCAATACCCCCGGCCACGCACGGTGGTGATCAGGGCGGGTGCCGAGGGATCCGCCTCGAGCTTGAGCCGCAACCAGCGGATGTGCACATCCACAGTTTTGGGATCGAGCACCAGCGACTCCAGCCCTCCCCACACCCGCCGCAGCAGTTCATCGCGGCTCCAGGGCCGCCCCTGGTGGGCCAGGAGAAACCGCAACAGGCGGAACTCCCGCGGCGTGAGGGGCACATCGGTGCCGTTACGCAGCAGCCGGTGCTCGTGTTCGATCAGTTCCAGGGTGATGCCACCGGTCTCGAGCCGGAGCACGGGCCCCTGGTCGTACTGGAGCTGGGCCCGGCGCACCAGCGCCCGGCAGCGCGCCACACACTCGGCCAGGCCGAACGGACGCACCAGCACGTCATCGGCACCAGCCTCCAGGGCCCGCACCCGATCGGCTTCCGTGGCCCCCAGGCAAAGCAACAGCACCGGCAGGCGCTGCACCCCGCCATGGGCGAGGGCGATCAACTGCTGCAGGCCGGCCTCGGGTAACAGGCAGTCGAGGAGCACAAGCTGGAAGCCGTGGGCGTCACCCAGCAGGGTGGCGGCCGGCTCAAAGGCGGTGCAGGTGTTCACGGCAAAACCCTCGGCATCGAGGGCTTGTTGCAGCAGGAAGGCGGAGGCGGGGTCGGGATCAACGAGAAGGAGCCGGATCGGCGGCTCGGTCATGCGCGGCGGGAACGGACGTCGGCGGCGGGCAGGTGGGAGATCACCAGACGGCGCTTCTCGTCGATGTGGAGCCAGCCCTGATCGCGCAACATCCCCAGCACCCGAGTGACGGTGACGCGGGTGGTGCTCAGGGCACTGGCCAATTCCTGGTGGGTGAGCTTGATGTTGAGGCGCAGGCCCTGCTCGCAGGGTTGGCCGTAGTCGTTGGCCAGCAACTCCAGGAAACCGCGCACGCGGTCTTCCACGAGCCGGAGCCCCAGCAGGGCCAGCATCGCCTCGCTCTGGCGATAGCGGGCGCCCATCCCCTGCAGCAGGGCCATGGCCAGATGGGGCTCGCGGCTGATCTCCTCGCAGGTGAGGCAGAGCAGGTCGGAATCACAGAGGGTGGTGGCCTCGTAGGCCTCCACGTTGGAGAGGGGATCGCCGAAGGGTTCGTTGGGGCCGGCCAGGCCCAGCAGCATTTCGTCGCCGTGGATCGAGAGGGCCGTGAGTTTCACCATGCCGCGCACCACGAGCCACACGCTCTTGCGCAGCATGGGCACCGTGCTCCCCGCCGCCAGGTGCATCAGGTTGCGCTTCTCGTAGCTGGCCTCCAGGAGTGCCCGGAAGTCTTCCCGGGACCCGGAAGCCGGGGAGGGCGTGAACACCATGGAAGCCGATTGCGTCGGTAAACGAACGCTATGGACAGCCTTTCCAGCCCGAGCAAAGGCCCGGTAGTGGAGCGTTTAAGAGCTGGTTAGCGTTTGGTCGTTCGCTTCGCGGGGCAGGGGCAGGCGCACCAGCCACAGGGTGCCGGCCTGGCGCCACACCAGCAGGGCGGCTTGGCGGCCCAGCAGGCCATGGCCGTGCCAGTCGCCGGCGCCGAACCCGGGCAGGCTGGCCCCAGGCCAGCGGCGCAGCTCGGCCTCCTCGGGCAGGCCCCCCAGCCCATCGGGCGGAGAAGGCACCACCGCAGCCCGCTGCCAGAGGGCCTGGGCCAGGGGCTCCTGGGGGGCCGTGAGCCCGAACAGCCTGCGCTGCAGGGCCACCAGCAGTTCCCGATCCCCACCGGCCAGGGCCGCCCCCGGGGGCTGGCGCAGCAGGGTGCGGAGCGCGGCGACGGCCTCCGGCAACCGGGACGGCAGGGGCGGCAGCGGCAGGCCCGCCTCAGCTGCGGGGGCGGCCGCTGGTGACGCCAGCGATCCCTTGGGCAGAAGGGCGGGGGGCGGTGGGGGGAGGGCCGTGAGGGGAACGCTGGAGAGGCGCGCCGGGGTGTCGGCGGCCCCGCTTAGCCGCAACAACTCGGGGGTGTCGTCGGCGGGGGAGGCCAGCCGGCTGGAGGGGCGGCCGCCTGGGCGCGGGGGCTCGGGCCCCAGCACCAGCAGGCCATGCAGGCCCAGGGCCAGCGCGGCCAGGCGCCACCAATGCCGCCAGGGCGCAGGAACAGCGGTGGAGCGCTCAGGGCTGAACCGCAGGAACGGGAAGCTGAAGTTCAAGGGGAAGGGCTCCGTGGTGAAACCGCACCAGGGCCGAACGCACCTCAGCCCAGGAAAGCTGGGGATCGGGCACCAGTCGCAGGGGCGGCGGGGGCTGGCGGCGGGCAGCGGCGGCCAGCACCGTGGCGAGGGCCTCCGCCGTGACCGGCTGATGCCACAGGCGCAGCCGGCCACCGGGCTCGAGGTGCACCGCGATCACGCCCTCCGCCAACGGACGCTGCAGCAGGCGCTGCGGCAGCAGCAGCAATCCGGCGGCAAAGGCACACAGGCCCACGCCCACCAGGCTCCAGGCCAGGGGCACCAGCCGGGTCATCGGCTCCCCACCGGCAGATCGAGAATCACGGCCCCACCCGACTCACGGCGCAGCCAGGCCAGGGCCGAGCTCACCGCCCCGGCCGTGAGCTGGGCTGAGGCCTGCAGGCGCACGTCCGAAGGCGCCCCGCGCTGCTGGCGCAGCACCCGGGCCAGGGCCTGGTGAGCGATGGGTTGGCCATTGAGAAACCAGCGCCCCCCGCCGCTGCGCACCACCAAGAGCGGCGCACCCGCCCCAGCCACCAGGGGCGGATTGCGGGGCCGGGGGCCGCTGCTGGCCAGCAACAGGGCAGGCAGGGCGGCCACCGCGGTGAGCACCACGAGGGTGGCGGCCACCAGGGGCGCGGTGAGGGCCAGGGCAGCGTTCACCGCGTCAGGTCGTCGCGGAAGCGGCCGCACTGCCAGTGGCGCAGGCCGCGGTTGAGCAGCAGCACGGCGGTGGCCAGCACGGTGATCTGCAGCCCGATGAGGGTGCTGAGCAGAACGTCGGCGTAGCCAGCCAGGGGGGCCTGGGGAGGCAACAGCAGCTGGGAACCGAGGGCGCGCAGCACCGCCATCAACCCACTCACGGTGCCGAGCAACCCCAGCAGGGGGGCCAGCACAATCGCGGCCTGGAGCACCGGCTCACCGCTGGCCATGCGGCGACGCAGGGGGTGACTGCAACTTGGGTGGTGCACGCCATCGGCGGCGCCAGAGCGCCACCAACGCCACCAGAACGCAGCCCGATCGAAGGCCACCGTGAGCACGGCCACCGACAGGAGCAACAGGGGCAAGGCCACCGGCCCGCAGGCTTTCCAGATGGCCGCGCCCATCGGGCAGCACAACAATCAGTGGGCGGAGCCTATGCAGCCCGGCGGGCATCCCAAGGTGCTGGGCGCACTTGACAACAACCGGCCAATAAACAGTCAGGTCAATAAAAAGGGGGAGACCGAAGTCTCCCCCTGCAGAGGTGGCGAACAGCGCTGCAGCCCGAATGGCTCAGGAGCCGATCCGGCCCACGGCGGCCTTGGCCTGCTTGAGGATGCTGCCCTTGAGGGGCACATAACCCAGCTCATCGGCCACGTTCTGGCCGGGGCCCAGCAGATACATCATGGCCTTGCGGATGGTGCCTGCCTTGGCGCCGTTGCCATCCTTGTAGGCCAGGATCCAGGTGAGGGTGGAGATGGGATAGCTATCGGCACCCGCGGGGTTCGGATCCTCACCGGCCAGGTTGGCGTCGAGGCGGATGTTGTTCAGGGCCGCGGCACCGCCCTTAAGGGTGGGCATCACAAACTTGCCGGCCTTGTTCTGCAGGGCAGCGGCCTTGATGTTGCCGCGCACGAAGCTCTGGTTCAGGTAGCCGATGGCGCCGGGGGTGTTCTGGATCACACCAGCCACACCCTCATTGCCCTTGCCGCCAATACCCACGGGCCACTTCACGCTCTTGCCCTCGCCCACCTTGCTCTTCCACTCGGAGGAGAAGGCGCTGAGGGAGTTGGTGAAGGCGAAGGTGGTGCCGGAACCATCGGAACGATGGGCCACGGTGATCTTGCCCTTGCCGCACTTGAGCTGATCCCAGGTGTTGATCTTGCCGAGGAAGATGTCCACGGCCTGCTTCTGGGTGAGCTTCAGGTTCTTGCAGTCGGCCTTGTTGTAAGCGATGGCAATGGTGCCGCCCACGGCGGGGAACTGCACCACACCGCGCTTGGCGGCAGCGCCCTTGGTGTACTCAGAGGACTTGAGCGGTTCGTCGGTGGCGCCAAAGTCCACGGTGCCGGCCAGGAACTGGCGCACGCCGGCGCCCGAGCCCACCGACTGGTAGTTCACCTGCACGCCCTGGCGAGCCAGACCGGCAAACGCGCGCTGATAGAAGGGGGCAGGGAAGGTGGCGCCAGCGCCGCTGATGGTGTTCTGGGCGGAGGCGGTGGCACCGGCGCCGATGGCGGCCAGGGTGCCGAAAATCAGGGCCTTCTTCGCGAAGGTCATGGGTGAGCCTGGAGGGGTCGCCCACTAACTAGCAAGCGCCAATTCCCGCGGTCTTTATGGATCGGTTAAGGGCCGGTCAAGATTTGGTTGGCCAACACAATGCTATGCCGCGGGGAACACAATCAAGCACGTGGAACCAACAAAAAAGCCTCCCACAAAGGGGAGGCCATTGGTGTGTGCGTGTGAGGTGCAGTCGAGGACTGCGTAAGGAGCGGGGACCCTGAAGGAGGAGGGAGCCAATGCTCCCCCCAAACATCATCAGAACTTGAAGCGGGTTTGGATCAGGCCACCAAACACTTGGCTGGTCTGGTTGGGGGCGGTGTACTGGCCAGCGGGACGGCTGAGGTAGAAGATCGCCGGGGTGATCGAGATGTTGTCGGTCACCTGGAACTGATACCACCACTCCCAGGCGTAGTTGCCGTCTTGGGGAGTGTTGCCATTGCGCAGGCTAGTGGCAAAGGTGGGCTGACCCACTGCCATACCAGCGGAATTGCCCTTGGCAAAGGCATCATTCCACTGCAGGCCCACCTGCCAGGACTGGCTCGCACCAATGTTGGCGGCCTGGTTGTACTGCGGAGCTGCAGCGTTCACCAGATTCGACTGGGTAAGGGCGTTATATCCCCAGCCCAGGCTCACCGAAGGCCAAATGGTGCCACCTTTCTTGGGCTGCCAAGCCGCCGTGAGGGCGAAGTTGTTGGAATAGGCAGAAGTAGCGACACCAGTGTTGGTGGGACCACAAGACTCAGTCTGGTTGGCGAACTGAGTACCGCGGCGGAAATTCTGACCACACTGGCCATAGCGCCAAGCGAACGCAGCTGACCACTGGGGAGAGGCTACGCCCAACTGGGTCGTCCAGCTACCAGCACTCTTATTCGCAAAGATGCCGCCGTCATTCGGATTACCCGAATCGGCATTGGGGGCGACATAGCTGGTGGAGGCAGCGAAGTAGGGCTTGCCCTTCTTCACCTTCTGCTTCCACATGAAGCCAGCAGCCGCACCGGTGGCCTTGTTGTAGGTGCCGGGAGCGCCATGGAGCTGGAACACATCCAGCAGCTCGCTCTTGTAGAAGGAGGGAGAGATCGCCAGGAACTCGGTGTTACGAGCCCGGGCACCCACCAGAGCGGTGAACTCCTTACCCACCGGGAAGCGGTAGTAAAGACGATCCAGCTGAACGAGGTTCTCGGTGGTGGTGCTGCCGAAAGCCCGGTCGAGGGCCATCAGGTTGTAAGGGTTCCCGTTGAAGGGGCTGGAGCCGAAGTTGCCGCTGCGCAGACGGGTGTACAGCAGATCCTTACCAGTGAAGCTGGTGAGGAAGTTAAGGCGCATGTCGTAGTTGAAGACAGTGGCGCCCCAGTTGGCCTTATTGGTGTTGGTGCCAGGCTGGGAAGTGCTCTGACCGCGACCAGGGGTGTAGTTGTTGGCCTGGCTGCCGGTGAAGGCGTTCGAACCAAGCACGAAGACGGTGTCGCCCTGCAGCTTGGTGGTGGTGGAGAACTGGGTGGCTTCCAGCTCACCAACACGGGCATCAAGGCCGTCCACGCGGCCCTTGAGCACGGCGAGTTCCTTCTGGAACTCGTTGATCAGGCGCTGCAGTTCGTCGGTGGTTTCGGTAACGCGATCGAGGCAGGCGTTCAGCAGGGCGGCGGCCTCGAAACGGGTCATCGCCTGGGCGCCCTTATAGGTGCCGTTGGGATAACCGGCCACACAGCCGTAGCGCTCGATCAGATTGCTCAGTGCCTGATAAGCCCAATCGGTGGGCTTCACATCAGAGAACTGGTTGATGCTGGTGACTTGGTTCTGGGCTTCCCAGGCGCGGAAGCGATCCAGATCCTGCTGTTGGGTGTAGCTGTTGATGGCGTTGGTGCTCGACGCCATGTCGTAACCATTGGCCTGGACGGCCATCGGAGCCACGAGACCAAGGGCCGCGGGCGCCAGCATCAGCTGCTGGAAGAGTTTCATCGGGTCCTCACACCGATTTGGAGTACTTCGCTGCAGACAGCAGCAGAAGTGCTGCGAACCTATCGACGCCGATGCAGTGAGGCCACTCGAGTCGATACTCGCGCAGGTATCGCATGACACACAGACACCAATCGGTGGCGTGCTGACTCCCGCCGCAGCCCCTCCAGCAACGCCCGCCGCCCGCGGGCGCTGTTCAACAAGCACGCCTCCTGGCGCCACAACAACCAGCACCGGTGGCGGCGCTGCTCGAGCAGATCGGCCAACGCGGGGAGATCATCCGCCAGGTGGCCAGGCATCTGGTTGGCGATGGCCTTGGCCAACACCTCCAGATCGTGGAGTTCCCCGAGGAGCTCTTGCATCGTGCGGAACTGGGCGATCGCCAGCCCCTGGTGGCGACCACCACTGCCCCGCAGGTTTTCGAGCCGGTAGCGCGCGTCCTTGATCTGTTTGCGGAGGTTGTGGACCACCTCGGCCTGGGCGGAGGGATCCTGGGCCCACCAGCCTGGATGCAGCAACAGCTCCATCACGGCCGGCAATTGCCACTCACCCAGCCAGCGGTGCAGCGGCTCCTGCCCCAGGGGTGTGAAGACCGGCTGGCGCAGCCAATCCTGCAGCCGGGCCAGCAGTTCCAGATGGCTGCGGCCCCGCAGCACATCCACCAGATGCTCATAGGCAATGCGCCGTTCCCGCTTGAGCTGACGGAACACAGGCTTGAGGGCCGCCTTTTCCCCCGGCGGCAGCGCTGGCACCAGATCGGCCTCGAGTCGCTCGCGCAACACATCGAGATCCCGGGCCATCCCGAGCCGCTTCACCCCCTTGGCAATGCGCTGATCGCTCACCCCCGCCGGCAACACCAGCGCTGGTGCGAATTGCACCAGGCAGGTACGCAGCCGGCGCATCGCCACCCGCATCTGGTGCAACGGTTCAGGATCGTGATCGGCCAGCACTGGGCCCTGCAGCGACACCACCCGGCTCACGTGCAGGCGCACCAGGGAGAGCGCCAACTCACCGTTGGTGCAGCTCACCGGCAGGAAACCCGTTTTGGCGGTGCCACGCAACTTGGCCATACCGTTCAGTTTGACCAGGCCGATCAGCGGAACTCCGGTTTCTTAATGCTGTCGAGGCTGCGGCGCAGGGTGTTGCCCAGGCCCTGGCCCACCGGCAGATCACCACCGAACGCGGTGCCCAGCACGTGGCGGTAGAGCTTGCTCTCCACGATCCGGTAGGTGCTGGAGGGGAGGGGGATGGCGCCGGCCTTCTCGCTGAGCACCAGGCCGTTCTGCACGGTGTAGGTGATGAAGCGACGCACCAGGTCGTTGCTGCGCAGCGCCTTGTCGTTCACATACACAAACAGCGGGCGAGAGAGGGGGGCATAGGTTTCGTTCTGCACCGTCGCCACCGATGGGGCCACGGGCCCCTTGGGCCCCACCACCGTGAGGGCCCGCAGACTCTTGCGGTTGGCGTTGAAGTAGGCGTAGCCGAAGTAGCCGATGGCGTTGGGGTCGCCCGCCACGCACTTCACCAGCACGTTGTCGTCTTCGCTGCTCACCACGTCGGTGCGGGCGTTGGTGGCCTCCCCGTTGATGGCCTTGTTGAAGTAGTCGAAGGTGCCGGAGTCCTTGCCGGGGGCGCAGAGCTTGATCGGCCGGTTGGGCCAGTCGATGTTCACCTGGCTCCAACGGGTGATGCGGCCCTGGCCGGCGCGGCCCCAGAGGCGGGCCAGTTCCTTGGTGCTGATCAGGCGGGCCCAGTCGTTGCGAGGGTTCACCGCCACGGTGAGGGCGTCAAAGGCGATCGGCAGTTCGATGAACTGCACCCCCTTG
Source organism: Prochlorococcaceae cyanobacterium (assembly GCA_040399185.1). Lineage (GTDB taxonomy): Bacteria > Cyanobacteriota > Cyanobacteriia > PCC-6307 > Cyanobiaceae > UBA5018. The sequence continues at coordinate 16,127 of JBBASQ010000011.1, forward strand.
GCTTGGCAGAGCTTCAGCTCGCGGCTGTTGATCGGCCGGGAGGCGTTGGCGATCGGTAACTGGCCGCCGCAAAACTGACGAAACCCGGCGCTGGTGCCCGTTTCACTGAGCTGGATCGGGGCCTTGGCCTGGGCAGACGAGCTGGCCCGGAAGCCCTTGATGGCCTCCTGCATGATCGGAAACACCGTGCTGGAGCCTCCGATCCGCAAACTCTGCGCCCATGCCGGGGCGCTCCAACCGACAACACCGAGAAGCAGAGCGGCAGTCGCGCGGATCATGGGGGTATCACCTGCCACCAGAATCTGCTGGAGAGCAGCCGACTCGCGGGTTAAGAGCAGGTTGTGTCTGGGGTCAGCGGGGCGCTGTCCAGTCGTCGAACCAGCCCCGGCGCCAGAGCCAGTACGCCTGGAGCGTGGCCACGGTGGCCATCACCACCAGGCAGATGTAGTAGCCGTAGTGCCACTTCAGCTCCGGCATGTTCTCGAAGTTCATGCCATACACACCAGCCAGAAAGGAGAGGGGCGCAAAAATGCTGGTGATGATCGTGAGCGTTTTCATCACCTGGTTCATGCGGTTGCCCACGCTGGCGGCATAGGCCTGGGTGATCGCATCGCACTGGTTGCGCAGCAGATCCGTGGTGTCGAACAACAGCTCCACCAGTTCGCCCATCTCCTGAAACCCCCCGAGAGCTTCCGGCCCCAACAACTGCTGGCGCTGGCGTAGCAGCACCCGGATCTGATGGCGCAGCGGCCAAACCTGGCTGCGAATGGTGCGCAGATTGCTGCGGTGCACAAAGGTGCGGCTCAGCAGCTTGGGCTTGGGATTGCGCAGAACCGCCTCCTCCAGGTCGTCGAGGCGATTGGAGATCTGCTCCAGCATCGGGAACAGCTCGTCGAGCACTTCGTCCACCAGAAAGTGAAGGATGTCGTCGAGGTCGCGGTGCTCCACCGCACCCACCTGCTGCTCCAGCCAATCGGTGAGCAGCGGGAACGATTCGCCAATGGGCGCCTCCTCAAAGGTAATCAGCTGCTCCGGCAGCAACAGAAAGCCCACCTGGGAGCTGATCAGATGCAACGGATCGCGGGAGAAGTTGAGCCGGTGCAGCACCACCATCAGCGCATCGCCAAAGGAGTCCACCCGGGCCCGCTGCGGCACCTCCAGCAGGGGGGGCAGCAGCATCTCCGGCACGGCCAGGGGCCTGAGCATGGCCCGGATCTCCTGGGTATCCCAGAGCCCCATCACCCGCAGCCACACCGGCATCCCTGGCCTGAGCAGCTGCTCCAGTTGCTGGGGCGACTCCAGCTGCACCAGCCGCGGCCCGGCAGGTTCAAACAGCATCACGCTGAAATTGCTGGGCCTGCGGCCCCCATGCACGTAGAGCTGGGTGGGCAGGCTGGCGGGCCGCTCCTCCAGCAGCTGCGAATTCAGAGCACCTGGGGTTGGTCGCAGCACGGGGGAACGGTGGGAGTGATCCAGCGGTGCAGCGCCAGACCGCTGCCGATGAGTCCGCCCTGCAGCAAAAGGCAGATGCCTACCTGCGGCAACCACAGTTTCACAAACCGCGCCACGGCACCGGAGGCTCTCGGGGGATCCTGATCCGCATGCGCAGCGGCCGCGGTGCTCCAGGCCACTCCTGCCGAACCTTAGGCCCTTCTTAATGTGGGCTGATTAGGGTTGATCGTTAGACCTGGCGGGTGCGATTGGGTGGCTGACGTACCGGATGGCGGGTCTCCCTCCGACAACCTCCCCGACCCCAGCGAACTGGAGGCCAGTGCGCGCTCCCCGATGGAGGCGTTCTCCAGCTATCGGGGCCATGACTGGACTCCCGAGCGGCTGGCATTTCACCAGAACCTTGAGGCCTTCGCCGAGCGCGTTGGGCTGGTGGTGGGGCTGCAGAGCAACGGCAAAATCAGCCAGGAGCAGGCCTACACCGAGATCCGCAAGATCTGGAAAGAGCTGAAGGAAAGCAAGGGAAGCCTGCTGAGCTGATTGTGCGTTAATGCACCAGCAGCGGCAGGGCAGCAGCCGGCACCTGGCGCAGGAGTTGGAGCTCAGCCTGCACCGCCGGATCGTCCCGGAACGCCTGCCACTGGGCCCCCTGGCGCACCTGGTCGGCCGCAGCCCGACCAAGCCGCAGGCCAGCCTCCACATCGGAGGGGTAGTGCACACCGCACATCACGCGGCTGGCGCCCCCATGGGTGCCAACCGCCAGCAGGCGCTGGCTGCGCTCCGGCACCAGGGCCGCGAGCAACTCAGCAGCGGCGGCATACCAGGTGGCATGGCCAGACGGGAAAGAGAATCCGCGCTCCGGCGGCAGACACGGCTGCAGATCCCGATGGCTCTGGTAAGGCCGTGGCCGGCGCACCCGGTCCTTGATCTGGGACGAGGCCGCATCCACCTGGGCCAGAAACTCCCGCAGCCCTCGGTTGATGGCCGGGGTGCTTTTGGCCATGTCCACCCCCAGGGCCCGGGAGAACAGGTTGGGGTTGCGATCCAGCAGCAACCACGCATCGGCCACCAGTTCAGGGCTGCGAAACCGCTGGAGCCAGCGCAGCACCGCCAGGTCGTCGGCCGCCGCCGCCGTGCCTGGGGCTGGCGGCAACCCGGCCGCGGCCTCCAGGGGCGCCAACGGCAACGGCAACGGCTCGGCCATCGCGGGCAGGCCAGGGGCCACCAGCACGGCCGCCAGCCATAGACGCATCAAGCCGAACGTCATGGTTGCTGGGCCGTGATGGGGTGGGATTGCTGGAAGCAGGCCCGCGCGAAGAGATCGCTCTGGCGATAGCGGCTCACCCGGGGCGGCGCCTCAGGGGCGTCGTAGCGAAACACCAGCATCTGATCGAAATCGTCTTCTGGGATGGCGGCCATGGCAGGCCATCCCAACCCCCGGGCCAGTTCTGGCATGCGCCGATGCTCCCAGAAGAGCACCAGGCGCTCGCCGCGCCGATCGGCCCGGGCGCGCAGGGCCCGGCCCACGCTGTAGGAATCGGTGAGCGACGCCTCGGCAATCTGGATATTCACCCCGGTGGCCACCCCAAGGGGGACGGCACTCTGGTAGCTGCGGGCGTTCTTGCTCGAATCTGGGTCGAGGTAGAAGGTGGTGATCGCCGTGGGTGAACCGAAACAGGCCGGAATCAGGCGGGCCAGGGCGATCGAACGCGCAAATCCCGCCGGCGAGAGGTTGTAATCACCGCGTTGGGGATCCTTGTCGCCATGGCGCAACAGAATCACCTCCATCCCCCACACCGGCGCGGAGACGCCTGCCACTGCCTCTGCCACTGCCACGACCAGCAGCGCTGCCAGGGGAATGGACTTGTGCGGAAGCATGCTGATGGTGC
>JBBASQ010000011.1:19564-66063 GCA_040399185.1 Prochlorococcaceae cyanobacterium
ACCCAACGCTGGCTTAATCGTCGAAGTCACGGTCGTGCTTGTTCATCGCATCCAGCACCATCTCCCGGAGCATGGCATTCACCTCCCGGGGGGAGCGATGCACAATCGCCAGCTGAATCACCCAGAACGCGATCAGCATCGCTGGGAACACCAGCACGCAAACGATTTCAAACATGACAGCAAACCGCCCTGTTCACCTTAATCTTGCCTAAACGTCCAGCAGCCAACGTGATGGCGTTCCCGCCACACCAGCCCCTGGTCGGATGACCCAGAAGAGCGTTCAGGCCTACATCGAGGAAGTGCCTGCCTGGGAAGGCGGCACCCACCTGGCCGGCCCACCCCTTTCAAGCATGCAGTGGCTGGTGTGGAGCCTGGCCACTGCCGGCAAGTTCTTCGAAGGCCTGATCGTGTTCATGGGCGGCATCGCCCTGCCGCTGGTGGCCGAGCAGTTCAACATGACCAGCACCGACAAGGGGTTGGTCACGGCGGCCACCCTGTTCGGCATCCTGCTGGGGGCCCTGTTCCTGGGCGGGCTGGCCGACCGCTGGGGCCGCAAGCCGGTGTTCATCGGCGAAATGGTGCTGCTGGCGATCGCCCTGGTGTTGGCGGCCTTCAGCACCAGCACCACCATGCTGGTGAGCTGCCTGTTCGTGATTGGGCTGGCGCTGGGTGCCGACTACCCCACCGCCCACCTGGTGATCTCTGAAAGCATCCCGGCCGCCATCCGCGGGCGGCTCGTGCTTGGAGCCTTCAGCTTTCAGGCCCTGGGGGCCCTACTGGCCACGGCGGTGGCCGCGGTGCTGCTGAGCATGGAACCCCAGCTCGACAGCTGGCGGCAGTTTTATCTCCTGCCCGTGGTGCCGGTGCTGATGGTGGTGTGGGGCCGCCTGTTCCTGCCGGAGAGCAGCCACTGGCTGGTGAGCCGCGGCCGTTACAGCACGGCCGAGAAACAGCTGCGCCGCCTGCTCAACCGCCAAGACATTGAACTGCTCCGGGTGGAAGTTGCCGAAGAAGGGCACATCGAACCTCGCCATCACTGGAAGGATCTCTTTCGCGGCAAGTTGCAACGGGCCACGATCCTGGCTTCGATCCCCTGGTTTCTGCAGGACATCTCCACCTACGGCATCGGCATCTTCACCCCGGTGATCATCGCCGCCACCTTCGGCATGGAGAGCCATGGCCACACCGTGGCATCGGTGATTCACAACGACATGCTGGGGGCCAAGGGCACGGCGCTGGTGGATGTGGGCTTTCTGATCGGCATTGCTGCCGCCATCAGCCTGGCGGATCGCTGGGGCCGGATCCCCCTGCAGATTCTTGGCTTCATCGGCTGTGCCCTGGGGCTGGTGATTGCCGCCGCTGGCAGCAACGGCACCAGCACCAACGTGCCCGTGGTGATCATCGGCTTCTTTCTCTTCCAGCTGATGACCAATCTGGGCCCCAATGCCCAAACCTATCTTTTAGCCGGTGAAGTCTTTCCCACCCGATTGCGGGGCCTCGGGGCAGGCATTGCAGCCGCCACCGGCAAGGTGGGTGCCGTCCTCACCGCCTTCCTATTTCCCGAGCTGCTCAAAACCCTGGGCACCGAACGGCTCCTGCCAATCCTGGCCATCACCTCCCTAGTAGGTGCCCTGATCACCTGGTTCTACCGGATCGAAACAGCCGGCCTCGACATTGATCAGGTATGAATGAACCGGATATGGATCAACCGGGTGAAAGCCCCTGATCAGCCCGGGCAATTGCTGCGGTAAGCCAGACACGACACGAGGCGATCGCTGCGGTTGGCCTTCAAGGCGCCCTGGGTGATGGTGCGCAACACCCGCACGGCCTCGGTGATGTTGGGACCCTTGTTGAGCATCAGGGCATGGGCCTGAGCACCCATCGCTGCATCGGTGATCTCGGCGCGGGTGGGTAAACCGTGGCGAGCCAATTCATCCAGCACCTGGGTGGCCCAGATGCAGGGCACATGGGCCGCAGCACACAACCGCAGGATGTCGTGCTGAATCTGGGCCAGCGATTCCCATCCGCACTCCACGGCCAGGTCGCCACGGGCGATCATCACGCCCAGGGGGGCTGGGTAGCGCATGGCCTCCAGCAGCAGATCTGGCAGACCCTCATAGGCCTGGCGGGTTTCAATCTTCAGCACCACAGCCAGATCCTCCCGGCGGTGCCGCTGGAGCTCGCGGTGCAGGGCGGCGATATCGGCGGGACTGTGCACAAAGGAGAAATTCACGATGTCGCCCGCGGCAACGGCGAACTCCAGATCGTCGATGTCCTTGGCGGTGAGTGCCGGGGTGTGCAGGGTGCTGTCGGGGAAGTTGATGCCCTTATCGCCCCGCAGCCGGGCCCTGCCGCCGCGGGCAGCCGTCACCTCCAACAGCAGCCGGCCCTCCCCCGGCTCGATCACCACAGCGGTGATCTTGCCGTCGTCAAACATCACCCGCTCCCCCTGGCCGATCAGGGGGATCAACTCCGGCAGGCTGCAGGACACGGCGGGATGGGGGCAGTGGGCCGGTGCCTCCGCTTCCCCCAGCAGCCAGAGCCGATCCCCGGGCTCCAGCACGAGGCAACCCGGCTCCGGCGGGAGCGGCGCTACCACCAGCTCGGCCCCAGCCGTGCCTGTGAAGCGCAGCCCCGCCGTGAAGCGGCACTGCTGGGGCACACTCAGCCTTAACCCCCAGGGCTCGACAGCCTCCACGGTGAGGGTGCGGCTGCGGCCGGAAGCATCGGTTCCACTGAGCACCTCACCAGGGCGGAAAGCCTGCCAATCGGCCAGCTCCACCGGCAGCTTCACCGCTCCCGGCAGCTGGGCACACGCCGCCGGATGGTGGGCGGCCAGCACGATGGCTGGCTCGATCAGCCGGCCGTAGCGATCCCGGGGTGGCCGCACCCGAACCACCCCCTCCAAGGCAGGCAGGCCACCGGTTCGCAGCTTCGGGCCAGCCAGATCCACCGCAATCCTGCAGGTGGTGCCCAACGCCGCGCTCTGACGGGCCACACGCCCGGCAAGCTCCCGCCACACCGACGCATCGTCGTGGGCACAGTTGATGCGCGCCAGCGTCATGCCTGACGCCAGCAACTGGGCAATCAGGCCACCGGCTTCGGCGTCGTGGGCCGCCTCCGCTGGGAGGGTCACCATGATCCCGGGGCCACCGGAGAGGCTGCCAAACAGCTGGGAGCAGCGGCTAGCCATCGGATCGGGCTTCGGATCGGGCGATGGCTCCTGGCCTGGAGGCGACACGCCCAGGCCCTGCAGTGCCTGGAGTGCGGCCAGCACGGCATCCACGCTGCGGAGCACATGGGGATCACTGCCGGCCAGGGAACTCAGGCCGAGCTGGTGCAGCTGATCGGCCAGACCCACGTGGTGCCGGCGATGGAGGGCAATGAAATGGAGCAGGTTGCGGGCGCTGGGGTGGTAACCCGATGCCACGGCGGCCAAGCGCTCGGCCGATTCCGCCTCCAGGGCGAGCATGCCTTGGCGAATCTGCGCCAGCTGACCATGGAGAGTGCGCGCAAGAGCCATGGCGCCCAAGAGCTCCGTTGAAGTGGATCAGGTGGATTGGATCCGCTGACCAGTCCCGGCCGGTGGGGCTGGCTGGGGCACGGTGACCGGGGCCGGCCGCAGCAGCAGCACCGTGATGCCTGTGGCACAGCCCGCCGCCAGCAGCCCCACGGCCCACCAGTCGAAGGGACGAAACCAGGAATCGCCGGGCGGCATGGCGGGAGGCATCAGGTGGGGCCTTGGGCGGCCTCAGCACAGAGATCGGAACGGAGCTGCTGACGCAGGGCGGCCAGCAGGGCCGACTGGAACTCCATGGCGAAGCGGGTGTCGTCCGTCGTAGCGGCGCTCGAGCCCAGAGCGAGGGATGTGACGCGCAACAGCTGAAGCACGTCGCGGCGATCAGCACACAGGAGGCAGCTGCTGTCGAGATGAGCCACCTTCATGTTGAAACCTTCAAGCAGGATCCCCTGGGGGGACATTCAAGTTCCAAGAAAAACTACCAGCGGATGCCACAGCCAGCCGCCACATAATTCAAGCCGGCAATTCCTTAAACAAGCCTTAGTTGACGCTTGACGGAGGAAATTTGCAGCCAATCCAACAATCTGTAGCCTTTCTAAGGGACCCAGCCTGATGTGTCAGCCTGGATCGCGAATGACAGCGGGAAAACCAAGCCCACCGCAATGGCCCATGCTCGCTGGCGTCGAGACGGAACGGTTTCCGTTGACATTGTGGCTCTGGAAGAGCTGTTGCAGCGGGTGCAATTCAAGCTTGCCAACGTTGACCTGAATTCAGGAATGGCCTTCGCCCTCCCGAAGCCAGGCAAGAAATACGACGATCGGATGATGAGCATCCTGATCTCATGGAGCCCCAGGCGCCTGGATGGCTACATGGTGGAAATCCGCAGCAACGAAGCCAAGCGCAAAGGCAACACCACGTGCGACAAGCTCGCCAAGCTGATCGCTGACGAGCTCATCGCAGTCATGGGCTGCTGATTCAGGCGGGGAGTCGTTCCGTGTCCGCCAGCGCCGACGGGGTTTCTCGTCGGAAGCTAGTGAGCTTCTGGCCGGTGGCCAGCAGTTCTTCCGCGAGCACCTGACAGGCGCGCTCCGGCATCGTGTGGTCGCCACAGGTGAAGACATCCACGGCCGCATATCCCGACTCGGGCCAGGTATGGATCGAGATGTGCGATTCGGCCAGCAGGGCCAGCCCCGTGACGCCCTGGGGGTCGAAACGGTGGGTGATCAGGTTGAGCAGGGTGGCACCAGCCCGTTTTGCAGCGGTGGTGATGGTGTCCCTGAGGAAAGCTTCGTCGTCGAGCCTGGCGCTGTCGCAGCCGTAGAGCTCGAGAATGCAGTGTTTGCCCACCGTGTCGCACACCGGAGCGCTTGCTGAGGCAGCGGCGATGCGAGGGGCAGCAGCCCATCCAGGATTGGGATGGAGTGAAGAAAGCGTGGTGTGATTCATGCGCGAGGCCGGCGAGTCCAGCCAAGGTGAATCTTCACCATAACCGCCCCTTTTCCAGTGCTCCCTCGCACGCCGCATAGCGTGAACTCCATGCCGCCCGCCACGCCATGGGCCACCGGTCATCCGCCAAGCCCTCTGCCCTGAAACCCCGCCCGCTCAAACGCCACCGGACCGAGCGCACCGTGGCCTCCCAGCACGCGATTCAGCGGGCCACGTTTGAGCACCTGATGGCGCTGGTGAACGATCCCGACCATCCCGGCCAGCGCATTCCCTATGGAGAGCTGGAGCAACGGCTGCGTGCCCGCAGCTACCGCCTGGCGGTAGCGCCCCATTCCAGATGTTGATGACGCCTTAACCAAACCCGGGTCAAGGTGATCGGGTCGGATCCATCCGTCATGACATCCACCTTGCGCGCCGCGCAGGACATTCCTGCTCCGGCCCGCTACGGCGACGCCCAGCGCACCGGCCTCACGGCAGACAACCTGCGCGACGGCGTCACCGAGCACCTCTTCTTCACCCTCGGCCGCTCCACCGCCACTGCCACCCCCCACGACCTCTACATGGCCCTGAGCCATGCCGTGCGGGATCGCTTGATGAGCCGGCACCTTGCCTCCAAGGACACCATCCGCAACCAGAGGCCCAAGGCGGTGGCCTACCTCTCGGCGGAATTCCTGATCGGCCCCCAACTCGGCAACAACCTGCTCTTGCTGGGCATTCGCGCAGAAGCCGAGGAGGCCATGCGCCACTTCGGCATCGCCACGCTCGAGCAGCTGCTGGCCATCGAAGAGGAGCCGGGGCTGGGCAATGGGGGTTTGGGGCGCCTGGCGGCCTGTTACATCGAATCGCTCGCCACCCTGGAGATTCCGGCCACCGGCTACGGCATCCGCTACGAGTTCGGGATCTTCGATCAGGCCATCCGCGACGGCTGGCAGGTGGAGATCACCGACCAGTGGCTCAAGGGTGGCTGGCCCTGGGAACTGGTGTACCCCGACAAGCGCTGCCGGGTGGGCTTTGGCGGGCACACCGAGGCCTACCGCGACAGCGCCGGCCGCTACCGGGTGCGCTGGCTGCCGGCCGAACACGCCCTGGGCATCCCCCACGACGTGCCGATGGCCGGCTACCGGGTGAACACCTGCGCGCGGCTGCGGCTCTGGCGCGCGGTGGCCAGCGAGAGCTTCGATCTGGCGGCCTTCAACAGCGGCGACTTCTACGGCGCCGTGGAGGAGAAGGTGAGCTCGGAAAACCTCTCCAAGGTGCTCTACCCCAACGACGGCACCGATGCCGGTCGCCGGCTGCGGCTCAAGCAGCAGTTCTTCTTTGTGAGCTGCTCCCTGCAGGACATGCTGCGCAACCTGCTCAAAAAACAGATCCCCCTGCAGCAGTTCCCGGAGCATTGGGCCGTTCAGCTGAACGACACCCATCCGGCGATCGCCGTGGCCGAACTGATGCGGCTACTGATCGATGAGCATGGGCTCGGCTGGGAGGACGCCTGGGCGATCACCCAGCGCACCTTGGCCTACACCAACCACACCCTGCTGCCGGAAGCCCTGGAGTGCTGGGATCTGGGCCTGTTCGCCTCGGTGCTGCCGCGGCACCTGGAGATCATCTTCGAGATCAACCGCCGCTTCCTCCACCAGGTGCGGCTGGCTGCCCCCGGCGATGACAGCCTGCTGCGCCGGGTGTCGATCATTGATGAGCGGGGCAGCAAGGCGGTGCGCATGGCCCACCTGGCCACGGTGGCCTCCCACCATGTGAATGGGGTGGCAGCCCTGCACAGCGAGCTGGTGCGCACGGCCCTGATGCCCGACTTCGCCACGCTCTGGCCGGAGAAGTTCACCAACGTGACCAACGGTGTGACCCCACGCCGTTGGGTGGCGCTCGCCAATCCGCCGCTGAACGAGCTGCTCAGTGCCACCGTCGGCCCGGACTGGCCGGTCCGCGCCGAGCACTGGCATGCCCTGGAGCAGCATGCCGGCGATGCGGCCTTTCTCGAGCGCTGGGCCGCCTGCCGGCTCGAAGCCAAGCGCCGCCTGGCCCAGCGCATCGCCGCCCATTGCCACCTGGTGGTGGATCCCCTGCATCTCTTTGATGTGCAGGTGAAGCGCATCCATGAATACAAGCGGCAACACCTGAACGCCCTGCAGGTGATCAGCCGCTATCTCCGCATCAAAAACGGCGACACCGCCGGAATGGCGCCCCGCACCGTGCTGTTCGGCGGCAAGGCCGCACCGGGCTACTTCATGGCCAAGCTGATCATCCGCTTCATCCACGGCATCGCCGAGGTGGTGAACAGCGACCCCGACTGCCGCGGCCTGCTGCAGGTGGTGTTCCTGCCCGATTACAACGTGAAGTTGAGCGAGGTGGTGTATCCGGCGGCCGATCTCTCCGAACAGATCTCCACCGCCGGCTACGAAGCCTCCGGCACCGGCAATATGAAGCTGGCCATGAACGGGGCGCTCACAATCGGCACCCTCGACGGGGCCAACGTGGAGATCCGCGAGCAGGTGGGCGCGGAGAACTTCTTCCTGTTCGGCCACACCGCCGAGCAGATCGAGGCCCTGCAACAGCACTACCGCCCCTGGGAATGGCTCGATGGGGTGCCGCTGCTGCGCGAAGCCATCAACCTCGTGGAAGCGGGCCACTTCAGCCAGGGCGACCGTGAACTGTTCAAACCGCTGGTGGAAAACGTGGTGGGCCGCGATCCCTATGCCCTGATCGCCGACTTCGCCTCCTACCTGCAGGCCCAGGACGCGGTGGATGCCACCTGGCACCAGCGGGACACCTGGCAGCGCATGGGCGTGCTCACCATGGCGCGCAGCGGCGTCTTCTCCTCCGACCGGGCGATCCGCCAGTACGCCGAACAGATCTGGAAGGTGTCGCCATGCCCGGTGGACATGACCTGCCCGATTGTCTCCTGAACAACCAATCCTTCAGCTCCCAGCCCATCCACTAAACACAGCCATGACCTCCCCAGAACTGCAAACGATCGCCTCCCTCTCCCAGAACCGCCCCACCATCAAGTTCAAGGCCGGTGAGGTGATCTTCAGCCCAGGCGACTACGGCGATGAGCTGTATGGCGTTGTGCGCGGCACCGTGCAACTCAGCTGGGACAGCGCCCTACGGGAAACGATCGGCCCGGGCAGCTGCTTCGGCGTGGGCGCCCTGGTGGATCGGGAGCACCGCCGCTACGGCACCGCCACGGCCCTCACCGACTGCGAGCTGCTGGAGATGGATCGGCCGGAATTTCTGTTCGCCGTGCAGGAACTGCCGCTGTTCGGCCTGGAGATGCTGCACGACCTGGAACTGAGGCTGCAGCAGCTCAAGCAGTCGCTGGCGAACGGCTGACAGCCCAGCAACGGCCCACAACACCTCAACCCAACGCCGTCATCAAACGGTGTCAGCAAAAGGTGTCGATGCACACATTGATCGCCACGATTGGGCCCGTCTTCAGCAGGGTGGAGCCACGGAGCGCCCTGATCCCCGCCGTCCCCAAAACCAGCCGCCATGACGAGCACGTTCCCCGGCACTGAACACCTCTCCACCCACCAGGCCACCCCCCAGGAACTGGGGCTGATCGATGCCTGGTGGCGCGCCGCCAACTACCTGGCCGTGGGGATGATCTACCTCGTGGACAACCCCCTGCTGCGGGAGCCACTGCGGCCGGAACACATCAAGAACCGGCTGCTGGGCCACTGGGGGTCGAGCCCGGGCCAGGCGTTCATCTGGGCCCACGCCAACCGGGTGATCCGCCAGCGGGATCTCGACATGATCTACCTGTCGGGGCCGGGCCATGGCGCGCCCGGGGTGCTGGCCCCCACCTACCTCGATGGCTCCTACAGCGAGGTGTACCCCGACAAGAGCCGCGATGAAGACGGGATGCGCCGCTTCTTCAAGCAGTTCTCCTTCCCGGGCCACATCGGCTCCCACTGCACGCCCGAAACACCGGGCTCGATCCACGAAGGCGGTGAACTGGGCTACGTGCTCTCCCACGCCTGTGGCGCCGCCTTCGACAACCCCGATCTGATCGCCCTGGCCTGCATCGGCGATGGCGAAGCCGAAACCGGCCCCCTGGCCACCAGCTGGCACATCAACAAATTCCTCAACCCGATCAGCGACGGGGCCGTGCTGCCCGTGCTGCATCTCAACGGCTACAAGATCGCCAATCCCACCCTCCTGGCCCGCATCCCCCATCACGAGCTCGAGCAGCTGATGCGGGGCTACGGCTGGGACCCCCTCTTCGTGGAGGGCAGTGAACCGGCCGCCATGCACCAGGCCATGGCCCAGGCCATGGACACCGCCATGGATCGCATCCAGGCCATCCGCGAGGAGGCCCGCCGCAGCGGTGAGGCCCAGCGGCCCTACTGGCCGATGATCGTGCTGCGCTCACCCAAGGGCTGGACAGGCCCGGCGGCCCTGGGCGACAAGAAGCTTGAGGGCTTCTGGCGGGCCCACCAGGTGCCCCTGCCCAACCCCCGCCACGACACCGCCCAGCTGCAGCAGCTGGAGAGCTGGATGAAGAGCTACCGGCCCTGGGAGCTGTTCGATGAGAACGGCACGCTCAAGCCCGAGCTGCAGGCCCTCTCACCGCTGGGCAACCGCCGCATGGGCTCCAATCTCCATGCCAATGGGGGCCTGTTGCGCCACAAGCTGCGCCTGCCCCAGAGCAGCAGCTATGCCGTGGAGGTGCCCGCCCCCGGCACCACCGAGGCCGAGAACACCTATCCCCTCGGCGAACTCCTGCGCGACACCATTGATCTGAACCCCCAGACAATGCGGGTGTTCGGCCCCGATGAAACGGCGTCGAACCGGCTGCAGGCGATCTTCGAGCGCACCAAGAAGGTGTGGATGGAAGACTTCCTGCCGGAAGACCTCAACGGCAGCGAACTGAGCCGCGATGGCCGCGTGGTGGAGATGCTCAGCGAGCACACCCTCGTGGGAATGATGGAGGGCTACCTGCTCACGGGTCGCTATGGCTTCTTCCACACCTACGAAGCCTTTGCCCATGTGATCGCCTCGATGTTCAACCAGCACGCGAAGTGGCTGGAGAGCTGCATTCACCATGCCCCCTGGCGGGCACCAATCGGCCCCTGGAACTGCCTGATTTCCAGCACGGTGTGGCGCCAGGATCACAACGGTTTCACCCATCAGGATCCCGGCTTCATCGATCTGGCCGGCAACAAGAGCGGCGAGGTGGTGCGCGTGTATCTGCCCGCCGATGCCAACTCGCTGCTGGCGGTGGCGGAAACGGCGTTGCACGAAACCAACGTGTGCAACATCATCGTGAGCGACAAGCAGAAGCACCTGCAATACCTCACGCTGGATCAGGCGCGCCAGCACGTGGCCAAGGGCATCGGCCTATGGAGCTGGGCCAGCAACGACCACCACGGCACCGAGCCCGATGAGCCGGATGTGGTGATGGCCTGCGCCGGCGACATTCCCACCAAGGAAACCCTGGCCGCCGTGGAGATTCTGCGCCGCGAGATTCCCTATCTAAAGGTGCGCGTGCTCAACGTGGTGAAGCTGTTCGCCCTCACCGACCCCAAGGAACATCCCCATGGCCTGAGCGATCGGGATTTCGACAGCCTGTTCACCACCAACAAGCCGGTGATCTTCAACTTCCACGGCTACCCGTGGCTGATCCACCGGCTCACCTACCGCCGCACCAACCACGCCAACTTCCACGTGCGCGGTTACAAGGAAAAGGGCAACATCAACACCCCGCTCGAGCTGGCGATGAACAACCAGATCGACCGGTTCTCGCTGGTGATCGACGTGATCGACCGCGTGCCCCAACTGGGTTCCCGCGCCGCCCACGTGAAGGAGCGGATGAAGGAGGAAATCCTCAGCCACCGCGCCTATGCCCACCGCCACGGCATGGATTCACCGGAGGTGACCAACTGGCGCTGGAGCCTCAGCGAAAACTGAACGCCATCCGGTGAACGACGACCTGCTGGTGCTAGTGCTGAATGCCGGCAGCTCGAGCCTCAAGGCCGAGCTGCTGGCTCCAGGCACCCGTGCCGGCGAGCTGCACGTGCACTGGCGCGGCCAGAGCAGCTGGCAGGCGGATCCGGCCTGCTCCGATCAAACCAGCGCCATCGAAGGGCTCCTCGATGACTGGCTGGCACCACAGCTGGCGGGCCAGCGGCAGGCGATCCAGCTGGTGGGGCACCGGGTGGTGCACGGCGGGGAGCGCTTCACCGCACCCACGCGCCTGGAGGCCGAGGTGCTGGAGGCCATCGAGGCCTTGGTGCCCCTGGCCCCCTTGCACAACGGCCCCGCCCTGGCGGTGATGCGCTGGTTGGTGCACTGGCTCCCGGAAGCGGAACAGTGGGCCTGTTTCGACACCGCCTTCCACGCCACGATCCCCCCGGCCCTCCACACCTACGCGCTGCCCCAGGCCTGGCGTGCCCAGGGGTTACGGCGCTTCGGGTTTCACGGCCTCAACCACCAGCACGTGGCCGAAACGGTGGCCCAGCAGAAGCCCGGTGCCCGGCGGCTGATCAGCTGCCACCTGGGGGCGGGTTGCTCCCTCTGCGCCATCGTGATACCCCCCAGCGGCGCCCCCCGCAGCATCGCCACCACCATGGGCTTCACGCCCCTGGAGGGGCTGGTGATGGCCACCCGCAGCGGCTCGGTGGATCCAGGGCTGCTGCTGCATCAGTTGCGCCAGGGGATGGGCTGGGTGGAGCTGGAAGCGGTGCTCAACCACCGCAGCGGCCTGCTGGGGCTCTCCGAACTGAGCGCAAGCATGGAGGAACTGCGCACCGCCGCCACCCACAACCATGCCGGCGCCCAGCTGGCGATTGATGTCTTCGAGGCCCGGCTGCTGCAGGAGATCGGAGCCATGGCCGCCAGCCTTGGCGGCGTGGATGTGATCGCCCTCAGCGGTGGCATCGGTGAACACGACGACGCCCTGCGACGGGCGTTGGAGGCCAAGCTCGGCTGGCTTGGACGGTTCGACTTGCTCGTGGTGCCCGCCGATGAGGAGGGCGTGATCGCCCGCAGTTGCCTGAACTGCCGCACCCTGCAGCAGAGCTGCGGGTGAATCGAAAGACATTCAGGAAGTCGCTGCGCGATCAACAGAAATGGAGGGATTGCGCCCCTAGGTTCGGAACTCCTGAATTTGGGGCCCACGCCTTGGGCCCAGGCCTCCCCGCTGTGACTTCCCTGGTGTGCCGCTACAACAACGCCCGCGATCGCGTGGTGGTGCTGCGCTGCCGCGACCGTCATCACGCCACGCTGGAGCGGGTGCTGTTCCCCACCGAGAGCCTGGATTTCCACTTCCCCGCCGAGGGCGTGGCCGAAGTGTGGAGCCACGGCACTGGCGGCGCTGAACTGCTGGAGCGCCGCCCGATGCACGAACTGAGCGCCTGAAGGCAGGCGGCCTCAGCGCTTCACGCCCGGCACAAACCGGCGCTCGTGCTGCGCACCGGTGAGCATGCGGTTCCAGTAAAGCGAGGGGAGCAGGTTCACCTTCACCCACCACATGCTCCAGCGCTCCTTGGTGGGATCCAGCGGGAAGGAGGGTGTGGGTTCGGCGTTGTAGTTGAACTCCGCCATGATCGTTTTGCCGTAGCCGGTGATCAGCGGGCAGCAGCTGTAGCCGTCGTAGGCCGCCTCGAGCGGCTGGCCATCCAGGAACGCCAGCAGGTTGGCGGTGAGCACCGGGCCCTGGCCGCGCACGGCGGCAGCGGTCTTGGAGTTGGGCATGCCGCTCACATCCCCCATCGAAAACACGTTGGCGAAGCGCACGTGCTGGAGCGTGAACTTGTCCACCTCCACGAAGCCAGCCCCGTTGGCCAGGGCGCTCTGGGCCACCACGTCGGGGGCAGCCATCGGCGGCGTCACGTGGAGCAGGTCGTAGGGGATCACCTCCTCGCGGGTGGTGTCACCTTCGGTGACTTTGAACACCGCCTCCTTGCTGTCGGGCCGCACGGCGGTGAGCACGTGGCTGTAGCGGGCATCGATGCCCTTGCGCTGCACCACCTCCCGCAGCGGGGCCGCATAGGCGGGGATGCCGAAGATGCCCGGGGTGGCCGTGGCATAGATCACCTTGGCGTTGAGGCGCTTCTTCTTGAAAACATCGTCGGCCAGGTAGGCGATCTTCTGGGGCGCCCCGGGGCACTTGATCGGCATCGGCGCGCAGGTAAACACCGCGTTGCCGCCCTTGAAGGCCTGGATCGCCTCCCAGGTGTAGGGGGCGAACTCGCGGGAATAGTTGCTGCACACGCCACCCTTGCCCAGGGCCTCGGGGAGCCCCTCGATGCGGTCCCAGCAGAGCTTCAGTCCGGTGGCCACGATCAGCACGTCGTAGCTGAGCTGCTGGCCGCCGCTGGTGGTCACGGTGTTGTGGTCGGGATCGAAGCCCGCCACCGCCTCCCGGATCCAGTGCACGCCGGAGGGAATCAGATCCACCTCGCGCCGGTGGGTCTGGTCCATCGAGAACACACCGCCACCCACCAGGGTCCAGCCCGGTTGGTAGTAGTGATCCACTGAGGGCTCCAGGATCGCCACATCCAGCGAGGGCCTGGCCTTCTTGAGCTGGGCGGCCGCGGTGATGCCGGCGGCACCGCCGCCAACGATCAGGATCTGGTGGTGGGCCATGGGTGTGGGACCGGCCCTGAGGCCGAACGGAATCTCCTCATCTCTGATTTAGTCACACCAGTGGCCGCTGCGCAGCCGCTTTGCAGGGAAACTTCTGCGCCCGCTCACACACCGGCGACAGCCAGCAGGCGCTGCTGCAACGCGGCGGCCGTGAGGCCCTCCACGGCAATCCATTTGCTGCGGCTGGTGTCGCCGCGCACCAGGGTGACGGCGCGGCGGGACACCCCCGCCAGATCGGCCACGTAGGCCAGCAGCGCCGCGTTGGCCGCCCCATCAACCGGCGGTGCCTTCAGCTTGATCGCCACCATCCCATCCCGCAGGCCCAGCACCTGGTTACGGCTGCCCCGGGGCGTCACCCGCACCGCCAGAGCCTCGGGAGCGGTGCCTGCCATCGTGAGGAGAGCATCGAACCCTGGGGCCACTGTGCAGCAGCAGCTCACCCTGCGCCGTCCCGACGACTGGCATGTGCACCTGCGCGACGGGGCCATGCTGCAGGCGGTGGCCAGCGCCACGGCGCGGCAGTTCGCCCGGGCAATCGTGATGCCCAACCTGCGCCCCCCGATCACCACGGTGGCGGCCGGCCGGGCCTACCGGGAGCGGATCCTCGAAGCCCTGCCCGACGGCCTGGCCTTTGAGCCCCTGCTCACCGCCTACCTCACCGACACGATTGATCCGGCGGAGGTGGAGCAGGGGTTCCGCGAGGGGGTGTTCACCGCCTGCAAGCTCTACCCCGCGAACGCCACCACCAACTCGGCGGCGGGCGTGACCTCGATCACCACCATCACCCCGGTGCTGGAGGTGATGGAGCGGATCGGCATGCCGCTGCTGATCCACGGTGAGGTCACCGACGGTGACATCGACATCTTTGATCGCGAGGCGGTGTTCATCGAGCGGCACCTGGCGCCGCTGCTGCAGCGCCACCAGGGCCTGAAGGTGGTGCTGGAACACATCACCACCAGCGATGCGGCTGATTTTGTGCGCAGCGGCCCAGCCAACCTGGCGGCCACGATCACGCCCCACCACCTCCACATCAACCGCAACGCGATGTTTGCCGGCGGGCTGCGGCCCGACTTCTACTGCCTGCCGGTGGCCAAGCGGGAACTGCACCGCATCGCCCTGCGGGCGGCCGCCACCTCAGGGAGCCCCAAGTTCTTCCTCGGCACCGACTCAGCCCCCCACAGCCGCGACGCCAAGGAATCGGCCTGTGGCTGCGCCGGCATCTTCAACGCGCCCTATGCCCTGGAGAGCTACGCCCAGGTATTCGAGGAGGAGAAGGCCCTGGATCGGCTGGAGGCCTTCGCCAGCGAGCACGGGCCCCGCTTCTACGGCCTGCCCCTCAACGAGGGCAGCGTCACCCTGGTGCGCGAGCCGCAGCCGGTGCCCGCTCGCCTCCATCTCAACGATGCGGCCGGCACGGCGGTGGAGCTGGTGCCCTTCCATGCCGGGAAGACCCTGAACTGGCGAATCATTCCCTAACGCCATTCACCAACCATTCACTAAGAGGTGTTGCGGCCGCTCGCGCCTGGCCCCGGCGGGGCCGTAGCAACAACCATTGCCGCCCCGGGTGGGATGGGCTTTTTCGTACAACTCACCGACGCCATCGCCCAGCGCCAGTCGCTGCTGGTGACGGGCCTCGATCCCAACCCGGAGATGCTGCAGAGCTGGGCCGCCCGCCGCGGCCTTTCCGGGCGCTCGTTCATGAGCCAGGCCCGCCACTGGGTGAAGGCTGTGATTGAGGCCACCGCCGAGCACGTGTGCGCCTACAAGCCCAGCCTCGGCTTCTACCAGGCGCTGGGGCCGGTGGGGCTGGAGCTGCTGCTGGAGGTGCGCGACCTGGTGCCGCGCGACCTGCCCCTGATCATCGACGCCAAACACGGCGATCTCAATTCCGCCTCGGCCCTGGCCCACTACCTGTTCCGCGAGCTGGGGGCCGACGCCGTGACGCTGTCCCCCTTCGCCGGCCAGGACATCGCCGCCCCATTCCTGCTCTACCCGGAGAAGGGGGTGCTGATCACCTGCCACAGCTCCAACCCAGCGGCGCGGATCCTGCAGCACGCCCCCTCCGACGACGACCCCCATTACCTGCGGATCGTGCGCGAGAGCCAGCTCTGGGCCACCCCCGAACAACTGCTGCTGGAGGTGGGCACCAGCGATCCCCAGGTGCTGGCGCGGGTGCGGCAGGCGGCACCGGAGCGGTTCCTGCTGCTGCGCAGCCTCTGGAGCGAGGAGGAGAAGCTGCTGGCCATGCTCGGGGCCGGGCTGGGGAGCTCGGGCGATGGGCTGCTGCTGCCCCTTCCCCAAAACCTGCTGGTGGAAGACGCCATCGCCGAGGGGGCGGCCGCCCTCAAGCAGCGGATCAATGGGGCCCGCGAGCGGCTGCTGGATGGGCGCCGGGCCACCAGCCCGGAGGCCAGCTGTGCCGTGTGGCTGCCCCAGGGGCCCGCGCCAGGCGACCCGATGGCCGAGCTGATCGTGGACCTGTTCGACATCGGCTGCCTGCTGTTCGGTGAGTTCGTGCAGGCCTCGGGCGCGGTGTTCAGCTACTACATCGATCTGCGCCAGATCATCTCCGACCCCAACCTGTTTCACCGGGTGCTGCACGCCTACGCCGGGCAGCTGGAGGGCCTGGAGTTCGACCGGATCGCCGGCATCCCCTATGGCTCGCTGCCCACCGCCACGGGCCTGTCGCTGCAGCTGCACAAGCCCCTGATTTACCCCCGCAAGGAGGTGAAGGCCCACGGCGCGCGGCGCCTGATCGAGGGCGACTTTGAACCCGGCGATCGGGTGGTGGTGGTGGACGACATCCTGATCACCGGCGGCAGCGTGCTCGACGGCATCGCCAAGCTGGAGAGCTCGGGCCTGCAGGTGCGCGACGTGGTGGTGTTCATCGACCACGGCGGTGACCACGACCGCCACGCCAAGGAGCGTTTGGCGGCCGCGGGCTATCGCTGCCACGCCGTGCTCGACATCGGCCGGATCACCCGGGTGCTGCATCAGGCGGGGCGCCTCAGCGACGCCCAGGCCGGCGAACTGATGGGGGATGGTGCTCCCCTGACTGGCAGGGGAGTGGGGGTGCCGGGCTAGAACCACGCGGCCCGCCACCCCCAGGCCGCGTGAAGTCGATCTCCGATCCCTTCCTGCGCCGGCCGATCTTCACGCTGGTGTGCAGCCTGCTGGTGCTGCTGGCCGGCGTGGTGAGCCTGCCGCTGCTGCAGGTGGAAAACCTGCCACCGATCGCCCCCGGCCGCGTCACCGTGCGGGCCAGCTACCCCGGCGCCAGCCCGGAGGTGGTGGAGCAGGGCGTGACCGCCCTGCTGGAGAAGCAGCTCAACGGCCTGGAGCGGCTCGATTCCATCCGCTCCACCAGCAGCGCCAACGGCAGTTCGATCAACCTGAGCTTCGAGGGCGGCAACCCCGAGCTCAACCAGATCAACACCCAGAACGAAACCACCGTGGTGCAGCGCCAGCTGCCGGCCCAGGTGGCCCGCTTCGGGGTGCAGGTGCGCCGCAGCTCCGACGACCTGCTGATGGTGCTGAGCTTCAGCGCCGACCCCCGCCAGTACACCGACACCTTCCTGAGCGGCTGGGTGGATCAGGTGGTGCGCGAACGGCTGCGCCGCGTGCCGGGCGTGGGCGATGTGTCCATCTCCGGTGGCAGCAGCCTGGCCTTCCGCCTCTGGCTCGA
This sequence comes from Prochlorococcaceae cyanobacterium, assembly GCA_040399185.1. Classification (GTDB taxonomy): domain Bacteria; phylum Cyanobacteriota; class Cyanobacteriia; order PCC-6307; family Cyanobiaceae; genus UBA5018. Next base: position 36,820 of record JBBASQ010000011.1, read on the forward strand.
TCCGGCCCGGCTCCAGGAGCGCGACCTCACCATCGCTGAGGTGCGCGCCGCCCTGCTGCAGCAGAACGTACTGGCGGCCCTGGGCCAGGCCGGCGACGCCCCGAGCCCGCCGGGCCAGGAGATCACCCTGCCCCTGCGGATGGAGGGGCGGCTGCGCAGCACCCAGGACTTTGAGCAACTGGTGGTGGCCCGCACCCCCAATGGCGGCGTCACCCTGCTGCGCGACGTGGGCCGGGTGGAACTCGGCAACGAGACCTACGACACCATCGCCACCGACCTGCAGGGCCGCCCCACGGCCGCAGTGCTGGTGTTCCAACGCGACGGCAGCAATGCCCTGGCGGTGAGTGAGGCCGTGAACGGGGCCCTGAAGGAGCTGGAACGGCAGTTCCCGCCAGGGGTGGATCTGCAGCTGATCGTGAACGAGGCCGACTTCGTGCGCGGCAGCATCAACGGTGCCCTCGCCAGCCTGCGCGACGCCGTGCTGCTGGTGTTGCTGGTGCTGCTGGTGGGCCTGGGCAACAGCCGCCTAGCCCTGATCGCCGCCATCGCCGTGCCCGTGGCCCTGCTCGGGGCGTTCTCGGTGCTGCTGCTCACCGGCCAGTCGATCAACACCCTCACCCTGTTCGGGATGGTGCTGGCCAGCGGCCTGGTGGTGGATGACGCCATCGTGGTGAGTGAGGACATCGGCCGGCGGCTGGAGCGGGGCACCCCGCCGATTCAGGCCGCCCGCGAAGCCATGGCCGAACTGGGCGGCGCCGTGATCGCCACCTCCCTGGTGCTGATCGCCGTGTTCGTGCCGGTGCTCGGCCTGGAGGGCAGCCTGGGCCGGCTGTATGCCCCGATCGCGGTGACGATCGCGGCCACGATCGTGTTCTCCACCTTCAACGCGATCAGCTTCACCCCGGTGGCCGCCAGCCGCCTGCTCCATGCCGAGCAGCGGGAACCGGCCTGGCTGGCCCGGCTCGTGGATCCGCCCCGGCGGGCCCTGGAGGCGCTGGAGGGGCCCTACGGGCGCTGGCTGGATCACACAATGCGCCGCCGCCGCACTGTGGTGGCCGTGCTCCTGGCCGGTCTTTTGCTCACCGGCACGGCCCTGCAGGCGCTGCCCCGGGCCTTCATCCCCCAGGAAGACAACGGCCAGATCCGGGGAGCCGTGGTGCTGCCGGATGGCATGGGCCTGCAGGAAACCCAGGCCGTGCTGATGCAGGTGCGCCAGGTGGTGCGCTCCGAACCGCTGATCACCCGCGGCAACTTTTACGCCGGCCGGTCCTTCGGCGACAGCAGCCCCAACAAGGGACTCTTCTATCTGCGGCTGGCGCCGATCGAAGAACGCGGCGGAGCCGAGCAGACCACCCGGGCCGTGGTGGAACGGCTGAACGGGAAACTGCGCAAGGCGGTGCGCACGGCGGTGGTGCAGCTGAGCGAGGCGCCGAGCGTGCGGGGCTTCAGCGCCGAGGGCGGCCTGGAACTCGACCTGCTCGACACCAGCAACGGCCAGCTCAGCCTCCAAGCCTTTGAACAGGAGGCACGGGCCTTCATCGCTGCAGCCAACGCCACCGGGGCCTTCGAGCGGGTCTCCACCCGCTTCTCCGCCGGCGCCCCCCAGATCGCCCTGATTCCCGACCGCCTGCAGATGGCGTCGCTGGGGGTGGATCTCTCCACGGTGGTGGACACCCTCGGGGCCAGCTTCGGCAGCGATTACGTGAACGACAGCTTCGAGAGCGACCAGGTGCGCAAGGTGATCGTGCAGCTCGAGGGCCGCGCCCGCCGCGCTGCCACCGACGTGCTGAGCCTGCAGGTGCGCAGCCGCAGCGGCGAGCTGATTCCCCTCGGCCAGCTGGTGCGGCTGGAGCAGGGCAGCGGACCCACCACCATCAACCACACCCGCCTGGTGCGCTCGATCTCGGTGCGGGCCCTGCCGAAACCGGGCGTGAGCAGTGGCCAGGCGATGGCGATCCTGGAGCAGGTGCAGCGCGACCAGGGCAGCAGCACCAGCCTGGAGTGGGCCGGCCTGGCGCGGGAGGAGGCACGGGCGGGCGGCGGCAACGCCCGGGTGTTCGCCCTGGCGGTGCTGGTGATGGTGCTGTTGCTGGCGGCGCTCTACGAGAACTTCGCCGATCCGTTCATCATCCTGATCACGGTGCCGCTGGCCCTGCTCGGGGCCCTGGGCGGCCTGGCCCTGCGGGGCCTGGCGCTGGATGTGTATGGCCAGATGGGCCTGCTGGTGCTGGTGAGCCTGGCGGCCAAGAACGGGATCCTGATCGTGGAATTCGCCAACCAGCGCCTGGCGGCTGGGCTGCCCCTGGCCGAGGCCATCCACGGCGCGGCAGTGGCCCGCCTGCGGCCGATCCTGCTCACCGCCGTGTCGTCGCTGGCGGGCTTCCTGCCGCTGCTGTTCGCCAGCGGCTTCGGCTCGGGCAGCCGGGTGAGCATCGGCACGGTGGTGTTCTTCGGCCTGCTGGTGTCCACCGCCCTGAGCCTGTTCGTGGTGCCGGTCACCTACCGGCTGGTGAAGGGCTGGGAATTGGGCCGTCAGGGCACGGTGGTCTGATTCACCGGCCCCGCGTCGCCGGTGGGGGCCAGGCGGGGATTCACCCCCGACAGGCGCACCACCATGGCCAGAAACGGCGACCACACGAAGGCCAGCACGGCCGCCCCGATCACCACCTTCAACCAGAGGGGCAGGGCGGCAAGGGCACCCAAACGGCGGGCCATGGCGGTCGTCATCGCGCTGGCTCCATGCTGGCAACGGGCAGGATGGCGGTCAGCTGATCCCCCCCTGTGCTCGGGTTTTCCCGCTCCACCCGGCTGCCCTGGCTGGCCGCGCTGATGGCCTCCCTGATGGGCTCCGTGCTAGCTGCGGGGCCAGGCCGGGCCATCGAGACGATCAAGCTCAAGCTGCCGATGCTTGATGACACCTTCACCATCAAGGTGTCGGAGCTGCGCAATCCCAGGGCCCTCATGGAGGGCACCAGCGACCTGGCGGAACTGAACCGGGCCACCAACGGCAAGATCGGCCAGCAGCTCAACGAAATGCTGGGCTCCGAGCTGCCGATCCAGATGCGGGCGGTGGTGCGCAACGCGGTGGGCAGCGCCCTGCTCGACCAGGTGCTGCTTCTGATCTCCGCCCTGGGCGAAGTGGATGGCATCGACCAGCAGCCGGCGGCAGGCAGCGCCGAACTGGAGCAGGCCCTGCGCGAAGCGGCCACCAAGAACAACGGCAACGTCACACTCGCCGACGTGCTGGCGGTGATCCCTGGCCGCACCGCCACGGTGGATCTCAACCGGTTCCTCCGGGCGCTGCGGCGCCTGAAGGACCAGCAGCTGGCGGCTGCTCCGCTGATTCAGACCGTGGCCCCGGCCGGCATCGACCCGGCCCAGAACCAGCCGGGCCCCGCCACGCCGGTGCGCCGCACCCTCACCCTGCCGGTGGCCCACCGCAGCACGCCGCTGCCCTTGGTGGTGATCGAACCGAAAGGCCCGGCCAACGGTCGCCTGGCGGTGATCTCCCACGGGCTCTGGGATGGGCCCGAAAACTTCGAGGGCTGGGCTAACCACCTGGCCAGCCACGGCTACACGGTGGTGTTGCCCCACCACCCCGGCAGCGACGAAACCCAGAAGCAGGCCATGCTCTCGGGCAAGGCACCGCCGCCGGGACCGGCGGAGCTGGAACTGCGGCCCCGGGATGTGTCGGCGGTGATCGATGCGGCCGCGGCCGGGCGCCTCCAGCTCAGTCGCCCGGTGAACACCAGCAACGTGATGGTGGCCGGCCACTCCTGGGGCGCCACCACCGTGCTGCAGCTGGCGGGCGCCAGGCCCAGCTCCCTGGAGCTGCGGGAGTTCTGCAGGGATGTGCGGGATCCGGCCCGCAACCTCAGCTGGGTGCTGCAGTGCAGCTTCCTGGACTCGGCGGATCGCTCCGGCCTGGCCGATCCCCGCGTGAAGACCGCCGTGGCGGTGAGCCCACCGATGCGGCTGTTGTTCGCCCCCGGCGCCGCCGAGGGCATGAACGCCAAGGTGCTGCTGGTGAGCGGCAGCCGCGACTGGGTGGTGCCGGTGGGCCCCGAGGCGATCGATCCCGTGCGCAACCTCTCGGCCAACAACGGCCTGGGGGGGCACCGGTTGGTGCTGGCCGAAGGGGGAGACCACTTCAACCTGCGCGGGCCCAACACCACCGCGGGCGGCCCCCTGAAGGGCGTGATCCTGGCCTGGTTTGACGGCGCAGCCGTGCTGCCGGCCAGCGGCTGGGGCGACAGTGCCTTCCCCCTGCGCGACGTGACGACCGCTGTGAAGCCTGCCGTTACACCTCCAACAGGCAGCTCACGCTGAACTCGAAGGGCACGGCCGTTCTGGGCAGGGCCAGCAGGTGGGCCGCCGTGGCGGCCAGGTCTTCAGGCTGGGTCATGGCCTCGGGCGGAATCGCCTGCACCTGGGCGGCCATGGCGGTGTTCACCCAGCCCGGACAGATCGCCGTCACGCGGATGCCGGCCTCCCAGCCCTCGTTGCGCATGGCCTGGCAGAGGCCCATCAGCGCAAATTTGCTGGTGCTGTAGGCCGCTAGCCGGCCCTTCACCCGGCGGCCGCTCATCGACACCAGCATCAGGATGCGGCCGTCGCCGCTGGCCTCCAGCTCCCCCCACACCGCCCGGCACAGCCACCAGGGAGCCATGAGGTTCACGGTGAGGGTCTGGGCAATCTCATCGAGCTGGTGCGCCTCGAAGCGCACCCCAACCCGGCTGAACACCCCTGCACAGGGCACCACCGCACTCACCCCGCCAAACACGTCGCGGGTGGCCGCCAGCCACGACTCCGGAGCGGCGGGATCGGAAGCCTCGTAGGGATGCAGCAGCACCCGCTCACTCGCCACCAGCTCGGCCTGGGCTGGGTCGGCGGCGAAGGCCGCCGGATCGCGCATGCCCAGGCTCACGCGGTGGCCGCAGGCGTGGAGCTCCCGGGCGATGGCCAGCCCGATGCCGCGGCTGGCGCCGCTCACCATCACGGTGCGCGGGCTGGGCATCACGGGAGCGGCGGCGATCATGGGGAAAGATTGCAGGACGGGGATCGGATCGGGCCTCACCGCCTGGCGTGCCTAGGTTGATTCACCTCTGCGCGGCGGCCCGGCCGGGATCGGTACCTCAGTGGGCAATCCGATTGATCTGGCCACGTTCCTCGCCCGCGCCAGGGAGCGGTTCGGGGATCGCTACGACTACACGGAGATTCTCTACAAGAGCTACAAAACCCCGATCAAGATCCGCTGCACCCTGCATCCGGTGCGGCAGATCAGCATCACGCCCGAACGGCATCTGCAAACCACCGGCGGCTGCAAATACTGCCTGCGCGCAGCGCGCAACCAGCAACTGGAGCGCACCCTGCGGCTCGATGCCCCAGAACCCAACCATGCCGATCTGCTCAGCCCGCGCCTGAGCGATCAGCTGCGGGCCCACGCGAACCGAACGCCCTAACCCATGGCGTAAGCAACGCCGTAACCATTGCTACCCGGGGCTCCGGCGGGCCATGCGTAAGTGGGATCAAAACCGGCCCACCCGCGCTTGGACGTTGCCTTGGACTCCCCCGACCTGGACTCCCCCGACGCAGAACCCGCCCTCACCTGCAGCTACACGAACGGCAGCGATCGCATGGTGATCCTGCGCTGCCTGGGGCCCGGTGCGTTTTTTCTCGAACGGGTGGTGTTCCCGTTTGAGCAGCTGAGCTTCCACTGCCCGGCCGGCAGCGATGTGGAGATCTGGAGCCACTCTCTGGGTGGACCGGAACTGGTGGAACATTTCGCCGCCGAAGCGGTGAGCTGCTGCTGCGCCTAGTCGCGGGGCTTTTGCAGTTCGGGCAGCAGGGCATCGGCCAGCCGCTCAGCACTGCGCAGGGCCCCTTCGATCCGCCCAAAACCCGGCCCGGTCACGTAGTCGCCGCAGAAGCCCACCTTGCTGCTGCGGCAGAACGACAGCTCGCTGGGCAGTCCGGGGGCCACCGGAAAGGCTGCCCCCCAGCGCATCAACTGACGATCGGCCTGGCCCAGCCCACTGGCTGCGCCCAGGAAGGGAGCCATGACCTGGTCGAGCGCTTCGGTGAGGGCGGCGATCACCGTGTCTTCCCGGCCCGCGTCGGGCGGCAGGGCCAGGGTCTGGGCAATGGCCGAGCGGGAGCCGTACACGTCGAGGTGGTCGGCCGCGAAGGTATTGGTGGAATGGGCCACCACGGCGCAACGGCCATCCGCCAGCGGCTGCACCGACACGCGCCGCAGCCCCCAACGCTGCTGGGCGGCGGCATCGAACGCCAGCAGGGTGAAGGGCAAATCGCGCCAGGGGCGGGCCCCCTCCGGATCGAGCAGCACCAGCAGATTGCTGCGGGCCTCCGATCGGATGCCGGCAATGGTGGTGAGCGCATGCTCCAGCTGCAGATCGGCCAGGGTCGCCGCCGCCTGCTTGAGCGGCACGTCCTCCCAACCGAACACCATCTGGGTGCGGGGATGGGCCAGCAGGGTGCCGCTGAGCACCAGCCAGTCGGCCTGGCCCAGCAGCGCCCCGTGGCGATCGATCAGTTGCCAGCCGTCCTTGGCGGTGTGGCGGAGGTGGCGCACCAGCGTGGAGAACTGAGCGCGGATGGGAGCGGCTCCGGCCTGGTCGGCCACGGCGAGCAGGCCGGCTCCCACCTGGTCCATGCCGCCGTTGCCGACGTAGAGATCCCCGCCGGAGAGGGCATCGTGCCGGTCGAGCTGCAGCTCCCGCTCGCCCCGCAGCAGCGCCACCCGACCGCACCAGGGCAGCACATGCCCCCCCTCCAGCAGGGGCCGGAGCAGGGCCGGCGGGGGCTCCGTGGCCACATTGAAGAATGGGGCCCCGTGGTTGATCTGCAGGCCGGGGTCGGTGCGGGAGCGGCGGGTGCTGGCACGGCCCCCGGGCCCTCGCCCGGTTTCCCATAGCCCGATCGGCCCGGTGTGGCCCAGCTGGCGCAACCGGGCCACCAGGGCGCAGCCGGCCACCCCCGCGCCAATCACCGCCAGTGTCTGGGTCGCCGGATGACGCGGCGCCGGGTTCATCGGCACAGGCGACTTCAGTCGATCTTCACCACATCGATCGGGCCACGACCTTCATGGTTCAGCTCGTTGGCGGCCCGCAGGGCGGCTTCGTGGGTGTGGAAGCCATGGGCTTCGGCAGGGGAGGCCACCTCGGTGACCGCCATGCCATCGGCGCCGACGGCCAGATAGGCGCCGTGGTGCAGATGCTTGAGCACGTAGCGCTCCGGCTGCGTGCACTCCAGGGGATGGGCCGGGTCGATGGCCGGTGCCCAGAAATGCATGGTGCCCCCCCGCACAGTGGGCTCAAGGTAGCGTCGGATTTCGATTGAGGCAGCCTGCATGGCGCGGTTCCTGCTGGTGCTGCGGCCCAGGGAAAGTCAGACACCGGCAACCCTGCTCAACGGGCTCACCCCCCTGCTCGATGCCCTCCAGGCCGAGGTGGATCACCGCACCCCGGCCCACGTGAGCGCCCTGCTGAAGGGAGCCGCCGAAACCCAGCGGATGCAGCTGTTCGCCGATGTGCAGGCCAAGGCGGAAGGGCCCGTGCTCGAACTGGTGTTGCTCAGCCGTGAGGCGATGGGCACCGGTGCCCCCAACACCCGGCACACCTTTGAACACGTGGTGAGCCTCAGCGCCACCCACCTGCCGGGCTGGGAGCTGGTCTTCCGCTCCGACCGCGACGGAGCTCTGCCCGTCTAACCGCCATGGGACTGGCCCGCAGCGAACTCGAGCGCCGTCACCGCTGGTACAAGCGGCTGCTGCTGATGTGCCTGTTGGTGCTCGTCTGCTTCACCCTGCCCGAGAAATGGCGGGTGGTGAGCAGCCTGGGGTATGGCCTCCTTCCCCTGATGCTGGTGGCGGGGTTGGGGCGCCGCTCCGGCACGGTGAGTTTCCACGGCTCCGGCCGGCTCTATCGCCTGCTGGGGGTGGCCACCATGCTCTCGGGCCTGTTGTGGGCCCTCACCCCGGTGGGCCTGCGCAGCACCGGGGTGCCCCTGCTCGTGCTCTGGGCCGTGTTCATCGCCTGGAGCCTGGTGCGGCTGCTGCGGATGCTGGCCCAGGAAACCCGGGTGAGTGGACGGGTGCTGATGGGGGCCACCGCCGGCTACCTGCTGCTGGGCCTCACCGCCGGGCTGATGTTTGCGGCCCTGGAAACGGTGCAACCCAACAGCTTCCTCGACTCCCGCGGGGCGACGGGATCGGTGCTGACACCCCCCGGGGAATTAAGCCCCGAACGCTGGGCGGCGGTGTGGTCGCTCGATTTCGTGCGGATCAACTACTTCGCCTTCATCACCCTCACGAGCACCGGCTACGGCGACATCGTGCCCTCCACGCCCCAGTCGCAGATGGCCACGATCGTGGTGGCCATCCTCGGCAGCCTCTACGTGGCGGTGGTGATGGGCATCCTGATCAGCCGGTTCACGGTGCAGGAATCGGGCACCGACGGCCCCGCCGAGGCCGGCGCCACCGGGTCCGGCGACCAGCACCAGCGCCAGGTGCTGCGCCGGCTCGAGCAACTGGCTGAGCGGCTGGAACGCCACGAACGCCAGTAGCGGGGGCGTCGCGGGCCACGATTCACAACCATTGGGTTGAATCCCGCTGGGCAGGAGGGCCCGGGGCCAGCACCATGGCGGTTAGGCCCAGCCCCACGACTCCCATTCCCCGGCCCGTTGCTCCTCGGCGTTGCGCGCGCACCCTGGGTGCGGCCCTGCTGGCCCTGGGCCTGCTGGCGGGTTGCGCACCCCAGACCGGGCCGCAGGGCCATGGCAACAGGAACGCCCGGGGCATCCCCAAGGGCACCGCCTACGTGCTGATCGGCTCCTTCGGCCAGGAGCAGCTCAGCCAGGCGCTGGTGGAGGAGCAGGAGGAGCTGGTGCGGCTGCTCGAGGCCGACTTCCAGCAGCTCCATCCCCAGGTGTCGCTGCAGCTGGCCCTCTCCCGCGAAGGCCGGATCCCGGCGGAGCTCGAGGCCCGCCAGCGCGACGGCCTGGCCCCCGATCTGCTGCTGGTGAGCGGCACCACCGCCCGGGAACTGCATCGGCGCCAGCTGTCGCGGCCGGTGCCGGTCACCCCGGAACTCACGCGGCTGCTGCGGCCGCACGTGCGCGACCGGCTCAGAAGCAATGGCACCGACCGCCAGCTGGTGGGGGTGCCGATGCTGCTCGAACCCCAGCTCGCCTGCTTCAACCGCCAACGGCTGCCGCAGAGCCCCACCACCCTGGCCGCCCTGGAAGAGGCCAGCGAGCGGGGCATCGAAGTGGGCATTCCAGTGAATGTGATCGACCTCTACTGGAGCGCCGGTGCCCTGGGGGCCAACGACGCCCTGATCAGCGCCACCCGCGGGCAGCGGCTCACCGCGGCGCAGCAGGAGGGGGTGCTGCGCTGGCTGCGCTGGCTGCGCAGCGCCAACATGCGCGAGCGGGTGAACTTCTTCAGCCATCAGGAAGCCCTGCTGCAGGGCCTGATCGGCGGCCAGCTCGACTGGATCACCTGCCGCAGCACCAGCCTCGGCCGCCTGCGCAAGGCCCTGGGCGAGCGGCTGGGGGTGGCGGTGCTCCCCAACGGCCCTGCCGGTGCCCCCACGCCGATGGTGCGCCAGCGGGTGTGGGTGTTCGGGCGGGATTCCAGCCCCAACCAGCGGGCGATCGCCGAAGACTTCGCGCACTTCAGCCTCAGCCCGATGATGCAGCGCTATCTCACGCTCCACACCCAGCAGATGCTGCCGGTGAGTCGGGAGGTGTCGATGCCCACGGGCGGCTCGCCGGTGCTGGCGGCCATGGTGCGCTCGGAGCTCCAGTCGCGGGCGGCCGATGGAATCAGCAGCCGGCTCAAGTCGGGCGATCCCCGGGTGTTGCGCATCAGCCAGGTGCTGCTGGAGATGATGTTTGGCCAACGCACGCCCGAGCGCGTGCGCGGCGAGCTGGTGGTGCTGCTGGGAGGGGAGCCATGAGCGAGCTCTGGAATCTCACCACCGGCTGGGTGGGCTATCTGCAGCGCGGGCCCGTGCTGCTGCAACTGCTGGTGGCGATCCTGCCGGTGATGGCCATCAGCGCGGCCAGCCGTGTGCTGCCGCGCCAGGCCCGCTTCCGCCGGCAACACCGGCTGTGGAGCCTGGCCCTGGTGGCCCTGGGCTGCCTGCTGCTCATCGCCCTGGGCCAACGCAGCGGGCTGGCGATCTACCTGGGCTCGGTGTACGCCTGGTGGGTGGGGATCCACGGGCTGCGGTGCCGGCTTGAGCCCCTGGTGGATCCCCATCTGCTGCAGCAGATCGACTCGGGCCTGGTGCGGCCGATCTTCGTGGTGGTGGCCGGGTTGATCCTGGTGGACAAGGTGGACAACCTGGAAGATGTGGCGGTGGTGCCCCTGGGGTCGTGGTTCGGGGCCAGCGTGAATGTGGGGCAGGTGGGCTCCGCCCTGGTGATCCTCTATCTGCTGATCACCGGCTCCGGGCCGCTGGCCGTGCTGCTGGCCCGCCTGCTGGGGCGGCTGCTCAACCTCACCGAGGGCAGCTGCCGCGGCCTGGCCCTGATGATCCGCTACCTGGTGGTGGCGCTGGGGTTGGTGTGGGCCCTCGACCGCACCGGTTTCGACCGCACCGCGATCCTGGCCATCGCCGGGGGCCTGTCCGTGGGCCTGGGCTTCGGCATCAAGGAGGTGTTCTCCAACTTCATCAGCGGCCTGTGGCTGCTGTTCGAGGGATCGGTACGGCCCGGGGAGGTGCTCTACATCGACGGCGACCACTGCGAGGTGCGCCGGCTGGGGCTAAGGGCGGCCCTGCTCTGGCGCGACCGCGACAACACCGAACTGCTGATCCCCAACCAGATCTTCCTCACCACCACCACCACCACCTTCACCGGCAGCGATGGCATGCGCCGCTGCCAGGTGGAGGTGTCGGCGGCCTACCGGCACCGGCCGCGGGAGGTTATGGAGCTGATGGTGCAGACCGCCGCCGCGGTGCCGAAGGTGCTGCCCAAGCCTGGGCCCGTGGGGCTGATCCTGAGGTACGGCGATTCGGCCGTGGGTTACGCCGTGCGCTTCTGGATCGCCAATCCGATGGAGGCCACGGCGGTGAGCAGTGCCGTGCGCGAAGCCATCTGGGAGGCGTTCCAGGCCAACGCGATCGAAATCCCTTACACGCAGGTGGTGCTGCACCAGGCCTGAACCCGGGCGGCCAGCTGGCCGGGATCGGCATCGGGTTCGATGGCCAGCCGGCAGGCCTCTTCCTGCCGATCAAGCGGCTCGGCCATGGCCAGCTGCTGCTCCAGCACCGCCTCGGTGGCATCGGAGGGATCGCGGCCGTGGCGCAGGCGGCGGCGGATGCGTTCGCGGGCCACGGCCACCGGAGCCTGGGGCTCGAGGATCAGGAACGGCACCCCCAGCCGGGCCGCCAGACCGGCCATGCGCTGGCGATCGAGCCGCCGCAGAAACGTGGCATCCACCACCACCGGGAAGCCCGCCCTGATCAGCTGCTCCGCCAGGGCCGGCAGCCGATTGGCAAACAACTCCTCACTCACGTCGATCCGGTAGGGATCGCCGCTGCGCTCGGCCAGCGGCGGGATGCCCCACAGGCCGAACATCCGCTTGCGCACCACATCGGAGCGCAGGCGGATCCAGCCCAGCCGCTCCGCCACCGCCAGGGCATGGCGGGATTTGCCGAGCCCCGACACCCCGGTGGTGATCGCCAGCAGCAGGGGCGGCGGCGTGATCAGCCGCTCGGCGAGTTCCAGATAGGCGTGGAGGGCCGGATCGCCGCGCAGAGCCGCCACCTTGGCCCGCACCAGGGCGCGATAGCAGGCATACCAGCGCCACAGATCCAGGCCGCCCCAGTCGCCGGTCTGCTCCAGCCAGCGGTTGAGCAGCCGCTGGCCCAGCCGCCCCTGGCCGTGCTCCTGGAGATCCATCACCAGAAACGCCATCTCACTGATCACATCGATCCAGCGCAGGGTGTCGCTGAACTCCAGGCAGTCGAAGGCCACGATGCGGCCGTCCTGCAGCAGCAGGTTGCCCAGGTGCAGATCCCCGTGGCATTCCCGCACCCGGCCCGCCGCCAGTCGCTCGGCGAAGCGGGGCCGCAGGCGCTCCCATTCCGCATCGGCCCATTGGCGGAGCCGCTGCAACCGCTCCGGCGTTCCGGGTTGATCGGCCAACAGGGGCGAGGCTTCCAGGGCGGCAACGTTGGCCAGCACCGGTTCGCGCACCGCCTCGGCCGAACCATGGGGGCCGCTGGCGGGAGCCACGGCGGCCTCGGCCTGGAAGCGGGCCAGGTCGTCGGCGAAGCGATCCACCAACCCATCGGCCAGCTCGCCGCGCTGCAGCACCGCCGGCAGCAGGGCGGATTGGGGGAACTGGCGCATGCGCACGGCATGGTCGATCACCGGGCCCTCCCCGCAGAACGCCGCGCGCTCAGGCGGGCCATGCAGGGGCACCACATCGCAGTAGAGCTCGCCGCTGAGGCGCCGGTTCAGGCGCAGCTCCTCATGGCAAAACAGCTCACGCCGCTCGGGGGTGGAGAAATCGAGGAAGCCGAAATCCACCGGCTTCTTGAGCTTGTAGGCATAGGGGCCGGTGAGGAACACCCAGGAGATGTGGGTTTCCAGCAGCTCCACCCGCTCCACCGGATGGGGATAGGCCTCCGGCCGCAGCAGGCTCACCACCAGCGCGGGCTGTCCCTGAACCGTGGCTGGGGCCATCGTGCGCAGTGCCTGACGCGGATGACCCAGCCTGGCAACGTCCCTAGGCTGGTGCATCGAACCGGATCGGCCGTGCCCCTCGACGACAACCACCCGGTGCTGATCGCCCTTGAGGCCCAGCTCGCCGGGCTGCAGCAGGCCTACGACGCGCACCCCAACGAGTTCACCCGCTACCAGCTGGCCCGGCTCGAAACCCTGATCCGGCAATGGGCCCCCGACTGGCAGCCCGATCGCATCCCCGCCGCCTGAGTCGCCACAATCCAGGTTCGGTTTTCAGCGTCCGTTGCCGATCCCTGCCCTGCTCTCCCCAGAGCTGATCACCAAGTCTTCGCTGTTCGGCATCGGCATCGCCTTCTCACCACTGCACATCGCCGTGGTCACCCTGCTGTTGCTGGGCCGGGCTCCGTTGCAGCGGGCCCTGGCCTACGTGCTCGGCTGGGCCAGTGCCAACGCCCTGGCCATCGTGGTGCTGATGGTGCTGGGCGAGAGCTTCTCGATCACCCTCAGCCACGGCGCCCGCGAGCAGGTGCTGATCGACCTGCTCGGCTCCGGCGCCCTGATCGGCCTGGGGCTCTATCAGCTCACCCCCCAGGCCAACATCGGCGAAGAGGGCATGGCGCTGCGGCTGATGAACCAGCTGCCCGACTTCAGCACCCTCACCCTGGTGGGCCTCGGGGCCATCAGCGCCTTGCTCACCCCCGAAAATCTTGTTTTCTATTTAAAGGAAGCCGGATTGCTGCTGATGAACGACCCGGGCCTCGGCGCCGACGCCGAGATCACCGGATTGTTCACCCTGATGGCCAGCTCCCTGCTGCTGTTACCACCCGTGGCCTGGCTGGTGAGTGGCGGCGGCATCCGCGAGGCGATCACCAGCCTCGAGGCATGGCTGCAGCACAAGGCCGAGTGGCTGGTGGGCGTGCTGGCCCTGGTGCTCGGCGCCTACCTGCTGGTGGAGGGGCTGGAGGGGCTGAGCGTGTTCGGCGGACTCTGAGCCAAGCCGTGATCAGCCGGGGAGGATCACCCGGTTGATCACGTGCACGATGCCGTTATCGCAGGCGATGTCGGCGTTCACCACGGTGGCGTTCTTCACCTCGAAGGGATCCGCGCAGCGGATCGGAATCGGTGCGCCCTCCAGGCTGTCCCACTGGTCCTGGGCCACCAGGGCGGCCTGGTTGTAGGCGCCGGAGAGCACGTGGTATTTGAGGATGCGGGCCAGCTGGGGCGGGTTATCCACCAGGGTTTGCACCGTGCCGGGGGGCAGGGCGGCGAAGGCGTCGTCGATCGGCGCGAACACCGTGAACGGCCCCGGGCCCTCCAGGGCGCCCCGCAGGCCGGCGGCATCCACGGCCGCCAGCAAGGTGGTGAAGCAACCGGCGGCGGCGGCGGTTTCGAGAATCGTGGCCATCTGTTCTCTAGCGGTAGTCCTGGGTTTGGATCTGGGGCAGCCGGGCCTCGGGGCGCAGGAAGCGGTCCATCTGGGCCTCGAAGAAGCGGCGGTTCGCCATCAGGTGCTCCGGATTGGTGTCGTCGAGGGGATAGAGCAGGGCGCAGCGCAGCGCCTGGATCACCGCGGATGTCACGTTGTACATGGAACGCTGAAACGTGACGCCCAGCTGAATCAGCTGGTCGTCGCTGCCGCGCTTGTGCTGCTTGTAGAGGTCCTGCAGATAGGGCGGCAGGAAGTGCAGCATGTCCTGCATCAGCAGGGTGGGCGGAATGCCTGCCGAACCCACCGGGAACACATCGGCGTAGAGGATGCCGTAGTGGAAATCGGCCTGGTGATCGGGCACCTGGCAGGCCTGGGCGTTGTAGCTCTTGGTGCCGCGGAACGGCGCCGTGCGATAGAACACCGCCTCCACGTAGGGAAGGGCGGCTTCATAGAGCCAGGTGAAGCCTTCGCCCTTGGGAACGATCTCGAAGCACTCCCCGTCAATGAACACGTGGTGATAAATCGGCCGGCCGGCCACGGCGAAGATGCCGTTCACCAGGAAATTCATGGCATCGGGAACGCCCTTGAAGCCGCCCTCGTCGTAGATGTCGCTCATCTCGAAGAAAACGGGCGCCATCACCTCCCAGAACAGGCCCAGGTTCGCGGTGTAGCTGAGCTGCTTCACCTGCTCCAGGAACATCTCCGGGAACAGCTTGTAGAGGCCCAGCATCAGCGGATTGCGCTTGAAGTAGGCCTTGATCGCCCGGTCGGCGTTGGCGCGGTAGGCGTCGGATTCGAGGTAGTCGTTGAAGCGGCCGCCCATGCCCTGGTGCCAGAGCATGGCCTGCATGCAGGCCTCGGCGAACTCCATGTTCACCCGGTCGTGCCAGAGGTGATGCAGGAGCTTGGGCATGCGGATGGTTTCTCCGCGGGCCATGAACTCCAGCAGCTCCGGATGGGCCTTCTCGCCGCCGCGCCAGATGCGCAGCTTCGACTGATCCCCGGCATAGGAGCAGGGGCGATCCAGGTACTCCTGGGAGATGAAGTACTTGAACGCCGGGAGGGGATTCAGGAACACCTGCTCGGCGATGTAGAGCAGGTCGCGCCAGTAGAAATCCATCGGCACGGCGTAGGCCTTGTAGATGCCGATGATCTGCTGGAGGTTTTCCGGCGTGTCGGGAAGCATCGAGCCGCCCGCCTCGAGCCGATGGATCACATCGGCGTAGCGATGGGTGGAGGGCGGAATCAGGGGCTTGGCGGGGGCCTCGGGGGCCAGGGCGGTGGGGGGCGTCATGCGAGCAGCTCCGGAGCGGTGAACTCAGAACCAGCGGCGCTGGCGGTGTAATCGAGTTGGGGGTGGCGCAGGGCGAGCGGGGCAGTGCTGGCCTCGCTGAAGCCGGTGATCGTGGCGGGCCAGATGCCGGCGATCACCACCAGGGCCGCCAGCACCACGGCGGGGAAACGCTCGGCCCAGGTGGTGTTCACCCAGTCGGCGCGGTCGTTGTCGAGGCGGCCGAAGCCCACCCTGTTGAAGAGGCGCACGGCGTACACAGCCGTGAGGCCCGACGCGATCAGGCACACCAGGGTGGGCCAGGGGAAGGCCACCCAACTGCCCTCGAACACCAGCAGCTCGGCCACGAACCCAGCCAGCCCGGGCACCCCGGCGGCCGCCATCAGGCCCAGCAACATCAGCCCCATGGTGAAGGGCAGGCCCCGGTAGGGGTTCATCAGCCCCGAGAGTTCGGGAATGGCCACGGTGCCGGTGCGCCGTTCAATCGTGCCCACCAGGCAGAACAGCAGGGCGATGATCAGCCCGTGGGCCAGCATCTGCACCACCACGCCCTGCAGGCTCAACGGCGTGGCCGCCGCCAGGGCCAGGGCCAGCAGGCCCATGTGGCCGAGGGAGCTGTAGGCCACCAGCCGGCGCATGTCGAGCTGGGCGATGGCATTGAGGGCGCCATAGATGGCGCTCACCGCACCGAGGGCGGCAATCCAGGGCGACCAGGCCATCCAGGTGTCGGGCAGGAACTGCACCCCAAAGCGCAGCAGGCCATAGGCCCCGAGCTTCGACACGGCCCCGCTCAGCAGCATCGCCACGGGGGTGGGGGCCTGGGCGTAGGTGATCGGCTGCCAGCCATGCAGCGGCACCAGCGGCAGCTTCAGGCCAAAGGCCAACAGGAAACCGGCCAGCAGCCAGCGCTCGGCCCCAGGGCTGAACTGGTCGGCCGCCAGGTCGGCATAGGCAAAGCTCACGCCACCGGGATGGAGCCAGCCCATGGCCAGCACCACGCCCAGCAGCACGAAGCCGGAGAGGGCGTTGTAGAGGAGAAAGCGCACCGCCGCCGAGGAGCGCTCACCCCGCCCGAAGGTGGCCACCAGCAGGGTGGTGGGGATCAGGATCAGCTCGTAGGCGAGCACAAACAGCAGGGCGTTGCGGGCCAGGAAGGCACCGGTGAGGCCCAGGTTTGTGGCCAGCAGCAGGCCATAGAACAGGCGGCTGCGGGGCTGGTCGGTGGGGGCGGCCAGCACGGCCAGCGCCGTGAGCAGGGCGGTGAGCAGCAGCAGCGGCAGGGTGATCCCATCCACGCCCAGATCCAGCGAGAGGCCCAGCTGGGGCAGCCACGGGACGCTCAGATCGGCGGGCGGCTGGCGCCAGAGCACGAGGCCCGCGGCCAGCTGCAGCAAACCGGCCAGGGCCGCCACCCGGCGGGTGAGCACCGCGTCGCCGGGGAGCAGCGGCAGCAGCAACACGGCCGCCAAGGGAATCAGCAGGGGAAGCAGCAGGGTCATCGGAGTTAGCGGGTGAGCAGCCAGGCGGCCATCAGCAGCACCCCGAGCACGAGCGAGAGGGCATAGGCCTGGGAGCGGCCGGAGGTGGTGAGGCTGAGGCGGCGGGCGCTCTGCAGGGCGGCATTGCCAGTGGCGCCGCTGAAGCCATCCACGAGTTGCCGGTCGCTCCAGGCGCTGAGCCGGGCCAGTTGCACCACCATCCCCACCACGGTGCGGTGATAGAAGCGCTCGGTCTGCATGTCGTGGGCCAGCCAGTCCTGCAGGCCGCCGAGGGTGGCGGGCAGCTGCACCATCGGGTGCGGCCGCAGGTAGAAGATTCCGGAGAGGCCGCCGCCCACCAGGGTGGAGAGCAGCAGGGGCAGCGCCAGCGGCCCCCAGCCCGGCAGCGGATCGAGGCCGAACACCCCATTCAGCACAAAGAGCTGGGGCAGGTGCAGCACCAACCCCATCAGGAAGGTGGTGGGGAGCACCATCAGCCAGAGCACCTCCGGCGAGCGCACGGTGAACGGGGTGGTGGGGCCGCACCAGATCTGGCCGAACACCCGCACCAGGCCGGCACTGATCAGGGCATTGGTGATCAGCACCAAACCGCCAAACACCACGGGGCTTGCGCTGGAGGCCGTGAGCTCCAGCAGCTCGCGCAGGGCAGCGAAGCCACCGAAGGGGGGCAGGGCCATCAGGCCGGCGGCGCCGGTGAGGAACGCCAGGCCAATCAGGGGGCGTCGGCTCCAGAGACCCCCCAGTTGGGTGAGGTCTTGGGTCACGTTGCTGATCACCACAGCGCCGACGGCCATTAGCAGCAAGGCCATCGGCAGCGGGTACACGAGCAGCAGGTGGTCGGCCACGGAGATGCCACCGAGGCCCACGGCCACGAACAACAGACCCATCCAGCTGCTCACCAGGAAGGAGAGGGCGCGCTTCACATCGATCTGGGCCAGGGCGATCAGGGAACTCACCAGGGCCGTGGTGCCGCCCACCACCACCAGCACCCCCTGGGCCAACGGGCTGAGGGCGATCACCGGCTCCAGCCGCAGCAGCACCCACGCGCCACCGGCCACCACCACGGAGTTGCGGAGCACGGTGGAGGGCAGCGGACCCTCCATCGCCTCATCGAGCCAGAGGTGGAGCGGGATCTGGGCACACTTGCCCATCGGGCCGGCGATCAGGGCCAGGATCAGGGCCGTGCCCACGGGCGAGAGGGTGCGGCCGTTGTTGGCCATCTCGGCGGCCCAGGCCTGCAGGCCATGAAAATTCCAGGTGCCGGTGAGCGGCAGCAGACCCACCACCCCCACCAGCAGGATCAGGTCGCCGATGCGCTTGGTGAGGAAGGCGTCCCGCGCCCCCTTCACCACCAGCGGCTGGTTGTACCAGGTGCCCACGATCAGATACGTGCCCAGGGTGAGCAGCTCCAGCAGCACGTAGCTGAAGAAGATCGAGTCGGTGAGCACCAGGGCGCAGAGGCCGGCCTCGAAGAAACTGAGCGAGCCAAAGAAGCGGGGCCAGCCCCAGTCCATCTCGAGGTACCCGATCGCATAGATCTGGGTAAGCACATGCAGGCCGGTGATCACCGTCATCGCGATCAGGGCCGGCTCGGTGATCAGGCCATCGAATCCCACCCGGAACCCGGCGGTGTCGAGCCAGGTCCAGCCGAAGCTGAGGGGCTTGTAGAGGGCATCCGCGCCGGCCGCCGCATTGCTGTGGAGCCCCACCATGGCCAGCGTGCTGTGCACGAAGGCCAGGGAGACGAACAACAGGTTGATGTAGCCGCTGGGGCGTGGCCCGGTGCGGGCAATCAGACCTGGCGACCACAGGAAGGAAGCAACTGATCCCACGAGTGGATACAGGGGTACCAGCCAGGCCGTCTGAGCGAAGGAGACGGGCATCACATCCAGGCGCGGGATCAGGTGGCCGCAAACCATAGGGAGTGGGTTCTGCGGTTGGGCCCCAACGGATGTGACGTTTCCTGTGGCCCGCCGGTTCAGGCCTCGAGGTAGTCGATCACCCGCTTTGACAGCTTGCGGATGGCGGCGTTGGCGCGCCGCTCGATGCCGCGGGCCGTGTCCCGCGTCACGCCGAGCTCCCGGGCCACGGCACAGAGGTTCATCGGGGCCTCCCCCTTCATCCCGTAGCGAAGGCGCAGCAGCTCCGCTTCGGTGGCGGGCAGCTCGGCCAGCAGGGTTTCCAGGTCCTGGCGCAGGTGCAGCGCGGTGAGACGGTCGGCCGGGGGGGCGGCACTGCAGCGCAGGCTGTCCATCAGCCGCAGATCCTCCTGGCCGGCAAAGGCCGAGTCGAGACTGAGGGGCTCCTGGGCCCGGAACAGGGCCTCGCGGATGTCGAGGGGCTTGAGGCCGGTGGCGGCGGAGATCTCCGCCAGGGTGGGATTGCGGCCCAGCTCCTGCCACAGGCTCTGCTGGGCGCGGCGCAGCTTGCTGAGCAGCTCCACCATGTGCACCGGCAGACGGATGCTGCGGCTCTTGTCGGCCAGGGCGCGGCTGATGCCCTCGCGAATCCACCAATAGGCATAGGTGGAAAAGCGATATCCCCGGGCTGGGTCGAAGCGATCCACCGCCTTGATCAAACCGAGGGTGCCCTCCTGGATCAGGTCCTCCAGGTCGAGCTGGTGGTGGCTGTACTTGCGGGCCACGCTCACCACCAGGCGCAGGTTGGCCGTCACCATCCGCTCCTGGGCCCGCTCGGCGCGGCGCAGCTGCTGGCGCAGCTGGGCGGTGCTCACCTTGGATTCGGCCGCCCATGCCTCCCGGCTGGGCTCAACCCCACCGGCGCGAATGCGGAGTTCCTCGGCGATCTCCAGAAGCTGGCGGCCGCGCTGGACGGCCCGGGCCAGGGTGATTTCCTCTTCAGGGGTAAGCAGCGGTATGCGGCCGATGGCACGCAGATGCTGGGTGAATGCGTCGCAGCCGCCGCGAGGGAGCTTCTGTGGCGCAGGCATCTGGGGGGATGTCCGGTTTGAAGTCGGGCAAAGCTAAAGGCAGGAAACAACGATTGGGTGGCTTTGGGGCTGAATCTCAGCAGGACCAATCGGGACGATCAGCTGCACTGATCAATGCCAGATTTGAAGCCCTGGCAAGGCCTATCCCAGGGCTCAATCAGCAAAGAGCCGGGGCATGGCTGCACGCCCCGGCAGATCGGCACAGGAACACCCAGAGCCCCCTGAACAGCCTTCAGAAAAAACGATCAGAACTTGTGATCGCGTAACGCTTCAACCTGGGAGATGTAGGTGATAATCGAATAATCAGCATAATACTTTGATTCAATCTCTCGGGTAATCCTGTCGGCGAGCTCCCGGGTGCCCGTAAGCACCTCAATTTTCACATTCGACAGCGTATGCGAGACGCTGGGCTCACCCGTGGAGCGCACATTCCGACTACCTTCGCCCCCTGCCGCCATCACGGTGTATCCAGTGGCACCAGCCTCCTTGATTAGCCTAGTGAGCTTCTTCGAGAGGATTTCCTCCGCAACAATCACCAGCTTCCAAACCTGTTGACTCATGACGTAGAACTCCGATAAACGAATGACAATGACGACCTAGCGGCCAAGCATCATTTCTGCAAGACCGATAAAAAGCGGAATGCAGATGGCGATCGCCACAGGCGTGCCAATGGCCGTAGAGGCACCGATGTAAGCCGATGGATTTGCCGATGGAATACCGGCACGAAGGGTGGGCGGACCTGAGATGTCCGAGCTGGAGGCTGCGATCACCGCCAGCACAACAGCACCACCAATGCTGAAACCGGTGAGCTTGTGAATGACAAGACCCAGACCAAACGCCAGGAAACCATGGACGATCGGCGCAAAGAATGCATAGATGGCAAACCACTGCGCCACCTTACGAAGCTCATTCATGCGCTGGGCAGCTTCCATGCCCATGATGATCATCAGAACCGCGAGAAAGCCCCGAAACAACGGGTTAAAGAAACTCTCATACACAGGCTCTGGCTTGGTGGCAATACCCAGCAGCACCCCAAGCAGGAGGGCGGAGACAGCCGAACTCTGCAAGCTCTCCTTAATAATTGGCCAGATCTCCACATTATCGGAGGACCTCCCTGTCTTCTTGCTGAGGTACACACTGGCCACAACAATGGCCGTCACCAAGGCGGGAATATCCATGAAGGGATAGAGGGCC
Source organism: Prochlorococcaceae cyanobacterium (assembly GCA_040399185.1). Lineage (GTDB taxonomy): Bacteria > Cyanobacteriota > Cyanobacteriia > PCC-6307 > Cyanobiaceae > UBA5018. The sequence goes on from JBBASQ010000011.1 coordinate 57,903, forward strand.
GCTGTCCACGCCTCATAGGGGATCTTGGCAGAATCCAACTGGGGCAAGACAGCCGCGAGGGTGGAGCCACTCACTGCGCCAAAAAGCCCACCCGTAGCCACAGCATCAGACACCTTGATCCCGGGCAGCTTCCCGAGGGTGAACCGACTGATGAACACGATGCCGATGCCGAGGAGCACGGCCGCAATCGCCGGGAGAAAGATCTCAACAGGATTGGAGTTGCGAATGGCGATGCCACCAGTCAACCCAATCTTCATCAACAAGAAGAAGCTGATGAACTTATAGATCGAATCCGGAATCGCCAGTTGACTGCCAAACGAGGCGACGACAATGCCGCCGATCAGGAAGCCGAGCGTTGGAGACTGAAGCTGATCAACAAATAGCTTAATAAATTCAGGCACTCTCGTTCTCTTAAAGAATTGAAAACTTGTTGGAGATGGAATTGGCGCAGGAACTGCGGCGGATCCCTGGCTTTGAGATGCATCAAGGCCACCCCTTAAGACAAATCCCGAAACCACTGAATTCCGGAGTGGGTTAACACCTCAAGCTCGCCAAACCGCTGGAGCCATCCCTGCTGGCGGAACTGGCCGAGGGCCTTGGTCACGGTGACCCGCGACAGGCTGGCCATTTCCGCCAGCTGACGATGGGTGAGATTCATGGCCTCGAGAGGCACAGAATGTCCGTACTCCGAGCTGGCGCCGAACCGCTCACCCAGCCAGATCAACAGATGAAAGAGACGGGCCTCAGCCGGACGGATGCGCGAGAGCTGCAGGAACATACCGATCTGCTGGATTTGCAGCGTGGAACAACGCTGATACTCAGCTGGATCGGGGCTCCATTCGTGCACCTTCGCCATGGAAAGAGCCCGCAGCTCCACCGGTTGCTGAGTGAGCAATTCCGGCATTACGAGCTCTCCAGACCCCCACACACCCAAAGTGAAAACCTCAGCCGAATCAGAGCGACCCGTGGCCCTGATATAGCCATCATTCACGCGCCAACAGAGATGAACAGGCAAGGATTGACCCGCCTCGAGCACAAGCTGCAAGCCTCGTTCCGCCATGACTAAGTGCATTACCAGGGCATGCAAACGATGGGAAAAGCACGTGTACCGAAAAGCACCGTGACTCGTTACATCGCAACCGTAGAGCGGTGCAACCACACCCTGGGGCGACGATCAGGCAGCAACACCGATCGGACTGATAAGCGTTTTTAACTAAAGTCCAACCTCTGATGTTCCCAGGCAACACACCAAAGTTCTCGCGCAACATTGACCCACCCGGCAAGCCACTAATCAGTCGAGATGAAAGGAGTCAGTAATCAAGGAAGCGCGAGGAAAGAAGGGATCGTTAGACAAAAAAAGGGCCCGGTGAATCCGGGCCCTTGGCTTGGCTGGATTGCCGCTAGGCGGGCTCAGGCCAGGCTTGCCACGGCCTGCTGGAGAGCCTCCCGGCGACCCAAAGTGGTGCGCTCCACCGGGAGTTTTTTGTAGAGGCCCAGTTTTTCCAGGCGGCGCTGGGTGGTGTCGGAAGCACCCACCACGTAAACATCGCGGCCCTTCTCCACGGCCTCTTCAACCGCATTCTCCACAGCCAGAGCAGCCGTAACGCCGAGGTGCGACACCTCAGAGAGATCGAACACGATGGCGCGGCAGTCGCCAATGGCATTGTGCTCACGGCCGATGGCCTTGGCCACGCCAAAGATCATGGCGCCGGTGAGCTGGAACAGCAGCACCTGGCCTTTGCCCTGATCGAGCAAGACACGCTCTTCATCGCTGATCGCCAGGTCACCATCGCCGGTGCTGATCGACTTCACCGACTTGCTCTGGAGCGCGCTCATCTTGTCGATGGTGAGGATGTTGGCAATGAACACACCAACGCCAACGGCCACGATCAGATCCACCAAAACGGTGAGGGCGATCACCAGATACATGATCACCGCCCCACTGAGCGAGATGCGGTGGGCCCGTTTGATGAAGCCCCAGTCGACGATGTCGACACCCACCTTGAGCGCGATGCCCGCCAGCACGGCCTGGGGAATCTGGGCCGCCACGCCCGTAAAGGCCAGGATCACCACCATCAGGATCACGGCACGGCTGATGCCCGAAAGGGCACTGCGGCCGCCGGCCTGAATGTTCACCACGGTGCCCATGGTGGCGCCGGCACCGGCAATGCCGCCGAACAGACCCGACACCAGGTTGCCCAGGCCCTGACCGATCAATTCCTTGTTCGAGTCATGTTCCGTGCGGGTGATGCTGTCGGCGATCACCGCGGTGAGCAGCGCATCAATGCAGCCGAGCATGCCCAGAACGGCAGCATCCACAAACATCAGGCGCAGCTCATCCAGCTCGAAATAGGGGAGCTGGAGCTTGGGGAAACCGGAGGCAATCTCGCCAATCCGGCGCACGCCCTCGCCGCCTTCTCCTCCGGAGAGAATCGTGAGGGAAAGCACCGTGCCGATCACCAGGGCGATCAGCTGGGGCGGCGCCACCTTCTTCACCTTGGAGGGGGTGAGCCAGAGAATGGCCAGGGTGATCAGCGCCAGCAGCACCTCGCTGGGGCGGGCGTTCTGAATCAGCTGGGGCAGGGCGCTCAGCGTGCCCATCACGCCACCCTTGGGGATGGCCTGGCCCAAGAAAGGCCCCAGCTGAAGAATGATCAGGATGAAGCCAATCCCGCTCATGAAACCCGAGATCACCGTGTAAGGCATCTGGGTGATGTAGCGGCCCAGCTTCAACAGGCCGAAGACCATCTGGAACACACCGGCCAGCATCACCACGGTGAAGGCCATGGCCAGGCCGTGTTCCGGGTTGCGCGCCGTGAGATTGGCGATCACAGCGGTCATCACCACCGTCATCGGACCGGTGGGTTCCGAAATCAGGGTGGGGGTACCGCCAAAGAGGGCGGCAAACAGACCCACCAGCACAGCGCCCCACAGGCCAGCGGCGGCGCCAGCTCCGGAGGCCACACCGAAGGCCAGGGCCAGCGGCAAAGCCACGATGGCGGCGGTAACCCCGCCGAAGAGATCCCCCTTGATGTTGTTGGTGCTGATGTGGTTCAGCACCCGCAGCCCCGGGCGCCCGGGAGGCGCCGATGCGGTCGTCATCGCTACAGGCATTGGTTGGCGCGGAACCTTAGGGGGTATCCACGGCACCATGGGGCGGGCCGTGGCCAACCGCTCAGAGCAATCCCCGATAGCGCACAAACAACTGCACCATCGCCCAGGAGCCCAGGGTCACCTTCAAGGCCACCAGCACGTTGAGCAGGGGGATCCAACCCCCGCTGAGGAGAGTGCCAAACGCCCCCGGTGCCGGGCCAATCCCTAATAACAACAGAAGGGCCACAAGCAAAAAACCGAGAACTGACGCTTTTTCCACCAGATCGGCGCGATAGCGGCGATAGAGACGCTCAGCGCGATCTGCACCACCACTGATCAGCATCAAGCCCACGGCCGTGCCACCGGCCACGCCAGCAGCGAAGCCTCCCCCCGGACTGAGATGGCCGCGCAAGGCCAATTCCACGGCGATGAAGGCCGAAATCGTGGCTCCCAACTCGCAAAGCACCCGGGAAGGGGGATCTTCGAGCACACGAATCTGGCTGCGTTGGGGCTCAACAGCGAGCAGATACCGCACACCCAGCACGGCCAAGGTGAACACCACCACCTCCGTGATCGTGTCAAAGAGGCGGGTATGGAGAATCACCCCAGACACCAGATTGGGCACCTGGGTTTGCGCCAGCAGCTGACGCGCGATCTCCTCCACCCCGGCCGGAGCCGGAAGTGCGGTGGCCAAGGGCGCGGCAAACAGCGCAATGGCCGCCACCAGCACCAGCCAGGTCATCGCCCCTCCTCCTCGGCCAACACCACTTCCCCGCCTGAGGCAAGCCACTGGCGGTAGCCCTCACACAACTGCAGGCGCTGCAGCAGGGACGCGCGCCTCAGCACCAGGCGCCGTTCCCCCTCCAGCCAGCCGTGGCCGGATGGACTGGATGCCGGGGCAGCAGCCGGCAAGAACCGCAAGCGCAGATGCAGCGGACTGATCCAGGCGCTGAGCTGCTGCTGCACCAGGGTCGCCCCATTGCCGGTGGTCACAGCACGGCGATCTTCCAGGCGCAACGCCATCGATGAGCGCAGCGCCACGGCGTAGAGCGTGGTGGACAGCAACGTTCCCACCAGAGCCTCGGTGATCGCCACATCCGGAGCGCCGAGCAAGGCGTAGAGAAGCGTGGCCACGGAGCCCAGAATGCCCCGGAGCACAAGGGTTTGATAGGGGTTGGCCTGGGTGACCAACAGGATGGCGGTGAGGGGAAACAGCGCTGTGATCGGGAGCAGAAGATCAAGCTCGCCCCCCAGAAAGACACCGGCAGTCATGGATTGAGGCCTTGTTTGATCCGTTGCTGGCGGCTGAGGGAACAGCTCGCGAGCACATAGCCAAAAATTGTGTTCCAAAGCACCAGGCCCAGCAGAGCCAGGCACAACAGCGGCCACTGCCCAGGGATGCGGAGCAGTAGCCCCAGGAGCATGAGCACAGAGCCAAGGGTGTCTGCCACCGAAAGCTTGTGCAGCTTGGCGAGATAACTCTGCTGCTCCAACAATGGCCAGGTACCCCAAAACCAGAGCAACAGGCCGCCTGCCAGCAGGGGGATGGAAAGGTTCTGGGCGAAAGCACTGAGCCCGGTCATGGCTCCACCTCCCGGAGCAGGTTGGCGAGCAACAAGATCCCAGCATTACCCGCACTGAGGGTGATCGCGCCCACCAAGCCGATCATCCAGTCGCCGCGGACCACAGCCACCACCAGGATGATCAGGGCCACCTTGGAGGAAATGCTGCTGAGGGCGGCCATCCGGTCCCACACCGTGCAGGGGCGACACACCAGGGCGATCGGAATCAACAGGGCCAGCACCATGCCCCAGAGCAGGATGGTCATCGGTTGGTCATCTCCTGCACGTCACGAACAGCTCGGCCAGGGAGCAATTGATGCACCCGATACCGCAGGGCTTGGCCATCGGTTTGCACCCCCAGAACAATCGTGAATGGGGTGAGGGTGATGGCGAACACCTCCAGAAACACCGCCAGCGGCGACGGAATCCCCCGACTCGGCAGCACGGTGAATGTCTCGCGATCACCCGCCGACAACACCAAGGCCATGGCCTCGCCGTAGGCCCTGGGGATGGCCACCAAGCTCTGGGTCACCACCACACCCATCTGGCGCAGAGACCATCGGGCTGAACGGGCCCTGGGCAGCGCCACGGCAAGGCCCAGGCCAATCAACAGATTCACAGCCGAAGCGTCGGCCGTGAGCAAAAACCAGAGCAGCACCCGAAATCCGGTGCTCAACAACCACGCCATGGTCAGAGCCCTCCGGCAAAGCCAGCCAGCAACCCCGCCCCCAGCACAACGACACCGCCCAGCAGCTGGTCGAGACGCTCCAGCACCGGCAGCGGCTGGCCAGGCCGAAGCCAACGCTGCAGCAGGAGCCCTGCTGCCAGCACCAGCGCCGTTGTGATCAGGCCGATCCCCGGCTTCCAGGTGGGGGCCAGGGCCTCGGCCCCCAACACCAGGGGCACCAACAGCAGCCCGAAGGCAAGCCACTGGCACCAGGCCACCGGCAGGGCCCCAGGGGCTGGCGGTTTCACCTGCAAGCCAACGCTCCAGAGCCGGGCATACACCGCCACCGTGCCCACGGACACCAACAACACCATCAGGCCCCAGGGTTCGGGCAGCACGGAATCGAGCTGCTTCTTGGCGGCATAGCCGGCAAAGGGCGGCAGCCCGGCAATCGACAGCGATGCGATCCACAGCACCCCCAGGGCCAAGGGGGAGAGCGCACTGGCGGCCCACGAGTGAAGCTGGCGCGTTGTGAACTGCCGGGCGCTGAGGAACAGCGCTCCCTTCGCCAAACCATGGGCCAGGGCCATGGCCCCTCCACTGAGGGGCGAAAGCACCACCAGCCCCATCTGGGAGAGGGTGCTCCAGGCCAACAATCGCTTGGCGTCACCGTCGCTGAGGGCGTAGACCACCCCCAGCACGGCACTGGCCATGCCCACCCAGCGAATCGGGCTGAGCAGGGCCTGATCCACCTCCGCCAGCCGCAGCAGCGGAACGGCTCCACCGGTCACCACCACCCCCGACAACAACGCAGAGATCTCCGGTGGTGCCTCCGCGTGGGTACGGGGCAACCACAGGCCCCCCAGAAACAGGCCGGCCTTGCTGAACAGGCCGATCAGCAGAAACACCTGGGGGGCACCAAAGGGCAACCCAGCCAGGGCTGCCATGCGGAAACTGTCCTGCTGGACATACACCAAGGCTGCACCAATCAGATAGAGGCCCATGGCGGTGTTGCTCAGCAGGAGATAGCGCAGACCGATCCAGAGGGTGTTGTCGGACTGGGGCAACACGATCAGCAGAAACGCCGCAATACCCACCAACTCCAGGGTCACGTAGAGGCTCACCAGATCGGTAGCCACACAGCTCACCGTGAGGCCGCCCTGCAGAACGAGCAGCAACATCGAGCGCAGGGGCACAGGCGGCCGCATCCAGCCCTCCAGCACAACGGCAGACACCAGCAGGCCATTGAGCAACAGAAACCAACCGGCCATCCCATCGAGCCGTAAGGACACCCCAAGGGCCCCCAGTAAATCCAGCTCCAGAGGGGATCCCCCGAGCAGTTGGCCGATACCCACCAAACCGGTGATCAGCGACGACACCAGCACCAGGCCCCGCGCCAGCGAGGGCATGAGCACCGCCACAAAGGCCGCAGCAAACGGAACGAGCAACCAGGCCTTGATCAGTCCCGGTGACGGGGCTGCCAAGGCATCAACAGCAGCAATCATCCAGCTGAACCCCCATCAAAACTCTCCACATCCAGGCTGGGATCCAGGCGCGCCAACTGGGTCATCACCACCAGCAGCAGCGCCTGAATCGATAGACCAATCACGATGGCGGTGAGAATCACCCCCTGGGGAATCGGATCGGCCAGGGCAGCAGCGGCAGGAAGCTCCCTCAGAATCGGGCTGCGCAAACCCGAGCGCGCTGCAAACAACACAAACAGCGCAACAACGGCCGTACCCATCACATCCATCGCCAGCACCTTCAGAAATAGATTGCGACGCAACAGCAACCCCAGAAAGCCAGCCAGCGCTGACACCAGAATCAGAAGTTCCAGCAAGCGAATTGCTGACATGAATCTCGAAAAAAGGTTTGAGCAAGCATGGCCGCGCGCACGCTAGCGGCGGAGATGAGATGACTGACGCCCCCAATCCCAGCCGTCAGGCGCCAAGATCTGGGAACCATGTGGTCATCAGCATGACCTTGCTGTTTCTCCTGGCGTTTGTCTGGCTAAGCGGCCGCACCTTGCTGGTATTGACACAGATTGGCAGGCATACACCTGAAGCCAAGCTGGGCAGGGAATTCCAGGCGGAATTACGCGAACGCGGCTTGCTTCCAAAACAAACGCCCAATCAAGGCTGATTCCTACGACGGTGGCAATGCTTCAGCCCGATCGGCACGGGCATGGCGCACCAGCCAATAGGCCACGGCAAGGCCGATCGAAATCACCCCGAAGCCCACCATGAGCTGGGGCTTGTAGTCGGTTCCAGGCGGCAGAACAATCACCTTGCGGGCCACAGCCGTGAGCGCGGTAAGCAGCACGAGCTCAATCTGCACCACCTGATCTCGCAGGTAGGCGGTGATGTTTTGAAGCACCTCCAGCGCGATGAAGATGAGCAGCAGCCGATCGAGAAGCTTGATCAAGCTGCCGTCAAACCAGTTCACCTGAAAGCTGATGATCTTTGCTCCAGTTTCCAGGAATAGGAACACCGTGGCGAAACCAAGAACAACCGCAAGCAGCACGGCCAGCAACTTGGCCAGTTGCCGCTCGTAGCTGTGGATGGCGTCGAGAAATCGCTTATCGCCCAGCAAATCCATCACACCACAGCGAAGGAAAACATTCCGCGCCAAAACGCGCACGCCTTGGCACCTGATGGCGGTTTTTAGCCAATCCCCCAGCAGATTGGGTTGTCTCCCGATCTGCCCCAGCCCCACGGCCGTGCCCCTATAAAAGCCGCTCCTGTGCCGAGGCTGATGCCCGCCTTCTTACCCGTGCTGATGGACATCAGCCCCCACCAGTTGGAGGTGGCGGAAACCCTCATCCAGGTGGGGCGTTTCC
>JBBASQ010000012.1:0-36760 GCA_040399185.1 Prochlorococcaceae cyanobacterium
CGATGGCATTGAGCGGCTGCAACAGCTGATCGGGCACCGTGGCAAGCGCCATCCATCACATGGGCTGGGGGATTGTCATTCCAGGATTGTCCTGGAGCAAGTTCATTCAGCTTGATACATGTTGCAAGCACATCTTCCGTAGATGTGCTGCCACGGGGTGCATTCTCACCCATGCTCATCACAGTTCATGGGCTGGCAGCGTGGGAGGGTGCCATGGCCAGGTTCGCTGTTCCACGCTGGTGGTGGGTTGGGCTGCTGGCTGCTGGCCTATTGGTGAGCCAGCGGGCAGCACCCTGGCCTGGATCTGGCATGGGGCCTGGATCGGGGATGGGGCCTGGATCCGGTTTTCTGCAATCCGGTGATCAGCGTTTCATTGTGATGATGATCCCCCACCACGACGGGGCGATTGCGATGGCAGAGCTGGCCCTCACCCGCGCGCGCCATTCGGAAATCAGGGCCCTGGCAGCACGCATCAAAACCAGCCAGACGGCCGAAAATGCCCAGATGCGGCGCTGGTACCGCCAGTGGTTCGGCGGTGACGTGCCGGCCTGGTCTGGCGGTGGGGATGGCTATGGCATGGGCATGGGCATGGGCATGGGCAACAATCTGAGAGTTTTAGATCTTCTCAAGGCAGATCCTGATTTTGATCGAACCTTCCTCGAACAGATGATTCCCCATCACCAGATGGGCGTGATGATGGCGTCCCATGCGCAGTGGCGCACGCAGCATCGCGAGCTGCGGACACTGCAGGCCGCCATGGTGAAGGTGCAAAGCCAGGAGATTGCCCAGATGGAGCAGTGGTATCGCCAGTGGTATGGCGCTTCAAGGCGTTGAAGGCTGGCGGCCGCCGCAGGTTTCCCAGTGGCTGAGGAGATTGATGTCCATCGCCTTGAGGGTGCGGATCAGGGTGAGTTCGGCGAAAATGTTCTCGTGAAAGAGGCGATAGCCCCCCGTGCTGTGGGCCGTCGGATGAATCAGGCCGGCCTTGCAGTAGAAGCGGATGGTTTTAATGGACAGCCCGGAGCGCTCGGCCACCTTCCCGATCTTCATGGGCGCCACCGCCAGCGCGTGACTCTCCAGTTAGGGGAGACTGGATCGTATGGGTGAGATCTCCTCCCGGTTGCCGTGATGCGCGTTGTTCTTCTGCCCATCGCCCTGCTGGCCCTGCTCCTGCCCGCGGTGCGGGCCCAGGATGATCCCCATCAGCACCACCATCACCACCCAACACCGGCCGCCCCGGGGATGGATCACAGCGCCCACGCCCACGACGTGGGCCCGGCCGGTGCCACCTACGACCTGCGCTGGCTCGACGCGATGGTGCAGCACCACACCGGGGCGCTGCGGATGAGCGAGTTCGTGTTCGACATCGGCCAACCGGGTGTGGGGGCGCTCGCCAAGACGATCTGGCGGGATCAGGCCCAGGAGATCAGGGCGATGGGGCAGTGGCGCAAGGCCTGGTACCCCGAAGCTCCCGTCTATCCCGTGGCCCTGCGGCCCGGTGGCGACCCCAACAGCCTGGCGGGGCTGGAGCGAATGACGGCCTCCCAGATCGAGGCGATGCGAATGACGGGGTCAACGCCCACCCGCGAGACCCGGGTGGTGTGGTTCTTGGAGGGGATGTTGCATCATCACGGCGGGGCGCTGCAGATGGCCCACGATGCGCTGGCCAAGTCCAGCAATGCCACGGTGCAGCGGCTGTCGCGGGAGATCATCGTGGCCCAGCGCCGCGAAATCATCGAGCTCCGCCGCATGCTCAACCACGACGGCCTCAACAAGCCCGAGTACTACCGCTACGACGCGCTCTTTGCGCTTTAAGGCGAGCTCCTGAGGCGTGCGTCTGAGGTCCTTTGCCACGGTCTCAGAAGGTTTCGCAGCGTGCAGTTTTTTTCACGGCTGACGCCCATGGTTGCCGTGCATACGGTGGAGAGACGGCAGGGCCCCCGTTGGATGCAGATCGCACCGATTCCGCCCACTGAGGGGCAACGGCTGGCCGAGCTGCGCAGTTATGGGGTGCTCGACACGCCGCGGGAGCAGGCGTTTGACGACATCAGTGAGCTCACGCGGGCGATCGCCGGCACGCCGGTGGCCATCGTGAGCCTGGTGGATGAAAACCGCCAGTGGTTTAAGAGCTGTCTGGGGCTCGACGCGGAGGGCACGCCCCGCGATGTGTCGTTCTGCAGCCACACGATTTTGCAGCGCATCCCGTTGATCATTCCGGATGCCCTGGAGGACGCCCGGTTCTCCGACAACCCCCTGGTGCTGGGGGAGCCGCACATTCGGTTTTATGCCGGCTTCCCCCTGATCGCTGGCAACGGGATGGTCATCGGCAGCCTCTGCGCCGTGGATTTCAAACCCGGCCGGCTCAACGACGATCAGATCACGCTGCTGCAGCGGCTCGCGCGGCAGGTGGTGCGCCAGTTGGAACTCACGCGGGCGATGGCCCGGCTCACTGGGGTGCCAGAGCCACCAGTTTCCGAACCTCTCAGCGCCAGCCCGGTTGATCCGGCCTCCAGCCTCAGCCCACGGTTTTTGAGCCGCGACGCCTTCGTGCATCTGCTCGACGTGATGCTGGCGTTGCCCGTGCCGCCCAGCTTCAGCGTGCTCAACGTGAAGCTCTGCGAGCTCAGCCGGATCCATGCGGCCCTGGGCCAGGCCATGAGTGAGCGGGTGTTTCAGGCCTGGTCGGCCAGCCTCGAAGACCTCCTGCCCGAGAACGCCAGCTGCAGTCGCAGCAGTCCATCGGAAGTGCTGATCCTGCTGCCCCACCTGCAGCAGCGCGAAACCATCCAAGACATCGCCGAGCGTCTGATCCGCGCCAGTGAGGGCGGGCAGCGCCTGGATGATGCCACCTATTCCCTCCCACTCGCGATCGGCGTTGCCACCTCCCTGGGCAACTATCAGAACTTCGCCGCGCTGGAGGCCGACACCCGCATTGCCCAGCAGGCGGCCCGCCGCAGCCAGCGCAGTGCGGTGCGCTTCATCGATCTGATAACCCGCATCAGCGCCATGCGGGAGTTGTCGCTGGAGGCCGACCTGCGCAAAGCCATTCCGGCGCTCCAGCTGCAGCCCTGGCCCCAGCCGATCGTGAACCTCGCCGATGGCCGTTGGTGCGGGATGGAAATGCTGGTGCGCTGGCCCCAGCCCCATGGCACGCCGATTCTCCCGAAGGATTTTCTGCCGGCCGCTGAACGGGCCGGGCTGCTGGCGGAGATCGACCTGTTGGTTCTCCAGCAGAGCCTGAAATTGCTGAACCGTGATCAGCCCTGGCCAGGGACTGGGGTGTTGAGTGTGAACCTGTCTGCGGCCCTGCTGAACCAGAGTTCCCAGCGCCGCCAGTGGTTAAACACGCTGGAACAGTTCCCGCCGCCACCCGGATGGATCGTGCAGGCGGAGTTGATCGAAGAGGCTCTCCAGCTGGATCTCAGTGCGATCGAGGGTTTTCTGGGCACGCTGGTGGAGATGGGAGTGCGGCTGGCCATCGACGATTTCGGAACCGGCTATTCATCCCTCTCGCGGCTGCATCACTTCCCGATCCAAACCATCAAGGTGGATCAGGGCTACATCGCCCGAATCGGTGCGGCCAAGGATCCCTCAGATCGGCTGCTGAGCACGATTCACTCCATCGCCACGATGCTGGAGATGGATCTCACCGCCGAAGGCATTGAAACGGAGGCCCAGGCCCGCTGGCTTGCCGAAAATGGCTTTCAGAAAGGCCAGGGTTACCTCTACGGCCGTCCGATGCCGTGGGAGGAATTCCTGGGGGCTGCCCAAGGTCGCCATGGTTGAGGTCTTCAGCCATGGCCGTTTGGCCTGAGCTGTTGCGCAACAAAGCCCGGAGCGTGGGCCCCGGGCGTTTGTCTGCTCAGCCGTGGTGCCGACCCAAGGGGGTGCGGGCGCAGCTGTGCGTGTGGTTTTGGCTTGGTGATGTCGTGATCAGCTGATCACTGGGTTCTTTAGTTGTGGGCGGAGCTGCTGGCGCTGGCACCTGGGGCCAGGTGTCTACTGGGGTTTCCGCAGCCTCCGGGGCACCTGGGACAGGTCGCACCAACGGGGGCCGTTGGGCCTGCCGTAAGCAGTGCAGTGGAGGGCCGTGGCTCGTCTAATGACGTGGGGGCTCACGGCGTGGGAAACCGGTGATCCGTTGAGAGTGTTGGAGCAGGGACCGGATCGTCAGCGCGCTCCTGTCTGGTGCTCAGGGGGGGTGTCGTCCGTCAATGGCGCCTCCGAATCCCGTTGCAACCACCATGATTCCGCCGATAGGGAGCGGCAATGGGTGTTCTTGCTCATTCCAGGGGCATCGGTGGGATTGATGGCTCGACCAGTGGCATCGGTGCTTGGGATCTGCCGCATTGGACGTCAAGCAACAACGAAGTGCCTTGAATTGTTCGAGAAGCGTGGCGGCTATGCGTTGGTGTTCTTTTAGATCTCTAAGTGTGATGGCCAGGCTGGCGGCATCTCTGTCGCTGCTTGGCGGTAGTGGCGCTCTGTCGCAATCGGCCCAGTCACAACAACCGATGTTGCTGCAGTTTCCATCGGTAGGTGTGATCTGTGATCGTCAAAGCCAGCGGTGCTATGACGCCCGTGGACTATCATTGAATCTCACGGGTCAGTATTTTGGGGCTTCTGCAAGGCAGAAAGCCCAAACTTTTTTGCGTGGACAACGTCAACCTCAGTTGTTCACGCTGAGCGATGGTAGTCGTTGTGATCTTGGCAAGCGTGTTTGTTATGGGCAGCCGCAGATCAATCGACAAGTGACCAGTCAGTTGTTCGGAGATGCTTCTGGGGCATACGCGTACCCAGATCCAGCTCCCTATCAAGACTCAACGTTTGGCCAATCTGACTTCACTGGGGATTGTTCCATCACGCGTGCTGGGGTTTTGGTTTTCCAAGGATCCTGTGCTCTCAAGGAAGTCCGTCAAGGTCTTCAGCCCCGCTTTGAAGTTCAACTCCAAAATGGGTCGCGGTATGTGTTTGAAGAAAGTCAGGGTGGCTATCAGATCAGCGATGGAGTGGGTGGGCGTTGGCCTGTGCAATTCAATGATTACGGTAGAAGTGGCCTGTTTCGTTGGGCTGATATGACACTCACTGTGACCCAGAGCAACTATCGTCCAGAAACCACACCGGGTGGCAGCTTTGGCAGGGCGCTTGGCAATTTTCTCATAGACCTCTTCAACTAATATTGTCTTCGGTTTGAGCTCAAGCAAGAGACCCCTGATTTTTTTCATGCCATGCCCACTAGGCTTGTCACGGGAGTGCTTACTGGGTGTAAATCAATACGCTGTATGGCCCGATGCGGATCGTTGCATGAAAAGGTAGCCCGTCGTAGGCCCCATGGATGGCTTCTGTATCGCTACTTGGGCAGCCATTAAAGATATCGCTGTATCCGTGCCAGTCGCTGTTGAAGCGAAGCTGCCAGGCGCCTAATGCAGGAAATCCAAGCACATAGTTTTCTTGGGCTTCATGAAAGAAATTGGCAACCACAACAACGTCATCACAAGGACCGCCTTGATCCCAACGATGAAAAGCCAACATATTGCGGTGTTCATTGAGGTGATAGACCTGGGTGAACTGACCAATGAGGCCGCGGGAAATTCCTCCTTTATTGAGGCGAAGAGAAATTAGGTCTTTATAGAGGCGGATGATGCCACAAAATTCTTGCTGTTGATCCCAGTCAACGGGGACAGTATCCCGGAACCATCCCCCTTCGAGGAACTCCTGCCCCTGGAACAACATTGGAATTCCCGGTGCCGTAAAGACCAGTGCTGCTGCCATGGTTGATCGCTTCTGGGCGTACCATCCAGTGGGATCACTTGGATCAACTTCTTGGGGAATTCTTGCCTGGCCATTGGCCACATCATCATGGGACTCACTGTAGATAACGCGCTCGAATGCATCGTCGTTGTAGCGATAAAGAATGGCATCGCGAATGCTTGCCAATGAGCGGTTTTGATCTTGAGTGGCGATAATGGCCGCGCGAATAGGCTGAACAAAATGTGGATCCCATTGGGATCCAAATCCGGCTCCGCCAGCGCCAACATCCTTGGTTATCCACTCATTACTCTGAAGATCTTCGGCAATCGTGATCCGCCCACTACGTGAGCTGGTCACAGTCTCATTAATGGCTTGGAGCATGCTCCATCCATCGGGCAGCTCCTGGCTTCCTGCTTCTCCAACACTGCGGATGTAAAGGGTGCTATCGAAGCGCAGGCCATCGATGTGGTATTCATCAAGCCACATCAGAACATTGTCAAGGATGAACTGCCTTACCTCTCCGCGTCCATAGTCTGGACGTGTTTCTCCCCAAGGAGTGTGAGCACGATCATCATTGTAGAAGTAAATTCCACCCCAGCCGTTCTCAGCCCATCCATCAAACTGCCAGAGGTCGAGATCACTTGGGCCAAAGTGGTTGTAAACAACATCAAGAATTACGGCAATGCCTGCTTGATGCGCTCGCTTGATAAAGCGTTTGAGGCCTAATGATCCGCCGTAGTCAGAATCTACGGCAAAAAGATGAGATGGGTTGTAGCCCCAGGATCGCATGCCTGCGAATTGGCCTACGGGCATAATTTGTATGGCATTAATTCCTAGCTTCTGGAGGTGCTCGAGTCGGGCAGTGATTGTGATAAAGCGCCCCGGATGATAGGGGTCTTCAGTGTTGAAAGTGCCCACGTGTAGCTCGTAGATGACCAGCTCATTCCATGCAGGCATGGTGTAGTGGTCATCGCCCCAGTCAAAGCTGGGATCATGAATGATGGCATTCCCCACTGAGTTGGTGACTTCTCGAGCATGAGGATCAATGCGTTGCAATGATCCATGCGATGTGACGATCTGGTATTTGTAGTGATTGCCGATCTGGGCTTCTGCAATCTTGGCCTGCCAATACCCCCCCTCTTCTGGGGTCATTGGATTGGCTGCTTCATTCCATCCATTGAATGTTCCGATGACTGATACGTGGTCTGCATGGGGAGCCCAAACGCGAAATATCACACCATCGTTATGCAGATTCGTCCCCAGGTGCTGAGAATCTTTCGGTCTTGTCATGGCGCAGCTAATCGCTCAATTTCATCGTAAAGACATTTGTGTCTGTCCAAACGATGCATAGTGCTGCATTGACCAGGCAGGTCTTTGTTCGGATTCCCTTGTGCCTCTAAGCATGAGGCTCAGCGTTGACTCGCATCCGCTGCAATTCTGTGTTTCTAGGGCAAGGTTGAGGTATTGGATCCATACCTTGACACAGCAGCCCGTGGGCTTCTGTGTCCTCCAACGGCCAACATCAATGGTGAAGCATCTGCTCGTTCCAGTGGATGGGGGCGTCCTCTCTGAGGGTGCACTTCGTATGGCAGTGATGCTGGCTCAAAAGCTCGGAGCCAGAGTTTCGGTGTTTTATGCATTGCCAACGGCTGCGGGCTTCTCCCTTGGTGCGTTGCCCCCCTTTGTCGACCGCGCCATGTTTAGCTCGCACCGTCTTCAGGAGGCCCATGAGCTGATTGCTGAGCAGGCAAAGTATTATTTGCAGCGTGTAATTGCCCAGCCCCAGCCCCGCGATGGTTTGGGCACGGTTGTTGAGCTGGACTGGGAATATCGCGAGAGTGATCATCCCTACCAGGCCATCCTTGCTGCTGCTGAGCAGCTCAGCTGTGACCTGATTGTGATGGCATCTCATGGCTGCCGCGGGCTTGAGGGCTTCATGTTGGGCAGCCAAACCCAGAAGGTGTTGAACCACAGCACACTCCCAGTGCTGGTGGTGCCCCCCACGTCGACTATCAATGACCCCAACTAATTCTCCGCGCCCTAACGCCGGCTCACACGTTTATCACTGCAGCGCAACAATTCAGGGAGTGGCCTGCAAGCGCACAGGACCGTTGTACTGAACCTTCAGGCTCTTTCCGTCAGGCGCAACGAGAACCACGGTTTCAATGGTTGCAGCGTCGCGTCGCGAGGCCCAGCCGGGGGCTCCGCCCAGAAATCGAAACAGATAGCCGTTGGCTGTGTTCGAGATCAGACAGCTGCCTCCACCACCTTGGTGCATGCAATCTGCCGGTGAGTATTGGCCCAATCCTCCATTGAGAACTTCGGCTGACATGCGGGCAAGGTTTGCTGCTCGCATCTGGGATTCATTCACCGTCTGCGCTATAGCAGAGGATCCAAGGGCAAGCACGACTGCGGCGATCGAACGAATGAATCTTTGCATGGCGGTGCGTGGCGACATATATAACTATGGGAAAGTCGTGCTGGATGGATCGGCGATTTCCGCGGCATTGCTACAGATCAGCGGCGAGGTTGGTCATATAGATCTCGTTGATCTTGCTTTTATCAGCTCACCCTGCTCACCCACTGCACTGTCGCAGGTGTTGGCTGGGTAAATCGCTTCAGGCGGAGTTGGCCGTTGGTTCGCGACGGCTGATGCAGACTGCTGTATCGCCAAAACAACTTGTTACGCGATCAAAATGGCTTGCGGTCACTGATCTTTCAGGGAGTTAAGCCCGTGACGGCGGAGATTTGCCCTCCCTCAATGATCGTGTCTTTCGGGAGCTGTCTAGGACTGAACAGTCCTGCAGATAGCAACACCATGCGCACTCAAGCCAAGGGGCTTCTTGGCTCGTTTCAGCAATGGGCGATGCCCTGGGTAATAACACTGGCGTTCACGACTGGCTTTCTGCTGACGTTTCTTCCTGCCAGTGCCCAGGCCGCTGACCACTCTTTGAACACTTTTGCATTCGGAACTATGGCCAACAAAGCTCGTGGAGACGCCAAGAAAATGGAGGGCAAGCTCGAGTCTGCCTATGGCGAGATCACTGGTGATACGGGTCACCAAGTTAAGGGTAAGGCAAAGCAGTTTCAAGGCTCGGCGATGAACGCGGCTGAAGACCTTAAGCAGGGTGCACAGTCTGTCGCCAAGAATGTTGCTGATGCTGCTAGCGATATGGGCAAGTAGCTTTCGGAAGCCGAATGGGCGGCCACCCGCGATTGGGGGTGGCTTTTTATTGGGTCCATTATCCACTCCAAAACATGATCGAAGCCCTTGTTGTTCTCCTGGTGATTCTCTGGCTGCTTGGGATGTTTACTTCCTACACACTTGGAGGATTGATTCATCTCTTGCTTGTGATCGCTTTGATTGCGATCGTGTTCCGTTTGGTTAGTGGTCGCCTCACTTAGTGGCTGCAATGGCGCTGCGCAATCGGTGTACAGGCGTCTTGCTCTCTGGGTCTTTCTACGTTTCTGATGTCACCCTCTTGTTTTGTTGTGAATCACTCGTCCCTTGTCTTGATGATCGGTGCGCTGGCCCTGGGCGTAGCCTCTCCCGTGCCTGTCAGCGCAGCTGAACGGCCTGTGAGGTGGAATACCGGCGGCGCTGTGTGGACCACCACGCAAGAGGCTTTCACTGCCTTCTTGGAAACCGGTGAGATCACAGATCGCGGTCTGGAGGGTGGTTTAAACCGCTCGGGCTGGACATCCGAGGAAGTGCGTCAGGGCATGCTGAAGCCTTACAGCGTTGACTTTCTCGGCATTGCCCGCTATCTCTACTCCAACGCAGGAGAGGCCTTTCTGCGTGATCAGACAATCAGTTACTTTCCCTATTGGGGCATGAGGGGAACAGCAGTTCAGGCCCTGCGTTCGGCGATTATTGCTGATGCAGAGGATGGCCAGATCTCTTCGGCAACGATTATGGCCAAATTGCCCACGGATATGCGTTTGGCGGACACCTGTAACACCTATTCCGGTTCACAGAATGTATGTGCGCAGGGGCGATGCAATCCGAGTAACGGCCAGTGCACGTCGTTGTTGTCTTGGTATGTGTTCCTGCCCCAGTGCCTTCAGCAGAACCAGGCCTCGGTGGCAGTGCAGTCAACAGGAACACCGGCTTCACCCGTGCCGCAGCAGGGAGGTGTGCGAGCCCTCTGGTGATGGGTTGGATCCGAATGCGGGGCTGTGGCTCAAGTCTTGGCTAGGGCTCACGCGTTGGATCCACCTGCCGAGAGAGCAGGTCTGTGATCAGGTCGTTGATGGAGCGGCCGCTGCGTGCGGCCAATGCTTCGAGGTGGCGTAGCAGTGCCTCGTCGAGGACGAGCTCAAGCCGTTTGGGGAATTTTGCGGGATCCAGGCGATAGCGCTCGTCCTGCTCAGGCTGCTCGCTGGGTAGGGGATTGATGGGGCGCTCACGTGGCATTGCGTTATGCGCTTTGCGCATCAATATTACGGACCTTTGTTTTCGGGTGGTCCGCTGTGCTTTCTGCGGCAAAGAGTTCTGGCTGAAGGCGTCCTGAAGGTGTGCCATGAGCTGCACCAGTACCGTGAATTGGTGCGTTTGTGCAGTGCTGTGGATGCACTGAATGCCGGCCTCGTCCTGAAGGCGTTCTCTGGCCGCGGTGGTCCCGGCGGATGCGCACCCGCACCGACACATGGGCCGGGCCCATCCGTTCGATCAGGGCATCACGGGCCTCATGGTGTAGTTCTTCGAGGCTGGGGGCGGTGATGGTGATGGCTGCCGCCTCCGCCAGGGCCACGAGGTGGCCGGGCTGTTCGTGGATCACGCGAAACAGGATGTCGCGCATCGCTGGGGGAGCCCCGAGTGGTGTATCGATCCTGGATCGGTTGGTCTGGTTCGGAGCGTGGCGCCGGATACGGGGAACCGATCCTTCGGTGAGCCCTTCGGGCCTGTGCGAGGGTCGCAGCACCAGGGCGTGCGATCGGCCAGCCGGATGAAGCTGCTCGTCGTGGAAGACGATCCCACCCTCCAGGCCGGCCTGCTGCGGTTGCTGGGCCGTTGGGGCTACGGGGCGGCGGCGGCGGCTGGAGCTGGGGAGGCGCTCTACTGGCTCGAGCGGGAGACCTTTGATCTGGTGCTGCTGGATCTGGGGCTGCCCGATGGCGATGGGTTTGCGGTATGCAGCCGGCTTCGCGAGCAGCCCAGCCACCAGCAGCCGTTGGTGTTGATGCTCACCGCCCGGGACAGCGCCCCCGACAAGGTGCATGGACTGGATTGCGGTGCCGACGACTACGTGGTGAAGCCCTTCGATCCGGAGGTGCTCCATGCCCGCATCCGGGCCCTGCTGCGCCGCGCCGATCGGCCCCTGCAGGCCGAGCTGAGCTGGGGGCCGCTGCAGCTGCTTCCGGGGCAGGTCACGGCCTCGGTGGCCGGTGTTCCCGTGGAGCTCACCCGCAAGGAAGCCCTGCTGCTTGAGCAGCTGCTCCGCGCCCGGGGACTCACCTGCAGCAAGGGCCAGCTGCTGCATGGCTGCGGGGATGGCCGGCGCGACGTGGGCGACGACACCCTGAGGGCCCACATGCGCAACCTGCGCCACAAACTCAGCGCTGCCGGCAGCCCGCCCGACCTGATCGATACCGTTTATGGCCTCGGCTACCGCCTCAACCCCGCCGCTGCCGCCTGATCCGCTACAGCTCAAGCGGCGGCTCACGCTGCAGGGCGGCGGCTTTGCGCTGCTGCTGCTGCTGGCCTTCTCTGGCTCGCTCTACTGGGGCATTGCCCTGCAGCGGGCTGAGGATCAGCGCAGTGAGCTGCGCCAGCTCGCGGCCAGCGCCGCAGCCCAGTTGCCCTTGATCGCCCATGAAGCGAGGGAGGCGGCCGGTGATCGCAAGTTCCGGCCGGAGCGGCGGGTGGTGGCGATGCCAGGGCTGGAGCAGCAGCGGGTGCAGTGGTTCGATGCCGAAGGGGTGCTGCTCACCCAGCAGGGCTCGCTGCCGTTTCCCCCTGGGCTGGCCCCCTCCCCCACGGCGGCCACGGCACCCCGCTGGCGCCGTTGGGCCGGTGGCCTGGCCCTGGAACAGCCGGTGTTCACCGAGGGGGCCGATCGGCAGAGCGCTCGCCAGCCCGACCGCCAACTCAGTGGCTTCGTGCGGGTGGCCCGCTCCGATGCCGCCGCCCGCCGCGATCTCTATCGCCTCAAGCGCGGCCTGCTGCTCGGCGGCCTGGTGGCGGTGCTGGCGGCCTTGATGGTGAGTCGGCGCATGCTGCGCACCGCCTTCGCCCCCCTGCAGCTGCAGGTGGAGGCGTTGCAGCGTTTCACCGCCGATGCCTCCCACGAGCTGCGCCATCCGCTCACGGCCATGCGCACCCTGCTGGCCGCCATGCCCGACAGCCAGAAGCAGGCCGTCGATGCCCCCTGGCGTGAGCTGGATGGGCTGGCGGTGCGCATGGCCCGGCTGCTGGACGACCTGCTCTTCCTGGCGCGCCAGGAGCAGGGCGGTTGCAGCCACGGTGGCGAGCGCGGCGGGGCCGGCCAGCACTTCGATCTGCTCGAGCTGCTGGAGGATCTGCTGCGGCTGTATGGCCCCCAGGCGGATGCCTGCGGCGTGCAGCTGAGCCTGGAGCCGGCCGAGGGGATCACGGCGGTGCCGATCAGCGGCCAGCCCGATCAGCTGCTGCGCCTGTTCACCAACCTGCTGCTCAATGCCATCCGCCACAGCCCCAGGGGCGGCACCGTGCGCCTGCCGGTGCGACGCCTGACGAAGGGGGTGCGCGTGGAGGTGGTGGATGGGGGGCCGGGCATCGGCCCCGAGCAGCGCGAGCAGGTGTTTGAGCGCTTCTGGCGCGCCAGTGATCAGGCCGATGCGGGCGGCCATAGCGGGCTGGGGCTGGCGATTGCCCGCTCGATTGCCCGCCGCCACGGTGGCGAGCTGCGGCTGGGCGAGAGCCGGCCAGGGCGCTGTGTGCTGGTGGTGGAGCTGCCCACCGGCTGAGCGCTCTTCACAACTTCTTCATGGCCGTTGAGGCACCTTGGTGGGTATGGCAATCCCCCTGTCTTCCGAGCCGAGCCTGGCGGCGTTCGGCTCCAGCCTCACCGCGATCACCCTGGCCGAGCTGGGTGACAAAACCTTCTTCATGGCGCTGATCCTGGCGGCGCGCCACCGGCCCCGTTACGTGTTCGTGGGGGCTTTCCTGGCCCTGGCGGCCGTCACCCTGATTTCCCTGGGGCTGGGCTACGGCCTGCGGGAACTGTTGCCCGCCACGGTGGTGCCCTGGCTGGCGGCGGTGCTGTTCCTGGGTTTCGGGGTGAAGCTGCTGATCGATGCCCAGGCGATGGGGGCCGACGAGGCCGACGACGAAGAGAAGGAAGCGGAAGTTGCGGTGAACGAGGCCGAGAGCGGCCGCCGCTTCAACACCGCCTGGGCGGTGATCTGGGAGGCCTTCGCCCTGGTGTTCATCGCCGAGCTGGGCGATCGCACCCAGTTCACCACCATCTTTCTGGCCACCGCGCCGGCCTTCACCTTCGCCGGCCTGCTGGCCGGCACCCTGGCTGGCCATGCGCTCGTGACCGGGCTGGCGGTGGGCGCCGGCAAGTGGATCGGCACCCGCATCAGCGAGAAGCTGCTCTACCGCCTCAGCGGCGGCCTGTTCCTGGCCTTCGGCCTGTTTTCCCTGGGCCAGGCCCTGGGCTGAGGTGCGAAACCCCAGTTCCAACATGCAGAGCTAACGTCCGCTTGAGCGTGATGGTGAAGCTCTGTACGGTCTCGTCAACAAGGCGATCCGCGACATGATCTGTACCCAGCACGGCGATGCCGTCTGGGAGCGGGTTCGCGAGCGGGCCGAGGTGCCGCACGACGACTTCGAGGGCATGCAGCCCTACCCCGACGACCTCACCCACCGGTTGGTGATGGCGGCGAGCGCGGAACTGCAGGCCGAGCCCCATGCGCTCCTGCACGCCTTCGGTGAGTTCTGGGTGAAATACACCGCCCACGAGGGCTACGGCCCCCTCATGGATATGGCCGGCGATTCCCTGCCGGAATTTCTCCACAACCTCGACGACCTCCACGCCCGTGTGGGTGTGAACTTCCCCCAGCTCCAGCCCCCCAGCTTCGAGGCGGAGGAGCCTGAACAGGGCACCATGCATCTGCACTACCACTCCCATCGGCAGGGGTTGGCCCCGATGGTGATGGGGCTGGTGGAGGGGCTGGGCGAGCGCTTCGATACGCCCGTTCAGATTCAGCAACTCGAGGATCGCAACGAGGGCGCCGACCACGACGTGTTCGAGCTGCGCTACGAGAGCCCGAGCGACTCCAGCCCATGATTCTGGCGCCCTCGCCCGGTTATTTCCCTGAGCTGTTCCCCTTCCACCTGGTGGTGGATCGGCACCTGGTGATCCGGCAGATGGGCGCCGCCCTGAGCCGCATCCTTGGCCCCGCGGTGCTGGGTGAATCCCTCAACGAGCATTTGATCCTGCGTCGCCCCGAGGTGCAGGTGCAGGGCCTGGAGGGGTTTCAAGACCTCGTGGGCAAGCTCTGTGTGCTTGAGCTGCGGTTGATGCCGCTGCAGCTCAAGGGCCAGGTGATCGTGGATCAGGACCACGGCTTTTTCCTAGGCAATCCGGTGGTGCAGAGCGTGGAGCAGCTGCGCACCCTGGGGATCCGTCTGGGTGATATCCCCCGCCATGACGCCCTCGGCGATGCGCTGGTGATGCTCCAAACCAAGGACATGACCATCGCCAATCTGGTGAAGCAGCGCACCCACGAGCTGGAGGAGCTGGCCAACCGCGACGCCCTCACCGGGGTGGGCAACCGCCATGCGTTCAACCTGGATCTGCAGGCCCAGTTCGACAACAGGCGGCTGAGCGAGCGGAGTTTTTCACTGCTCCTGCTCGATGTGGATCACTTCAAGCAGTTCAACGATCGCCACGGTCACCTCGCTGGCGACGACTGCCTGGTGGCGGTGGCGCGCCACATCGCGGAACAGGCCGGCCGCGGCGCGGACCGGGTGTATCGCTATGGCGGGGAAGAGTTCGCCGTGCTGCTTCCCCACACCGCTTGCCAGGGAGCCTGTGAGGTGGCCGCACGGATCGTGCATCACATGCAGGTCTCGCCGATTTGGGTGTCCCAAACCGGTCGGCGTCACATCGTGACGGTGAGTGTGGGCGTGGCCAGCGTGGAGACCCAGGGCCCATCGATTGCCACCCCGTTGGAGCTCGTGCACCGCGCCGATGGGGCCCTCTACGAGGCCAAGCGCGCCGGCCGCAGCTGCTACCGCGTGGCCAGTCCCAACCTCGCCCTGGTGGGCGCCGACACCTAAGGGCTCGGGTCAGGACCGGTTCGGGCGGCGCGGCGGGTCCTTGCGGTGATAGCTGGGATCGGGATTGGAGGCCTTCAGCGCGATCACGCTGCTGAGGGCCAGGCCGGCGATGGCACCCGCCAGGCCGAGGGTGAACACCTGCCAGCCAAAGCGGTGGGGCGGGATCTGCACCGGCGTGTTGAGGATTGCGGCGTGCAGCAGCAGGGCCACCCCCACACCCGCCAGGCTTCCCACCAGGGTGGAGCGCAGGATCCGGCGAATCATCCTTGGGCCCCCTGGGTGCGTGGTGCCTGGCCCATCCACTGCTTCATCACCACGTAGAACACCGGCACCACAAACAGCGACAGCACGGTGGCCACCAGCAGGCCGCCGAACACCACCGTGCCGAGTGACGTTTGGCTGCGGGCGCCGGCCCCGCTGGCCAGCACCAGCGGCAGGAAGCCGAACAGCGAGGAGATGGCGGTCATGATGATGGGCCGCAGCCGGGATTCGGCCGCCTGCCGCGCGGCCTCGAGGGCCGATGCACCCTCGGCCATGCGCTGGTTGGCCAGGTCCACGATGAGGATGCCGTTCTTGGCCGCCAGGCCAATCAGCATCACCAGGCCCACCTGGGCGTAGATGTTCAGCACCTCGCCGCGCAGGCTGAGGAACACCAGCGCCCCGAGCATGGCGGTGGGCACCGTCATCAGGATGATCAGCGGATCGCTGACGCTCTCGTACTGGCCGGCCAGCACGAGATACACCACCAGGATGCCCAGGGCGAAGATCACGATCGCCAGGGCGCCGGCCTTCACCTCCTCGCGGGACAGGCCGGTCCAGTCGTAGTCGATCCCGTTCACCCCGAGGCGCTGGAACACCTCCCGCATGGCGTTGATCGCCTGGCCCGAGCTGAAGCCCGGCCCGGCCATGCCCTCCACCTTGATCGAGCGGTAGAGGTTGAAATGGGGGATCACCGAGGGCCCGGTGACCGGCGTGATCGTGATGAACTCGGCCAGCGGCACCGGCTCGCCCTTGGCGTTGGGCACATACAGCTCATCGAGCCGTGCCGGTGTGGCGCGGAACGGCGCGTCGGCCTGCACGAACACCCGGCGCACCTTGCCTTCCTGGAAGGTGTCGTTCACGTAGGCGCCGCCGAAGTTGAGGCTGAGGGCCTGCATCGCCCGGGCGTAGTCGATGCCCAGCGAGGCCAGGCGGGCCCGGTCCACGTTGATGCGCAGCTGGGGCGCCTCGGGGCTGAACTGGGTGAACACCCGCTCCAGGGCCGGCTCGGCGTTGGCCTTCTGGATCAACCGGCCCGCTGCCCCGAAGAACTGGGGCAGGCCCAGGGCCCCGCCACTGCGGTCGAGCATCTGGAACTCAAAGCCCCCGGCATTGCCATAGCCCGGAATCGATGGGGGCTGGATCGCGATCACCCGCCCTTCCCGCAGGGCGGCGAACTTGCCGTTGAGCCGCTCCACGATCGCCTCCATCGACTGGTCGGCCGCCTGGCGTTCGCTCCAGTTGGTGGTGCCGAAGAAGAACAGGCCCCGGTTGGGGGCGTTGCCATCGAGGCTGGCGCCGCTGAACAGGGCAGCCGCCCGGATCGAGGGTTCCTCCCGCAGGATGGCCGCCACCTTGCGGTTCAGGGCGCTGGTGCTCTGGTCTGAGGTGCCATCGGGCGCCTGCACGATGCCGATGGCGTAGCCCTGGTCTTCCACCGGCACAAAGCCTGAGGGGATGGCGTTGAACGCCACGGCGGTGAGGGCAATGCCGCCAGCCAGGCCGGCCATCACCAGGCGCCGGTGGCTGAGCACCCACTGCAGACCGCTGGCGTAGCCCGCCTCGGCGCGGGCGTAGGCGCCGTTGAACCAGCGGAAGATCGGTGGGGTGAACCAGCCCAGCGCCACGCCGATGCCGCTGAACAGCAGCAGCCGCATCACCATCAGGGCTGGAGCGGCGTTGCCGCCGCTCCCCACCACCAGCGCCCCGTAAACCGTTCCCAGCACCACCCCAGCGATGGCATAGGTGCGGCGGCTGGGCTCCCCTCCTTCGCGGGCCAGCAGCAGCGCCGAGAGCATCGGCGAAAAGGTGAGCGCGTTGAAGGTGGAGATGGCGATCGCGAACAGGATCGTGGCCGCGAACTGCTTGTAGATCGTGCCGGTGGCGCCGGGGAAGAACAGCACCGGCAGGAACACCGCGAACAGCACCAGCGAGGTGGCCAGCACCGCACCGAACAGTTCATCCATGGTGGCCTTGGCGGCCTGGATGGCGGAGAGGCCCTCAGCCTTGCGGATGGCGGTGCCTTCGATCACCGTGATGGCGTCATCCACCACCAGGCCGGTGGCCAGCACCAGGCCAAACAGGGTGAGCTGGTTGAGGCTGAAGCCGAACGCCTTCACAAAGGCGAAGGTGCCCACCAGGGCCACCGGGATGGCGATCGCTGGTACCAGCGTGGCCTTCCAGTCTTGAAGGAACAGGAACAGGATCAGCACCACCAGCACCACCGCATCCCGGAGGGAATTGGTCACCCCCTGGATCGAGGCACTGATGAATTCGGTCACGTCGTAGATGCGCTCGAGCTTCATCCCGGGCGGCAGCCCCGCCTCAAAGTCGGCCAGCACCTCCTTCACCCCGGTGGACACCTCCAGGGCGTTGCTGCCACTGAGCTGATACACCGCCAGACCCACCGACGGCACGCTGCGCAGGTCGGTGGCGTTGATGTCGTAGGTCTCGCCGCCGAGGGTGACCCGGCCCACATCCTTGAGTCGCACCAGGCCGCCATCGGCGGTGTTGCGCAGCACCAGGTTTTCAAACTCCTCGTTGCGTAGCAGCCGCCCCTGCAGCTGCACGGTGAACGTGTACGACTGGCCATCGGGGGCCGGCGCACCTCCCACGCGGCCGGCGGGCACCAGCCGGTTCTGGCTCTGTAGGGCCTGCACCACATCGGTGGCGGTGAGATTGGCCTGGGTGAGGCGGTCGGGGTCGAGCCACAGCCGCACCGCCAGCTTGCGCTGGCCGAAGTAGGCGACTTCGCCCACACCGCGCACCCGCTTGAGCTGATCGGTGAGCCCCTGGTCGAGCACTCCGCTCAGCGTCTCCACGCTGTAGGGATTGGCGGCATCGGTGCTCACCAGGTTGTAAACGAGCAGGATCGAATTCGAGGCCTTGCTCACCGTGACGCCCGACTGGCGCACCTCGGCCGGCAGCTGGGGTTCGGCCAGGGCCACCCGGTTCTGCACGTTCACCTGGTTGATGTCGCCATCGGTGCCGCTGGCGAACGACACGGTGATGGCACTGGTGCCATCGGCCGCGCTGGTGGAGGTGATGAACTCCATGTTCTCCACCCCGTTGATCTGCTGCTCCAGCACGGTGGTCACGCCCTCTTCCACGCTCACCGCATCGGCGCCCGTGTAGCGGGAGCTCACCTTCACGGTGGGGGGCGCGATGTCGGGGAGGTTTTCGATCGGCAGGATCGGCAGGGCGATCAACCCGGCGATCACGATCAGCAGGCTGCACACCGTGGTGAGCACCGGCCGAACGATGAAATTGTTAGAGGCCGACATCGCTCAGTTCGCCCCACCGTTGCCGGCTGTTCCGTTGCTGAGTGTCACCGGGCGGCCGTGGCGCAGGTTCAGCAGGTTGCTGGTGATCACCTGGGCCCCTGGCTGCAGGCCGCTCAGCACCGGGTAGCGGCCGTCCTGCAGCGGCCCCAGCGTGACCCGCGTCTGCAGCGCGAAGCGAGCTCCCGGCGGGAGCCGTTTGAGTTGCTCCAGCGGTGCCTGCCCGGGCTCGCGCTCCAGCTCGGCGAAGCTGCCCACGCGGAACACATAGCTCTGGCCCGACGACTGGGTGACGGCCCCCACCGGCACGGAGAGCTGGTCGCGGCGGTCGAGCACCACGCGGGTGCGCACCCGCAGGCCATTGCGCAGGGCGCCATCGGTGTTGCGGAAGCCGGCCTTCACCAGCAGCACCTGGCTGCCCGCCGTCACGCTCGGATCGATGGAATCCACCACGCCCCGGGCCAGGGGAGTGCTGGTGCCCGGATCTTCCAGCAGCACCGGCAGGCCGGGGCGCAGGCGGTTGCGGAAGCTGGCCGGCACCTCGATGCGGGCGATCAGTTCCCCGTTGCGGATCACGGTGGTGAAGGGATCCCCGGCCCTGATCACGTCGCCGAGCTTCACCGTGACATCGCCGATGGTGCCGCCGATCGGCGAGCGCAGATCCTTGTAGGCCAGGTCTGCCTCGGCAGCCTTCAGCTGGGCAGCGGTTTCGATGGCGTTCTGGCGCACCTCATCGCGCTGCAGCACGCTCGCCGCACCCGTGCGCGCCAGGAAGTCGTAGCGGCGGTAGTTGAGCTGGGTTTTGGCGCTGGCGGCCCGCAGGCTCATCACCTGGGCCTGCAACTGGGCCTGATCCAGCACCACCAGCAGCTGGCCCGGCTTCACCCGATCGCCCTGGCGGATGCGCAGCTGCTGGATGCGGCCGCCGGCCTGGGCCGCCAGCTGCACCGCCTCCTCCGCATCGAGGGTGCTGATGGTGGCCACCTCCGCGGCAAAGGGGGTGGGCTGCACAGTGGCCCCATCCACCGGCAGCGGGCGGAAGGCCTCCGGCTCGGCGCCGCTGCAGCTGGTGAGCAGCAGGGCGGTGGCCAGTGCAGCGGGGGCAGGCCCCAGCCGGGTGAGCATGCGGGCGCCGGGCGTTGGGCTTCCTTATACCCACGGTTTTCGGTGCTTGCATGGGCTCCTGCCCAGCGCCCATGGTTCCCCTGCCCAGCCCGATTCGCTTTTTGCTGGCGTGCTTGCTGGCACTGCTGGTGGTGGGACAGGTGGTGGTGGGAGAGGGAGCTGGCGCCACCACCGCGCCAGCCGGCCCGGCGCTGCCCCCCCTCAGCGCCACCAGCCTGGGTACCGATCTGATCAAGGGCGCCACCCAGCCGCCCCCGCCGGTCACGATCGAGCGATCGGCCGTGTCGGCCGGCAGCTTCAGCGTGGGCAAGGTGCATGTGCTCGGGGTGCCGGTGATCGCCGTGGCTGTGCCGGTGCTCAAGGGCTCCCAGGGCCTCGATGCCCAGGCCCGCGCCCGGCTGATTGAGGCCAACCTCCAGCTGCTCTATGCCCCGGAGGTGTTCTGCAACCAAACCGAGCGGATCAGCGAGGCGCTGCTCGCCCAGCAGACCCCGGGCATCGCTGAGGCGGCCTGCCAGTCGGATCCGTGGGGCATCAGCGGCGATCCGGGCGCCCTGCGGATCGTGACCCGCATCGGCGAGGGCGGCCAACCGGTGCTGGAGGCGGTGGTGCCCGGCCGCTCCCAGCCGCTCCCCCTGCTCACCGTTACCGACGCCGATGCCCGGGTGCACGGGGTGCCTGCCCCCGAACTCGCCCAGCGCTGGGCCCAGCTGCTGCAGCAGCGGTTGCGGCAGGCCCGCCGGGAGCTCGAGCCCGGCAGCCTGTTCATGCGCCTGCGGCGGCTGGTGCTGCTGGAGCTGCTGGTGTTCGCCGTGCTGGTGCTGCTGGTGTGGTGCTGGACCCGCACCCGCCGGTGGCTCAAGAGCCTGTTGGATGTGCAGCTGGATCACCCCAGTTCAGCCCTGCAGCTCCGCCTGCAGCTGGTGATGGTGCTGCGGCGGGGTCTGTTCCTCTCGGTGCTGGTGGGGGTGATGGTGATGGTGGCCCTGGCGGTGATGGCCGTGCCGGGCCAGCTCACCCTGGGCCTCACCTTGCTGCTGCAGCCCGGCCGCGCCCTGCTCAAGGTGGTGGCGATCGGCCTGGTGATGCTCGCCAGCCGCATGCTCATGGCCCTGCTGCTGCGCCAGTGGGCCACCGATGCCCGGGTGCCCGTGGCGGAGCGGGCCCGGCGGGAGCAGCGCTACCGCAGTCTCCACCACATCCTCAACCGCCTGATCGAACTGGCGGGGATCGTGGTGGTGGCGCTCTGGATCCTGGCCGATGTGCCCGGTGTGCGGGCCCTCTCCAGCCAGGTGCTGCTGGTGGGGGGCGCCCTGATCGGTGCCCTGGCGATCGTGTTCCAGGGGCTGCTGCGGGATTTCGTGGCCGGGCTGGTGGTGCTCCTCGAAGACCGCTACGCCATCGCCGACTGGATCGAGGTGGACGGCGACGAGGGCGAGGTGATCGATGTGGACATCCTCAGCACCCAGCTGCGCACCCTCGACCAGCGGGTGGTGGTGGTGCAGCATTCAGCCGCCCAGCGGGTGGTGAACCACACCAAGATCCGCAGCGGCTGTGTGGTGCGGGTCAGCCTCGCCCATCCGGTGGCCTCGATTGCCGCGGCCCTGGCGGTGGTGGATCAGGTGCTCGATGGTTTGGCCGCCGACCCGGAGTGGGGCCCCTTGCTGCTGGAGCCCCCCCAGCTGCTGGGCGTGCAGGACCTGCTGCCCTCCGGCGTGGTGGTGAGCATGCGGCTGGTCACGGTGGCCGGCGAGCAGTGGCGGGTGCGGCGCGCGGTGCTGCGGCGCACGGCTGAGGCCCTGCACAGTGCCGGGATCCCCCTGGCCCATTGGCCGGAGTGGCCTGGCTCGTAAGGTTCGGCCAGCGAGATCAATGAGTCGTGCCGAAGGACGAGACGAGCCGCGCCGACGAACTCAAGACCCTGGGCTGGTCGGCGGAGGACGTGCGTCGCTACGAGGAGCTGTGGGAGTACCGCCACCGCTGGGGCGCGATCAACCTGGAGCGCGACGACCGCCTCTTCCTGCGCAAGGCCGAGGCTGCCCTGCCCAAGCGCCTCAGCGGCAAGGCCGCCATGCGCAAGAGCATCAGTGAGAAAACCCACTACCGCTGGCTGGCCGCGTTCCACGGGGCCATGGGCCAGGTGGAGGGCCTCCAGGAGGGCGAGTGCGGCGCCTGGCCGATCGTGATTGAGGAGGAGCTGCGCGCCCTCGACTATTACGAGCCGGTGCTGGGCCTGCCCGACACCCTCAAGGCCAAGGCGTTTGCGCCGGTGCGGGAGCGGCTGGTGGCCGAGGCCGCGGCGGAAGGGCGCGAGCTGGAGTTTGACTTCCTCGGCGCCTTGGCCCGCTTCCAGGAGCAGGGCAACAAGGGCTGGAAGCCCCTGCGCGACACCGCCGACTCCAGCTTCCCGGTGCTGCCCGAAGCGGCTGCCGCCGCCTTCCGCGCCAAGGCCCGGGCCGAACTGGTGGCCCTCACCCGTTCGACCTATCCCTCCCTGGCGGAGACGGACAAGCCGGAGCCGGCTGACGACTGGCAGCCCGGCGCTGCCGCCTGAAGCCCTCGGCCACCAGGGCTGCGCCCGCGGCCAGCAGGCAGCCCATCAGGTAGTCGAGCCAGCGGTTGGGGATGTACCAGGCCACCAGCGGCCCGTAGCCCACAAAGGCCACGCCGCTGGAGATCAGGGCTGTCCGCAGGAAGCTGCCCAGCCCCAGGGCCATCACCAGGCAGGTGGTGCCCCCCATCACCAGCCCGATCTGCAGGGCCCCCATGCCCATGGTGTTGAACACCAGCAGGGGCATCAGCACCCCGAGGGTCACGCCCCCCATCCGGTCGATCACCCGGGCCAGGGTGGCGTCGACGCTGTCGTTGAGCAGCAGCACCACGCCGAAATAGAGGTATTTGGGCGCCAGCGCGCCGATGCCTTCGCCGATCGGCAGGGCCAGCATGGCCAGCAGGGTGCGCTGCCAGAAAAACGGCGAGCTCAGCCCCTCCCGCAGCCGCACTGCCAGCGGTGCATCGGGTGGGGGTTCGGCTTGCTCACGGGCGGGGGCGACCACCGCCGGGGTGAACAGCACCTGCACCAGCGTGCCGATCCCCATACCCAGCGCGATTGCCCCCACCTCCTGGGCCCAGGTGCCGGGGGTGGCGCTGGAGCTCAGCAGCGGCAGCACGCCGGCCACGGCCATCGCGCCGCGAAGCATCTGGAGCTTGCCCGGCAGCAGCAGCCCGAAGAGCTGCATCAGCCCGGCCACCACGCCAAACGTGAAGGTGCTGGGGGCTTCGGGGAAGCCCATGTGCACCCCAAGGCCGATCAGCATGGCTACGGCGGTGAGCACCACGAGCACCGGGTAGAAGGGCCCGGGCCAGCGGTTGAAATCGGGCCGGATGACCAGGGTGGCGATCACCACGCCGTAGGCCACCGGTTCGCTGCCCAGCCCGATGGTGCTGGCCAGGGCCTTGGTGAGGGCGGCCGCCAGGCCGATCACCAGCCCCAGCCTCAGGGCATGCGGCGTCACGCCTTGGGCGGACGCAGGGCCTGCAGCCACCCCACCGCCAGCACGATCAACAGCACCGCCACCCAGAACCACAGCCGCGGCGGTTCGCTGGCGGCCACCACCGCCAACAGGCCCAGGGCGATCCAGGGGGCAGGGCTACGCCAGGCGTTCATGTCACCAGTCCTCCGATCCAGCGCAGGAAGGGCGCCAGGAAGCTCACCAGTGGCCGGCGTTCCACTTCCACATCAGCCCCGGCCGGGGTGCCGCTGCTGAGCTCGAAGCTGGGCCCCTCACCGCGGGTCCAGCGCAGGCCACTGGGGGTGGGGGCTTGCTCCAGCTCCACCTGCGCGAGCACCACCGGCGCGGTCACCTTGTCGCCGACGGTGGCCAGGGGATCACCGCCGCTGCCAAAACCCTCCTCGCGGCTGCGGGCCACCAGGCTGGCCGCCATCTCCGCATCGCCCACCACGCTGGTGAGGGCCGGCAGGCTCAGGCTGGTGGGCGAGAGGGCCGTGATGCGCCCGGCGAGGCGCCCGTAGCGGGCGGCGCTGCCGCCGTAGTCGTTGCGGCTCTGGAATTGCGGTGCCAGCTCAATCTCCATGCCGCGCCGCAGGCGGCTGGCATCGGCCTCGGTGAACACGGCGATGGCGGTGCGGCTGGCCTTGCCGTCGGGGCTGCCGAGGCTGGCGATCCGCTGGCCTGGCACCACGGCTTCGCCGGGGGTCACGGCCCAGCTCAGCAGGGTGCCGCGGCGGGGCGCCAGCACCTGCTGGCTGGCCTCCTGGGCCTCCACTTCGGCCTGGTTGGCATCCAGCTGGGCCAGCTGGCCCTCCAGGCCGCGGATCGTGCTCTGGTTGGAGAGGTAGAGGTTCTGGGCACCCACCCAGAGTGGGCTGTAGCGAGGAATCACCTCCTCCTTGCGCAGGGCCTCCAGGGCCTTGAGCTGGGCCAGCACGGGCTCATTGGTGGTGCGCAGGGTGGCGATCTGGCTGCGCAGGGCCTGCTTCTGCCGCGCGATGGCCTGCTCCTGGCGAGCCAGGGCCTGGGGATTGGCGCCGATGCGGCCACCGCCGGGGGCGGCCTGGTCGATCCGGTTGATCGTGGCCACCACGGCTCCGGCGTTCACGGGTGTGCCGGCCGCCACACGCAGCTGCTGGATCTGCCCGGGGCTGCGGGCGTAAATCCCCTCGCGGCTGCCGGGCTCCAGCAGCACGGCCGCACCCTTGACGC
This sequence comes from Prochlorococcaceae cyanobacterium, assembly GCA_040399185.1. Lineage (GTDB taxonomy): Bacteria > Cyanobacteriota > Cyanobacteriia > PCC-6307 > Cyanobiaceae > UBA5018. Next base: position 24,411 of record JBBASQ010000012.1, read on the forward strand.
GCACCGGCACCCCCGGCGAGATGGCCCAGGCCAGCGTGAGTCCGCTCACCAACGCCATCGGGATCAGCCGCTGGGGTGCCTGCATGCCGTCCCGGAACGGCCCTTAAGGTACCGGCCAACGTTTGATCCGCCGCATCCTGGGCCGCTCGATTCGCCGTTGTCGCCTGAGGGCCGGGGTTTGGGCCGGCGCGGGCGCCTGGCTGTTGGGGGCCCTGGCTCCGGCCGCCGATGCCGCGCCGGCGGCCCTGCGGCTCAGCCTCCAGCAGGCGCTGCAGCGCGGGCAAGCGGCGTCGCTGAGCGTGGAGGATGCGGGCCTGGCGGTGCAGGAAAGCCGGGCGCTGGAGGGGATCACCGCCAGCCAGTTCCTGCCCAAGCTCGACCTGGTGGCCCTCGGCACCTACACCCAGGTGGGCACCAGCACCGGCTTCATCAGCAACGTGCCCACCCTGGGCGACCTCAACCTCTCCATCGGGGGCCAGGGCTACGCGGTGCTGCAGAACACCTTCGGCAACCTCGGCCTGGTTCTCAACTACGGCCTGGTGGATTTCGGCCGTGCGCCGCTGCGCCAGGCCGCCAGCGCCACCCGCCGGGCGGCCGATGCGGAGCTGGAGGAATCCAAACGGCGCAGTCGCTTCGCCATCACCAGCGCCTACCTCAACCTCCAGCTCGCCGATGCCCAGATCCCCGTGTGGCAGCGGGCGATCGAACTCTCCTCGGCCCTGCTGCGGGATGCGCGCGCCATCCGCCGGCGGGGCCTGGCCGCCCGCATCGACACCCTCCAGGCCGAGGCCCTGGTGCAGGGCGATCGCCAGGGGCTGGCGGAGGCCGAGGCCCAGCGCACCATCGCCCGCAGCGGGTTGGCCCGGGTGCTCAACCTGGCGGCCGATCAGGCGGTGGAGGCGAGCGACCCGCTCACGCCCGGCCCGCGCTGGGGTTTGGATCTGCCGGCCTCGATCCGGGCGGCCCTCACCGATCGCCCCCTGCTGGAGGCCCTGACCCAACAGCGCCAGGCCCAGCTGGCCCAGGTGAAGGCGGCCCGGGCCCTGGTGCTGCCGCGCATCGGTTTGCTGGTGGGAGCGGGCTACAGCGGCGACAAGCTCGCGGCACCCGTGCTGCAGAACACGCCCACCGTGGGGGTGGATGGAGTGGGCTCGGTCACCCTGCCCAGCCAGAGCCTCAATGCCACCGGCAGTGGCAGCTTCTACGACTGGGGTGCCCTGCTCACCCTGCGCCAGCCCCTGTTTGATGGCGGGCTCAGCCGCCAGTCGGCGGCCCTGGCCCAGCGCCAGGCCGATCGCAAGGCGGTGGCCCAGCAGCAGGCCGAGCAGCTGATCACCCAGAGCGTGGAAACCTTCTGGGCCGGCCACACGGCGGCACTCCAGCAGCAGCAGGCTGCTGCCGCCGCCGTGAGGGCCGGTGAGCAGGCGGTGCGCGATGCCCAGTTGCGGTATCGCGCCTCCATTGCGCCGCTCACCGAGGTGCTGATCGCCCAGCGGGATCTGCAGGCGTCGCGCTCGGCGCTGGCCGCCGCCATCCACCGCTGGAACCTCTCCCGCGCCGGTTTGGCGATGGAAACGGGTATCGAAGGCGACACGGCCCGCTGACATTCCCTGCCCCCATGGCCAGCGTGGGGACTGGTGCGCAGACCCGCGGATGGCCGATCCCCCGCTCACCCTCGAGCAACAGCTCCAGCAGCTCAACACCACTGGCGAGGGCCTGAGCGGCACGGAGGCCGCCCAGCGCCTGCAGCGCTACGGCCCCAATGCCCTGCCGGAGAAGAAGAAGAGCAAGCTGGCCCTGCTGCTCTCCTATCTCTGGGGCCCGATGCCCTGGATGATCGAGGCGGCGATCCTGCTCTGTGCCCTGGTGGGCGACTGGCTCGATTTCGCGATCATCCTGGCGCTGCTGGTGGGCAATACCGCCATCGCCTATGTGGAGGAGTCGTCGGCCGGGGATGCGGTGGCGGCGCTCAAGGCGAAGCTGGCGCTGGAAACCCAGGTGAAGCGCGACGGCACCTGGCAGAAGCTGCCCGCCAGCCAGCTGGTGCCGGGCGATCGGATCCGGGTGGCGATTGGCTCGGTGATTCCCGCCGACATGGCCGTGATCACCAACGATCCCCTGCAGGTGGATCAATCGGCCCTCACCGGTGAATCCCTGGCGGTGAAGCGCGGCCACGGCGACCTGCTCTATTCCGGTTCGGTGCTCAAGCAGGGCCTCGCCGAGGGGGTGGTCACCGGCACCGGCGTGAACACCTTCTTTGGCAAGACGGCCCAGCTGGTGGGTGAGGCGGAGAGCAACGACCACCTGCAGAAGGCGGTGGTGAAGCTCTCCGACTATCTGATCGTGATCAATATTGTGCTGGTGTGCATCATCCTGGTGGTGCGGATTCACCTGGGCGATAACGCGATCCAGGTGATCAAGTTCTGCCTGGTGCTCACCGTGGCCTCGATTCCGCTGGCCACCCCCACGGTGCTGGCGGTGACGATGGCCATCGGCGCCCAGGCCCTGGCCAAGAAGGGAGCGCTGGTGACGCGGCTGGCGGCCATCGATGAGCTGGCCAGCGTGGACATGCTCTGCTCCGACAAGACCGGCACGCTCACCCTCAACCAGCTGAGCCTCGGTGCTCCCTTCACCCTGCCGGGCGTGAGCGCTGATGAGCTGCTGAAGGCCGCGGCCCTGGCCAGCACGGAGGAGGAGGGCGACGCCATCGACCAGACGGTGCTGGCGGCCGTGAAGGATCCCTCACTGCTGCAGGGTTGCCGGCGCGAGGCGTTCACGCCGTTCGATCCGGTGAGCAAGCGCACCGAGGCCCGCGTGGTGGATGGCTCAGGCCAGATGATCCGGGTGAGCAAGGGGGCGCCCCAGGCGATCGTGGCCCTGGTGGGCGATGGCCCCTGGCGACAGCCGGTGGAGGCCCAGGTGGAGAAGCTGGCCGGCCGCGGCTTCCGCGCCCTCGGTGTGGCCCAGGCCGTGGGCGATGGGCCCTGGCAGATGCTGGGCGTGCTCTCGCTCTCGGATCCGCCGCGCCCCGATTCCAAGGCCACCGTGGCCGCGGCGGCGGGGCTGGGCGTGCCGCTGAAGATGGTGACCGGCGACCAGGTGTTGATCGCCCGTGAAACCTGCCGCGAGCTGGGCCTGCACGACAACGTGCTGGATGCGGCCCTGTTCCGCCAGACGCCCGCTACCCAGATCGGTCAGCTGGCCCGCCAGATCGAGGCGGCGGATGGTTTCGGCCAGGTGTATCCGGAAGACAAGTTCCACATCGTGGAGTCGCTGCAGAAGGGCGGCTACGTGGTGGCGATGACGGGCGACGGCGTGAATGATGCGCCGGCCCTGAAGGAGGCCGACTGCGGCATTGCGGTGTCCGGCGCCACCGATGCAGCGCGGGCGGCGGCCGACATCGTGCTGCTCACACCGGGCCTTTCGGTGATCATCGATGCGATCCGATTGAGCCGCAAGATCTTTCTGCGGATGGACAGCTACTGCTTCTACCGGGTGGTGGAAACGGTGCGCATTCTGATCTTCACCACCCTGGCGATCCTGTGGTTCAACCACTATCCCGTGACGGTCATCATGCTGGTGATCCTGGCCTTGATCAATGATGGCTCGATGGTGACTATTGCCTATGACAACACCCAAACGTCGCCGAAGCCGCTGCAGTGGGACATGCCGCGCCTGCTGATCATGTCCACGGTGGTGGGATTGGTGGGCGTGGTGGAAACGATCCTCCTCTACGACTTTGCGGTGAACCGCCTGGATCTGTCGCTGGATTTCGTGCAGACCCTGATCTATCTGCAACTCGCCGTGGGCGGCATGATGACCATCTACTGCACGCGGGTGCGCGGGCCGTTCTGGAGCATTGCGCCGGCGCCCAAGATGCTCTGGGCCACGGGTGCCTCGGTGCTGCTCTCCACCCTGATGGGCTGCTATGGCTGGCTGATGGCGCCGGTGGGCTGGGCCTGGACCGCCGCCAGTTGGGGGTACGCCCTGGTGTGGTTCTTCATCTTTGATGCGGTGAAGTTGCTGCTCTACCGCCTGCTGGATCCCGAGCGCACGGTGGTGCATGGCCCCCGCTATCTGAATCGCTGGCTCCGCCTGCGTTCTGCTACCCCTGTGTAACTCTCGCCATGACGTCACCCCACGCGCCGTCGCCCCTCGATAAGGACGCCATTCTCAAGCGCGCCCGCGGTTTCTGTGCCCCCTTCCGCATCGCTGATGGCGATGCCTTCCATCTCCGCCAGGTGGATCCCGGCGACACGCTCCATCTCGACAAGACAGACAAGAAGACGGCCCAAGCCGTGCTCGCTGAAGGCGTGGAGCTGCTGGCCGAACTGCAGGACAAGCTCTACGCCCAGGACCGTTGGGCCGTGCTGTTGATCTTCCAGGCGATGGACGCCGCCGGCAAGGACGGCACGATCAAGCACGTGATGAGCGGCGTGAATCCCCAGGGCTGCCAGGTGAGCTCGTTCAAGGCGCCGTCGTCGGTGGATCTCGACCACGACTACCTCTGGCGCGCTAACCAGTGCCTGCCCGAGCGCGGCCGCATCGGCATCTTCAACCGCAGTTACTACGAGGAAACCCTGGTGGTGCGGGTGCACCCCGAGATGCTCGCCCGCCAAACGCTGCCGCCCAAGCTGATGGGCGATGACATCTGGAAGCACCGCTTCCACGACATCCGCCAGTACGAGGAGTATCTGGCGCGCAACGGCGTGGTGGTGCGCAAGTTCTTTCTGCACCTCTCCAAGCAGGAGCAGAAGCGGCGCTTCCTGGCGCGCCTGGAGAACCCGGAGAAGAACTGGAAATTCTCCGCCAGTGACATCAAGGAGCGCGCCTACTGGGACGACTACATGGCTGCCTACGAGGCGATGATCCGCCACACCGCCAGCGATGTGGCGCCCTGGTATGTGGTGCCGGCCGACAACAAGTGGTTCACGCGGCTGGTGGTGGCGGCTGCCCTGATCGACACCCTCGACAGCCTGGATCTGGCCTATCCCAAGGTGAGTGAGGAGGCCCGGGCCGCCCTGCAGGCCGCCCATCAGCAGCTGCTCGCGGAATGATGGGTGGCATCTGCGGCTGACCATGGCCCTCAACCACGAGCTGCTGCTGCCCACCTCCTTTCAGCACTACCTGCTGGGGCTGTTTGCAGTGGCGAACAACTTCCCGGCCATGGGGCCGTTCCTCTCCCTGAGTGAGGGCGTGCCGAAGCGGGAGGTGCGCCGGGTGATCCGGGTGAGCACGTTCTCCAGCCTGCTGATCATGCTGGGGGCCTATTTCCTTGGCACGGCTGTTCTGCAGTTTTTCGGGATTGGGGTGAGTGCCTTCCAGATCGCCGGTGGACTGTTGCTGGGGGCCAGTGGCCTGAGCATGCTCAACGCCAAGGATCCCGGTGATTCCCACGAGAAGAGCTGCGACATCACCCACATGGACGTGGGGCAGATGACCTCCTCGGCGATCGTGCCGATCTCCCTGCCGCTCACCACCGGGGCTGGCACCATGTCAACGATCACGGTGTATGCCAACAGCGCCACCACCCTCGATCACCGCCTGGCGCTGTTTGGGGCCATCCTGGCGATGGCGATGATCATCGGTTTGATGTTCACGTTCGCCGCCCGCCTCACCATGGTGCTGGGCCACGTGGGGATGACGGTGCTGATCAAGGTGATGGGCCTGTTCACCCTGGCGATCGGCATCCAGTTCATCGTGACTGGCACCAGCACGATCCTGGAGCAGATTTCCTTCCGGATCTAGCTCGCGGACGATTCCTTGTAGTGGGGATCCATCCAGCAGCGGGGCAGCGCCTCTCCGGAGGGAAACTGCAGCTCGGCCTTGGTGATCGGGCCGGGATCCTGCAGTTCCTCTCCGGCATGCACCCGCCCGTGCACGCTGGTGGCGAAGGGGTCGAACAGCTGCTGGAGATCCAGCACTTCCACCAGGCTGGTGTCGTCGTCGTGGCGGATCTTGAGGAACATGGCCAGCGTGGGGCAACTGTCCTCACTGTGACCAGGGCCGGATGGTTCGTCCGAGCTGCTTACAGGTGGTTGTAACTGGCCCCCTCGCTGGCGGTGAGGTTGGTGTGGATCGGGTGGCTGCGGAAGTGATCCACGGCGGTGGCGATGTCGGCGAGCAGCAGGTCGGCCATCTCGCGGGTGAAGTCGCGCTTCACCAGGATCCGCTGGAACGGTGTTTCGCTGTAGCTGCCCGTGAAGGGATAGGCAGGCACCTGCCAGCCCCGCATCCGCAGCCGTTCGGCCAGGTCGTAGAGGTTGAAGCCGGCCGTGCTGTCTTCCGGCAGGCGCCACACCACGGTGGGGATGCCCCGGCCCGGGTCGGCGTCATTCACGAGCTCGAACAGCTCCATCGCGGCGAGCTGGGTGGCGAAATAGCGGGCGTTGGCGTAACTGGAGTCGTGCACCGCTGCGTAGCCCTCCCGCCCCAGGCTGTTGAACAGGTGGTATTGCGCCAGCACCTGGCCGGCCGGGCGGGAGAAGTTGATCTGGATGGTGGGCATGTCGCCCCCCAGGTAGCTCACGTGGAACACCAGCTCCTCCGGCAGGTCGGCAGGTTCGCGCCAGAGCACCCAGCCCACCCCCAGCGGCGCCAGGCCGAACTTGTGGCCTGAGGCATTGATCGACTTCACCCGCGGCTGGCGGAAATCCCAGGCGGGCAGGTTTGGGGCGCAGAACGGTGCCACAAAGCCGCCGCTGGCCGCATCCACGTGGATCGGCACATCCAGGCCGGTGCGGGCCTGCAGCTGGTCGAGGGCGGTGGCGAGGGCGGCCACATCTTCATAGAGCCCGTGATAGGTCACCCCCAGGGTGGGCACCACGGCGATGGTGTTCTCGTCCACCTGCTCCAGCATCCGCTCCGGGGTGAGGCACAGCTCGCCGGGGGCCATCTCCACCTCCCGCAGTTCCACATCCCAGTAGCGCGCAAATTTCTTCCAGCAGATCTGCACGCTGCCGCACACCAGGTTGGGCTTGTCAGTGGGGAGCCCCGCCGCCTGGCGCTTCTGCCGCCAGCGCCACTTCGCCGCCAGCCCCCCGAGCATGGCCGCCTCGCTGCTGCCGATGGTGGAGCAGCCCACCGGGGTGCCGGGGGCGTGCCACAGATCGGCCATCAGCGCCACGCAGCGCTGCTCGATGGCGGCGGTTTGCGGGTATTCGTCCTTGTCGATCAGGTTGCGGTCAACGCCGAGCTCCATCAGCTGGCGCGTCCAGGGGGATTCGGTGGTTTGGCAGAAGGTGGCCAGGTTCTGCTTGCTGTTGCCATCCAGCAGCAGCTCCTCCTTGAGCACCTGCAGGGCCACATCCCAGTCCAGGCCCTCCTGCGGGAAGGCATCACGGGCCAGGGGCTTGGTGAGCAGCTTGATTCCGTCCAACCTCGACATCACGGCTCCCGCAGTGTGGTGATCCCTAACCCCCATCCTCGGTGGACATGGTCCGCCATGACAGCCCGGGGGCGGCCGCGTTGAACTGGGAGAACTGCGGCGAACGCGACCCATGTGTGAACTGCTGGCCCTCAACGCCAACACCCCCACCGATATCGGCTTCTCCTTCATGGGGCTGAGCCGTCGGGGCGGGGCCAGCGGCGAGCACGCCGACGGCTGGGGGCTGGCCAGCTTCACGCCCGATGGCAGCGGCCTCACCCTGCTGCGGGAAGACGCCCCGGCCGCTTTTTCGGCCCTGGCCGCTCAGCTGGCGGATCGCTCCCCGGAGGCCCTGGTAACGATCGCCCACATCCGCAAGGCCACCCGTGGGGTGGTGGCCCTCGAGAACTGCCATCCCTTCGTGCGCTCCTGGCAGGGGCAAACCTGGGTGTTCGCCCACAACGGCGACCTCAAGGGAGAGATTCCCCAGGGGGATCGCTACCGGCCCTTCGGCAGCACCGACAGCGAGGCGGCCTTCTGCTGGATCCTCGAGCAGCTCGACCAGGCCGGTGTGGATCCCGGCGATGCCTCGGGGCTGTTTGGGGTGCTGCATCGCTGTGCCGCTGAGCTGGCCCCCCGCGGCACCTTCAACGCCCTGATCAGCAATGGCCAGTGGCTGTTCGCCACCGCCACCACACGCCTGCACTGGCTCACGCGGCGTGCCCCGTTCCGTACCGCCACCCTGGCCGATCCGCCGCTGCAGGTGGATTTCTCCACCGTCACCACCGCCAACGACGTGGTGACGATCTTCAGCACCGAACCGCTCACCACCGATGAGCAGTGGGAGCCATTGGCCTGCGGTGAGTCGTTGCTGCTGGTGAATGGTGAAATTTGCGAGCGCCGCCTGGCCACCGTTGCAGCCCTCTGAGCCCGAACCCGTGACCCTTGCCGAGGCCAGCCGCTTCTGGCTGCACCTGGGGCTGGTGAGCTTTGGCGGGCCGGCGGGGCAAATTGCGCTGCTGCACCGCGAGTTGGTGGAGCGGCGCCGATGGCTCAGCGAGCGGCGCTATCTCCATGCCCTCAACTACTGCATGGTGCTGCCGGGCCCCGAGGCCACCCAGCTGGCCACCTACCTGGGCTGGTTGATGCACGGCATCCCCGGGGGCCTGATGGCCGGTGGGCTGTTTCTGGCGCCCTCGGTGCTGGTGCTGATCGGCCTGGCCACGCTCTATGCCGTGGGGGCCCAGCTGCCGCTGGTCGCCTCGGTGTTCTGGGCGCTCAAACCGGCGGTGCTCGCGATCGTGCTGCAGGCCGGCTGGCGCGTGGGGCACCGCACCCTGCACCATCCCGCCCTGGTGCTGGTGGCCGCTGCCGCCTTTGTGGCGCTGGCGGTGCTCAAACTCCCCTATCCCCTGATCGTGGTGGCGGCGGCCCTGCTGGGCTGGGGCGCCGGGCGCTGGAAGCCCCAGTGGGTGCAGAAGCCCCGCGCCGATCAGGGCCAGGTTGCAGCCGTTGGGGTGCAGGCCGAGCAGCCTGCCATCCACGGCGATGACACACCGCCCCCGCCCCATGCCCGGCCCTCGCGCCGGCGCCTGGCGGTGATGGCTCTCGCCTGGGGGCTGGCCACCCTGGTGCCCCTGGCCCTGATCACCGCTGCCTTTGGCGATCAGGGGCTGCTGCCCCAGATGGCGCGGTTCTTCAGCCGGGTGGCGCTGGTGAGCTTCGGCGGCGCCTACGCCGTGCTGCCCTATGTGGCCCAGGCGTCGGTGGAGCAGTTCGGCTGGCTCAGTGCGGCCCAGGTGGTGGATGGCCTGGCCCTCGGCGAAACCACCCCCGGCCCGCTGATCATGGTGCTGGCGTTCGTGGGGTTCATGGGCGGCTGGAACGGCGGCCTGTTCGGCCCGCCCGGCACCTGGATCGGTGCGGTAGCGGCGGCGCTCGTCACCGTGTGGTTCACCTTCCTGCCGTCGTTTGGCTTCATCCTCTGCGGCGCCCCCCTGGTGGAGGCCACCCGCGACAACCTGCGCCTTGGCGCTCCGCTCACCGCCATCACCGCTGCGGTGGTGGGCGTGATCGGGAGCCTGGCGGTGTTCTTCGCGGGGCCGGTGCTCTGGCCCCAGGGTCGCTTCGATCTGGCCGCTCTGGTGCTGGCTCTGGTGGCGCTGGTGCTGCTGCTTCGGGCGCGCTGGGGCGTGCTGCCCCTGATCGGTGCGGCGGCTGGGGTGGGCCTACTGCGGGGCGTGCTGCTGCCGCTGCTGTAGGGCCCTGCAGTGCAGCAGACCCGCCCCCATCCCGATCTGCCCCTGCTGCTGGAGCGCATCGAGGGTGAGTTGCTGCCTCAGCTGCAGCTCCATAGCGCTGATCCCCACGACCCGATCCAGGTGCTGCATCTGCCCTCGCCCTGGCGACTCCAGGGCTGCGGCAACTACGCCGCCGTGGTGCACCATCCCCACCACCCCGATCTGGTGGTGAAGGTGTATGCCCCTGGCCGTGCTGGGCTGGCGGAGGAAGCCGAGGTGTATCGCCGTATCGGCTCCCACCCGGCCTACTCCCAATGCTTCCACGTGGGGGAGGGCTACCTGGTGCTCCGGCGCCTGCGCGGCACCACCCTCTACGACTGCGTGCTCCAGGGCATCCCCATTCCGCTGCGCGCCATCACCGACGTGGACCAGGCCCTCGACTACGCCCGCGGCCGCGGACTGCACAGCCACGACGTGCACGGGCGCAACGTGATGGTGCACGCCGGGCGTGGCCTGATCGTGGACATCTCCGATTTCCTCAACCCCGAGCCATGCACCGCCTGGCGCGACCTACGCCTCGCCTACTTTCTGCTCTATCGGCCCCTGATCGCCCCGCTGCGGCTGCGGGCGCCAGCGCCCCTGCTCAATGGGGTGCGCAAGGGCTATCGCCTCTATCGAAAACTGCGGGGCCGGCGGCGGGATCGCTGAGTTCCCAGGCCGGGTTGCCCAGCCCGCCAGCCGCTAAACAGAGAGGCAACGGCACCGCTGTGCCTTTCTGCACGCCTCCCCCCATGACGATCTCCCTTGCCATCCGTGTGGGTGTGGCGGCCGCCCTCTCGGCTTCCATTGGTGTTCCAGGCCTGTTGTGGCAGCTGCCGGCCCGTGCCCAGGGGGGAGCCCAGCCGATCAAGGTGGCGGCCGTGGATTTCATCCCCGCCTGGGGTGATCGCGATGGCAACATCCGGCGCCTGGTGCAGGCGGCTGAAAAGGTGGCGGCCGCCGGTGTGCGCTACGCCGTGTTCCCAGAAACGGCGATCAGCGGCTACGCCTTCGCCGATCCGGCCCAGCTGGCGCCCTTCGTGGACACGATTCCGGGCCGCGCCACCGATGCCCTGCTGCCGGTGCTCAAGCGCACCGGCATGTACATGAGTGTGGGGATTGCCGAGAAAGACGCAGACACGGGAATTTTCTATAACAGTGCTGTGCTGATGGGGCCCGACGGCATCATCGGCAAATACCGCAAAAATGGCCTCAATGGCCAAGATGTTCAGCTCTTCGGTGCTGGCACCACCGATGTGAATGTGTTCGATACACCCATCGGTCGCATCGCACTGTTGATCTGCTACGACGACACTTATTGGCAGTACGACCGCCTGGCCGCCCTGCGCGGAGCCCAGATCATCGGTTGGCATTCGGTGTCGGATCGGGTGATGCCAGGCACGCCGCCAGCCCAGGCCCGATCGAATCACTCCACCGTGGCCAGCGTGCAGCACATGAGCGCTCTCAATGGCGTGTGGGTGGTGGGCGCCACCCGCAGCGGCATTGAACGCAACCCCATCAATGGCAGCCAGCTTTATTACAACGGTGGCTCCAGCATCTGGTCGCCCGAGGGCCGCAAACTTGCCCAGGCGCCCGTCGTTCCGCCCCAGGTGTTGCCGCCGGGCTTGAACGGCTTCTGGAGCACCACGATCACCCCCGCTGCCGCCGATCCGATCCGCGAGCAGCGCCTGGCTGCGCGCCGTCCGTCGCTCTACAACCCCCTGCTGGCCCTGCGCCGCGCCCCGGTGGACACCACCGCCACGGCCATCCGCCGTTCCGTAAATCTTGCTGCCGCCCAGTGGCCCCAGGGAGCCTCCCAGTTGGAGCGCAGTCAACCGCGCGCCGGGGAACTACTGGTGCTGCCCGAGCTGTCGGCGCTGCCGAGCGGCCTCACCGCCGCCCAGATCCGTGAGCGCGCTGAAGCCCAGGGCGGCGCCTTTGAAACCCGGCTGGCAGCCCAGGCCAAGGCCGGCAACGGCTACCTGGTGGGGAGCTATCCCGAGCGCGACGGCAACCGGGTGTTCCACACCGTGGTGCTGGCCGGGCCGGCGGGCACGATCCTGGGCCGCTACCGCGCCACCCACCTCAGCGCCGCCGAGCGTCAGTGGGCCGTGGCTGGGGATGCGCCCGCGGTGGTGCCCACGCCGCTGGGCCGGGTGGGGCTCGCCACCACCGGCGACCTCGCTGTCACGGAAGTGGCCGGGCTCTACCAAACGCTGCGCGCCGACGTGCTGGCCGTTCCCGCCGGCGCTCCTTCCAACCTCAAGGTGGAGATCGATCCCCGGCTCTACGCGGTGAGTGATCCCCCCACAGGCCGGGCCGATCTGCATCCCTATCTCGCCGCCAAGCTCGGCCAGATGTGGGTGGTGAGTGGCGGCCGGCGCCAGGGCGCTGCCACCGCCGCCGGCATCTACGGCCCCGAGCCGGTGGTGTTCACGCCCACCCTCACAGCGGTGGCGGGTGCCGATGCCGTGCGCACCAGCACGGTGGTGCCGTTCCCGGGCACCTGGATCAACCAGCAGCAGCTGATTGATGGCCAGCGCAATGACCTCTACCGCCCGCTGGTGCTCGATACCAACAACCGCTGCCTCAAGGCCTGGCGGCAGGCGGGTCAGGGCGCGATGACGTGCCCTTGAGCTGCTGGGCCGTTAGCTCCCAGAGCTCCTCGGCCAGGGCGTCGGAGCGGGCCTCGGCGCTGGGTTCGC
>JBBASQ010000012.1:36860-41860 GCA_040399185.1 Prochlorococcaceae cyanobacterium
AGCTCCCAGAGCTCCTCGGCCAGGGCGTCGGAGCGGGCCTCGGCGCTGGGTTCGCTTTGCTCGAAGCGCCGGCGACCCGGCCCCATCACCCGATTGCTCCAGTAGGAGAAGGGCCCGGGTTGTTCCGGGGTGGTGGTGGCCAGGGCGGCCAGCAGGGCGCCGGCCTGCTCGGGCGTTTCGGTGAGGCGCAGCAGGTCGCGCGCCACTAAGGCGAACACCGCCTGGCCGGCGGGGTTGTGCACCCGGCTGTAGCGGAAGAAGCCGCCAGCGCTGCGGGGGATCACCAGCCCCGGACTCCAGGCCAGTACCGGAATCGTGGAGCCGCTGGCCTGCAGGCGCCGCGCCGCCTCGCGCGCCATCAATATGTTGCAGAGCTTGCTGTCTTTGTAGGCCTTCTCGGCATCGAAGGCGCTGCCATCGAGCATTGGTGCGCCGGGGCCCTGGCGCAATCCCACCAAGTTGCCGACCCCTGCAGGACGCCCCACCTTGCCGCCGCCGCTGCTCGGATCGTGCACCTCGGAAGCGGTGATCACCAGCCGCGGCGCCGTGCCCTGGGCCAGCAGGGGCAACAGCTGTTGCAGCAGGGCCTGGTGGGCCAGATGGTTCACCGCCAGGGTGAGCTCAAAGCCCTGGGCCGACCAGCGCGGTTCCTTGGCGCCGCTGTACTGGAGCCCGGCGTTGAGCGCCAGGGTGTCGATCGGTTCGCCTGCTTCTAGCAACGCTGCAGCGCAGCGCGCCACGCTCTCCAGATCGGCCAGATCGCAAATCGGCGTGGCCACGGCGTCGCCCAGCTCTACGCGCAGGCGCTCGCCGGTGGCGACATCGCGGCACAACACCGTGAGGCGATGGCCGGCGCCCAGCATGTGCCGCGCCGCCTCCAGCCCGATGCCGGAGCTGCCGCCGGTGAGCAGCACATGACGTGGCTGGCTGTGTTTCATCGCTGGGGCGGTCAGCAGCAGCTGCCGCTGGCGCTAGAGCCGGTGGCGCTGCCTGTGGCACTGGCGAAGGGGATCGCGCTGCCGCAGCCCTCGAACAGGCCGTAGTGGCGCTCAAAGTCGCCGATGAAGCTGAAGTGGGGCGCGAAGCGCGTTTGCTGCAGCATCCGGAACGTGTTGCCGCACACCGGAAACACCTTGCCGGTTTCGATGGCGTGGTGGCTGTCGAGATCAAAGCGGTGCGGATGCTCGGGGATGGTGCCCCGGTAGATCACCGCCTGGCCGTGGTCTTCGCAGGCGTCTTCCAGTTCGGCGATGGCGAACAGGCGGTAGGTGGCGGAATAGAAGTGCGCTTCGCCCAGCAGCGGCGCCAGAGCCGGATCGGTGATCTCCAGGGGCCGGTCGCTCACCAGGCGCGGATCGTGGAAGCCGGCGCCGCGGGCCAGGCGCAGGAAGTCGTTCCAGTAGAGGGCGCCGCCCAGGCATTCGCCGTAGAGCACCGGATCGCGCCGCACCGCCTCCGGCAGGCGCCGATCGGCGTACACATCGGAGAAGTAGAACTCGCCGCCGGGCTTGAGGAGTCGCTGCACGCCGCGCAGCACGGCGGGCTTGTCTACCGAGAGGTTTAAAACGCAATTGGAGATCACGATGTCGAAACTGCCAGGCTCCAGCGGCAGCTCCTCCAGTCGCTCGATCGTGCCCTCCAGGAAGGTGGTGTTGGCGTAGCCGAAGGCCTCGGCATGGAACGCCTGGTGCTCCCGCGCCACCGCCAGCTGCTCGGCCGTCATGTCGACGCCCACCACCGCACCGCTGGGCCCCACCAGCTGGCTGAGCAGGTACACATCCCGGCCCGAGCCACTGCCCAGATCCAGCACCCGGCAGCCCTCCAGCAACTCCGGACACACCAGCCCGCAGCCGTAGTAGCGGCTGCTCACCTCCGGATGCACCCGCGCCAGCAGCGGCCTGAGCCAGCCCGGCACCGCATCGGCATCACAGCAGGCGCTGGTCTTGAGGTCGGCGCTGCTGGTGAGCTCCTGGCCGTAGTACTGCTGAACGAGTTCCTGGGTGGGCATCGGGGCTGGGAGTGGGGTGAAGGCGGGCGGCTCAAGCCATCCACTCTGTCGCATTCATCAAGAATTATTGATGCCAGTCGCGTGGGTTGGACCGGTTAGTCGACTAAGCTGGTTGCACGTTGATGTGGATTTTATGCGCCAAGTCAACATGCATGAGGCCAAAACCCACCTGTCTCGGTTGGTTGAAGAGGCGGCGTCCGGGGCTTCTTTCGTGATCTGCAAGGCCGGGCGGCCGATGGTGCGTGTCACCCCGATTGACCATCCCGAGTCGGCTGCTTTGCCGCTTCGGCGATTGGGGTTGTTGGCCGGTGAGTGCCAGGTGCCCGACGATTTCGATCAGATGGGAGCGTCAGAAATCGCCGACCTGTTTGAGGGCCCCTGAGGCCTGCGATGAACTTGCTTCTTGACACTCATTTGCTCGTGTGGGCTATGGGTTCCCCCGAGCGCCTCCCAATGAGCCTGGTTGAGGAGTTGCAGGATCCCCTGACAAGGCCGTTCTTCAGCGTGGCCAGTCTCTGGGAGTTGGTGATCAAGCAGGCATTGGGGCGCCCCGATTTCACCGTGCAACCTGCTGTGCTGCGTCGTGCATTGCTTGACGGTGGCTGGGAAGAGTTGCCCATCCAGGCCCAACACGTGATGGCGGTAGCCAACTTGCCGCCACTGCACCGCGACCCTTTTGACAGGTTGTTGTTGGCTCAGGCCAGCGCCGAGGGTTTGCTGCTTATCACCGCTGATCAGCAGTTGGCTCGATATCCCGGCCCGGTGCGAGCTGTTGGTAGCTAGCAGCAGGGCTGCGCCGGCGCGGTGCAGCGGCTGGCGAGGCTGCCGAGCCAGTGCTGCAGGGCGCTGATCGCTTCGGGGCGCAGGCGGTAGTACATCCAGCGGCCCTGCTGGCGGCCGTCGATCAGGCCGGCTTCCCGCAGCACCTTCAGATGAAACGACAGCTTCGACTGCGCCAGATCCAGCTCGCCGGTGAGATCGCACACGCAGCGCTCCCCCTCGCCGAGAGCTTCGATCACCTGCAGTCGCAGCGGATCGGCCAGGGCCTTGAGTAGGGCGCGGGCCTCGTCGCCGGCCAGTTGATCAGCCTGGGGCTGGCTCAGGGGCTGGAGTTGAACTGGGGCGTTCAGCATGGATTCATCCTCGGGCTTGGCGAGGAGATCTGTGACCAGACCATGGACTTAGTCCAGGGCGAAGCTAAGCAGCATGATTGCTGTCTGGGCCATGCGGATGGTGAACGTGCATCAGGCCAAGACCCATCTCTCGCGCCTGATCGATGAGGCCCACGCGGGGGAAACCATCGTGGTGGCCAAGGCCGGGAAGCCCTGGGCTCGCTTGATGCCCCTGGAGTCGCCTGCTGCGCAGCGGATTCCCGGGCGGCTGCGCGGCCTGGGGCCCTTGGTGCAACCGGATGCCCTGCTGGAGCCGATGGCGCCCGAAGACCTCGACAGCTGGGACAACGGTTCGGTGCTGCCTGTGGCCGGCCAGCCGTGACTGCTCCGGTGTCGTATCTGCTCGACAGTCACGTTCTGCTCTGGTGGTGGTTTGAGCCGGAACGCCTCTCCCCGCCGGTGCGCGCAGTGATCGATGAGCCGGCCAATTCGGTGTTTGTGAGTGCCGCCACGGCGTGGGAGTTGAGCATCCAGCATCACCAGGGCAAGCTCCCGGAGCTGGAGAGCGCCATCGCCAGTCTTCCGGGGTTGCTTGATGCAGACGGCTTTCAAGCTCTGCCGATTTCGGTGGCCCATGGGCTCAGGGCTGGGAGTTACAGCCAGCCCCATCTGGATCCGTTCGATCGGATGCTTGCGGCGCAGGCGGAGCTGGAGCAGTTGGTGCTGCTCACCGCCGATCCGCAGCTCGCGATGTTTCCCTGTCGCACGCTCTGGTAGCCCACGACACACGCCCCATCAAGTCGGGTTGATGCATCAACTCTGATTGATCTACGTTGCGGCCGGCTCGCGCCTCCCTTTGCCTGCGCTGCACTGGCCATGAAAATCGGCATCAACGGCTTCGGTCGCATCGGCCGCCTGGTGTTCCGGGCCCTGTGGGGGCGCCCCGGCATCGAGTTGGTGCATGTGAATGACCCGGCCGGTGACGCCCACGCCGCCGCCCACCTGCTCGCCTTCGACTCGGTGCACGGCCGCTGGCATCAGGCCGTGGAGGCCAACGCCGCAGGCTTTGTGGTGGACGCCACGCCGGTGAGTTACTCCCAGCAGAGCGATCCCACTGCCGTGCCCTGGAACCAGGTGGGCGTGGAGCTGGTGCTGGAGTGCAGCGGCAAGTTCAAAACTCCCGAAACCCTGCAGCCCTACTTCGATCAGGTGGGCCTGGAGCGCGTGATCGTGGCCTGCCCGGTGAAGGGTGTGGTGGCCGGCGAGGAGGCGCTGAACGTGGTGTTCGGCATCAACCACCAGCTCTTCGATCCTGCGCGCCACCGGTTGCTCACCGCCGCCTCTTGCACCACCAACTGCCTGGCGCCGGTGGTGAAGGTGGTGCACGAGAGCTTTGGCATCCGCCACGGCGCCATCACCACCCTCCACGACGTGACCAACACCCAGGTGGTGGTGGATGGCTTCAAGGGCGACCTGCGCCGCGCCCGCTCCTGCACCCAGAGCCTGATCCCCACCACCACCGGTTCGGCCAAGGCGATTGGGCTGATCTTTCCGGAGCTGCAGGGCAAGCTCAACGGCCACGCCGTGCGTGTGCCGCTGCTCAATGCTTCGCTCACCGATGCGGTATTCGAGCTCGAGCGCGCCGTGTCTGTGGAGGAGGTGAACCGCGCCTTCCAGGCCGCCACCACCGGTGAGCTGCGCGGGATCCTCGGCTACGAGGAGCGGCCCCTGGTGTCGGTCGACTACGTGAACGACGACCGCAGCGCCATCGTGGATGGCCTCTCCACGATGGTGGTGAACGGCACCCAGCTCAAGGTTTACGCCTGGTACGACAACGAGTGGGGCTACAGCTCGCGCATGGCCGATCTGGCCTGCCATGT
>JBBASQ010000012.1:41960-53114 GCA_040399185.1 Prochlorococcaceae cyanobacterium
GAGCTGATTCGCCATGGCACGTTTGCTCTCGCCGTTGCAGCAATACGGCGTGGTGACGGCCAACTACTGGGCCTTCACCCTCACCGATGGCGCCCTGCGCATGCTGGTGGTGTTCCACTTCCACCAGCTTGGCTACTCCACCCTGGAGATCGCCTTCCTGTTCCTCTTCTACGAGTTCTTCGGGATCATCACCAACCTCTACGGCGGTTGGCTGGGGGCGCGCTTCGGTCTGCGGCTCACCCTCTGGAGCGGCACGTTGCTGCAGGTGGCTGCCCTGCTGATGCTGATCCCCGTGGCCGACACCTGGCCCAAGTGGTGGAGCGTGGCCTACGTGATGGTGGCCCAGGCCATCAGTGGCATCGCCAAAGACCTCAACAAGATGAGCGCCAAGAGCGCCATCAAAACCGTGGTGCCTGAAACCCCGGGCGATCAGAGCAAGGGCGAGGCCCAGCTGTTCAAGTGGGTGGCGATCCTCACCGGCTCCAAGAACGCCCTCAAGGGGGTGGGGTTCTTTCTCGGTGGTCTGCTGCTCACCTCCATCGGCTTCAATGCCGCGGTGGGGGCGATGGCGGCCGGATTGTTTCTGGCCTTCCTCCTCACCCTGGTGCTGCCGGCAGACATCGGCCGGATGAAGCAGAAACCGGGCTTTTCCGCCCTGTTCTCCAAGAGCCAGGGCATCAACGTGCTGTCGCTGGCGCGCTTCTTTCTGTTTGGCGCGCGCGATGTGTGGTTCGTGGTGGCGCTGCCGGTGTTTCTGCAGGCGGCGCTGGGCTGGCGCTACTGGGAGGTGGGCGGCTTCATGGGCCTGTGGGTGATCGGCTATGGAATCGTGCAGGCTTCAGCCCCGGCCCTGCGCCGCACCTGGGGCAGTGGCCGCCCGCCCGGCCCCGGTGCCGTGCAGTTCTGGGCCGCCGTGCTCACCGCGATTCCGGCGTTGATCGCGATCGCGCTGTGGCGTGAGGTGGCCCATCCCGGTGTGGCGATCGTGGCGGGCTTGGCGGCCTTCGGGGTGGTGTTCGCCATGAATTCCTCGATCCACAGCTACATGGTGCTGGCCTATTCCGACGCCGAAGCCGTGAGTCTCAACGTGGGGTTCTATTACATGGCCAACGCCGCCGGCCGCCTGGTGGGCACGTTGCTCTCCGGTGCCGTGTTTCTCGCCGGCGGCATGCAGGCCTGCCTGTGGTGCTCGGCCGCTCTGGTGCTGTTGTCGTTGCTCAGCAGCTTGCGGTTGCCGCCGCTGTCAGCGGCCTCGGGCTGAATAGCCGCCCACCGCTCCAACGAGCGCTGCTGTAAGAGCGCCGAGGGCCTGGATTCCCTGCTGCCGCTGCTCTGGTTGGTAACGCCCCAAGGGATCGACAGCGATCCAGCTACTGACGGCTAACAGGGCCATTACGCCATAGCTGGCCAGCCTGGCGATCCGGGTTTCCATGTTTCGCCGGTGGCCGGCGTCGGCTGGATCAGGCCGGTTGCCCCGCAGCTTCTCAAAGGCGTCGGCTAGGGCCTCCAGAGTTTGCGGATCTGGGAGCTGCTGGCTCACAGCGCGACCACTTCCTTGATGCGCGGCTCGCCGTTTTCTTCCACGAAGAACCCCATCCGCCGACCCTCCTTGGCCTCCTTTCTGGCGAAGGCGTAGAGCGCTACGGCTCGCCGCACCACCTCGGCGCGATTGAGATCTTCTGCTTCGGCCAGCTCATCAAGGCCCTCCAGAAAGGCGTCCGAGACGCGCAGGGCGAGACGCTCGGTCTTCATGCTGTGCGTACGTAGGTTGCACAAGCGTACGCGGATTGCCTTGCGCTGGAGCGGCTGCTATGGAGATGCCTGCGGCAGCGCACTCCGCCTGAACCAGGTTTCGGGGCGGCAGCCGATCAGCAGGCGTCCGAGCACCACCACCAGTGCGAGGGGCTCGAAGGGCGCGCGGCGCACGGGCCAGAGGGCGGGGCGGCGGTAGAGAAAGGTCTGCAGCTGTTCGTTCTGCGCGTTGGTGAGAGGGCCCCAGGTGCAGCCCAGCCGCGTTCCCTGTTGGCTCTGGATCTCGATGGGCAGCGGGGGAAGTGAGGGGAGCTGAAGGGTGAGCGCTGTGGCGCCTTCGGCTAACGCATCGGCGCGGTGGGTGGCCGGCTCAAACGAGTGGGTGTCGAGCAGCTGCAGCTCGATCCCCGCCTCGCTGATCGCGTCCAGCTGAGCCGCGAACCGTTGGGGTTCCCTCGTTTCTGGCTGGCTGGCCCGTGCGTCCACCAGCTCACACGGCAGCCGCAGCGCAAACCAGGGCTGCTCCGAGAGGCCGGGGCGGTCCCAGCAGGAGCGCAGGGCGAGCAGCAACAACAGCATGTTGAGCCCGGCCCAGATCAGGTTGATCGCGAGCGTGGCGCCACCCAAGGGGGCCAGGGCCTGGTTCAGGGCGGGGGTGAGCAGGTTCACCACCGCCACCAGCTGCAGGCTCAGCAGAAACAGCAGCGGCATCACCAGCCGCTTAGCCGGGCCGATGCGGCGGCCGCTGGCCAGGGCCTTGGGCGTCACGCGGAAGCGCGCCGGCCGGCCCAGCACGGTGCCGGCCACGGCAGCGGCCACCGGCACCAGAAAGATCCAGCGGTAGAGCTCGCTCACCAGGGGGGTGCGGGCGTGGCCGCACAGCCATCGGGTGAGCAGCAGCTGGGCGCCATAGAAGGGAAGGGCGTGCCAGAGCAGCCCCTCAGCGCTCACCAGGACCGGGGCAATGCCGAGCACCCCCAGGCTCAGGGGCATCAGCACCAGCAGCAGCTGGGGCAGCACGTTGAACCAGTGCACGATGCCCTCCAGGTAGGCCAGGCGCTGCAGGGGGTTGAGGCCCGGGATCGTGAGGGGGTTGGCGCCGGTGCGCAGGGTCTGCAGGGTGCCGCTGGCCCAGCGGCTGCGCTGGCGCGCCATGGCCGCGGCGGTGAAGGGGGCCAGGCCGGCGCTGAGCTTTTCGGGAATGAAGCGGTTGCGATAGCCGGCGGCGGTGAGCCGAATGCCCGTGGCCAGATCCTCGGAGGGCGTGCCCGTTTCGAATCCCCCCACGGCATCGAGGGCCGAGCGCCGCATTACAAACGAGGTGCCGGCGCACACCACCGCCCCCACCGCATCGCGGGTGGGCTCGATCCAGCGGTAAAAGCCCTCCTCATCGGGCATCAGCCAGTGCTCCAGCCGCAGGTTGCGCATCACCGGGTCGGCGTTCATGTAGCTCTGCGGTGTTTGCACGAAGCCCACCGACGCATCGCTGAACAGCGCAGTGGTGCGCTTGAGAAACGACGTGAGCGGCACCACGTCGGCATCGAACACGGCGATCAGCTCGCCGCTGCAGTGGGCCAGGGCGTGGTTGAGGTTGCCGGCCTTGGCATCGCGGCGCTCCGCCCGCGCCAGGTAGCGCACCCCCAGCCGCCCGCACAGCGCCTCCAGCTCGGGGCGGCCGCTGTCATCCAGCAGCCACACGCTGTGGTGCGGGTAGTCGATCGCCAGGCAACCGCGCAGGCAGCGCTCAATCAATGCGGGCGGTTCGCCGTAGCTGGGCACCAGCACATCCACACTCGGCCACTCCCCGGCCCGCTCAGTGGTGGTCAGGGGCCGCGGCGGCCAGAGGCTGAACCACAGCTGCAGGAAGCTGGTGGCCAGCAGCATCAGCTCGGCCACGAGGGCCGTGAGGCTGATCAGCGCCGCCAGGGGGCTGGCCAGATTCAGGGTGCTGCCGATGCGCCACACCAGGTAGTGGGCTGCCAGCAGCGTGAGCAGCCCCACCGCCCAGGGCAGCCGGGGCGCGCTAGCCAGGGGGTTGGGGGGCGGTGGGGCAGATCTGACGGCTGAAGTCGCAGGCATAGATCGCCGGTTTCTGCCAGCTCAATGGAATTTCGAGCAGATCGCGGCTGCCGCTGATCCCCTGGGCCACAAAGATCAGCGCCGCCAGCACGTTGGCGCTCAGGTGGAGCCGGCGCCAGCGCAGGTTGCGCTGGATCTCGGGCCGCGCCGCCACGGAGAACAGCAGCAGGCCGGTGAGGCCCGCACCCCCCCAGTAGTGCGACTGCCAGAAGGCGGGGGTGAAGGGGTTGTCGCTGAGGCGCCACACCTCGCTCTGGGCCCCGAGGGCGAGCATGCCAATCCAGGTGAGCAGGGCAAAGACAGCCCGATAGGCCGCCTGGCGGGAGCGCAGCAGCAGGGCCAGGGCCGCGGCCGTGCCGAACCACACCAGGGTGAGCAGACTGAGGCGGCCGATGCCGCCGGCGAATTGATCCAGGGGCACCTTGGTGGTGATCACCACCGCCAGGGCCACCAGCTCAAAGGCCACCACGGCGGCTGCCAGCCAGCTGCCCAGCAGGGTGTGCTCGGCGCCGCTGCTCACCGGTTCCTTGGCCAGCCCGAGCCGCCGGCGCCGGGTTTTGCGGGCCTGCTGCAGCACCATGCCGAGCAGCGGATAGGCCACCACCACCATCAGGGCGGGGTGGAGAATCCAGAGCCAGTCGGTGGTGGTCATCGCGCGCCTGCAGCGGCGGTTGCAGCTGGAGTGGCCCCGGGGGTGCACAGCAGCGCTTGATCGAACACGGTGATGCCCTCCAGCCCTGCGGCCACGGTGCGCAGATGGGCCAGGAGCTGCTCGATCAGGCTGGCCGTGCGGGGGTGATGGGCGAATTCGGAGCGCACCACCAGTAGGTCTGCCTGCTCCAAGGGCAGGCTGATGGGGAGGCGCACCATGTCGCTGGCCTGGAGCGGGCCGGTGAGGGGTGAGGCGATCGCCATGGTGAGGTCTTCAGTCGCTACCTGGCCGGGCCGGGGCGATGGGCCAATTGTGGCTGCCCTGTCCCATGAACTGGCGAGTCCTGCAGATCTGAGCCCCTGCTCGAGGGCTGCAGGGGCCCCCTCCGGCAGCGGCATCAACGGGTAGTGCCCCAGGTTGTCGAGGCTGAGATGGTCGCCCAGCTCCAGCAGGGGGTGGCCGTGCCTCACCACCAGATCAATGCGGGAGCGCGACAGTTGCCAGGCCGTGAGGCCCGGATCCTCGGGACGATCGGGATCACTGCAGAGCCAGGCATCGATGATGCCGCCCTTGATCAACGCCAAGGGGCGGGTGTGATCGCGGTAGTCCACGTTCCCCTTGATCCAGCCTGATGGTTGGAATCCCTGCAGGTTGTCGGCCATCCAGTCGTGGCCATCGAGCCGCAGGGGGGCGTGGTGGTCCCACCGGTATCGCTGATGCACGCGTCTTTCGGCATCCAGCAGGGCGTGGTTGCCCAGCACCTCCCATTCACCGCCCTTCTTGACAACCCTGATGTTGAAAAGCTCGGTGCAGTGCCTGGTGTTGCGGCTGATGGTGGGCTGCGACACGCCGAGGTGGTCGGCGGCGCGCCGGCCTGTTCGGAGCCAGAGCAGATAGTCGAGGGCGGCCAGGCAGTCGATCGAAACCATGGCTCGACCCTGATCCGTTTCACCTCACTCAAAACCCTACGGGCTGTGGTTTCAGGGGCGCAATCCTTGGCGCGGAAAGGTAACGCCCCACAACGTCTTATTCGGTTTGTGCATAAGTGAATGAAACCGGCTGCTGCAAGGTCACTTTGATCTCCGGAATCTCGGTGGCCAGTTGTTGCAGCCAGGTGGAGAGGTGCTCCAGCAGCTCCTTCACCCGGGGATGGAGGGCAAATTCCTTTCTGAACACCAGCGCCTCCCCCGATTCGAACGGCAGTTGCAGGGGCAGCTGCACCAGGTTGCCGCCGGCCACCTGCAGGCTCAGGGGGGTGCCGTAGCCGATCACCAGCTCGGATTCGGCGCGACCCTCCCACCGATCGCGCCGGTAGCGGGTCATGCGGCTGCCGTCGCTCCAAAGACCGATGGCCTTGAGCGCTTGTTCCACCTCGGGGTAGTCACCCTGGCGCAGGGCCAGGGTGGGATAGGCGGCGATGTCGTCGTAGGTGAGCTGCTCCTGGCTGGCCAGTGGATGGTCGGGCGCGCAGGTGAAGAACACGGGCATGCGCGAGAGCACCACCGCGGTGAGCTCGGGTTCGTTGTCCGTGGGCAGATCGGGGAGTCCGGCGATCCAGAAATCCACGATCCGCTCGCGCAGCAGCTGGAAATTGCGCTTCACCCCAACGATGTTGGAGAGCCCCAGCAGGTAATCGTGGGGCAGCACCTGGTTGAGGCTGGGGGCGCTCCAGTAGGTGGCCTCCAGCCGCAGGGGGCGATGGCCCAGCCAGCGGGCCATCTGGTGCACCTCCCGCTCCAGCTGCAGGAAGGTGGCGTCGCCCACCAGCTCCCACTCGCCGTCAATGCGCTCCATCGTGAGTTCGAAGGTGTCGAGCGCTTTGCGGCAGGAGCGGCTCACGGTGGGCTGGCTGATGCCAAACCGGCGGGCGACTTCCTCGCCCGAGCGCAACCACTGGAGCCCGTCCAGCGCCTCCAGGATCTCCAGCTCAACCAAGGCGGGCCGACGGTGCGCAGCGGAGCAAGTTTATTCAAGAGATGAATAAAGCGCCTCTGTGGCCGGGTGTGGGGTGCTGCCGGCCTGTTTGTAGGCCTCCACCGCCGTGCCGATCGTGGGGAAGATCCAGCGGGCGCCCAGTCGCTCCACCAGGCCGCTGCGCTGCAGGGTGGCGTAGAGGTCTTGCTTCACCCGGGCCAGAGCCAGCTGGATGCCCCGCTGCTCCAGGGTGGTGATCAGGTCGTGGAGTTTGCCGGCGGCGGTGCTGTCGATGTCCACGATGGCCTCGGCATTGAGCACCAGCCAGCGCACCGGCGCCACGCCCCGGCTTTCCTCGGTGTCGAGGGCTTCCAGGCAGCGCTGCTCGAAGTGCTCGGCGTTGGCGAAGCAGAGCGGCGCGTCGTAGCGATAAATGAGCAGGCCGGGCCGGGTGGTGGCGCCCTCCCAGTCGCTCACGTCGTGGAAGCCGGCCAGGTTGGGCACCTCCCCGATCACAGCGTCGTTGGGGCGGATGATTCGCCCCAGCAGATCGATCACCGAGAGGCCCACCGCCAGGGCCACGCCCACCAGCAGGTTGGTGAGCAGCACCCCCAGGGTGGTGGCGATCGCCAGCTGAAACTCGCTGGCCCGCAGGCGCCGCAGGTTGCGGAAGCCCTCCACGTCGATCAGGCGGGTGGCGGCATAGATCACGATCGCCCCCAGGGCCGCCTTGGGGAACAGGGCCAGCAGCGGCCGCAGGGCCACCAGCACGGCCAGCACCACCGCCAGGGCCGTGAGCGAAAACAGTTGGCTGCGGCTGCCCATCGCATCGCCGATGGCGGTGCGACTGCCGCTGCTGCTCACGGGAAAGCCCTGCAGCAGCCCGTTGCCCAGGTTGGAGGCCCCCAGGGCCAGCAGCTCCTGGTTGGCATCCACCCGGTAGCCGCCGCGGGCGGCAAAGGCCCGGGCCGTGAGGATGTTGTCGGAGAAGCCCACCAGGGCGATCCCCAGGGCTGAGGCCAGCAGGCTCTGCCAGGCTTCGGCTGGCGGCAGCGGCGGCATGGCCAGGCTGGGCAAGCCTGCCGGGATCGCGCCGATCACGGCGATGCCGTCGCCATCGAGGTGAAACAGCGCCACCGCCAGGGTGGCCAGCAGCACCGCCAGCAGTGGGGCCGGTGCACGCGGGAAGCGGCGCTGCAGCCCCAGCAGGAACAGGAGCACCGCCAGCCCCAGCGCCAGGGTGGGGCCGTGGATTTCGCCGCGGCGCAGGGCCAGCTCCCGCAGCTCGGCCACCAGCCCCTCGGCCTGCAGATCCACGCCGCTGATCCGGCCAAGCTGGCTGGCGACCATGATCACGGCCACCCCGGCCATGTAGCCCAGCAGAATCGGGCGGGAGAGCAGGTCGGCCACGAAGCCGATGCGGGCCCAGGCCCCCAGGCAGCACACCAGCCCCACCATCAGTGCGAGCAGGCTCGCGAAGCCCGCCGCCAGGAGCGGGTCGCCCCCGGCGAGGGGGGCGATGGCGGCGGCGGTCATCACGGCGGTGGTGGATTCGGGGCCCACCGAGAGCTGGGGCGAGGAGCCCAGCAGCGCGTAGAGCAGCAACGGCGGCAGGATCGCCCACAGGCCCCGCACCGGATCCACCCCGGCCAGCTCGCCGTAGGCCATGCACTGGGGGATCAGGTAGGCCGCCACCGTGATCCCGGCCAGCAGGTCGGCCCGCAGCCACTGGGGCCGGTAGGCGGCCAGCTGGCGCCAGCCGGGCAGCGCCTTGGCGTTCACGGGTTGGGGTTACTTCACGGTGAACTTCTGGGCGGCGGCCGCCCGGCAGAACCCGCGGGCCTGTTCGATCGACTGGCCCTGCTGCAGCTGGCTGGAGAAGCAGTTGCAGGTGTACTCCGCCATGCCGGGAGGGGCCGTTTTGCCGGCGGCTGCCATGGCGGCGTTGAAGCCGGTCAGGCAGAACCCGTTCACGCGGCTGGCATCAAAGGCAAGGGCCGGGGCCGCGGCCGCGGTGCTGCCGGCCAGCAGCAGGCCGGCCAGAACCCGTTGGATCGCGCTGCAGGTGATGGGCATGGGCGTGGGTGACAAAGCAGACCATGGACAACTGCACGCTGTTTAGCCTGGCCAGCTCCGCCGTCTTCGTTCATGGGCCGGTCTATCCGCCGTTCGGGTTTTGTTGCCGGCCTTGGGCTTGGTGCCCTGCTGCTGGCCGCCCCCATGGCGGCTTCGGCTGCCACCGAGGTGGTGTTTGTGAGTGGTGCCTTCCGCCGCTCCATTTCCGTGGCTGATCTGGAGCACCTGGCCGCCACGGGCCAGGCCCGCGGGCTGCTGGCCGACATGATCCGCTTTGGCCGCCAGAAGCCGGCCGCGGTGGCGGAGCTGCTGAAGCTGCGGATTCCCCTGCCGCTGGTGCCCACCAGCCGCTTCCTCAGCAGCGCCCCCGGCACGATGATCCTCGAGCGGGTGGGCCGGATCCTGTTCCCGCTGAAGGCTCCGGCGGTGGCCGTGCCGGCCCTGCGGGCCGCCACCATCAACGGCCTGGTGGCCGGCAACGGCAGCATCAGCCCCGTGGGCTTCCTGCGGGCCTATCCCAACAACGACCTGGCCGTGAGCCTGCCGGCCCTGAAGGCCGCCATGCACCAGGTGGAGGCGATGAGCGGCGTGGTGAAGGGCTTGCTTGACACCGACATCAAGCCGAATGTGAAGTGAGCGCCATGCGCGCCCCCTACCAACCCTCCCTGCTGCGGCTGCTCCACGCCGGCACGGGCCTGCTCGTGGTGGCGGCCTGGCTGAGCGGGCTGGTGCTGCTGCTCACCCTGGATCGGCGCTGGGGTGCCCTGCCCGTGGCCCTGCCCGGCGAGTGGGTGGACATCCACGGCACCCTCGGCGTGGTGCTCACGCCGGTGGCGCTGCTGTTTCTGTTCTACGCCTGCACGGTGGGGCGGTGGCGCCTGCGGCGGTTCACCAATCTCGTGCCGCTGCTGGCCCTGGTGCTGGCCATCGGCAGCGGCAAGTTGATGGATGAAGACTGGCTGCGCGAGGGCCAGCTTGATCACCTGGCCTACCGGATTCATCTGAGCGCCTGGCTGCTGCTGGCGATCGCCGTGGTGCTGCACCTGGTGGGCCTGCTGAGCCGGGGCGGGGTGCCGCTGATGGCTTCGATGGCGCAGTTGGGTTGGCGCCCGAGCGATGCCCCCGCCGCCTGGTGGGATCAACTGCGCCGCGGGTTCACAGGCCGCTGAGTTCCTCGGGGTTGGGAAGCCGGCCCTCATGGAAGAAGAAGCGGAAGAACTGCTTGCTTTTGCCGGCCCACACCCAGTGGGTGTCCTGCCAGTCGCGGGCGCCGATCAGCAGATCGTTGAGAGTGAGTTCAAAGCCGTGGGCGTGGGCCAGGCTCAGCAGCTGGGAGGGGGTGGTCACCTGGCCAGCCTTGGCCTGGAAGGTGGGTGAGCCGTTGGCGAAGTCGCGAAAGCGCCGCAATTCCTCTTCGTTCATGGAGCCTGGATGGTGCGGGCTGCTGCGGTGGTGCGGCAGGAATGCGCTTCCTGCATCGATTGCGCGCAACCTAGGCAGCTCGGGGCGTTATGTGAAGGCCGGATTTGCGTTTTGCGTGATTTGGTGGCGCTGGGGGGCGTGCCGCTGTCCTGGACTGGCAAACGCCAGCCCCAGTACCTGGCCGCCCTGCAGGGGGCGGCTCCAGAGCACCCGCACCTGCCGCTCGCCCTCGCGCCCGTGGGCGCCGCCGGTGAGCAGGCGGCCCACGCTGCCGATCGGGAGCCTGGTGCCGGCCCGGGCCACGGCCCTCGCCCCGCCGGAGCCCAGATCGATCAGCACCACAGGGATGGGGCCTGGATGGGGGCTCTCCAGCAGCAGCTGGGCCATGAGCCTGGGTTTCATCGACTCCCGCTGGAACCGGCGCCGGTCGCCGCTGAGGTCTGCGGCCAGGGCCCGTAGGGCGGCCAGCTGGGCTTCCTGCCGCTCTTGCTGCCCAGCCGATGGGTGCGGTGATTGGCGGCTGCGGATGGTGGATGGCGCCACGGCGCACTTCCCTCGGCTGGGGGCGCGGGGCCCGGGGTCCACCAGAACCCTATGGGTCTTTCTCGGTTTGCTGGTGAGCACACAATGAAACGCAACTCCCCTGTTGCGTTTTGTCGCATGGCCGATCTGCGCTAGGCAGTGGAAGCGAGATCAATCGGGGCAGGAGGCGCGTTGATGGCAGCGGAACGGTGGCGGCTTGCACGTTGGGCCGGGGCCCTGGCCGTGGTCGGGTGGCTGGGCCTTCCCGGCTGGAGCCAGTCCGCGCCGGCGCCCAGCCCCATGCCAGCCCCGGCTGCCAGCGGCTCCACCCCGGCGGTGAATGTCAAGGAACAGCAGCTGCTGGAGCGCATTCGCCAGCTCAAGGCTCCCCGCTGGCGCAGCTACGGCGTATGCCGCTACGACTGGAGCGCCTGGCGCCTCACCGACGGCGCCGTACGCACCACGGATGCGGAGTGCGGCCCCGACAACGCCCGGGCCCTGGTGGCGGTGCACTGCGACACGTTGCAGGTGTCGCGGCGGGAGGGCGATGGGGCCTGGTCGCCCTGGCGGCTGCCGCTCTCGGCTTCGGAATCCAAGGCCACCGGCGGCGAAGAGCTGATGGTGGCAGCCCTCTGCGCCAACCTCAAGCCCGCCCCGGAGGGAGCTGCCGCCCCCGCGCCGCTGAAATCGCTTCCCGGCCCGGCGGTTCCAGCCAGCCAGCCCAGCCCCAAGCCCGC
>JBBASQ010000012.1:53214-57069 GCA_040399185.1 Prochlorococcaceae cyanobacterium
GCCGCTGCGAAGCCGGCTGCGAAACCCACCACCAAACCGGCCGCCAAACCAGCCTCCCGCTGAGGCAGCGCATTGCAGGTTCGTTTCAGCACCGTGGGCAGGGCGGTGCGCTTGCCAAACTCGGGCAACGCCGCAGAACGCTGTGACCCGGTTCAGACCCCTCGCCGCGCTGGTCGCCGCCGCGTCGATCACCTTGATGCCGCTGGCGGCCAGGGCTGAATCGGTGATCGAGCAGGCCGCCCGTACCGGCGAGCTCACCATGGCCGGGCCGGTGAACGTGCCGCCCTACGCCACCCTCGACAGCCAGAAGGTGCTGCAGGGCTTTTCCATCGATCTGGCCAAGCTGATCGCCGCTGAGGTGTCGGCCTACATCGGCCGGCCCGTGAAGATCAACTTCCAGCGCCAGGACGACCCCGTCGCCCTGTTCGAGGGCGTGAGCCTCGGCAGCATCGACTTCACCTGCGGGGTGGCCTTCACCTGGCAGCGGGAGATGTTCTTGGATTACTCCCTGCCGATCGGGCTCTCGGGCATCCGCCTGCTCATGGCCAAGGGGGCCGATGGTTCGCCCGCCTCCCTGGCCGGGATGCGGATCGCCGTGGTGAAGGAGTCGCTGGGGCAAACCCTGCTGCCCCAGCTCAACGCCAAGGCCACCCCCGTGGTGTTCCCCAATCTCCAGGCCGCCACCGATGCGTTTCTCGCCGGCAAGGTGAAGGGCGTGCTGGGGGATTCGGTGCTGATCGCCAACCTCGTGCCCCCGGCCAAGGCGGCGAATGCCGCCCTGGTGCCCAACCAGGGCTTTGTGCGCTACGGCGTGGGCTGCATCACGCCGCAGAACAACTCCACCTTCCGCAACCTGGTGAACCTGGCCATCGCCCGCCTGCAGCAGGCGTATCTCAATGGCGACCCCCAGGCCACGGCCATGGTGAACCGCTGGTATGGCCCCGGCAGCGCCATGGGGCTGCCCCCCGAGCTGATCAAGGCGTTCTTTGAGAGCGTGCTGATCAGCCACGAGCAGATCGAGAATCCGGCTCCGCCGGCCATCAACAGCAAGCCCTGATTCCTCCCGCCATGTCGTCTCCCAATCGCGCCGGATTCCTCGGCCTGCTGCTGGTGCTCTCGGCCATCACCGCCCCCGGTGCCCTGGCTGCCTCCAGCTCCAATTCCATCGATGCCCGCCTCAGCCGCATCAGCGCCGCCCTGCGGGAGCGCCAGCAGCCCCTGCCCGAGGGGGCGGAGCAGGCTGCCAATCCCGAAGACGCGCGTCTGGCCTTTGGCTTCCTGAATGGTCCTGGCCTCGGCTGGGGCAATGCCCCGGGCTACGGCGGTTTCGGCAATGCGCCGTATTACGGCGGGGGTGGCGGCTTCCTCAACGGGGGCGGTGGCTTCGGCAACTACCGGCCCGCCTGGGGCAACGGTGGCTTCGTGAATGGCTGGCGCGGAGGCTTCCGCAACTGGTGAGTTTCGGGCCCCTCAACCTGCTCGTGGTGCAGGGCACCCCGTACTGCAACCTCGACTGCGACTACTGCTACCTGCCCGACCGGGGCGATCGCACCCGCCTGAGCGAATCGGTTCTCGATGCAGCCCTGGATCGGGTGCTGGAGAGTCCGTATGTGGGCGGGCCCTTCACCCTGCTCTGGCATGCCGGTGAGCCCCTGGCCCTGCCGCGCAGCTTCTACGACGACGCCACCACGCGCATCGAAGCGGCGATCGCGCGCCATCCCAGCCGCGCCGGCCTGCGTATTCAGCAGTGCGTGCAAACCAACGCCACCACCATCAACCGCGACTGGTGTGACTGCCTGCGCCGCAACAACATCGCGGTGGGGGTGAGCCTCGACGGCCCCGCCTTCCTGCACGATGCCCACCGCCGCACCCGCACCGGCCTGGGCAGCCACGCCGCCACCATGCGCGGCATTGGCTGGCTGCAGCGCGAGGGGATTCCCTTCCATGTGATCGCGGTGCTCACCCGCGATTCCCTCGATCACGCTGACGCGATCTTTGATTTCTTCCTGGAGCACGGCATCGCCGATGTGGGCTTCAACATGGAGGAAACCGAGGGCGCCAATGCCCATTCCAGCCTCTGCGGGGAGCTGGAGCAGCGCTATGTGGCCTTCATGCAGCGGCTGTGGGAGCGCAACGAGGCCAGCGGCGGCCAGCTGCGCTGCCGGGAGTTCGATGGCGTGCTCGCCCTGGCCCACGCCGATGCCCGCCTCGATCGCACGGACATGAACCGCCCGTTCGTGATCGTGAATGTGGACGTGCGCGGCAACTTCACCACCTTCGATCCGGAACTGCTGGCGGTGAACACCCCGGAGTTCGGGGATTTCGTGTTCGGCAATGTGCTCACCGACAGCCTGGAATCGGTGATCAGCACCGAGAAGTTCCAGCGGGTGGCCAGCCAGATGGAGGCCGGAGTGGAGCTCTGCCGCAGCACCTGCGCCTACTTCGGCCTCTGCGGCGGTGGTGCGGGCAGCAACAAATATTGGGAGCACGGCAGCTTCGCCGTGGCTGAAACCATGGCCTGCCGCTATCGGATCAAGCACGTGGCCGACGTGGTGCTGGCGGGCTTGGAACGCAGTCTCCAGCTGGCCTGATCTGGCACTCAATAACGAAGCCCGGCCGTGGGGCCGGGCTTGCGTCCGCTCAGCAGGTCATCACGGTCCGCGGGACAAGCGGCTCTGGATGGCTGCCTCGGCGTTTGGTCATCAACGCGAGGGTTGAGGGGTCTTCAGTTGTGGGGCGGAGCTGCCGGCGACGGCACCTGGGGCCATGACGTTCAGGAGTGGTTTCCTTGGGCCCGGGGGCACCTGAAGCGGTGCATCGGGAGTGTCCTCAGGGGACTGGAAACCGATTGTCCAATCGAGACTGTTGGAGCAGGGGCACGAACGTCAGCTCGCTCCTTACGGCTGGTTGGGTGGGGTGTCGTCCATCGGCTGGAGCCTCCGAATCCCGTGCCGTCACTCTCCGCCCGCCCGCCGGTGGCGGCAACCGGGTGCTGCACGATCGACACCCCTCTTCACCGGCCGATACGGCCCTTCACATCGCCCGTTTCAACCCGTAATGCTGCCCGGGGCCGGGCGACTCTGCAGAATCGTCCCCAGTTGCGGGCCCCTGGCCCTATCCGGGCATGACCCTGCTCACCAGCTCCATCGCGATCGTGGTGGGGATCCTGCTGCTGTTCGGCGGCGGGGAACTCTTCGTGGCCGGCTCGGTGGCGCTCTCGCTGCTGCTGGGCATTCCCCAGATCGTGATCGGTCTCACGGTGGTGTCGCTGGGTACCAGCGCCCCCGAGCTGTTCGTGAGCCTGCTCTCCACGATTGAGGGCAACCCCGCGGGCGATGCCATCGCGGTGAGCAACATCGTGGGCAGCAACATCTTCAACGTGCTGGTGGTGCTGGGCCTCAGCGCCGCGATCGTGCCGCTGAAGGTGAAGAGCCGCCTGGTGCGCCGCGATGTGCCGCTGCTGTTGGCCGTGTCCACGGCGGTGTGGGGCATGGCCTCGGCCGGGCGCGTCACCTGGCAGGCCGGCGTGGCCCTGCTCACCGCCCTGGTGATCAACCTGGTGTGGGAGGTGCGCAGCGCCTCTGAAAACCCCACCGAGGTGGAGGAGATCGATGAGAGCGAGCGGGCCCCGGCCCCGGTGGCCGGTGCCAAGCTCGCCGCGGGCCTGGGCCTGCTGGTGGTGGGTTCCCAGGTGCTCGTGAAGGGGGCGGTCGCCGCCGCCACCGCCCTGGGGGTGAGCGAAACCGTGATCGGCCTCACGATCGTGGCGGCCGGCACCTCGATGCCCGAGCTGGTTACCTCCCTGGTGGCTGCCTACCGGGGCAAGGCCGACCTGGCGATCGGCAATGTGGTGGG
>JBBASQ010000012.1:57169-66009 GCA_040399185.1 Prochlorococcaceae cyanobacterium
GTGCTCAGCCAGTACCGCTTCGTGGTGCTGGTGGCGGTGATTCCGCTGGTGCTGGTGTTCCTCACCTGGCAGGTGCTGCGTTGGCGTGAAGCCCGTCATGCCCGAGCTCATTGATCCCGCCGCCGCTGCGGCCCTGCTCA
This sequence comes from Prochlorococcaceae cyanobacterium, assembly GCA_040399185.1. Lineage (GTDB taxonomy): Bacteria > Cyanobacteriota > Cyanobacteriia > PCC-6307 > Cyanobiaceae > UBA5018. Next base: position 57,310 of record JBBASQ010000012.1, read on the forward strand.
AGCAATGGGGCTACGGCCTGGTGTTCCTGGCGATGCTGCTGGAGAACGCCGGCCTTCCCCTGCCGGGCGAAACCATCACCCTCTTAGGGGGCTACGCCGCCGGCAGCGGTGAGCTCGACGGTTTTGGCGTGATGGCCGCCGCCTTCAGCGGGGCCGTTCTCGGCGACAACATCGGCTATTGGGTGGGCCGCCGCCTCGGCTGGAACTTCATGCTCCGGGTGGGCCGGCTGCTGCGCCAGTCGCCCGAGCAGCTCGAGCGGCTGCGCAGCAGCTTTCTCAACCACGCCGGCAAGAGTGTGTTCCTGGGCCGTTTCGTGGCGCTGCTCCGCGTGCTGGCAGGCCCGATGGCGGGAGCGGTGGGCATGCCCTACCGCCACTTCTTCCTCTGCAATGCCGCCGGCGCCCTGCTCTGGTCGTCCACGATGGTGGGGTTGGCCTGGCTGGGGGGCCGCTGGATTCCCTTCAGTCAGATGGCGGCTGGGGTGGTGGAGTTTGGCTTCGGTGTGCTGGTGATTGTGGTGGTGGTGCTGCTGCTGCCCAAGCTGCTGGCCCGCGTGGAAGGCCGGGCCCTGGCGGCGCAGGATGGGCCATCCAGCCCCAGCGACTGAACCCAGCCCATGGCCCTTGAGCTCACGCCGGCCCAGCGGCGTGCCGCCACCCTGGCTGCCCTGCTGGGGAATGCCCTGGAGTGGTTCGACTTTGCGGTGTATGGCTACCTGGCCACACCGCTGGGGCACGCGTTTTATCCCGCCGATAACGCCGGCATGCAGGCCGTGGCCGCCTTTGGGGTGTTTGCCGTGGGCTACCTGATGCGTCCTGTGGGCAGCCTGGTGCTCGGCCCCATCGGCGACCTGCTGGGCCGCCGCAACATGCTGAGCCTCAGCATCGTGTTGATGGGCAGCTCCAGCCTGTTGATCGCCCTGCTCCCCACCCACGCCCAGTGGGGGCCGCTGGCGGGGGTGTTGCTGCTGGGGCTGCGGATGTTGCAGGGCTTCTCGGTGGGCGGGGAGTTCACCGGCTCGATGACCTACGCCACCGAGGCGGCCCGCAGGGGGCAGGAGGGTTACCTCGCCGCCCTGGCCACCGCCGGCGGGCTGGCCGGCTTCAGCCTCGGCTCCCTCAGCGTGGCCCTGCTGGCCCAGGCCCTGGGCGGTGCCGCGATGCTGGCCTGGGGGTGGCGGCTCCCCTTTGCCCTCGGGGCGGCGGTGGCGGTGCTGGGCTACTGGATGCGCCGCCGGATGCCGGAAACCCTTGCGCCGCCGGAGGATGCCCCCGTGGCGGCCAGCCCGGCCGCGCTGCTGGGGGCCATGGGGCAACGGCTGCAGGAGGTGCGGCTCCAGGGGCCGCTGGTGCTGCGGATTGCGGCGCTGGTGTCGTTCGCCAACGTGATGTTCTACGTGGTGTTCGTGTTCCTGGTGGATCTGGTGGGCCACCAGGGCGGCAGCTCGATGGCCGAGGCCAATGGCATCACCACCATCACCCAAACCCTGGGCCTGCCCCTGGTGTTGCTCGGGGGCGTGCTGGTGGATCGCTGGGGCAAGGTGCCCGTGAACCGCTGGGGCAACCTGCTGCTGGCGGCGGTGACGCCGATCGTGTGGCCCCTGGCCCAGGCCGGCGGCTCGCGCGCTCTGGCCCTGGCCCAGGCCGTTGGGGTGCTGCCGGTGATGCTCACCATGGGGGCCCAGGGGGTGATGGCGGTGGAGCTGGTGCCCCCCCGCCAGCGCTGCACGGTGTTCTCGATCAGCTACAGCCTGGCCATGGCGCTGTTCGCCGGCACGGCGCCGCTGGTGTGCAGTTGGCTGCTGGAGCAGGGCTGGCACTGGGGCCCGCTGCTCTACTGCCTGCTCTATGCCGTTCCGGCGCTGTGGGCCGTGCGGCGGTAGCGCCACCGCGCCGGCAGACTCGGCCCACCGGCACTAGCCACTGCCTTTCCAACTGCCTTCCCAACTGCCTTGGCAACGCCCTCCCTGCTCTCCACCCTGCTGGTGCTGCTGGTGGGCCTGGCGATCGCCCGGCTGATGGCCGGCAAGCTCGCCCGCTGGGCCGTGCCCGCCATCGTGGTGGAGTTGGCGATGGGCTTCCTGCTGGGCAACACCGTGTTGCCGTTTGAGGCGATCCAACCCCTGGCCGGCATCACCGAACTGGGGGTGCTCACCCTCTTCTTCCAGGTGGGCCTGGAGGTGCGAGCCGATCTGCTCACGGCGCGCCGCAACACGATCCTGCGGCTGGTGGGCCTGAGCTTCCTGGTGCCGCTGCTGGCCTACTGGCCCCTGGTGCGCTGGTTCGCCATGGCCCCCGCCACCGCCCTGCTCTGCCTCGCCTGCCTCTCGGCCACCGGCACGGGGGTCACCCTGCGGCTGCTGGCCCAGCGCCGGGCCCTGCGCTCGCCATCGGGCCGGCTGCTGGTGGGGGTGTCGGTGCTCGACGATCTGCCCGCCATTGCGCTGCTGAGCCTGGCGGTGGCCACGGCCGGCGGGGCCCTGGGCCAGGGGGGGCTCGGCAACGGCGGCCTGGTGGTGGGTCTGGCCGCTGCGGCCGCCAGTTACTGGGCGGCGGGGTGGTGGGCGCGCCGTCAGGCCAGTGCCCCCAGCAGTCCCCTGGCCATCCTGATCCTGCTGATCGGTTGTTCCTGGGTGGGGGAAGCCAGTGGCCTCACCTCGTTGCTGGGGGCGCTGTGGGGCGGGGTGCTGCTCAACCGCCTGTCGCCGCCGGCCCAGGCCGTGAACCACACGGTGAACCAGGTGCTGGCCGTGCTGTCGGAGGTGTTCCTGCCGCTCTATTTCATCAGCGTGGGCATGCGTGTCACCCTGGGCGCCCTGTTGGATGCCCGCGCCTGGATGCTGGGCTTGGTGCTGCTGGCCATGGCCCTGCTCAGCAAGTTCGCCTGCGGCCTGGGGGTGAGCGCGGCCGACCGGCGGGCCGGCATCGATCGCTGGATCGTGGTGTTCGGCCTGGTGCCGCGCGGCCTGCCCGGGCTGGTGTTCGCCACCACGGCGCTCTCGGCCGGGGTGATCGATTCGCTTCAGTTCTCCGCCTTGGTGATGATGGTCACGGCCACCACGGTGGCGGGTCTGCTGTTGTTGGAGCGCCGCCTGCTCCAGCTGGGCGACTCCCTGTCATCCCCAACCGCTGCCTGAGCCCATGAGCCCCAAGGACGAGCAGGTGTTCGATTTCTGGGAGGTGATGCTGGTGGGCTTGGTGCTGGCGGCCATCGCCTTCTCCCTCACCTACGGGGTGGAATAACGGCCGCCGGCCTCCTCGGCCATGCCGATGCGGGCAAACAGATCGGTGCTTTCAGGGTTGAGGTGGATCACCTCCACCTGGCTGCCGCCAAGCTTGAACTTGCGGATCACCTGGTCGAGGGCTGCTACACCGCTCTGGTCCCAGATGTGGGCCTCGGCCATGTCAATCGTGACGCGTGCCGGATGCTCATGCAGCTCAAATCCCTGGCGGAAGTAGATGGTGCTCACAAAGAACAGCTGGCCCCGCACCCGGTAGATCCGGTGGTCATCGCTGGGGCACTCGCGCTCCACCGCGATCACCTTGGCCACCTTGCGGCTGAACAGAATGCCGGCCAGGGATACACCCACCAGCACCGCGATGGCGAGGTTGCGGGTGATCAGGGCCAGCACCAGGGTGATCAGCATCACCGAGGTATCGCTCTTGGGTACCAGCCGGGCGTTCAGGAAGGAATCCCAGTTCACCGTGCTGATCGACACCATGATCATCACCGCCACCAGCGCCGCCATCGGAATGCGGGCCAGCCAGGTGTTGAGCGAGATCACGAGCCACAACAGTCCAACGCCTGCGGTGAGGGTGGAGAGGCGATGGCGGGCACCCGCCTGCAGATTGATCACCGATTGGCCGATCATGCCGGCGCCGGCCATGCCGCCGAACAGGCCCGCGGTGATGTTGGCGAAGCCCTGGGCGCGGGCCTCCGCTTCATAGTCGGCCTCCTGATCGAGCATGTCTTCCACCACGTTGGCGGTGAGGAACGACTGCAACAGCCCCACGAACGAGATCGCCAGCGCGGTGGGCAGGATGACGCCCCAGTTGGCCCAGGAGCCAAACACCTCGGGCACCTGAAACACCGGCAGGCGACTGGGGAGTTGGCCCAGATCTCCCACCCGGGGAATGGGTAACTGCCACCATTCCGCCAGGCCACTGATCACCAGGATCGCCACCAGGGTGGAGGGCACCAGCTTGGTGAAGCGGGGCAAGAGATAGATGATCAGCAGCCCCAGAACCACCAGGCCCCACACCCACGGCCAACTGATGCTCTGGCCCGTGGCCGCCAGGCTGGGAATGGTTTCGCCACCATCACGGCCGATGCCCAGCTGGGGTAACTGGGCCAAAAAGATCAACACTCCGATGGCGTTGACAAAGCCCACAGTGACGGCCCGAGGCACAAAGCGCATCTGCTGCGCCAGGCGCAAATAACCCCAGAGAATCTGAAAAACACCGGCCAGAATCGAGGCGGCGAGCAGATACGTGATTCCATGGGATTGCATCAGGCCGCCCATCAACAGGGCCACGCCTGCCGTGCAGGCCGACACCATGGCTGGCCGGCCACCCAGCAGGGCCACCACAATCAGGATGCAGATCGAGCCGAACAGTCCCACCTGGGGATCAACGCCCGCCACAATCGAAAAGGCGATCGCCTCGGGAACGATGCCGAGGGCCACCACGATGCCGGCCAGAATTTCCTTGGGAACCGCCTTGCGGTTGGGACATAACGACCAGCCTTTCTGCATAGGAGATGCACGAAGCAATAAAGGAAGAGGAAGACTCCGCTGGGGAATCAGTTCTCTGGGGCCCAGCCATGGACCAGGGGAATGGGAGACAAGCACCCCTTGAATCCACTACGGGGCGTGGTCGCCATGACCAGAACCTAGCAGTGGTCGTTGGCTGCAGTCTCGCCATCCCGGCCATCCGTGGGATCGAGCCGCTCGCCCAGCCAGGCCACGGGCACCATGGCCAGCATCGGTAACGCACAGATCAACAGTTGCTGCCCATTGAGCGGAGCGGTGCCGAAGAAGTTGTTCATCAGGCTGGTCTGACTGAAGACGGTTTGCACCACCACCGTGCCGGCCATCCCCAACAGCACGGCTGGGGCTCGGCCAAGCGCGCGCCATCCCAGCTGCGGCAGGGCCAATAGTCCATCGCGCAGTTGACTGATGCTCGCTAGATACACCAGATGGGCCAACACCAGCCCCTGCACGGCCATGGTGCGGGCGAGGGCTAGATCGCCGTTGCGCTGCTCACTCCAGAAAAACAACCCAAAGATCACGATCCAGTTGAACAGTGACACCAGCAGCACGCGGCGAATCAGCCTGCCGGTGAGGAGGGGCTGCTCCGGTGGACGCGGTGGCTGCCGCATCAACGAGGCGCTTACGGGTTCAAAAGCCAAAGCGATGGACATCGTGAGCGAGCAAATCATGTTCAGCCACAGAACCTGCAATGCCGTGACGGGCAGCGGCGTTCCCAACACCCCGCCCAGCAGGATCGTCATGGAGGCGCCACCATTCACTGGCAACACGAAGGCCAGTGTTTTGCGCAGGTTGAGATAAACCGTGCGGCCCTCCTCCACGGCCGCTGCAATCGTGGCGAAGTTGTCATCGGTGAGGAGCATGTCGGCGGCTTCCCGTGCCACTTCGGTACCACCCAAACCCATGGCAATCCCGATATCGGCCTGCTTGAGGGCTGGCGCATCATTCACGCCATCGCCGGTCATCGCCACCACCTCACCATTGGCCTGCAGCGCCTGAACGAGTTGCAGTTTCTGGGCCGGGGCCACCCGGGCAAACACATCCACCCGATCCACCCATGCGGCGATCGCATCTGGCCTGAGATCGGCCAGTTGGCGTCCATCGATCACCGTCGGCCAGGCTTCGTCAGGACCCTGGGGCAGCGAGCCGGTGCCGATGCCCATCTGGCGCGCGATGGCCCGCGCCGTTTCCCCGTGATCACCGGTGATCATCTTCACGCGGATGCCGGCGGCCTGGCACTCCGCTACGGCGCGGATGGCCTCCGGACGCGGCGGATCGAGCATCCCCTGCAGCCCCAGAAAGTCGAGGTCTGCCGCAATGTGGTGGTGCTCCAGCTGTTCGAGGGTGGCATCAGCCTGGGCAATCGCAAAGGCCAACACCCGCTCCCCCCGGGCGGCCATCGCCGCTACCGCCTCTTCAACGGCGTTGCGGTCTAGGGGTTGGGGGTCTCCGGCTGCATCCAATTGCCGCGAGCAGCGCGCAAGCACCGCCTCCACCGAGCCCTTCAGCAGGATCCGCTCACTGCCATGGAGGGTGGCCATGAACTGGTGCTCTGAGGCAAAGGGAATGGCGTCGCGTCGAGGGTGACTGTCTAGGGCTTGCTGTCGATCGATTCCCGCCACATCGGCCGCTACCAGCAGCGCGGTTTCGGTGGGATCACCCACCAACCCCTCCTGACTGCTGGGGCGGGCGTCATTGCACAGCAGCCCGGCCAGCACGGTTTCCTGCAGGGCCACATTGACAGCCCTGGAGCCCGTGTTTGGCCACAGCTCCTCAATGGCCACCAGTTGGCCGCCGCCATAGAGGTGCTGCACGGTCATCCGGTTCTGGGTGAGTGTGCCGGTCTTGTCGGAGCAGATCACCGTGGTGCTCCCGAGCGCTTCGACAGCTGGAAGCTTGCGGATGATGGCCCGTCGCCTGGCCATGCGGTTCACCCCGATGGCCAGGGTGATGGTCACGATGGCTGGCAACTCCTCTGGAATGGCGCCCACCGCCAGGGCCACGGCCCCGTCAAACATTTCGTCGGCGCCCCGTCCCCGGGCAAGACCCACGGCAAAGGTGAGACTGGCCACCACCAGAATGGCCTTGAGCAATGTCTGACTGAAGCGACCAAACTTGCGCGTGAGCGGTGTACTGAGATTCACCTGCTCCTGGAGGGAGGCGGAGATGCTCCCCACCTCTGTGTGGTCGCCGGTTGTGACCACCACGCCGAGCCCCTGGCCCGCTGTGACGAAACTGCTGGCGTAGGCCATGCCCACCCGCTCGGCCAGTCCGGCGTCGCGTTCCACGGCGGTGGTTCCCTTGCCAACGGGCAATGATTCCCCCGTCAGGGCCGACTCGTCGGTGTGAAGGTGGCGCGCTTGCAGCAGCCGCAGGTCTGCGGGCACCCGGGCGCCGGCCTCGAGCCTCACCAGGTCGCCGGGAACGAGCAGCGCGGAGTCGATGCGCCGGCGGATTCCATCACGCACCACTTCCACGTCGGTGTGCACCGATCGCGCCAAGGCGGCGATCGCCTGTTCTGCCTTGCTTTCCTGAACAAAGCCAATCACGGCATTGATCACCGTGACACTCCAGATCACCAGGGCATCACGTGGATGGCCCAGGCTCAGTTTCACGGCGCCAACAACCAACAGCGTGATCAGCAGAGGATTGTTGAACTGGAGCAGAAACTTCAGCCCCCAGGGCTGCTGGCCACGGTTGCTGATGGTGTTGGGGCCAAACTGTTGCAGCCGCTGCTGCACTTCGGATTCGCTGAGGCCCAGGTGTGCATCACTCTTCAGGCCCCCCACCACCCGGGAGGCAGGCACTGCGTGAGCTGGTAATTGATCAACCAACACGGGATGAGCCATGGCATGACAGCCCACAGGACCCGGATGTGTTCTAGTGAGGTGCTGGCTTTTTGGCGTGGAGCGTGGTGAGGTGGTGCCGTGTCCGGAGGGCCTGAAATGCTCGATCACCCCCTGGGGGAGCAGTTTGAGAGTGATGCCCGCAGCGACCAGGAATTCATTGTTCTGACCCTCGCCGCCGGGGTGATCGCCACCCTGGGCCTGCTCGCCAACAGCAGTGCGGTGGTGATTGGGGCGATGCTCATCGCGCCCTGGATGCTGCCCCTGCGCGCCGTGGCCTTCGGGATCCTGCAGGGGCGGTTCCAGCTGGTGGCGAAGGCCCTGCTCACCCTGGCGATCGGCATCGCCCTCACGGTGCTGCTGTCGGTGCTGATCGGCACAGGCGTTGGCCTGCCGGTGTTTGGCTCGGAGGTGCAGGCCCGCACCCAGCCCAACCTGCTGGATCTGGGGGTGGCGCTGGTGGCTGGTGCCATTTCCGCCTATGCGTCGGTGCGCTCCAAGGCGCTCTCTTCCCTGGCGGGAACGGCGATTGCGGTGGCGTTGGTGCCCCCGGTGTGTGCCTTTGGTCTGCTGCTCGCCAAGGCCCAGTGGGATGAGGCCTTCGGGGCGGGGTTGCTGTTTGTGGCGAACCTGCTGGGCATCCTCAGCGGTGCCCTCATTGCGCTGGCCATCTGCCAGCCCGACCTCAGAGCCAATCTCTGGCGCAGCCGCCTCGGTCTGGTGAGCCTTCTGCTCACAAGCCTGCTGCTGATCCCGCTCACCGGCAGTTTTCTCTCCTTGATGGCCCAGGCCCGCCGCACCGCGGCCCTGGAGGGCGTGCAGCAGGCGATCACAGCCTCGCTGCGCAATCGCACGATCACCCTGGGCAAGGATTCGGAACTGATCAATGTGTCGATTGATTGGACGCAGAATCCGCCCCTGATTCGGGCGGCGGTGCGGGTCACCAACCCGCGCCTGCCCACGGCCCGCCAGGTGGCTGATGTGCAGGCCTTTATTAATAAGAAGCAGCCGATTCGTTATCGGCTTGTGGTGCAGCGGGTGTCCGTGGATGTGATCGGTCCGGAGGCGGAGCCCAACCCTCCGGA
>JBBASQ010000013.1:0-4520 GCA_040399185.1 Prochlorococcaceae cyanobacterium
CGCCGGCATCCTCAATGCCCGCTCTGGCGGTCAGGTGCGCGAGGTGTCTGTGCGGGTGGGTCAGAAGGTGAAGAAGGGCCAGGTGTTGATGCAGCTGTATCTGCCGGTGTTGGAGCGGCAGCTGGAGCAGCAACGCGGCAACCTGCGCCAGCTCGAGCGCCACAACGAGAAGCTCGATTACCGCGATGCCCAGCGCTTGCTCACTGAGAAGCGAGCTCTCGATACCGCCCTGGCGAAATATTCCGACGATCGCCGGCGCTACGGCGAGCTCCAGTCGACGTACTCCAGCAAATTGCGCAGCCTGGAATGGTTGGCCAAGCGCGAGGTGGTGGCACCGCTCTCCTCGGCGGTGGTGTCGGCCGAGCAGGGTTTCACCAGCACCAGCGTGAACCTCGATGACGTGAAGATCAACGAGCGCAACGTGGTGACGAGCTACCAGCAGGTGAAGCTCAACATCGAAACCCAGGCCCTGCAGCGCCGCTATCAGATCGACGACCTCAAGCGCCAGATCCGCGTGACCGAGGCGCGCATCGCCTTCGACGGCGACGTGGTGGCCGAGCGCGATGGCACCGTGCTCGATCTGCAGGTGATTCAGGGGCAAACGGTGAGCATGGGCCAGCGCCTCGGCACCATCGGTCGGCCCCAGACCCCCAGCGCCACCGATCGGCCGCTGAAGGCCGTCACCTATTTCGCCCCGGCCGATGCCCGCCGCCTCCCCCTTGGCCTGCCGGTGGAGGTGGTGCCCCAGTGGAACCAGCGGGGGCGCTTCGGCGGGATCGTGGGCAAGGTGACCCAGGTGCTCACCCTGCCGGCCACGGAAGACGACGTGTCGACCACCACCGGCAACCCCCAGCTGGCGAAGGAGCTCACCAAGAACGGCCCGGTGATGCGCGCCGAGATTGAGCTGGAGCGGGCCCCGGGCACCGCCGATGGCTACCGCTGGACCCTCTCCGGCGGTAGCGGCGTGTTCCCCGTGCGGGAGGGCCTCACCGTGTCGAGCCATGCCTATGTGGAATGGCGCACGCCGATCACCTATGTGATCCCGGGGCTGCGCTCCCTCACCGGTGGCTTCCGCTCCCAGCGCATGGATCGTCGCTGGAATCTGCCCTTCCTGCGCCAGCCCAGCACCCTGCCCTGATGCCCTCCCTTCCCCCGATCCGTAACCAGCTGCTGCGGCAGGAGTTGCCCTGGCTGGTGAGCGAGGTGGTGCTGCTGGTGGTGCTGTTCAACGCCAACGCCCCGGAGCTCTGGTTCTGGCTCGTGGTGCTGCTGGTGATCCTGGGCTATCGGGTGGAGCGGTGGTGGTCATCGCGGCCCCGCTGAGCCCGCGCTGGGCTCAGCTGTAGCTGTTGAGCGCTTCGTGCCAGCGGGCCTCGGTGTCGTAGAGGCTGCGGTCGAGCCGGTTGAACAGCACCAGGCGGCTGGCCAACCACTGCTGCTGCTCGAGCGGCAGGCTCTGCAGCACCTCGCGGGTGACCAGGGTGGTGAGGTTGAGGGGTTCCCAGGCGGGCCGTGGCGGTGGCGGGAGCTGCAGGGGTGAGCGCTGGAAGGTGTCGTGCCAGAGGCGCAGGCGCCGCTGCACCTGTTCCAGCCGTGCCGTGAGTTGCTGCTTGAGATCCTGCAGTTGCGGTTGTTCCCAGATCGGTTGGCGCATTCGCTCCAGGCGCTCGATCACCAGCAGCAGCGTTTCGCACTGCTCATCGAGGGCGGCCCAGATCCGGGCAGTGGGGTGCTGGGCGGCCAGGCTGCCCAGTTCCTGCAGGGCTCCGACCCGTTGGCTGCGCAGCTGCAGCAGTTGCTCGCGCAGGTGGTTGAGGCCAGGCCTGCCGCCGGCAGCCCCCTGCCCCTGCAGGTAGGCCTGGATGGTGTCTCCCGCCTCCAGCAGCAGGGCCAGCAGCCCCTGGCGCTGCACGATCCGCGCCCGTGCCGGCCAGAACAGGCGCAGCGCCAGCAGGGCCACCAGCACCCCGAAGGCTGTCCAGAACAGCCGAAGTGGAATCCAGCTGTCGAGCTGATGCTCATGCTGCAGCCAGCCCATCACCACCACGAACTGGCACACCGTGTACCCAACCGTGAGCTTCAGGGATCCGGCCACGGCGCGGGCCAGCACCATGGCGAGCGGCAGGCCCACCATCAGCGGCAGGGGTGAGAGCGCCGGGTAGGCGATCAGCACCACAATCCCGCCCACCAGGGTGCCGATCAGCCGTTGTCTCCCCAGCTCCAGCGTGTCGCCGTAGCTGCCCACCGTCACGCTGAGCACGGCCAGCGAGGCGTAGAAGCTGTCGGCCAGTCCGCTCACATGGGCGAAGCCTTGCACCATGGCCACGGTGAGGGCCAGCCGCAGGGTGGGCTGCAGGAACGGCGCCGGGTTCACAGGCAGCGGCGCAGCAGAGCTTGGCTGCGCAGCAATCGGCCCAGCTGCTCGAGCTGCTGGCCCAGGGCCAGGGGCACCAGCGCGGGGGCGCCGGCGGCGTTGCCCCAGGCCTGCCATTGCTGGGGTTCGACCTCCTCAAACGGCCGCGTGCTGCCGATGCCCGTGGCATCAGTTACCAGCCCCTGATCAATCTGCTCCAGCGTGCTGGTGAGCAGGGGCGGCAGGGCGGCAGGCAGTGGCACCTGCAGGGCACGCAGTTGCGGTTCCAGCAGCAGCCACTCGCGCAGCACTTGGCGCCAGAGCAGTCCCAGCTGACGCCAGCGCTGCTGCATGGCTGGAGGCACCGAGATCGCGCGGGTGCCGGAGAGCTGCTGGAGCTGTTGAATCGCCGGCAGCACCTCGGAGGAATGGAGCAGCGGCGGTGGACTCTCCCCGGAACGGAGCCACTGCTGCAGGCCGTCCAGTTGGTGATGGAAGCGGGCGGCGATGCTCTGGTCCAGCGCCGCCAGTCGCCGCCGTCGCAGCTTGGGCCACACCAGCCAGTTGGCCGCCTGGGCCGCCAGGGTGCCGATCAAAAAGGGGAGCACGAGGTTGAACACCACCCCGATCTCCACGCGATCCCCGCGCATCAGCTCCAGAGCCGCCCAGCAGGTGAGGTAGGCCTGGGCCTGGCCCCCTTGCAGGCGCAGGAGCCGCACGAGCAGTCCTGTCGCCAACAGGGCGATGGCCAGGGCCAGCCACCCCCGGTGTAGGCCATCAATCAGCAGACCGCACACCACACCGATCACCGCCCCCCAGAAGATCTGCACCACCCGCTGCACCGGGGCGGTTTCGTTCTCATTGACGAACATCACCACCCCCATCAGCGCCATCATCAAGGTGCCGGTCCGGCCGGTCCATTGGGTGATGCCGATGGCGACCAGGGCCGCCAGGCCCAGCTTCAAGGCTGAGCGCAGGGTGTCATTCACGACCCCTTGGCGTTGGCGCTGCTGATGGCGCTGGGGTCGAGTTGCAGCATCGGTTGCACCGGCGCATTCGGATCGCGCGGCATCGGCAGCAGCTCCCGCAGCAGCTGGGCATAGCTGATGTTCACGTCCACGGTGGCGTTCAGCCGGCTTACCAGGCTCTGGATCAGCTTCTCCTGGGTGTTGGAGAGATCCAGTTCGCTGGAGAGGCCGGTGAGATAGCGCAGCCGCACATCCCGAAAGGCCTCCATGCTGGCCGCCACGCCGCGGCGGGCGGAGGCGAGCTTGGCCAGGCTGGCCTCGTGGTTGAAGAAGGCCTGCTCCAGCCGCAGCCGGATGTCGTTGCGCTGGGCTGCGTACTGCTGGGCGGTGGCGGCCATCCGCTTCTCCAGGGCCCGGGCCTGGCCGGCCGTGGTGCCCGCATCGAACAGCAGCCAGCGCAGGGTGAGCCCCACCGACCAGCTGTAGCCGCTGCTGTTCTCCACCGGGATCACGCTGGAGCCGCAGCAGCCGCCGTTGGTGGCCGTGATGTTGAACTGGTTGGTGTTGCTGGCATTGCCGCCGGCGCCGGCAAACAGCGACAGCTTCGGCAGCAGCGCAGCGGCCGTGGCATCGCGCTCGCGGGCCAGGGCATCGCGGCTGGCGAGGATCGCCTCCAGTGCCGGGTTGCCGGCGTAGGCGGCCAGAATGCTTTTCTCCAGATCCAGGGGCCAGCGGGGCTGGACCCGGATCGGATCGCCGGCCACCGGGGTGAACTGGGGCGGCAGGTTCAGCAGCACGGCCAGGCGTCGCCGCGCTACGGCCCGATCGGCCATCGCCTGGATCAGCAGCTCCTGGTCGCTGGCCTCGATGGCGCGGCGGCGCAGCACATCCAGGCGCGGCACCAGGCCGGCCCGCTTGAGGTCAAACGTGTCCTGCAGGATCAGCAGGTCGTTGCGCACGGCCGCATCGCGGATGCGCACGGTTTGATCGGCCTGCTGCAGCTGGTAGTAGGCCTCGCTCACCTGCAGCTGCAGGCTGCGCAGCGTGTTGGCGTAGGTGTGGCGGGCCTGCTTGAGCTGGGCCCGGGCCGCCTTGATCTTGGGGGTGCGGGCGAAGTCGATCAGGTCGTAGTTGAGCTCCAGGCCCCCCTCGATCTGATTCACCGATTGGTTCAGGTAGGCGCCGCCGCCGTTCGGCAC
>JBBASQ010000013.1:4620-34105 GCA_040399185.1 Prochlorococcaceae cyanobacterium
GATCACAGCAGGCAACCCATGGAGCAGCGGTGGAGCAGCGGGCTGGACCACCGCCGAGGCGCGTTGAAAGTATCCCTGATGATTGCCATCGCTGATGATTGCCATCGCTCAAGGGCTCTTCAGCTCGAGCGTCCCTTGTTGATCACGCCGTTGCCGAGCCTCAGGCTCGCTGCCATTGGCGCTCCGTGCTTTCCATGGCGTCCACCGCCTGGCGCAGGAGTTGGAGTCTGCCGGCCACCCGTCGCAGGCGCTGGAGTGTCGCCGTGTTCACGGCGGGGTCGTTGAGCTGATCTTCGGCGCGGAGCCAGGGCTCGGGTAGCTGGAGCGGTAGCGGTGGCACTGGTGGCAGGCCGCGGCTGGGCCGGCTCTCGTGATCCCGCAGGCTGCCCACCCATTGCTCCAGCTGGCCGGCCAGGGAGTTCAGCAGGGCCGCCTCCCCCTCCCGGATCGGGGTGAGCTGACCCATGGGGTGATGGGGATGGCGCAGTTCCAGGCCGTCGAGCACCCCCACCAGGCGGGAGCAGCACTCGTCGATGCGCGTGAGCAGCGGCAGGGCCGGGTGGGTGCTGCCTGACCCCCCCAGTTCATCCAGCAGTGCAGGGCGGAGGCTGCGCACCGCCATCATCCGGTTGCGGATCGGCACGGCGCTCCTGGTGTTCGCTCGCGCTTGGGCTGTGGGATCCGGATCGACCGCATCGCTGGCGGCGCTGCGCAGGGCCCCGGCCAGTTGGCTGAGCACATCGGCCCATCCCTCCCAGGTATTTCTCAGGGCCGATGAAGGCCACAGCAGCCGGAGGCTGGCCACGGAAATCAGCACGCCGAACACCGTCCAGAACAGGCGCAGCGGCACCCACAGCGTGAGCTGGCTGTGGTGCACCAGCCAGCCCATCACGATGATCATCCCGCCCACCTTGTAGCCCACCTGCAGCTTGAGCAGGCCCCCCAGCAGTCGTTGCAGCCCCAGGGCCAGGGCGATTCCCAGGGGGAAGGGCAAGCTTTTGAGCCCCCCATAAAAAGCCACCAGCACCAGCACGCCGAGCACCGAACCCAGCACCCGCTGGCGGCCCAGCCCCACGGCCGTGCCAAAGGTGCCGCTGGTCACGGCCAGCACCGCCAACGTGGCGTAGTAGCCGTAAGCCAGGCCCGTGAAGGTGACGAAGCCATTGGTGAGGCCGGCTGTCAGGGCCAGGCGCACATCGGCGCGGCGCACCAGCGCTGGCCATCGCTGCGGGTTCACGGCCGCTCAGCCCCCATCACCAGCCCCACGCTGGCCAGGCCATGGAGCAGGGGTCGCAGTTCTTCCGCCACCGCCAGCAGCGGCAGCGGCCGCTTCGACTGCGCGGCGGCGGCATACCAGGGATCAAGGGCACTGGTGATGTTCGGGGAGCCCTGGTGCAGGAGCACCGCGCGCAGTTCCTGAAGGCTGTTGGCCAGGGCTGCTTGGGGATCGGCGGCGGTGAGCAGGCGCTCCCACTGGATCCAGTGGTGCTGAATCGTGCGCCATAGGGCCAGGCGCTGCCGCCAGCGGCCACGGCGGAGCGTCTGGCGGTTCGGGCCGCGGCTCTCCAGGTCGTGCCACTGTTCCATACGCATCAGGGTGCCGCTCAGCCCCGCCGGTTGCAGGGGGGCGGGCCGGGGCCCCTGCCCCTCTAGCCAGTGCAGGTAGGCCTGCACCTGCCGCTCGAGCATCTCCACCAGCTGCTGTTCAGCCAGCCCCAGTTCCCGCATCCGGTTGCGCGGCCAGAACAGCAGGCCCACCAGCAGGGCAATGGCGCAGCCCACGCTGGTGTCGAGGGCACGGTTGAACACGTAAAACCAGTTCAGCTGCTCGTGCTCCGGGAGCATCAGGAACATCACACTCACCAGGGCCCCGGTGCTCAGGCCCGCCTCCCAGCCCAGGGCCCGCAGCACCGGCACCATCAGCAGGAGCGAAACCAGCACCCCGATCCACCCCCCGATCAGGGTGTGCACCAGGAACGTCACCAGGCCGCCCCCCACCGTGCCGAGGATGCGGGCCCTGGCGGCCTTCACGGTCTGCTCGTCGTTGTCGTCCACCACCACCACCACCGCCAGCAGCGGATACCAGACGAACGCGATGCGTTCGGTGTGAATCGCGATGGCGGCCGTGATGAACGCCGCGACTGCGAGCTTCAGGCTCTTGCGCAGCAGCTCGGGATTCAAGGGGCGTTCGGCAGCACGACTGGCCGCGGCAACTATGGCGCCCGCCCCAAGGGGGCACAAGGATGGGGCCTCAGCCGTGCCCTGCTGTGCCCCTCCCCTTCAGCGTTCTTTCGCCAGCCACCACCCCCGATCTGGAAACCCTGCTGCGCCTGGGACTGGCGGTGTTGTGCGGGCTGTTCATGGGGGTGAACCGCGCCCACCACGGCAACACCCCCCATCCCAACCGGGTGCGGGTGCATGTGCTGGTGGGGTTGAGTGCCTGCCTGCTGGTGCTGGCGGCAGGACCTGACGTGCAGGCCCGCAGTCGGGCGATCCAGGGCATTGCCACCGGCGTGGGTTTCCTGGGGGCCGGGGAAATCCTCGTGCCCTCGCGGCCCAAGCGGGCGGTGCCCGAGGTGCATGGCCTCACCAGTGCCGCCTCGATTTGGTTTACCGCCGCGTTGGGGATCACCTTCGCCACCAGCACGCCGCTGCTGGCCGGCGTAGCCCTGGTGCTCGCCCTGATCACCCTCTCCGATGGGGTCCAGCGTCGCCAGGGCAATGGCACGGGCAATGGATCAGACCACGCCAATGGCGGTGGTGGCGCAGGCAGCTAAAGCGGGCCCGAACGTCGCCGCAGCTGAGGGGCCGCTCAGAACAGGAACTTGTAGCGCCCGTTGTCGCCGTCGCTGGCCTCGCTGGCGGCCGGGGCCGGTGGGGAGGGCCAGTCCGCATCCCAATAGCTCAGGCCGTCGCGGAAGAACGGGCGACCGCCCAGGCGCCTGGTCTCCAGCTTGGTGGTGCCCATCACGGTGATCAGGCCCCCCAGCTCCATCGGGCCCAGGTCGGTCTTGAGGTCCTTGCCGGCGGCGGTGAGCAGCATCGGCAGCCGCACCAGCTGGTCGGGGCGGGTGAGTTTCTTGAACAGGGCCTTGAGGGCGAGCTGTTGACGATCCAGCCGGCCGATGTCGGCCATTTCGTCGTGGCGGAATCGCAGGAACCCCTCCAGATCCCGGCCCTTGAGGGTCTGCACCCCGGGCTGCAGATCGATGTACAGCCCCTGGCTGTTGTCCACGTAGTACATGCGCTTGGGCACGTCCACCTCGATGCCGCCCAGGGCATCGGCCATGCGGCGGATCCCCGAGAGGTTCACGATCAGGTGGTGGCTGATCGGCCGGCCGAGCTTGCGCGAGAGCTCGCGTTTGAGCAGGTCGGTGCCGCCCAGGCTGTACAGCGCGTTGATCTTGTGGGGGCCGTAACCCTCGGCCTCGATGTAGGAGTCGCGGGGCACCTGGGTGATGCTCGTCACCCCGCCTTCCACCCGCAGCACCGTGATCACATCGGTGTTACCGCCGCCCACGTCGGTGCCGAGCAGCAGGATGTCCTGGTTGCCGATGCCGGTCCAGGCGGCAAAGGGGTTGTTGAGCTTGCTGGCGTTGCCCAGCGGATTGCTGTTGAGGAAGTTGGCCAGTGGATTGGCCAGCAGCATCCCGCTGCCCAGGCCCACCACGATGGCCACCATCACCGGGCCGCGCTTGCGGCGCTTGCGGGGCCGAGCGGCCGCAGGATTGCTCATTTGCGCCAAGTTATGGCACCGCTGGCGTTCTGCTTCCGCCGCTGGGGCCTGGAGCGGTCAGTTCCTGCTTTGACACTGCCACCGGCCGGCCGCGGCGTTAGAGCCGCAGGGCCTCGTCATCGCGCAGACCCGCCTGCACGCGCCAGAGGTTGGCGTAGGCGCCGCCCCGGCGGATGAGCGCGTCGTGGCTGCCGCTTTCCACCAGCTGGCCGTGCTCGAGCACCACGATCCGATCGGCGTGGCGCACGGTGGAGAGCCGGTGGGCGATCACCAGGGTGGTGCGCTCGGCGGTGATCACATCGAGGGAGCGCTGGATCGCGGCCTCGGTGTCGTTGTCCACCGCGGCGGTGGCCTCATCGAGGATCAGCACCGGCGGGTCCTTCAGGATGGCGCGAGCCAGGGCGATGCGCTGGCGCTGGCCGCCCGAGAGCCGCTGGCCCCGCTCGCCCACCACCGTGTCGAAGCCCTGGGGCAGGGCGCGGATGAAGCTGGCCGCTTCCGCCAGCTGGGCGGCCCGCTCGATCGCGCCACGCGACGCGTGGAAGCTGCCGTAGGCGATGTTCTCGGCCACGGTGCCGTGGAACAGAAACACCTCCTGGCTCACCAGGCCGATGGCGCGGCGCAGATCCCCCAGCTCCAGCTCGGTGATCGGCTGGCCATCCAGCAGGATCCGCCCCCGCTGCACCTCATAGAGCCGCAGCAGCAGCTTCACCAGGGTGCTCTTGCCGGAGCCGGTGGCCCCCACGATGCCGATCGTGCTGCCGGCAGGCACCTCCAGGTTGAAGTCGCGCAGCAGCGGTTCGCGGCCGGCGTAGCCGAAGGTGACGCCCTCGAAGCGCAGTGCGCCGCGCACGTCATCGAGGGGTAGGGGCTTGCGGCCGCTGGGGATGGCGATCGGGGTGTCGAGCAGATCCAGCACCCGGTTGGTGGAGGCCATCGCCCGCTGGTAGTCGTCGAGGGTGCGGCCCAGGGTGGTGAGGGGCCACAGCAGCCGCTGGGTGATGAACACCAAAAAGGCATAGGTGCCGGTGGCGATCGTTCCCTGCCAGGCCTGCAGCCCCCCGATCACCAGGATCGCCAGGAAGGCGAACAGGATCGCGAAGCGGATCAGCGGGATGAAGGCGGCCGAGAGGCGGATGGCACGGCGGTTGCTGGACCGGTAGGCCTGGCTCTGCTGCTCCAGGCGCTGCAGCTCCCAGGTTTCGGCCGTGTAGCTCTTGATCGTGAGCATGCCGCCGAGATTGTTGCCCAGCTGGCTGGCCAGATCCCCCGCCTTCTCGCGCACCTCGGCGTAGCGGGGCGCCAGGCGCTTCTGGAAGCGCAGCGAGCCCCAGAGGATCACCGGGATCGGGATGAACGACACCCCCGCGACGGTGGGAGAGAGCCACACCATCGCTCCGCCCACCGCCAGCACCGTGGTGAGCAGCTGCAGCAGTTCGTTGGCGCCGTGGTCGAGGAAGCGCTCGAGCTGGTTGATGTCATCGCCCAGCACGGTCATCAGCCGGCCGCTGCTGCCCGCCTCAAAGAAGGCCATCTCCAGCTTCTGGAGGTGGTCGTAGGCCTCCAGTCGCAGCTCGTGCTGCACCGTTTGCGCCAGGTTGCGCCACAGCAGCGCGTAGAGGTATTCGAACAGCGATTCGGCGCTCCAGATCACGAAGGAGAGCACCGCCAGCACCGCGAGCTGGGCCGGCACGGCGGTCACCCCAAAGCCCGCCAGCCAGGCATTGTTTTGCTGCACCACCACATCCACCGCCAGGCCGATCAGCACCGGCGGGGCCAGATCGAACAGCTTGTTGAGCACCGAGCAGCTGGCCGCCAGCCCCACCAGCCGCCGGTGGGGACGGAGGGTGCGCAGCAGACGCCCCAGGGCTGGGCGGGTCGGGGCGGCTGGTGGGGCGGAGCTGGCCATCGGGCCTGGCAACGGCGTGGATCGCTCCACTCTGAAGCGGCTGCTGGCGGAAGGGTGAAGCTTTGTCAGCGCCGCTGGCGATGGGTGCTGGCAGGCGTAGACCAGAGGCATCCCCAGAAGGAGCGGCCATGACCCGCACCCGAGCCTTTCATCGCTTCCATCGCTGGACAGCCAAGCTGCGTCGCCGCCACCTGCGCACCTGGCTGCCTGAGCCTGCAGAAGGCACCCCGCTGGCGGTTGCCCGCGGCGCCGATCTGCGCCTGGAGGCCCGCCAGAGCGAGCAACTTCACGACGACATGGACTGGCTGGGGGATGCCGGCCGGGTGACGCTCCAGTTCTGACAACAGAAAACCCCCTGGAGCCCTTGGACTCCAGGGGGTTTGTGTGACGGCGTTGGCCGTCAGGGGCTCAGGGCCGCTCTGGAATCACCAGCGGTTGCCGCCGCCACCGCCGTAGCCGCCACCGCCGCCGTAACCACCGCCACCGCCGTAGCCGCCGCCACCGCGATTGCCGCCGCCGCCACCGCCGTAACCACCGCGGCCGCCGCCACCACCACCGCCGCCTTCACGGGGAGTGGCCTTGTTGACACGGATCATCCGGCCCATCCACTCGACGTCCTGGAGGTCGTCAATGGCCTTCTGCTCAGCCGCGTCATCGGCGAGTTCCACGAAGGCAAAACCGCGCTTGCGGCCGGTTTCGCGATCGAGGGGGAGGGAGCACTGGCGCACTTCGCCGTACTGCCCGAAGAGATCCAGCAGGTCCTCGCGTTCAGCTTGGAACGAGAGGTTGCCGACGTAGATGGTCATGAAATGGGACTGATCCTGGAACTGATTCGTCTGTTGCCGTGGTTCCTAGGAAAGCCAGTGAAAGCTGAGCGTGCCGAGGGAGCCTCTGCGCTGCGGAGAATCTCGGCTTACCCTACCCCCGCGCCTCTCCGGCTCTGGTGTGGGCGGGGCTGGGATGCAGCACCTTGATGGAGAAAGGTGACGCACTGCTGTAGGAATCCTGAAGAGCCACCCGTGATCCCCGAAAGTGGGTCATTGTCAGCGAATCCTGATCACCGCGTCCCCGATGACGGCCCCTGTTCCCTGGAGCCTCGCCTGGCGCGAGGACGGCGAGCTGGCCCCGCAGGATCGTTTCGACCTCCTGCAGAGCCTGGTGCGCACCGAGAGCCTCGAGGTTCAGCCTTCGCTGGTGGCGGCTGTGGAGTGCCTCTCCATCTCCGACCTCAGCGTCGTGGCGCTGGAAGACGTGACCGAGTTGTGTGCGTAATCGCGCACGCGGTAGGGCCTACAGCGGATAGCGCTTGGCGGTGAGCTGCTTGCAGGTGGTTTTGGCCCCATCGAGGGAGCTGCCGCCGGTGAGCCGTTCTGCCACGCAGTTGCAGGCGTAATCGGCCATGCCGGAGGGCGCCACCTTCCCGGCCACCTGCATCTCGGTGTTGAAGGCAGCCAGGCAGATCGTCTTCACCAGATCGCCCATCTCACTGGCGGAGGCCGAGGCCCCGCCCGTGATGACGGCGGCCATCGTCGCTAGGGCTAGCAGCAACCGGGAATGGCGGGGGTGAAGCCCCCCGCGCGCTTGGGGGGACGAACGCGTCATGACGGGTTCCGCAATGGGATAGCGGGCAGATATGGCCTGGCGTCTGGATTGGACAGCGGCAGCTGTCAGCCCTTGAAGCGGGAAATCTGAAGAGGCTTGTTCATCACGCGCAGCTGGCGCAGCCCCTGGAACACATCATCGGGCATCCCCTTCGGCAGGTCCACCGTGCTGTGGGTGTCGAAGATCTGAATGCGGCCGATGGCCTTGCCGTTGAGGCCCGCCTCGTTGGCGATGGCACCCACGATGTTGCCCGGCTTGATCCGGTCACGCCAGCCCACCTCCACGCGGAAGCGCTCCATGTGGCTCTCGGGCGGGCCGATCGGCCGTTCCTGGCGTCCTCCCTCGCGGCCCCCTTCCCGGCCCCGCCGGAACTCACGGCCCCCATCCCGGCCGCCCTCGCGACGTCCGTCTCGGCTGCCCTCGCGGCCCATGCCGGCGTTGCGCACCATCTGGAAGTTTTCCTCGCCGTGGAGCAGCAGGGCCTTGCCACCGAGGCTGAGTTCCAGGGCCGCCAGGGCCAGCTCATCGCTGCTGCAGTTCTGCTCCTGGGCCACGCGCTGCAGGATTTCGGCCAGCAGGGCCCGTTCCTGGTCGCGCTCGGCGCCGCTGTCGGCGGGGCGCAGCTGCTCAGTGAGGCGGCCGCGCAGGCGGTCGAGCCTGTTTTGGTTGATGGTGGCGTTGCTCGGCACGTCCATCGGTTCGATGGGACGGCCCACCGCCCGCTCCAGTCCTCCCAGGAACCGGCGCTCCCGTGGGGTGATGAAGAGGATGGCGTCGCCGCTGCGACCCGCCCGGCCGGTGCGGCCGATCCGGTGCACGTAGGCCTCGGAATCGAACGGGATGTCGTAGTTGATCACCAGCGCGATCCGCTCCACATCCAGGCCGCGGGCCGCCACGTCCGTGGCCACCAGCACATCCACCTTGCCGCTGCGCAGGCGCTCGATCGTGCGTTCCCGCTGGGTCTGGGGCACGTCGCCGTTGAGCACGGCCACGTCGTAGCCGTGGGCCTCGAGGGATTCGGCCACCGTGACGGTGATGGCCTTGGTGCGGGCAAAGATGATCACCCCCTCGCTGCTCTCCGCCTCGAGCACGCGCTCAAGGGCTGCAAGTTTCTGGGGGCCGGCCACGGTGATGTAGCGCTGGCGGATGCGGCTGGAATCGGCCGCCTTCTGGCGGATGGTGACCTCCGCGGGGCTGTTCAGATAGTTCTGGCTGATGCGCCGGATTTCCGGCGGCATGGTGGCGGAGAAGAGCACCACCTGCCGCTTTTCAGGCAGTTGGTTCAGCACCCATTCCACGTCGTCGATGAAGCCCATGCGGAGCATTTCATCGGCCTCGTCGAGCACCAGGGCCCGCAGATTGGAGAGGTCGAGGGTGCCCTGGCGCATGTGATCCATCACCCGGCCAGGGGTGCCCACCACGATCTGCACGCCGCGGCGCAGGTGATGGATCTGGTCGCGGAAGTCCGCGCCGCCGTAGATCGGCAGCACCTTCACTTGGGGCAGGTTGACGGCGTAGCTGGTGAAGGCATCGGCCACCTGCATGGCCAGCTCGCGGGTGGGGGCCAGCACCAGCACCTGGGGCTTGCGCAGCTCCATGTCGATGGTGGCGAGCATCGGCAGGGCGAAGGCGGCCGTCTTGCCGGTGCCGGTCTGGGCCTGGCCGAGCACGTCGCGGCCCAGCAGCAGCTCAGGGATAGCGGCCTTCTGGATCGGTGATGGCTCCTTGTAGCCAATGGCTTCCAGGGCCGAGAGGATCTCGGGGGCAAAGCCGAAGCTGGAAAAACCGCTGGCCGGAGCCAACTCAGCCTCGGCAGCGTCCGCTTCTGCAATCACCGCAACGGCAGCCGTGTCGCTCACCGCAAGGCTGGTGGCAGGTGCATCAGCGATGCCGGCGTCATCAACGATGGCTGTTGGATCAGCAACAGCTGTTGCTTCGGCAATGGCTGTTGCTTCGCCAAGTGAGTTGGCATCCAGCTGCGCATCGTCGAGCTGAAGCTCTGCCGTCAAGCTGGTGCTGGACACGCTGAAGTCCACCGAGGAGCTGAAGCTCTCGTGAGTTGCGGTCATTCGGTTTCGGGCCTGGGCCTGTTGTGATCCTTCGTCGACAGGCCGGCAGACACCCGTGAATAACTGCCTTGCCCTTCACAAAGGGGGAATTCAAACCTTATCACCCGCTGTTTGTCGCGGCCCGGTGGTAGTCGTCCTCCAGGCGTTCAATGTCGTCTTCGCTCAGCAGCGCACCGCGCTGCACCTCAACGATGAGCAGGTCTGTGGTGTCTGCGCTTGCCCGGTGCACGGCTCCGCAGGGAACCTCCATCGCCGTGCCTGGCTGGGCCACCAGGACGGTGCCCTTGCACTCCAGGGAGCCGTTGCCAGCGACCACCACCCAGTGCTCAACGCGGTGCCGGTGGCGCTGCAGGCTGATGCGCTGCCCGGCGTGGATGCACAGGCGTTTCACCAGGTATCCAGGGCCGCTGCCCAGGGTCTCGAACCAACCCCAGGGGCGCTCCACCCGATGCACGGCGCTCTGGCTCTGATCCATAACCCGATCCACAGGGGGGCACCTCAGCCTGGGGTGATCAGCCACGCCCGTTCGCGGGCGCGGGTGAGGCCGGTATAGAGCAGGCGCGCCTCCCAGTCACGGGCTGGGGGCAGCAGCAGCCACACCGTGCCGTACTGGCTCCCCTGCGCCTTGTGCACCGTGAGGGCCAGGGCGGGCTCGACCTGCCCCAGCCGCGCCGGATGGAGCAGGCGTCCGCCGGCAAACAGCACGCGGCGCTGCTCGCCGCTGCCCACCAGCACGCCCACGTCGCCATTGGCCAGCCCCTGCTCCGGCAGGTTGCGCTGGTTGAGCACCGGGGTGCCCAGGGGCCAGTGGCCGATGGGGCGCCCGGCGGCCTCCCCCAACAGCTGGCGGTGAATCCCATCCACCCCCCAGCGCCCCTGCCGCACCGGGGTGAGCAGCACGCAGCGTTCCAGCTCCGCCAGCAGCTCTTCGGCTGCAGCGGCGGGGAGATCACCGCTGCCGGGAAGCGCCAGGGCCGCAGCCTTCTCGGCGAGCTGCTGCTGGTGCCGGCGCAGGGCGGCGAGGGCCTCGGCGGGCGGCTGGCGCGGTGATGCCTCGATCCATTGCAGGTTGTCGCCGGGGGCCAGCTGCCGCAGCTGGGGCAGCAGGGCGGGCAGGGGCGCTGGGCCGCTCTGGCGCAGGGCGCCGGCCACGGCGGCGATGGCACCGGCGTTGCGGTAGGTGGTGCGCAGCTCCACGGCGGCCCCTCCCAGCTGGGCCAGCCGCTGCGGCTCCATCAGCTCCTGGAGCACCGGCCCGGGCCCCACGGGCGGCAGCTGGGCCGGGTCGCCCACCAGCACCAGCCGGCAATCGTCCGGCAGGGCCGCCAGCAGGGCTGCCATCAAGGGCAGATCCACCATCGACACCTCATCCACCACCAGCAGGTCGAGCTGCAGCGGCCTGCGGGCGTTGCGGCCGAAGCGCTCCCCGCTGCTCTCCAGCAGCCGGTGCAGGGTGGAACAGGGCGCCGCCAGCAGCGGCTCGGCCAGGGCGGTTGGCAGCTGGCGGCAACCCTGCTCGATGGCTTCCCGCAGCCGGGCCGCCGCCTTGCCGGTGGGGGCAGCCAGCTGCAGGGCCGTTGGCGTCTGGTGCTGGATTAGGGCCGCCAGCAGCTGCACCACCGTGCTCGTCTTGCCGGTGCCCGGCCCGCCGCTGAGCAGCAGCAGCCGGTGGCTGAGCGCTGCGGTAACGGCCTGCTGCTGGGTGCGGTCGAGCCCGGCGGCTGCGGCCTGGTGGCGCGCGGCCTCCAGGCTGGCCGGATCTGGAGGTGCCGCCAGGGGATCCCGGGCCCGCTGCACCAGGGCGGAGAGGGTGTGCTCCAGCTGCAAATGCCAGCGGCGCCAGCGCAGCCGATCGCCCGCCAGCACCAGGGGGGCTTCCGGGGCGGCCTCCAGCGCCTGCGCCTGCGCCACCAATGGGGAGCGTTCCAGGGCCTGGCGATAGCCCTGGGGCCATCGCTCCGGATCCAGACCCTCGGGCACAGCGGCCTGGACGTTCAACTCCAGGGTTCCGCTCTCGAGGGCGGCCGCCATGGCGCCGATCAGCTCGCCCAGCACCGGATCCGCTGCCAGCTCCGGTGCGCAGAGGCGGGGCAGGGCTTCGACCAGCGCACGGCCCAACACGCCGGCGGATGGGGCCGCGGGCGCCGTCATGGCGAGCCCTCCTGCAGCCGGGTGTCGAGGGCCAGCACCCGCGCCATCGGCGGGCTCTCCACCAACATCCCCGGCACGGCGCCGGCGTCGGCCGCCAGGGCGGCACTGGCGGGGGTGGCGCCGGGCACCCCGCGCAGGAACACGTAGGCGTAACCCCCCAGATGCCGCTCCGGGCTGTAGCCGGGCAGGCGCCAGCGCAGGTAGCGGTGCAGGGCCACCAGATAGAGGTGGGCCTGCAGGGGGTAGTGGCTGCTGGCCATCAGCTCGGCCATGGCCGCCACGCCGTAATGGGCCGGTCCGCAGGCCACCGGTGCCCCAGAGGCGTCCCGCTCACCCAGCCAGTTGCTCTTCCAGTCGAGCACCCACCAGCGCTCTCCCTGGCGGAACACCAGGTCGATGGAGCCGGTGAGGAAGCCGCGGCTAGCGAACTCCAGGGTGGCGAGCGATCGGGCATAGGCGGCGCCGAAGAGGCCATCCGGGTGATCGCTGAAGCAGCGGGCCAGCCCCGCGGCCCGCACCCGCGGCGGTTCCTGGACGGGCCCAGGGCCCACCGCCAGGGGCAGGTCGAAGTTCATCTCGTTGAGACGTTCCTCCACGGGCAGGTCGGCCAGCCGAAAGCCCCCCAGTGGCCCCCCGAAGGGAGTGAGCCGCAGCCGTTCCAGCCCCTCGGCCAGCGGTTCGGCCAGGGCTGCCTCCAGGCCGGCGCGCTCGAGTTCCTGTTCCATCACCGCCAGCGCCCCGGGGCTGCGGGTGCTCTGGCGATAGTCGAGGCGCTCCAGCACCCGGTGCAGGGCTTCGCCCGGGCCGGTGCCGCGGGGAAATTCAGCCAGGGGCCCCTGCCGTTCCCAGTCGGCGGTGCTGCCGCTGGCCTCGGCCGCGTCATCGCGGGTGTCGCGCCCCTCCTCCAGGGCCTCCGGGGCCAGCACGCTGCCGCTGTGGGCCCAGCTGGAGTAGCTGCTGCGGCCCCAGCTGGTGTCGAGGCGGTGGCTGGGCAGGGCTCCACCCTGGAGCTCCCCCTCCGGAGCGGGCGGCACCCAGCGCTCGTCCGGCGGGGGAAGGTGGGCTGGATTGAGGGTGTGCAGCGGCAGTTCCGGCGCCTCCCGCAGCGCGCCGCCCTGGAGCAGCCATGGGGCCAGGGGGTTGGCGCTGTGGCGGTCGTCGTCGCGCCAGCCCAGCACCAACAGGTGCCGGGCGCGGGTGGCGGCCACGTAGGCCAGCCGTTCGTCCTCCTGCTGCTGGGCGGCCAGGTCGTGGCGGGCGGCCAGCCGGCCCACGCCCCAGTGGGGGGAGCGGTGCAGATCCAGGTGCGGGGCCGGGGAGCCCGGCGGCAGCCAGCGCCGCCCCAGCCCATCGGCGCTGCTGTTGGGGTCGGCCGTGGCCCGCCAGAGGTAGGGGCAGATCACCACCGGATACTCCAGGCCCTTGCTGCGATGCACGGTCACCACGGCGATGGCGGCATCGGCGGCGGTGCTGTTGAGCTGGTGGTTGTCGGGCACGCGCCGATCGGGCTCGAGCCGGATGCGCCGCAGCCAGTCGGCGGCCGCGGCGGCCCCCAGCCCGAGCTGGTGCATGCGCTCCTGCACCAGCTCGGCGGCCTGCTGCAGGTCGGCCAGCAGCCGCCCCCCCAGGGACAGCCGGGCCAGCCCCTCGGTGCTGAGCACATCCCCCAGGCAGGCCAGCAGGCCATCGCGCCCCAGCTGCGCCGCCAGCTCCGCCAGCCGGTTGGCCAGCTGCTCCCAGGCCCCCTCCGGCGCCTGGGCCAGGCGCTCCGCACTCCAGCCCAGCAGCGGTGAGGCGGCCAGCAGGCGCTGGCGGCCCGGGTGCCCCGGATCGGCCAGGGCATCGAGCAGCCGCTGCAGGGCGGCGGCGGCCTCGCTGGCAAACACATCACCGCGGCTCACCAGCCGGCTCGGCAGCCCCCGCTGCTCAAGGGCTTGGCGCAGCTGTTCGGCCTGGCGATGGGTGGTGACCAGCAGGCACAGATCGCCGGGGTTCAGGGGCCGCTCGCGTCCATCCCCCTCCGGGGAGGTGGTGCGGAGGCTGAGCTGGCGGCGCAGCAACTGCAGGCACAGGCCTGCCACCTGCTGCGGCAGCTCGTCGTCGCTGCCGAGGGGCAACAGCTGCAGTGGTGATTCCCCGGGGTCGAGCACCAGCTCGCCCTTCTCGGCCTTGGCGATCACGGGCGGCACGGGCAGCTGGGAGCGCACCAGCCCCGGTGCCATCAGGGCGTTGAGTGCCGCCACCAGCGGGGCTGAGGAGCGGCGGTTCTCGCCCAGGCCATGGAGGCCATCGGCCCGGGCCCGCGCCTGGCGGTAGGTGGCCAGCTCGCCGCCGCGGAAGCGGTAGATCGCCTGCTTGGGATCGCCCACCATCACCAGCAGATGGCGGGGCGCCGCACCGGCCGGGGCCACGAAGGCCCGCTCCAGGATCCGCCACTGGATGGGATCGGTGTCTTGAAACTCATCGATCAGGGCCACCTGGTAGCGCTCCCCCACGGCGCTCAGCAGGGCCAGGTGACGCTCGCCGTCCACCCCCGGATCGAGGGCCGTGAGTAGATCACCGAAGCCCATGCGGCCACTGGCGCTGCGGCGCCGTGCCAGGTCCGCGCGCCCCTGGTGCAGGGCATGGCTGAGCACCACTTCGGCAGGCCCGTCCACGAGGGCGGCGATGGCCTCCAGCAGGGGCCGCTCCGGCAGCGACACGCCTTCGCCATCGAAGCCGGCGGCCAGCTTGGTGAACGGGCCCGGATGGAAGTACTTGCGCAGCAGGGGTTGCTCCACCACCTCGCCGTAGCTGGGGATGGCGCCGGCCTGCTCAAAGCCGGCGATCCAGGTGTTGAGTTCGGCCACCCGGTTGGTCCGTGGCTTGGCGGCATAGGGCGTCACCGAGCTGGCCCCGCGGGAGCGCAGATCGGCGGCGGCGGCGCAGAAAGCGGCCTCCAGCGCCGCGCCCCGCTCCGCCCATGCCTCCCGGAACCTCTGCCAGCGCCGTTCCACCAGCCCGGGCAACTGCTCCTGCAGCGGTTGCTCCGGGGAGGTGTCGTGGGGCAGGGGATCGAGCTCCAGGGCGGGATCGCCATCGAGCCGCACCAGCAGCTTTTCCAACAACTCCGGGCTCAGGCCCTGCCCCAGCAGCCCCGCCAGTAGGCCCGGGGGCAGGGCCAGCACCTGCTGCTGCCAGTAGTCGTGGCTCACCTGGGCGGCGCGCTCGCCGTCGTCGCTTTCGAGCTCCAGGGCCGGCCCCAGCCCGGCTTCCAGGGCCTGGCGCTGCAGGGTGCGGCGCGCGAAGCCGTGGATGGTGGTGATGTCGGCGCGATCGAGGGCCTCCAGCGCCAGCAGCAGCTGGCCCCGTAACCGCTCCCGCGGCTCGGCTCCATCGGGTTGGGCCGACAGCCAGTCGTCCAGCACGCCATCGCCGCTGGAGGCATGGCCCTCCAGGGCGGCCAGGGCCTGCTGCAGCCGCAGGGCGATCCGGTCGCGCAGTTCGGCCGCGGCGGCCTCGGTGAAGGTCACCACCAGCAGCTGCTCCAGCGGCAGGGGATCCACCGGCCGCGTCACCAGCCGCAACACCAGGTGGGCGAGGGCGAAGGTCTTGCCCGTGCCGGCGCTGGCCTCCAGCAGTTGCACCCCCGGTTCCAGGGGAAAGCCATTGGGGTCGAACGGCTGCATGGCCTGGGTCATCGCCGCTGCGCTCCGGCCTTCTCCACGCTGCGGCGCTCCAGCAGGGGCTCGAGCAGGTCCAGGGCCGCTGCGGTGAAGGGTTCAACCACCAGGTCGCGGGCGGTGAGGCCGGCGCTGAAGCAGAACCCCATCACCGCCTGTTCCCGTTCGCCGCTGCGGCCGAAGCCCCCCTCCCAGGCGCTGGCGGCAGCCTTGAAGCCGCTGCCCGGTTTGTGGTGTTCGGCCTCGGCCCAGGCCCAGCCCGTGCGCGGTGGCACCGGCCAGCACCGGCTGCGGGACCGCTCCTGCAGTGTCTGCAGATGCTCCAGCTGGGCCATCGCCTCGGCGGATGGCAGGGGCGCGAGGGTTTCCAGCATCCGGAACTGGTTGTCGTCGCGGGCCACCAGCACGCCCCGGCGCGGCTCTCTCCCGGCTGCGCAGGCCAGCAGCAGCGCTAGCCATAGCTCCAGCCGCTGGGCTGGTGTGGCCTTGGCGGTGTGGGCCAGCACCAGTTGGTCGCCGCGCCAGCACAGCTGGCCCTCCAGCCCGGCTGCAGCCGCCGTGTCCAGTTGCTCATCGCCGAGCCGTTCGAGCAGTGCGGCCAGGGAGCGGTAGCGGCTGTCCAGCTGGCCGGCCTCCAACACGCCGGCCGCTCCCGGCGGCAGGCTGCCCCGGCCGCGCTGCTCCGCCAGCCAGTCGGGTGTCTCTGGGGCGCCGGGTCGCTGCAGGGCCTGGCGCAGCAGCTGGGCCCGCTCCCGCTCATCGAGACCCAGGGGCTCCAGATCGAGCACCTGCTGGCCCCATTCCTTCGGGCGCAGCCCCAGGCTCTCGAGCCACACCTCCTGGGGCGCCTGCAGCCAGGCCAGCAGGGCGGCGTGGGCGGCGCTGGCGGCCCCAGGTGGGGCTTGAGGCGCCGCCGGTTGCGGCTCAGCCGTGGCAGCCAGGGGCCTGGGCGGCCTGGGCTGGTGCCCCTCCAACAGCTGGCGGGCCTGCAGCAGGCGCCGGTCGCTGCAGATCGGTGGCAGGGTGCCCTCCGGCAGGAAGTTGCGCCGCTCCAGCGGATTGGCGGCCGCCTCCCGCACCAGCTGGCCCATGGCCTGTGCGCCCAGGTCTTGCTCCAGCAGCGCCAGCCACTGGCGCACGGGGGTGCAGGGCATCAGGGCTTCGCCGGTGCGGCTGTCCCGGCAGCTCCAGGTGATCACCAGGTGCTGGCGGGCGGAGAGCAGGCTCTCCAGCAGCACGTAGCGGTCCTGGTCGGCCGGGTTGGGGTCGCCGAGCTGGCGCTGGCGCTCCATCAGGTGGAAGCCGGGTCGCTCCCGCTGGCGCGGGAAGGCGCCGCCATCGAGGCCCATCAGCACGATCACCCGGTGGGGAATGGCCCGCATCGGCTCCAGACCGCTGATGGTGAGGGCCCCGGTGCGGTGGCCGAAGCGGCCGCTGTCGGCCGCCAGCCGTTCCCCCAGTACCTCCGCCACCACCGGCGCCGGCAGTTCCAGCTCGCTGCTGCCCGCCACGGCCAGCCAATCGGCCAGGGCGGCCTGGATCGGCGGCAGCTCCCAGGCCCGCTCGCCCCCATCGCCGAACAGCTCCTCCAGCAGTGGCCGCAGCCGCGCCACCCAGCCCGCTGGGGTGCGCGGCCGCTCCAGCTGTTCCAGGGCGCGCCGCAGCCCCAGCAGCAGGCCCAGCCAGCGCGACTGGCGCTCCAGGTTGGAGCCCATGGCCTGGGGGGCGGTGTCGCCGGGGGCCAGACCCGGCTCTTCCGGCAGCACCAGCCCCAGTAGCAGCCGGTCGATCGCCCAGCCCAGGCTGTGGGTGGGATCGCCGCCGCGGGCGCGGCCATCCAGGCCCCAGCGGAAGCCCGCCCGCTGCAGCAGCTCGGTGATCGCCCCGGCCTCGCTGGGCTCGATGCCGCGGCTGGTGAGCAGGGGGCCGCAGGCCAGCAACCCCTCCAGGGCCGAGGCGGTGAGCCGTTCGCCCCCCAGTTCCAGCAGGGCCAGCACCCCCTGGGCGATGCCCGGGTCGCTCTGCTGGCTGCGGTCGGTGAGGCGCCAGGGCAGGGCCACCCCGGTGGCGCCCGTGTCGCCGAACACCGCCGCCACCAGCGGCGCGAAGGCATCCACCTGGGGCGTCATCACCAGCACATCGCGCGGGGCGAGCGTGGGGTCGGCGGCCATCAGCTGCAGCACCCGATCGCGCACGATCTGCACCTGTCGCAGCCGGCCCGGACAGGCCAGGAACTCCAGCGAGCGATCCCCCGGCTCCAGGGTGAGGGTGGGCCGCTGCTCGGGATCCACCAGTTGCTCCTGCAGCTGCTCCAGCAGTGAGGGACTGCGGCCGGCGTTCTCGGCAGCGGCTGCCGCCCCCACGAACAGGTCGCGTTCCTGCCACGCCCCCAGCTGGGCCACACCGGTGCCCTCCAGCAGCTGCTGGAACTCAGCCCCCAGCCGCCCGTAGCGCGCCTCCAGCCGCGGCACCGTGAGCAGCCACTCCTGCCCGAGGGGGGTGGCGGCGGCCTGATCGCGGCGGCGCCAGAGTTCGCGGCAGGGCGTGAGCAGGTAGAGCTCCACATCCACCTGCCCGGAGAGGGCCTGCAGCAGCTCCACCTGCAGTGGCGCCATGCTGCTGAGGCCGAACAGCCGGATCGGACTGGGCAGGGGCAAGGTGGTGCCAGAGGCGCAGGCCTGCTGGAGCCGCGCGATCGCTGCCCGCACCCGCAGCCCGAAGGGTGGGCGCTCGAGGGCGGCGGCCAGCTGGCGGAACAGCAGCGGCTGCCAGAGCTGCGCCTGGGGCAGGGGGCGGCCGCTGCCATCGCGCGGTTCCCCCTTCATCCAGCTGGCCAACATGTCGGCCCGGTAGAGGGTGTAGTCGTCGAAGGCATCGGCGATGGCGCGGCCCAGCTGCCAGAGGCCCTGATCAAGGCGCCGCTGACCGCTGCCCCGCTGCTGGAGCCAGCGGCGCAGCAGCCCCGCTTCCGGCTGCTCAATCAGGGCGGGCAGCTGCTCCAGCAGCGGCCACACCAGCTCACTGGCGCGCCAGGGATCGCGGCCGGCGGCGTTGGCTTCGCCATCGGCCAGCACCTGGTCCACCAGCTCCCGCAGGTAACTGCCGGGGAAGGGGAAGCGCAGGTTGGCCGCCACGCCATCGGCAAAGGGGTTGCCTGGATCCCCCAGCCCGAGGGCCAGGCGTTCGCCCAGCCAGCGGCTGGTGGGCCAGGTGTTCACCACCACCCGCACCGGCTCGAACGGACCCGGTGGATCCAGGCGCAGCTGCGCGGCCAGCAGATCGGCCAGGAGTTCAGCCCGGTTGCCCCGGTACAGCGTGAGCACGGCGACCCTCCCGGGACGGGATCAGATCGCGACGCGCTCCCGCAGGGCAGCGCGGGCCGCGATGGCCTCGAACTCGACGCTGCCCCAGGTGCGCAGCCCCGGGGTTTGGCGCACTTCTCCGGTTTCGGGGCAGTAGGCGCTGAGGTGGCCGCCGTAGCAGGCGCCGGTGTCGATCAGCACGATCTGGCCGATGCGGCGCACCTCGGGGCCCGGGGTGTGGCCCACCACCACTTCGCCGAAGCGGCCGTCGTAGGCCTCCCAGAACGGCAGTCGGATGTTCAGCTGGGGTTCCCAGGTGTGGGGGTTGAAGCCGGCATGGGTGGCCGCCCAGCCCTCACCCCAGTACACCTCGGGCAGCTGGGCCAGGCGCTCGATCCAGCCGCGGCAGCGGCGGGCCCCCAGCTGCCGGTAGGTGGCGTTGCCGGCCAGCTTCTGGGCGGTGAGGTCGTCGCCCTGGCGCAGGGCCTGGAGCAGATCGGCCTCGTGGTTGCCCTTGAGCCACACCGCCCGGCCGGATCGCACCAGCTCCCAGGCCATGTCCATCGTTTCGGCGATGCTGGGCCCCCGGTTCACCACGTCGCCGCAGAACACGAGGCGGTCGTGCTGGGGAAGCAGCGCCACAAGACGCTCCAAGGCCCCGGCGCAGCCATGCACGTCCCCGATCACCCAATGGTGCTGGGACTGGATGGGGGACGGCATCGATCCGGGGCAGTCCACCCAGTGTTGCCTTCCGATGGGGTGGTTGTCAGCCAACCCGTTGCCCGGATGTACGGTCGAGCCCCCGCACGCCTTCCGCCCGTATGGATCCCCGGTCGCTGTCGGTTGGTCAGCGGGTGGGCCTGCTGGTGAAGGCCCTGAACGGGGCGAAGCGCACCAACGAAGCCCTGGCCCAGTGCCGGGATGGCGAGGCCATGCTCGACGTGTTGCTCGATGCCTCGGCCAAGCTCGGCCTCGGGCTGACCCGCCGCCAATTGGCCGATACGCCGCCGATCCGCGACTGGGTGTGGTGGAAGAACAAGGAGGCCCTGCTCACCATCGGCGACGACAAGCCCCGCTACCAGCAGGACGGCGGCCAGGGCCGCCCGGACATGGACTCCGACCAGCCCAGGCGCAAGTTTCTCGGGCTGTTTTGAAGACCAGTCCGTTCTGAAGCCGAGCCTGTTCTGAATCAGGCCACGCTGGCCAGGGCGTCGGGGATGGAGGAGCTGGGGGCTTCGAAGCTGCCGGTGGCCACGAACTCCAGGCGCAGCTTCAGGAAGGTGATGAACTTCTCATCGGTGGACACCACCGCCGCCGCAGGCCGGGGCACGGAGCCCGCCAGGCCCGCCAGTTCAGGGGCATCCAGGAAGGCCGGACGCTTCACCAGCCAGAAGTCGATCTCCTTGCCCTGCTCGCCGTAGTTGCGCACCCGTTCGCGCAGCACCTCCTCGAGGGGCTCCTCTTCGATGAGGAAGCGCTCGCTGGCGGCAACGAAGTGATAGGTGCTCATGGATGGCGGCTGCCGAAGAGGGGGTCGCGGCGCGGATTCTGAACCAGCGCTTTCATCTCCTTCACCGCCTGTTGCAGCCCCACCGCCAGGGCGCGGGCCACGATCGTGTGGCCGATGTTCAGCTCCTCCATCCCCTCGATGGCGGCCACGGGCTCCACGTTCTGATAGGTGAGGCCGTGGCCGGCATTCACCCGCAGGCCGAGGCTGCGGGCGATGAAGCTGCCTTCGGTGAGCCGGGCCAGTTCCTGCGGTTGATCGCTCCACGGCGCTTCCGCATAGGTGCCGGTGTGCAGTTCCACCCAGCGGGCGCCACTGGCCGCGCAGGCCTCGAGCTGGGGCGTGTCGGCATCCACGAACAGGCTCACGCCGATGCCGGCGTCCTGCAGGCGTCCCACCAAGCCCTTGAGGCTCTCCAGTTGGCCGGCCACATCCAGCCCCCCCTCGGTGGTCACCTCCTCCCGTTTCTCCGGCACCAGGGTCACCATGTCGGGGCGGATGCGCAGGGCGATCGCCTCCATCTCGGCCGTGGCGGCCATCTCCAGGTTGAGGCGGCTGCGCACGGTGTGGCGGAGCAGCTCCACATCGCGGTCTTGGATGTGGCGCCGGTCTTCGCGCAGGTGCACGGTGATGCCGTCGGCACCGCCCAGCTCGGCCAGCAGGGCGTAGCTCACCGGGTCGGGTTCCACGGTGCGGCGGGCCTGGCGCACGTTCGCGATGTGGTCGATGTTGACGCCGAGGCTGGCCATGGGGAGCGGCTGCTGGCCCGATCCTATGGAGGGCCGCCGGGCCAACTGCCCGCCCGGCGCTGCACGGCTGCAGGGGCGTGCCTACGGTCGGATTTTCAGCGGATCCCGTGGCGGTGCAGGCCCAGGTGGTGGCCCAGGCCCAGCAGTCCGATCCGGCCGTGCAGCGGCGGGATCGGGAGCGAAGCGTCTGCAACGGCATCAGCCCCTGGCTTTCGCCCCTGGCGATGGTGGTGACCCAGGACATCGCCCTGCGGGCCTGGTTCCGGAGCGTGGTGGTGATCGGCCGCGATCACCTGCCCCATCAGGGCCCGGTGCTGCTGGCACCCACCCACAAGGCCCGCTGGGATGCCCTGCTGCTCCCCCATGCGGCCGGCCGCCGCGTGACGGGCCGCGACTGCCGCTTCATGGTCACGCTGGATGAGATGAAGGGGTTGCAGGGCTGGTTCTTGTACCGGCTGGGCTGTTTCCCGGTGAACCAGAACCGGCCGTCGCTGGCCAGCCTTCGCTATGCCGTGGACCTCCTGGCCGGCGGCCAGGAAGTGGTGGTGTTCCCCGAGGGGCGCATTCGCCGGGATGGGGGTCCCATCCGCCTGCACCAGGGCCTGGCGCGGCTGGCCCTGCTGGCCGCCAGCCAGGGGGTGACGGTGCCGGTGGTGCCGGTGGGGATCGCCTACGGCCACGTGTACCCCCGCCCGCGTGACACCGCGGCCCTCTGCTTCGGCGAGCCGCTGGTGATTGCCGGCCAGGGCCGTGATGCCGCTGTGGCCTTCAGCCATCGGCTGGCCGCCGCCATGGCCGAGGCGGAGGACAGGGCCACGGCCGCCCTGGGCACGGCTGGGGAGCCGCCCGAATAGCGCGCCTAGAGTTCGGCCGCGATCTGAACCTGTTCCGTGCACAGCCCCAACGGCCGACGGCACCCTGCCTCCCGGGCCCTGGCCCGCTTCGGGGCCGTGGCCCTGGCGGCCTCCGCCCTCTGCGGGGGCCTCGCCCCGGCGGTCCAGGCCCAGGGCGGTGCCACGGCCGGTGGAGGTGCCATGGCCGGTGGCACCGTGGCCCCCAGCAGCGTGAGCCTCAGCCAGGTGAAGACCCTGATCGCCCGTGGTGATGCCGCAGCGGCCTCCGGGAACCTGCCCGAGGCGCGCAAGTTCTATGACCAGGCCCGCGACCTCACCCGCGGCCTGCTGGGCTGGTACCGCGATCTGAGCGGTTCCTTCCGGGGCCTCGATGCCCGCATCCCCCGGGAGATGGACCAGAAGGGCCGCGAAACGCTGGAGACCCTCTCCAACATCAACCTGCGCCTGGCGGCCGTGTTCCGCCGCATGAACCAGCCCGAGGTGGCCGTGCCCCTGCTGGTGGAGGTGGTGAAGGTCATGACCCCCACCAGCGATCAGGGCCGCAAGGCCTACCAGACCCTGGTGGAAATCGGCTTCGCCACCACGCCGTACACCGCCGGGCAGACCACGCCGGGCAGCTGAGCACGACCTCTAGATTCCCGGCACCTTGCTGAGCGCCCGATGGTGCATCCGGATCAGGTGAAAGCCGCGATCACCCGTGCCATTCCCGACGCCGCCGTTGAGGTGGAAGATCTCACCGGCGGTGGCGATCACCTGCAGGTGCGGGTGGTGTCGACCGCCTTCGCCGGCCTCAACCGCATCAAACAGCACCAGCTTGTGTACGGGGCCCTGCAGCAGGAGCTGGCCAGTGAGGCCATCCATGCCCTGGCCCTGCAAACTTCCGTTCCCGCTTAAAACAGCCCGCTTCAACCCCATGGACGCCTCCACCCAACAACGCATTGAGGAGCTGGTAGCCAGCAG
This sequence comes from Prochlorococcaceae cyanobacterium, assembly GCA_040399185.1. Taxonomy (GTDB): domain Bacteria; phylum Cyanobacteriota; class Cyanobacteriia; order PCC-6307; family Cyanobiaceae; genus UBA5018. The sequence goes on from JBBASQ010000013.1 coordinate 27,122, forward strand.
CCCGGTCTTCGTGTTCATGAAGGGCAACAAGCTGATGCCCCAGTGCGGCTTCTCCAACAACGTGGTGCAGATCCTGCACTCGCTGGGGGTGCCCTTTGAAACCTTCGACGTGCTCTCCGACATGGAGATTCGTCAGGGCATCAAGGAATTCTCCAACTGGCCCACCATTCCCCAGGTGTATGTGAAAGGGGAATTTATCGGTGGCTCCGACATCCTGATCGAGCTCTATAACTCCGGGGAGTTGCGCGAGCAGCTCGAGGTGGCGCTCGCCAGCTGAACCGGCCGGCCCACCATCAGCCGGCCGCCGCGCGTCTCAGTGGCGGCCGGTTTCAACTCCGGTTTCAAACAGGGTGCGGGGGTCGCCGTCGGGCCCGATGAAGCTGGAGGGATCCAGGATCCACCGATCCACCATCTCCTCGAGTCGCCGCTGGGCAATCGGGTCGAGAACCGAGGTGCGACGCAGTGCGTGCAGATAGCCGTCGGCGTAGAGCCGCAGCTCGGCTGGGCCGTGGTAGCGATGGGCCAGATCCTGACAGGCGTCGCACAGCGACTGGAAGTGGCGGATGGCGTCGGGGTGCTGGAGGGCAGTCATGAGCAGTGAACCCTTGGCGCGAATCCGGAGAGCAAGGGAAGGTATCCGGGCCGGTGGGGAGGGGGTGCCAGATCGAAAGGCATCGCTTGATACCCGTTCGGCCAGGACAACGCCGTTAGCCTAGGCAAATCCAGGCTCCAGGGGCCATGGCGTCGTCCTCCAATCCAGGCAGACCGCCCCAGGCTCCCGCCCAGGGTGGTCCGATCAGTCAACCGAAGCGGGTGCTGGTGGTGGATCCCCACGCCACCTTGCGCACCGTTCTCGCCCAGCGCCTCCGCCAGGACGGCCACCTCGCCGCTGCCGTTGGCACGGCCCGAGAAGCCCTGGAGGTCTGCCAGGAGCAGGCCCCCGACCTGCTGATCAGCGCCGAGCTGCTTGAGGAAAGCAGCGCCCTGCGGCTGGCGGCCCAGCTGCGCTGTCCGGTGATGGTGCTCACCGCCCGCTCCGGCTCGGAGCCGGTGGTCACCCTGCTGGATGCCGGCGCCGATGAGGTGCTGCGCAAACCCTTCGGGTTGGAGGAGCTGGCGGCCCGGGCCCGCACCCTGCTGCGCCGCAGTGGCAGTGGCCTGCAGGAGCGGGTGTGTGTGGGCCCGCTCGAGGTGCATCTGCTGCTGCGGCAGGTCACCCTGCGCGACCAGCCGGTGGAGCTCAGTCCCCGCGAGTTCGCCCTGCTCTGCGCGCTGCTGATGCCTCCGGGGGTGGTGCGCAGCCGTCAGGAGCTGTTGCGGATGGCCTGGCCGCCGTTCAGTGGTGGCCCCCGGTCGGTGGACACCCAGGTGCTCACCCTGCGGCGCAAGCTCGAACAGGCGGGGCTGGGTGAGGGCGGGGGCATCGAGACGATGCGCCAGCAGGGCTACCGCTTCAGCCTGGAAACCCTCCCGGATTCAGACCCAACGGCCACGCCGCCCCCATCGTCCGCAACCCCCCCGGGCTCGATGGCCCCGCTCGGTAACGGCATCAGCCGCGGCTGATGCCCCAGGCCCACCAGGCCAGTTCAGCGGCGAGGAACAGCCAGCACAGCCCGGCCAGCAGCTGGTAGGTCCAGGGCGGGCTGATCCTTCCCACTCCCTTGAGATCGAGCCCACTCAGGGCGGCCACCTGGGTGAGGAACTCCTCGAAGCGGGCCACCCGCTGGGGCAGCAGATAGGCCCCGCCCTCCTGGGTGCGGACATAAAACACGCGGCCGCCCTGGCTTGTTCCCACGGGCGTGAGGCCGCTCACCTGGGTCCAGCTCAGCTGCCATCCGCGCCGCAGCAGCCAGCGGCACCAGCGGGGATGGCCCACCCGGATGCCGCTGGCATCGAGCTCCACCTGCTCACTCACCAGGGCGAGGATCAGCACCAGCCCCGCGGGCACGGCCACCACCATCGCCGGTTGCAGGTCAGCGGGGGCCATCACCGGCAACGGCAGCACCAGGGCCAGATAGAGGGCAATCAGGGTGGAGCGAATCAGCGGTGCCATCGGAAACACCGTTGGCGCGGCGGGGGTGGGTTGGCTCACCGGATCAGGCGTCAGCGGTCGTCCGGGGAGCCGGGCATCGGCTCCACCACCTCCGGCGGGCTGTAGCGACCACTGAACACCTCGGCTTCGCGGCCCTTCCAGAACTCACCGAGCCGCATCAGGTCGGCATGGGCCTCCTGCACCTTGGCCAGGTACTCCTCGGGGGCCATGGCGTTCTTGGCCTCCTTGAGCTTGGCAAGCCGCAGCATGTGCAGGTTCCAGGGCTTGCTCAGCTCGCCCCGCTGTTCGAGGTAGCGGGCCAGCTCGGCGGCGCTGGGCTGATCGGCATCGAAGGCAGCGGCCATGCCCACTCTCACGCTCACCGGCTCACCCTATGCAGCGCCGAGGGCTGGTGCGGCGGCGGCGGCGGTGCGGAGATCCCTCCCGTCCGCCCGGGTTAGGCCGGCAGCGCCCAGGGGTTGAGCCCCAGGTCGGCACCGATGCGGTGGGCGCAGGCGAAGCCACTGAAGGCCACCGCATTGAGGCCCTGGCCCGGGAAGCAGGAGTCGCCCACGCAGTAGAGCCCGGGCACGCCGGTGCGGTTGAACGGCATCGGCAGCAGCCCGGGTAGCCGCAGGGCCGGGATCGGCCCATAGCTGCCGCCCATGCGGCCGAGGAAGCGGCGGTGGCTGCGCGGTGTGCCCACCTCCTTGTGGCGAATGGCGCCGCCGAGCCCCGGCAGGATCGCCTCCAGCCGCTGGATCAGCCGGTTGGCGTCGGCCTCCTTCTTGGCGGCGTAGGCGCTGGGGCTCAAATCGCGCCAGTGCTCGATCGCGCTGGGGGTGAAGGTGTGCAGGATGTGGTGCCCGGCGGGCGCCAGCGAGGGATCCAGCAGCGTGGGCATCGATACGAACACCACGCCCTGCTCGGCCTCCATCTCCTCCCAGCGCTCCAGCAGCAGGTGGTGGCAGTGGAAGCCCTCCGGCACCACTGAGGCCTCGATGCCCAGGTGCAGCGACAGGAACGAGGGCGAGGGCTTGTAGCGCCTGCGCCAGGTGGTTTCGGCGGCTGGGGTGTGGTTGGCATCCACCAGGGCTGCCGCCTTCGGCCGCGCGATGTCGCTGGATTCCTCCGCTGTGGCGAAGGTGTCCCAGCGGGTGGCGTTGCTCACTACTTTCTTGGCGCGCAATTCTTCGCCGCTGGCCAGACGCACCCCCACCGCCTTGCCGTTCTCGATCAGCACCTTCACCACGCGGGCCTGATAGCGGATCTCGCCGCCATGGGCCTGAAGCCCGGCCACCAGCTTCTCGGCGATCACCCCTACGCCGCCCTTGGGGTAGTTGATGCCGCCGGCATGGCGATCGGAGAACACCATCCCTGCGTTGATCATCGGGGTGAGATCTGCCGGCATCACGCTCCAGCAGAAGCACTCCATGTCGATGAACTTGAGCAGGGCGGGATCGCTGATGTGTTTGCGCGCCACATCGCCCACGTTGAACGGCAGCCAGCGGGCCAGCCCCAGGCAGGCCAGGGGCGCGCGGAAGAACACCTTGGCCAGGTAGGCCGGATCCTCCAGCGACAGCAGCGGCATCGCATCGAGGCAGTTGAACACCTGCCAGCAGGCGTCGTAGAAGGCGCGGATGCCCTTGGCCTCGTGGGGGAAGAGGGCGGTGAGATCGGCGAGGAAGCGCTCATAGCTGCGGTCCACCGCCACATTCAGCCCGCCTGGGAGGTGGTATTCGAGCTGGGCCGGATCGGCGACGGTGTCGCAGCGTTGGCCCACATCGCCCAGGGCGCGGGTGAGCAGGTTGGTGTGGCCCTTCTCGCCGAAGCCGAAGATCATCGAGGCGCCCACATCGAAGGTGTAGCCCTCGCGTTTGAAGCTGCCCCCGCTGCCGCCCGGGATCAGGTAGCGCTCGAGCACCAGGGTTTTCGCGCCCTTGGCCGCCAGCTGGGATGCGGTCACCAGCCCGCCGATCCCCGAGCCGACCACGATCACGTCCCAGGCGGGGGCAGGGCTACTGGTCACGGGAGAGGCGGGCGTGCTGGGGGCGACCCTAGGCAGCAGCCTCAGCAGTCACGAACGGCGCCAGGTCCGCCAGGGCCCGGTCGCGGTAGGCGCCGTAGCGGCGGCGCTTGTCGCGGATGCGCTCGGGCAGCTCGGGCAGCAGGCCGAAGTTGGGCGGCATCGGCTGGAACTTCTCGCTCGGAGCCTCGGCAATGAAGTGGGTGAGGGCGCCGATCATGGTGGTGGGCGGCAGGCTGATGGGTTCTTGGCCCCGGGCCAGGCGCGCCGCATTGGTGCCGGCCAGCCAGCCTCCGGCCACCGCGGCCGCATAGCCCTCGGTGCCGGTGATCTGGCCCGCCGCCAGCAGGGTGGGCCGCTGGCGGAACTGCAGGGTGGCATCGAGCAGCTGGGGGGCTTCCAGGAAGGTGTTGCGGTGCATCACCCCGAAGCGCACGAACTCGGCGTTCTCCAGGCCGGGGATCATCCGCAGCACCCGCTTCTGCTCGCCCCACTTGAGGTTGGTCTGGAAGCCCACCAGGTTCCAGAGCCGGCCGTCCTTGTCTTCCTGGCGCAGCTGCACCACCGCGTAGGCCCGGTTGGCGCGGCGCACCTCGGCGTCATTGACGTCGCCCCAGCGGGGATCCCAGAGGCCGATGGGCTTGAGCGGCCCATAGCGCATGGTGTCTTCGCCGCGGCGGGCGAGTTCCTCGATCGGCAGGCAGCCCTCGAAGAACGTGGCGTTCTCCTTCTCGAAATCCTTGAGTTCAGCCTGCTCGGCCGACAGCAGGGCCTCGCGGAAGGCGAGGAACTGCTCCTTGGTCATCGGGCAGTTGATGTAGTCGGCGTCGCCCTTGTCGTAGCGGGAGGCCCGAAACGCCACGGAGAGATCGATGCTCTCGCCCTCCACGATCGGGCTTGCCGCGTCGAAGAAATGGCAGTCGGCCCGGCCCGTGAAGGCGCGCAGCTCCTCGGCCAGGGGTTCGCTGGTGAGGGGGCCGGTGGCCAGCACGGCGATCTGGCCGTTCTGGGGCAGGTGCAGTTGCTCGCGGCGCTCCACCGTCACCAGGGGGTGCTGCTCCAGCAGGGCGGTGAGGGCCGCGCTGTAGCGGCCGCGATCCACGGCCAGGGCACCACCTGCGGGCACCGCGTGGGTGTCGGCGGTGCCGATCACCAGCGAGCCCAGGCGCCTCAGCTCCTCCTGCAGCAGGCCCGCGGCCCGGTCGCTGCTGAGGGCCCCGAAGCTGTTGCTGCACACCAGCTCCGCAAACTCGGCGCTGTGGTGGGCGGGCGAGCGGCGCACGGGCCGCATCTCCACGAGCCGCACCCGAAGGCCGGCGCGGGCGATCTGCCAGGCAGCCTCCGTGCCGGCCAGGCCGGCCCCAACCACCAGCAGCTCAGGCTCCGCCGGAGCTGACGGCTGGGATGGGGGTGTGGTTTGGGGGTTCGGCCGACCGAGGAGCTGCCCCAGGGCGCGTTTCAGTCGGCGGAACACGGGAATGGGATCAGGCGCGGGCGCGCTTGATCATCAGTTGCAGCTGGCCCACGGCGGCACGGCCGATGTGGAACAGGGCCCAGCCGGCGGCCAGCAGGATCGGAGTGGCAACCAGCACCAGCCGAGCGTCCATGGGGGGCAGAAGGAAGTTGCGGCGATCTTAAGGACTGCCCCTGGCCTGCCGCCCCTGGGGCGGGCTCAGCTGATTCGATTCGTTTCAGAAGCCCGGGCTCCCCGAGAAGCCGTGGTCGCTGCTGCGGCCGGCATGGGCCATGGCCAGGCGCCGGTAGCGGCGGGCGTGCTGGCGCTGGGCCTCCACCGCCTCGGCCCCCAGTTCCCGCTTCACCTGGGCCGGCGCCCCCATCACCACCGCCCCGGCCGGTACGTCGCGCGTTACCACCGCCCCGGCGGCCACCAGCGCTCCGGCCCCCACGGTGACGCCATTGAGCACGATGGCGCCGATACCGATCAGGCATCCGTCTTCCAAGGTGGCGCCATGCACCACGGCCCGGTGGCCGATGGTCACATCGCTGCCGATCGTGACGGGCTGGCCGGGGTCGCCGTGCAGCACGGCGCCGTCCTGCACGTTGCTCCCCTCCCCGATCACGATGGGGCACACATCGCCGCGGGCCACGGCCGTCGGCCAGAGGCTCGCTCCGGCGGCCAGGCGCACATCGCCGATGAGCACCGCGGTGTCGGCCACCCAGGCATCGGGGTGCACCTGGGGGCTGGGCCAGGGGAAGCCGGCCTGGTCAGGAAGCGACTCGGTCATGGTGTTGCGGGGGAGGGGGCGCGGCTCACCACCACGAGCCCGCGGCTGAGTCCGGAATCGGCATCGGTGGTGCGGATCGACCGCCAGAGCGCCGCCAGCGGCACCCACACCGAGGGGTAGCGGTAGCGGGCCACATCCAGGATCAGTACCCGGTCGCTGGGGGCGTGGTATGCGGCCAAAGGGGAGATATGCCCGCCACCCTGCTGGCCGATGGTGGGGCGCAGATAGTTCACCAGCAGCCGGTCGCCGGGGTTGGCCAGGTTGGCCGCCACCAGGCGGCGGAACGCCATCAGATCGAGGCTGCTGCCGTGGATGGCCGTGGCCTGTAGGCCCGTGCTGGCCAGCAGGGCCCGCAGCTGCTGCAGGGTCATGCCGCGGCGGGCCACCTGCTCGGGGGGCAGCACGGTGCGGGTGGCGTCGGCGGCGAAGAGGTTGTCCTGGGTCCAGAAGCGGTAGCGCCCGTAGCCGGCCACCGGTGGCCCCGGCACCGCCAGGGAGTTGAGGGCCATCACGCTGCTGGCCACGCCGCAGTAGGCGAGGTTGGCCTGGGTGAGGAACGCCTCGGCCAGGGCTCCGTAGTCGGCTCGCTGGCGGCTGGTGCTGAGCAGCTCCAGGCCCGCGGGCTCCGCCAGGGGCGTGAGGGGCCCGGCGGCTGCGTTGGCCCCGGTCAGCCCGGTCAG
>JBBASQ010000013.1:34205-60427 GCA_040399185.1 Prochlorococcaceae cyanobacterium
CCCGGTCAGCCCGGTCAGTGCCGTGGCCGTGAGCAGCGCCAGGGCTGCGGCCCTGCTGGCACGGAGGGGAGCGGGGCGGCGTTGGGCCACGGCCGGGCAACTGGTGGCCCGAACGCTAGGCCGCAGGACCGCCACTGCCGCGGTGCTCAGCGATGAACGGCGCGACGGCCTGGCCGCCGTCTTCGAATTCCAGCCCGATCATCGTGCTGAACCTGCCGGGCTTCACCCAGCGCACCGCGGCCGACACCTCGAGCCGCCCGCCCCGGTCGTAATCAATCAGCTCGATCTCCACCAGGGCCCCCACGCGCAGTTGAACGGGGCCGTTGCGCACGGCGCACACCCCGCCTTCGCTCAGGTCGCGCAGGTTTACAACGATTTTTTCGCCACTCACCAGGTGGAGATTGGCAGTCATGCCGAGGGGCAGGAGGGTGCGTTCACTGGCCCGCTGGGATTCCCCCGCGGGGCTGCCGGAATCGGCCATCGGTGCCCAAGGAAAGCCGCCACCGCATTCAATCGCACCGGTCGCTAGGGCGCTCGCGGCTGTGGGCCGCGTGGCGCCGCACGCTGTTCAGCACCACCACCAGGCCGGCGAGGGTGAGCAGGAACACCAGCCAGTGGCTGAGCTCGGGATGGTGCGCCAGCTTCTGGATCTCCAGGGGCAGGGTGGCGAGCAGCAGGCCGGCGAAGAGCAGCTCACCCCAGAGGCGCCGCCGCCAGGTGGCCACCGCGGCCACCACGATCAGCACCCCATAGAGACCGCTCAACAGCGCCAGGAGCCGCAGCCGGTCGGGCCCCGCCGCCACGGCCCGTTCGGCCAGTCCCTGCAGCAGGGTGCGATCGCCATGGCCCCACTGCAGCGCCAGCTCATCGAGCACGCCGTAGCGGCTGCTGGCCAGGCTGGCGAGAGCGGAGATCGCCAGCAGCAGCACCGCCACGATCAGCTTCTTGAGCACCACGATCCGCAGCAGCAGATCGGAGCGCGACAACCTCTGGGGCAGCGACCTTTGGGGAAGGAACGGCAGCGGCATCGGGCGGCGGGCCTGCTCGGGCGCCCACCTTGGCAGCGGTGGGCCTGCCGTGCTCAGCTGCGCCGCCGCAGGTGCTCGTAGGCCCGGCAGAACGGCTCGCCCAGGGCCTGCCGCAGCACGGTGTCGGCGCTGAAGGCTTCCAGGGCGGCCGGCAGGCTGGAGGGAAGGGCCCGGGCTGCGGCGCCCTGGGGCGGATCGGTGTAGAGGTTGGCGTCGCTGCGGGGGCCGGGATCCAGCTGCCGCTCAAGGCCATCGAGCCCCGCCGCCAGCACGGCGGCCTGGAGCAGGTAGGGGTTGGCATCGCCGTCGGCCAGACGCAGCTCCAGCCGCTGGTCGTCGGGGAGCCGCACCATGTGGGTGCGGTTGTTGCCGCCGTAGCTGATCCAGGCCGGCGACCAGGTGGCGCCCGAGGTGGTGGTGCTGCCGCCCAGGCGCTCGTAGCTGTTCGGCGTGGGATTGGTGATGGCGCAGAGGGCTGGCGCGTGCTCCAGCAATCCCCCCAGGAAGTGGTAAGCGAGGCGCGACAGACCGAGCTCGCCGCTGGGATCGTGGAAGGCATTGCGCCCGCCCCCATCCCACAGCGAGAGGTGCAGGTGGCAGCCGTTGCCGGTGAGTTCGCGGAAGGGCTTGGGCTGGAAGCTGGCACTGAGGCCCTGGCGTTCGGCCAGGGAGCGCACCATCACGCGGAAGAAGGCGTGGCGGTCGGCGGTGGTGAGCGATTCGGCGAAGGTCCAGTTGATCTCGAACTGGCCGTTGGCGTCTTCGTGATCCGCCTGGTACGGCTCCCACCCCAGCTGTTCCATCGCCTCCAGCAGGGCGCTGATCAGCGGGTAGTGGCGCATCAGGGCCAGCTGGTCGTAGCAGGGCTTGCTCTGGCGGTCGGTGGCGTCGGCGATCGCCTCGCCGCTGGCATCGAGGAGGAAGAACTCCGGCTCCACGCCGGTACGGAACTCCAGCCCCATGGCCTGGGCCCGCGCAAGTTGCCGCTGCAACACGGTGCGCGGCGACTGCTCCAGTACCGCCCCATCCACCTGCAGGCTGGAGGCCACCCAGGCCACCTCCGGCTGCCAGGGCAGCACGGTGAGGCTGGCCGGATCCGGCAGGGCCAACACATCCGGGTCGGCGGGCGTCATGTCGAGCCAGGCGGCAAAGCCGGCGAAGCCCGCCCCATCGGCCTCGAGCTTGGCCGCGGCGGAGGCCGGCACGAGCTTGGCCCGTTGCACGCCGAACAGGTCGCTGAACGAGAAGAGAAAGTGGCGGATGCCGTGGTCGTTGGCGAAGCGGGCGAGCTGGCTCATCGGCAGGTGGTGGTGGGCAGGTCGGCGCAGAGGTCGTCGAGGGCTTGGCGGATCACCCCCTGCTCGGCCGGGGCATCGCGGGGGTTGCCGGCGCGGTGCCCCAGGGTTGAGGGGATCAGCCCATAGCGGGCCCCCGGAATCAGGGCGGCCTCCGCGGCGATGTCGTCGGGGGTGAAGTAGAGGTCGTGGCTGCCGGCCAGCAGGGTGGTGCGGGCGCGGATGCGGCCGAGGGCGGCGGCCAGGTTGCCGGGGATGCCGGCCGCGGCGGCCACGTCGTTGGCCAGCCAGGTGTCCACCATCGAGAGCAGGTTGTGCGGATCGTGGCGGCGGTAGGCCGGCAGCCACACACCCTCCAGATAGGCCTCAAGGCTGGGGTAACCCTGCGCCCCCAGATCCAGATCCCGGAAGTAGGGCTGGCTGCAGGCCCAGCTGGCGTAGATGGTGGCGAATGTGCGCAGCCCGGTTTCGGGCACGGCGCTGAAGCGGCGGCCATCCCAGCTGGGATCTGCCGTGAGGGCCCGGCGCAGGCTGAGCAGAAACACCCGGTTGTGGGGGCTGGTGCGTGCCGTGCCGCACAGCCCCAGCACCCGCTGGCTGCGCTCGGGCTCCAGCACCGCCCAGTGCAGCGCCTGCTGGGCCCCCATCGACCAGCCGTAGATCAGCGCCGGCGATTCCACGCCGAACACCTCTTCCAGCAGCCGGCGCTGGGCGCCCACGTTGTCGGCGTGGCTGAGCACCCAGCCGTCTTCCGCCAGGCCCATGGCACTGGTGCTGGGGCTGGAGGAGCGGCCGTTGCCGAACTGGCTCACGAGCACCACGCACCAGCGAGCGGGATCGAGGATCGGGCCGATCACCCAGTCGATGTCCTCCGGCCAGGCGCCGTAGGAACTGGGATAGAGCACCAGGTTGGAGCGATCTGGGGCCAGCTCGCCGAACACCCGGTAGGCGATCTCGGCGTTGGGGAGGGTGTGGCCGCAGTGGAAGGTGAAAGACCCGAGGGCAAACAGGCGATCTCGGCCGGAGCTGGCCATCAGGCGGGCTCCGGAATGGCAAGGGCGGGCAGGTTCTGCAGGAAGCCCCGGTGCACGGCCAGATAGCCCGGGGCGATGTGCCCCAGCTGGGGGGCCAGTTCCCGATGGGCTGCCGCCAGCGCGTGGAAGGGCAGCGATGGGTAGAGGTGATGCTCGGTGTGGAACGGCATGTTCCACATCAGCCAGCGCAGCGGCGCCAGGGTGAGGGTGGTGCGCGTGTTCTGCAGACCATCGGCGCTGGTGGCGCAGCCGCCGTGCTCGGCCATCAGCACGAAGCGCAGCAGGGGCTGGCCCACCGCCAGCGGCAGCAGCCAGGCCCAGAGCAGAAAGCCGTTGCCCGCAGGGATCGAGGCCAGCAGCAGCACGCCGTACACGGCGAACTGGCGGCGGATCGAATCGCGCACCTGGGGTGCGGCGTCGGCGGGGATGTAGGGGCAGCCGCTGAAATCACCGCGCAGCCCACGCCAGTGGCTGCGGATCTTGCCCAGCCACCAGGTGAGGCCACTCAGCTCCAGCAGGTAGGCCGGCAGGGTGGAGGGCGCCGGATCCTCCAGCTCGGGATCAAGGCCCGGCTGGTGGGTGTAGCGGTGGTGCCACTGGTGATAGCGGCGATAGAAATCGGCGTTGTAGAAGCTCAGCGCCCCGGCCCACCAGGCCACGGCGTCGCTCAGCGAGCGGGATGAAAACGCGGTGCGGTGCCCGCACTCATGCATGGCGCAGAACCCGAAGGCCAGGCCCGCCCCGAGCAGCACCAGGGCCACCAGCCGTAGGGGCAAGGGCAGCGCCGGCTGCAGCCACACCGCGGCACTGCCCGCGATCAGGGCGCCATGGCCCAGCACCTGGCGCCAGCCAGCGGCATCGGAGCGCTCGTTCAGTTCGGCCAGGCGGGCGGAATCGATCAGGTTTCCGCTTGCAGTCGCAGCGTTGGCGGCCACGGAGCACCACTTACAACGCGCTTACTGTCTGTCAGGGCCCCAGAGATCGACCGTTCAGGGTGAACACTCACTGGCCCAGCTGCGGGCGACAAGATTGGCTGTGATCGCAGGCAAACAGGCTCCTCTTGGAGGCCTTTCAAGCTCCGTAGATTCAGGCGATCGAGCCGTCCTGCCATGGCCAGCAGCGAAGCCCAGCGCCAGACCCTGATCCAATCCCTGCGGCAGCGCTGGAGCGAGGCTCTCAACGCCAACGACGCGGAAGCCAAGCAGGCCCTGTTCAAGGAGGCCGTGTATCTCGGCATTCAGCCGGAGGAGTTCACCGAAAAGGTCTGACCTCCTGTGGCGTCGGCACCATGGCCATCCTGATCTGCCACAGCCTCTGGGGCTTTTGCGGTGATCTCCAGGGCGCGATGGAGCGGGCCCGCAGCCACGGCTTCGCTGGGCTGGAGGCGAACCTGGAACACCCGGCCCTGGCGGGGCTTGAGCCCGCGGTGATCCGCGGGCAGCTGCAGGCTGCGGGGCTGGCGCTGATCGTGGAGCTGGTGACCGGTGGCGATTACGTGCCCTCGCTGGACCTGGGGCCCGATCAGCACCTGGCAGAACTGGAGCAGCAGCTGATCCGGGCCCAGGTTCTCGCCCCCCTGCGCATCTCGGTGATTGCCGGCAGCGACAGCTGGTCGCTGGAGCAGCAGCATCGTTTTCTTGAGCGCGCCGTGCAGCTGGCGGAAGCATCGGCCGTGCCGGTGAGCTTTGAAACCCACCGCAGCCGCACCCTGTTCAACCCTTGGACGATCAGCGAGCTGCTGGAGGCCCATCCCCAGCTGCGCCTCACCGCAGACCTCAGCCACTGGTGCTGCGTGAGCGAGCGGTTGATGGAGCCGCAGCTGGCGCCGGTGCAGGCCATGGCCGATCGGGTGGATCACATCCACGCCCGCGTGGGCCATGCCCAGGGGCCATCGGTGGCCCATCCCTTTGCGCCCGAAGCCGCTGAGGCGCTGACGGCCCACCAGCGCTGCTGGCAGTTGTTTCTGCGCCGTCAGCATGAGCGCGGCCATGCCCCCAGCACCATCACGCCGGAGTTCGGCCCCGATGGCTACCTCCCCCGGCTGCCCTTCACCGGTGTTCCCGTGGCCGACCTGCTGGAGATCAACAGCGCGATGGCCCGCTGGATTCACCAGGGAGCCCTCGAGGGCTGAGGCCCATCAGCCGGCTGTAGAGACCCTGCTGCTGCAGGATCCGCTGCTCGAGCCGGTGGGCCGGCCCCGGCCGCAGGCCGCTGGCATACCCCTGCTGCCCGCCTTCCACCAGGCGCCGGTCTTCCTCCAGGAAGGTGCGCATTTCAGCCATCCAGGCACCGGCGCTGGCCTCCAGGGCGGCATCCCCCAGCAGCCACACCTCCATGCGGCAGCGATCGATCGCTTCCGGCGGGAACTGGATCAGGGCCATCCGGCCATCGGGCCAGAGCAGCAGATGGGTCCAGGGGGCCAGGCCGAAGGTGAGGAATTCACCGCCGTTGCCCCAGGGGGTGGCGAGCAGGCTGCCGTGCTCGCTGAGGGCGTGGCGGTAGTGCCGCACCGGCCCCTGCTCCCGGTGGAGCGTGGTGGGGTGGGCAATGGCCACGTGATAGTCGTCGAGGGTGTTGTCGTGCGCCACCTTCCAGTTGCACTGCAGCGGCATGCTCTCGGTGGCCAGCAACCGCCGCGGCTGTTCCAGCAGGGGGCCGGCTTCCGCGATCAGCAGATCCAGCTGCTGCTCCAGCGCCAGGGGCTCGGCACTCCCCGCCACCCAGATCAGTCCCCCCAGCTCCCGGCAGGGCAGCGGCTGCAACGGCCAGTCGCCGCGGTTGAAGGGCTCCAGAAACTCCCCTTCGCGGGCGGCGGCCCTCAGCTCGCCACGGAGGTCGTAGGTCCAGCCGTGGTAAGGGCACACCAGCCGGCGGCAGGCTTTGGGGCCATCCGCCGGGGCGGCGAACGGCACGCCGCGGTGGGGGCAGCGGTTGAGGAAGGCGCGGCACATCCCGGCATCGCGCGTGAGCAGCACCGGCAGGTCGAGCAGCTGGGTGGCCTGGGCATGGCCTTCGGCCAGGCCCGCACTGCTGCCGATCGGATGCCAGAGCCGGGCCGCATAGTTGCGCCGCTCCCGGCTCGCGATTTCCGGCGCCGTGTACAGCCAGGCCGGCAGAAAGGTGGAGCTCATCGGCTCAAGGCCGGTTCCAGGCCGCGCAGGCAGCCGGCCAGTTCCTCGCGCAGCTGGAGGAATCCCGGCGACACCCGCAGGTGGGCCATGTTGCTGCGGTCGAGATGGACATCAACGCTGCGCACGATCCGCCCAGGCGTGGGCGCCATGATGTGCACCTGGTTGGCCAGCAGCAGCGCCTCCTCCAGATCGTGGGTGATCAGCAGGGCCGTCAGGCCGGTCTGCCGCCACAGCTGATGCAGAAACTCCTGCATCGATTCGCGGATCTGGATGTCGAGGGCACCGAACGGCTCATCCAGCAGCAGCACCCGTGGCTCGGCGGCGAGGGCACGGGCAATGGCGATGCGTTGCTGCATGCCGCCGGAGAGCTCCCGGGGCAGCCGGCGTGCGGCATCGGCCAGGCCCACCACCTCCAGGAAATAGGCCGTGCGTTCGCGGATCTCGGTCTTGGGCAAACCCTGCAATTGCATCCCAAAGGCCACGTTCTGGGCCGCGGTGAGCCAGGGGTAGAGGCTGTACTTCTGGAACACCATGCCCCGGTCGGAGCCAGGTCCGCGTACGGGGTGGCCATCGATGGTGATCGACCCGGAACTGGGGCGATCGAGGCCGGCGATCAGACGCATCACGGTGGATTTGCCGGAGCCGGAACTGCCCACCAGGGCCAGGAATTCCCCGGCGTGGAGATCAAAGCTCACGCGATCGAGCACGAGCTTGGCCTTGGCGCCATGGCCGAAGGTCTTGCAGATGCTGGAGACCTGAAGATGCATGGGGATCAGTTCAGTTGGCCCAGGCGCAGCTGCGGCGCATCAGGAAGCGGAAGCCCAGGTCGATGAGCAGGCCGATCAGGCCGATCACGATCAGTCCCAGAAAGATTTCATCGGTGCGCAGGAAGCGCTGGGCCAGGCTGATGCGCTTGCCCAGCCCCTCGGTGGCGGCCACCAGTTCGGCCACGATCACCAGGTTCCAGGCCGAAGCCATGTTGATCCGATAGGTATCAAGAACCTGGGGGGCGATGTAGGGGGCCACCACGCGGGTGAGGATCGGCAATCCGCGGCCGCCCAGGGTGCGCGCTGTCTCCACGAGTTCGTGGGGCACGAACTTCACCGCGTCCATGATCATCAGGGTGTTGAAGAAGAAGGTGCCGATGAAGATCAGCAGCACCTTGGGCAACTCTTCAAGGCCGAAATAGATGATCAGAAGGGGGATGAAAGCTGGAGCCGGCATGTAGCGGATCAGGCCCATCAGCGGCTCCAGCAGCCGGCAGATCACCGGGCTGGTGCCCATGGCGATACCCACCGGCAGGGCCAGGCCCGCCGATAGGGCAAAGCCGATGAACACCCGCTGGATGCTGGCCAGGGCATCCTTCACCAGGAGGCCGCTCGACCACTGCACCTGTCCCGCCTGCAGCACGGCCTGGGGCGAGGGCAGGAAGAGTTTGTCCACCAAGCCGCTGCCGCTGATCAGCCACCAGAACAGCAGCACCACCGACATCCCCAGGATCCCGAGGGTCCAGGGATGTTTGAGCCATCGACGCAGGAGGGAGGTGTCCATCAGCGAGGCATCACTCCTTCGCGTTGTTCACGAAGGTGGGGTTCAGCAGGTTGCTGATGTTCGGCTTGGTCTTGGCCAGCCCCACGTCCACCAGGAAGGCACTGATCTGCTCCGCCGCATAGGGCAGGGAGGTCATCGTGGTGCCGGGTTTGAAGTTCTGGCGGTTCTCGGCCAGGGTTTGGATGGTGGTGCCGGCGTCGTAGGCCTTGAATTCCGCCTCGCTCACACCCGAGCGCGCCACCAGAATCGGCAGGGTGGTGGTGGGATCCTCCTTCATCAGCCGGAGGGTGGCGAACCAGGCATTCACCACGTTCTGGATGGCTTCGGGGTTCTTTTTCACGAACTCCGTGCGGCACACCAGCAGGTCGCTGATGGCTCCGGGATGATCCTTGGAGGTGGTGATGGCCTTGCTGCCCGGCCGCTTGAGGGCCTGGGTTGTGAAGGGGGCGTACACGCCGGCGGCATCCACTTTCCCTGCCGCAAAGGCTGCGGCCGCGGCGCCGGTTTCCAGCGGCACGAAGGTGATGTCGGTGCTCTTGAGCCCCGCATCGTTGAGCACCTTCAGCAGCAGGTAGTGATCCACCGTTCCCTCCTCGGCGGCCACCTTCTTGCCCTTCAGATCGGCAATGGTCTTGATGTCTTCGGCCGCGATGATCTGATCGTTGCCGGTGGAGTAATCGTTCTGCAGCACCACCTGCAGATCGGCGCCGCCGGCGATTGAACTGATCGTGTCGTTGAGGGTTTGGCTGTTGCAATCCAGCTGGCCCGCGTTGAGGGCGTTGATGCTGTCGAGATAGCCGTCAAACCACTGGAGCTTGGCGTTCACGCCGGCTTGGCCGAACAGCCCCTTGGCTTCGGTGACGGCCCAGGGGAACCAGCCCGGCCAGGCGCTGTAGCCAATGCGCACGGTGGTGCCGGTGGCCGTCGGTTTCTGGCAGGAGGTGAGCAGACCCGCTCCCAGGCTCACGAGCAGGGCGAGAGCTGCTGCACGGCGACGGCGCTGACCTGAATGGGGGAAAAGGATCATCAATCGTGAGGTGAAGTTGGTGGGTGAGGCGCTTAGAAAAATTCGAGATAGCGAGCCTGTTCCCAGTCGGAAACGGCGCAGTGGTATGACTCCCACTCCTCACGTTTGTAGGAGACATACGACGCGAACATGGCATCGCCGAATACTGTTCGAGATAACGGATCGGCCTCGAATGCATCAATGGCTTCCGACAGCGTGCGCGGCAGCATGGTGAGGCCCCGTTCGGCCCGTTCCTCTGGAGAGAGGGTGTAGGCATTCACGAGATTGGGATCACCTGGATCCAGCTGTTCGCGGATGCCCTCCAGACCGGCCGCCAGGATCATGGCCGCCCCCAGATAGGGGTTGCAGGAGATATCGGCTGCCCGGCATTCCACCCGTCCACCGGCGGAGGGGATCCGCAGCATGTTGGTGCGGTTGTTGTTGCCGTAGCAGACGAACACCGGTGCCCACGTGAAGCCCGACATGCTCCCCTGGGCGACCAGTCGCTTGTAGCTGTTCACCGTGGGGGCGATCACCGCGCAGATCGCCGGTGCGTGGCGCAGCACGCCCGCCATGAACTGGTGGGCGAGGGGGCTCACCGCTCCGGGCGCCTGATCCGGGGTGAGGAAGAGGTTCTCGCCGCTGTTGAGATCGGCCAGCGACATGTTGTAGTGCGCGCCGCTGCCGGTGCGATCACCGAACGGCTTGGGCATGAAGCTGGCGATCAGCCCATGGCGATGGGCGATCTCCTTGGCCATCAGCTTGAAGAAGGTGAGCCGATCGGCCATGGTGAGCACCTCGGCGTAGTCGAAATCGGTTTCGAACTGGCCGGGCCCGTCTTCGTGGTCGAAGGAATACACCCCCCACCCGAGTTGGTTCATGGCGCCCACCAGCTCATCGAGCCAGGGGAGGTTGTCGAGCAGGCCGCGCACGTCGTATGCCGGCTTGTCGAGGGTGTCGCGGTCGCTGTAGGGAACCGGTTTGCCCTGGGCGTTGCGCTTCAGCACGAAGAACTCGGTTTCGATGCCGAGGTTGAAGCGGTAGCCCATCGCGGCCGCCTGGGCCCGCACGCGGTGGAGGATGTTGCGGCTGCAGGCCTCAAATGGCTTGCCGTGCAGATGGAGATCGCTGGCGAACCAGGCAATCTCCGGCTTCCACGGAAGCACCGTGAGCGAGGCGGGGTCGGGAACGGCCGCCACCTCGTCGTCACTCACCTCCTGGGGCACGCCATCGAGGGCCGCACCGGTGAACAGCTCGGAGCCCCGCAGCATCTGACCCAGGTGGGGCAGCGGCACGGCCTTGGCCTTGCTCACCCCATGCAGATCCACGAAGCTCGCCAGGGCGTAGCGCACACCCCGGGCTTCCAGATCGGTGGCCAGCCCCTGGCCGTTGGTGGTGGGCGCTGGATGGGGAAGGGTTGTCATGCGGACACCAGGGTGGGGATTGAAGCGGGCTGTTGCTGCATGGCCAGCTGGCACACCTGCTGCCGCAGCCAGGCGTGCCAGGCATCGATGCCCTCGCCGCTGCTGGCCGACACGCGGATCACCGCTGCGCGGGGATTCACCTGATGGATGTGGGCCTCGATCCGCTCCACATCCACCGGCAGGTAGGGGAGCAGGTCGGTTTTGGTGACGAGCACGCAGTCCGCTTCGCGGAACATCACCGGGTACTTGAGGGGCTTGTCGTCGCCCTCGGTAACGCTCAGCAGCGCCACCTTGCGGTGCTCGCCCACCTCGAACTCGGCGGGGCAAACGAGGTTGCCCACGTTCTCCACCCAGAGGATGTCGAGGGAGGCGGGATCGAGGCGCTGCTTCAGCAGCTTGAGCCCGCCGCCCACCATCGAGGCATCGAGGTGGCAGGCCCGGCCGGTGGTGATTGGCACCACCGGCACCCCCACGGCTTCGAGCCGATCGGCATCGAGCTGGGTGGTCATGTCGCCCTCCAGTACCGCCATGGTGAATTCCGGCGCCAGAGCAGCGAGCGAGCGCTCCAGCAGGGAGGTTTTGCCGGCGCCGGGGCTGCTCATCACGTTGAGGCAGAGCAGCCGCCAGGCGTCGAAGTGCTCGCGGTTGTGCTCGGCCTGGTGCTGGTTGGCGGCCAGCAGGTTCAGGCCCAGGGTGTCTTCCAGAGGCATGTGCATGGCAGTCAGGCCGGTGTGAGGGTTTGGGTGGGCAGCGCGTAATCCACGGAGCGGATCCGCAGTTCGCGGCCGCTCACGATCTCTTCCATCGGGTGATCGCAGCAGGGGGAGCGGTAGCCCGCTTCCACTGCCGGCGCGTAGGTGCTGTTACACACCACGCAGCGCCCCACCAGGGGCACGGTTTCGATGGCCAGCTCCGCGCCGTCGAGCCAGCTGCCCTGCACGGCGGCGCGCCAGGTGAACACCAGTTGGTCGGGCTCCACGCAGGTGAAGGTGCCCACCTGCAGGTGCACCGTCTCCACCACCGGGGTGGCCGGGGCGTGCTGCTGTTTCCATTCGTTCATGGACAGCAGTAGGCACTTGGTCATGTCGACTTCGTGCATCCCCCTATCTCCACTTCTGGTCGACGTTCATGTTGCAGACGTCGCTGATCCAGCTCGGCTTCTCCTTTCTGGGGAGCTGGCCGCTCACCACCAGGTGGGCCATGGTGTCGCAGATCACCCGGGTGGCCATCAGCGAGGTCATGTCGCTGATGTCGTAGGGGGGGGACACCTCCACGATCTCCAGCCCGCACACCGGCA
Organism: Prochlorococcaceae cyanobacterium; assembly: GCA_040399185.1. Taxonomy (GTDB): domain Bacteria; phylum Cyanobacteriota; class Cyanobacteriia; order PCC-6307; family Cyanobiaceae; genus UBA5018. The sequence goes on from JBBASQ010000013.1 coordinate 45,972, forward strand.
CGTTGCGCACGATCAGCTCGAGCAGCTTCAACGCCTCACGCGGCAGCAGGCCGCCGGGTTCGGGCCAGCCGGTGCCTGGCACAAAGCCGGCATCGATGCAGTCGATGTCGAAGGAGATGTAGACGCAATCGGTGCCATCGGTGGCGCGCTCGATGGCGTACTTCGCCGCCGCCTCCAGGCCCATCTCGCAGATGTCCGTCACGGTGAGCACGTTGGTGCCGCGCTCGCGGCACACCTTCACCCCTTCGCGGGGCACCTGCCAGCCGCCGATGCCCAGCTGCACCAGGTTGGTGGCGGGGGCGTTGGCCATGTTCGTGGCGTGGAACCACGGACAGGTGTGCATCCGTTCATCCAGGTCGATCTCCTGGGTATCCACATGGCGGTCGAAGTGGATGATCCCCACCTTCTTGTCGCCCAGGTGCCGGCACACGCCGCGCACGGTGGGGAAGCCGATCGAGTGGTCGCCGCCGAGAATGATCGGGAAGGCGCCGCTGCTGAACACGTGCGCGATGCCCTTGGAGATCTGATCGAAGCTCTTCTCGTTGTTGGCGGGAATTGTGAAGATGTCGCCCACATCGCAGAGCGTGATCTGTTCCCGCAGATCCACCCCCATTTCGTAGTTGTAGGGGGTGTAGAGCGCGGAGATGCGGCGGATGCCCTGGGGGCCGAAGCGGGTGCCGGGCCGGTAGGTGGTGCCGCTGTCGTGGGGAACCCCCACGATGGCCACATCGAATTCGCCAACGCGGTTCACATCCTCGATGTAGGGCGCCTTCATGAAGGTGTTGATGCCGGCGTAGTGCGGCAGTTCACCCCGCGAGAAGGTGGAGATCCGGCGGTCCACGATGCTCTCAGCCGCCTCCAGGCCGAAGCGATGGGCCTGGTCCACCTCCTGCTGCCAGCCGGTGAGGGGAAGGGCCCGTTCTTTCTCGAGGGCTTCCATGCCCTCGCTGGGGTGCCGACGCCCGAAAGCGTCCGATGGCGACGTCATACAGGGAGTTGCGTACGGGAGGTTTGGGATGGGGCGGCCTCCCGGGCTTTTATCCCTCCGTGTCCTTGAAGGGTGATGAACACCGTTCAAGGGATTCCTCTCGGACCAGGCATCTGCCGCTGTTGGGTAACAACGACGGATCGGAACCCTAGGAATCTTGTCCGCCTCACCATGGTGCGGGGTCGTGACCGGGTCTGTGGTGACAACCGCTACGGATTGCCCCATGGTTGGCAGGGCTTGGGGGAGGGCGGTCCGGGTTGCTGTTCAACCGTATGCAGTGCTCTTCCGGGGTCCGGTAGCCATCGATACCGGCAATGCAGCCCTTCGTTTTGCTTCAGCTGGTGGATGACACCGCCCGCGCAATCAGCACGGTGAGCATCACGATGGCGAGCAGGGTTTGCAGGGCCATCGCCAGCTTGGCCTTGCGTGATACCAGCGCTTCGCTGGTGGGGCCATAGGTGGAGTTCACATTGAGTGAAAGAAAGAGGTAGTCCACGATGTGGGGTGTGGCCGCTGGCTCGCCATCGCGGGAGGGCCACACAAACGCGCCGCCAGGGGTGCTCACATCGAGAAAGATGTAGATGAACATGAACACCAGCACGCTTTGCATGTATACGGCGGCCACATCCCAAAGCCCCGCAAGCCCTTCTCCCTGGTGATTGCTGGCCGTGGCCACCATCGCCAGCACATTGCAGATCACCTGCACCACGGCGAACAGCAGGTAGGCGAGGGCCCAGGCAAACAGGCTGTTCTTGCGGCCGCGGTAGAGGGCCACGCCGAGACCCAGGGTCACCACGATGAACACCACGCTGCCCGTGCGCTCGAAGTGGGTCACGAGCTGGCGCACGTCCAGTCCGATCTCCTGGTGCTTTTCCAGCCGGTGCACCAGCAGGAGGTCCATCAGCCACACGGTGCTGGTGGCCGCCACCACCATCAGCCGCCCCTTGCCTTCGGTGAGTCGCTCACGCAGGCGTTCAGCGGGCGTTTCGGCTGACATCGATTCGCGCAGGGGTGATGCAGCCCGGGGGATCGCCCCTTAGTTTGCTGCTATCGCAGGGAGTCGCCCAGGGTGTTGGAGCCCAGCTTCGAGAGCTTCCACCTGATCGCCCGACTCAGCGACGCCGACCTGATCGTGTCGGACGCCCAGACGGGCAGTTTCATCGACTGCAACACCAGCGCGCACGAGCGTCTGGGCTACACCCGAGAGGAGTTGCTGGCCCTCACCCCCGAGCAGCTCCAGGCCGACCCGGATCACGACGCCAGCTGGGTGGCCGAGCGGCTTGCGGGGCTGAAGGCCATGGGCGGTGGTTCGTTCTGCACCACCCACCGCTGCAAAAACGGCTCGGTGCTCGAGGTGGAGGTGAACCAGGCGATCACGGTCGTCGATGGCCGTGCGGTGTTGGTGTCGGTGGTGGTGGACCGCACCCTCCAGAACCGCCGTGAGCGCCAGCTGCAGGCCCTGAACGCCATGCACGACGGCGCCGAGGCGCTCAGCGGGATCGGCAGCTGGGTGTATTCCAGGCCCGGGGAGGTGATGCGGTGGTCGCCCCAGATGCATCGCATCTGTGAAACCGACCCAGAAGTCTTGGAGTGCTCGCGCGGTGCCTACGAAACCCTGGTGCACCCCGATGACCGCGCCCAGTGGCATCGCGACTGGCAGTTGGCGGTGGAGCGGGCGGAGCTGTTCGAAAGCCGCCATCGCCTGCGCTTTCTCGGCGATCGGATCAAGGTGGTGTTGGCCCGTGGCTTGCCCCGGCACGACGCTGACGGTCGGCTGCTCGAGATGGTGGGCACCCTCGAAGACATCACCGAGCGCCAAGACTTTCAGCTGCGCATTGAGCAGTCGCGGTTCGTTGATCCCCTGACCAATCTCCCGAACAAGGCCGGCACCCTGAGGGAGCTGGAACGCCTGCTGCGGGCCCGCGGCTACAACGAGACCCTCGGAGTGATCAGCCTGGATCTCGATGGTTTCCAGGAAATCAACGATCTCTTCGGCCCCGAGATCGGGGATCAGCTGCTGCGTGCCTTCGCGCGCGGTTTGCGCCTGGCCGTGCCCGCCGCCGACTGGGTGGGTCGCCTGAGCAGCGATGAATTCATCGTGCTGCGCCAGCAGAACATCCGCTCCTTCGGCGATGTGATCAGCGCTGCCCGGGAGCTCCAGGCCTTGATCAGCCGCCAGCCTGCGCTACTGGCCCAGTTGCCGATCAATCCCACGGTGTGCGTGGGGGTGGGCAGTTATCCCGAACACGGCTCCGACGCGGGGATCTTGCTGCAATGCGCCAACACGGCCCTGATGGAGGCCAAGCGCCAGGGCCGCAGCCAGTTGCGGGCCTATTCCACCGCCATCAGCCGCCAGATCCGGGATCGCATCGAGCTCGACAACGACCTGGCCCAGGCCATCGAGGCCCGCCAGCTGCGGCTGCTGGTGCAACCGCAGGTGAATCAGGCCGGCCAGCTGGTGGGCGGTGAGGCCCTGCTGCGGTGGGTGAACAGCCGGGGCATCAACGTGCCGCCCTCCCACTTCATCCCAGTGGCGGAGCAGAGCGGGCTGATCTTTCAGATCAGTGAGTGGGTGCTGGCCGAACTGGCTTCCCGCATCGCCACCTGGCGCCGCAGCGGCCTCACGCTGCCGCCGCTGGCGATGAACGTGTCGGCCCGGCAGTTGGAATCCACCGATCGGCGGCTGTTGGCCCAGCTCACCCAGGTGCTGGAGCACCACGGCCTTGAGCCGGGCCAGCTGGAACTGGAGATCACCGAAACGGCCCTGCTGCGCAATCCCCTCCAGGCCCGCGAGCAGCTCCGCCTGCTCGCCGATCAGGGGTTTCGCATCGCCATCGACGACTTCGGAACGGGGTACTCCTCCCTCGATCTGCTGCGCACCCTGCCGGTGCACAAGTTGAAGATCGACCAGACCTTCACCCGGATGGTGACGGCGGCCCCGGAAGACCAGGCCATCGTGCGCGCCACCCTCACCCTGGCCCGCGGCCTGGGGATGACCTGCATTGCCGAGGGGGTGGAAACCGAGGAGCAGCGGGCCTACCTGGCCGAGCTGGGCTGCGAGCTTTTCCAGGGCTATCTCTGCGGGCGCCCGCTGGAAATCGACGGTTTCACCGACCTGCTGCAGCGCTGTGCCACCGGGGATTGCTCCCAGCACCCCGACCCGGCCGCCACCATGGCCTTCACCGTGCCCCTGCGGTCTACGGCCTCCACGTTTGAGCAGCTGCAGGCTCTGCGCCAATCCCTCGATCTCTCCGCCGACGCCTTTTTCCTGCTGCAGGCCAGCTATGGCCCCGCAGGAGCGGTGGTGGATTTCGTAGTGCTCGAGGCCAACGTTGCGGCCTGCCGCTACCTCCGCGACGAGCGGGAAAACGTGATCGGCGGCACGCTCTGCACCATGTTTCCCAACGTGGTGGCCAATGGCCTGCTGCAGCACTACGTGGGCTGTCTCACCAGCGGCGCACCGCTCGAACTGGATGCGTTCGCCTACGACAACCATGAGGTGTTCGGGGAGACCCGCGTCTACGACCTGCGCGCCTACCCCAACGGCGACCTGCTCAGCGTGAGTTGGCGCGACGTGACTGACCGGCACAACGCCACCGTGCACCTGGCCGAGGCGGCCGAGCTCTATCGCCTCCTCGCCGAGAACATCGTGGAGGTGATCCTCCTGGTGGGGAGCGACGAGCAGGTGCGCTGGGTGTCGCCCTCCCTCACCGCGATGACCGGCTGGGGCCAGAGCGACTGGATCGGCTGCCGGTTCAGCGAGTTGTTCCGTACCGCCAAGGGCGACCCCCAGCCGGTGGAGCTGCGCAGCTGGCTGGAGGATTACGGCCGCATCCGCCAGGGCCGGCTGCGCCTGATGGATCCTGCCGGCAACTGGACCTGGGTGGAGCTCAGCGTGCGGCGTCTCCAGGTGGAAGGCCAGCGCAGCAGCGACCAGCCTCCGTTGCGACTGCCCGGTGATGGGGCCCTCAGCGAGGGCTACGTGATCACCCTGGAAACCGCCGATGAGAAGGTGTTGAGCGAGCGCCGGCTGCGGCGCTTGGCCACCACCGATTCCCTCACCGGCCTGCACAACCGCCACGAGGTGCTCGACTGGCTGGAGCGACGCATCGGGGATGGCAGTTGCCCGGCCCAGAAGCTGGCCCTGCTGTTCTGCGACTTCGACGACTTCAAGCTCATCAACGACAGCCATGGCCATGAGGCCGGCGACGCGGTGCTCAAGACGGTGGCCCAGCGCATCCGTGCCGCCATCCGGGACCACGACCTGGCGGCGAGAATTGGTGGAGATGAATTCCTGGTGGTGTTGGACGGGGTGGAAGACCCGGCCGCTGCCCTGGTGGTGGGCGAGAAGCTGCGACTGGCGGCCGCCGAGCCGATCCGGTTGAACGAGCTTGAGCTGCACATCACCCTCTCGGTGGGCGTGGCGCTGCACGCCAGCGGTGAATCGGCCGATCTGCTGCTGCGGCGCGCCGACCGCTCGATGTATGCCGCCAAGCAGCAGGGGCGCAATCGGGTGGTTGCCCTCTAGGGCGATGAACAGCTTGTAACGGCCTCCGGCAGCGCGTGGCTGCCGTTCTCACAATCCAGATAGTTCACGCACCGGTTGGCATGGCCTCCAGCCAGACCCTCGGGCGCGACGTCTCGCGCCTGGTTCGCCATCTCAGCGACGACGATCTGGCCCAGTTCCAGGTGCTCGCCGCCCGCGCTCCGTCCAGCCCGAGAACGCTCGCCTACGGCATGATCCTGCGCCGCGAGCGCCAGCGCCGCCTGGGGGAGCGGGTGCAGCGCATGGAGCGCTGCCTCTGGCTCTCACGGCGGCGCGGTCGCTGCTGGCTGGCGATCAGTCGCACTTGGCGGCGACTCTGGCTTCTGCTGGTTCAGCCCGGGCGCCGCCGCTGCAGCCCCTGGCCCAGCGCGTAGCCCACGAACACCAGCAGCACCCCGCCCGCCAGGCTCGCCAGCAGCACCCCTACGGCGCCCAGTCCGTCGCCGGCCCGCAGGGCCTTGGCCAGCTCCAGCATCCAGGAGGAAAAGGTGGTGAGCGAGCCGCAGAAGCCGATCCCCACCGCTAGCGCCAAGCGTGCCCGGCCGGGCCCCTGGGCGATCACCAGGCCGATCAACAGGCAGCCGACCATGTTGGCGAGGAAGTCGGCCCCCACCACGCTGCGCAGGCTGCCCTCCACCATGGAGTGGGCGATGGTTTCCAGCTTCCAGCGCAGCAGGGCTCCGGGAATGGCCCCAGCACCCACCAGCCCCAGGTCGCGGATTTCGCGCCGCAGTTCCGGTTTCATGGGCGGGCCCCCAGGCTGAGGCCAGCCAGCATCGCCAGCAGGCCACCGGCCACCGAGCCGCTCGCCAGCAGCGCCGCGCTCCGCCAGTGCCGCTGCACCAGCTCGGCCCGCAGTTCCCCACTGAAGGTGGAGAAGGTGCTGAAGCTGCCCAGGAAGCCGGTGCCCACCAGCAGCAGCACCCGTTGCGCCGCGGCACCGCAGCTTTCCTCCAGGCCCACGATCAGCCCCAGGGCGAAGCAGGCGATCACGTTCACGCCGAAGGTGCCCCAGTGCTTGCGGGGCAGCACCGGCTCGAAGTGATCCACCACCCGGAAGCGCAGCCAGGCGCCGGGCACGGCCCCGATCGCCACCATCAGGGCGTCGGTGTCGCCCGCCAGCCAACTCATCGTTGCGAGGTATCGCTCACCGGCATCCTCTCCCGGGGGGAGGCGGCCCCCTCAGTCGCCGGAGGCGGAGTCTGCGTCCTCCGTGGTGAGGGCCGCGTGCATCTGCCGTTCCACCCGCCGCAGTTCCAGGCGCTGGTCCACATCGGGCTGGAGCCGCTTCAGGCAGCGGGCCAGGCTGAGCATGAATCGGGCAGCGTCGTCGGAACTCATCCCGTAGCGCCGGCAGGTTTCATGCATCGCCTGGGTCATGCAATCGAGCTCCGGCGGCACCTGCACCCCGTCGGGGGTGGTGCCGTTGGCGATGCGGAAGGCCCCGGCGATCAGGGCATGCTCCAGCTGGGTAACAACGGCGCTTGACATCCCATCACGGTATGCAGCAGTTGTGCACCTGCGAGAAGTCTTTGGGGTCTCTAAAGAGTTGCGTCGTCGGGTTCCAGTTGCAGGGTGCTGTGGCCGATGCCCAGCAGGGCCAGGCGGGTTTTGGCTTCATGCAGCAGTTCGAGGTCGTTCACCCCATCGCGGTGGCGCACCACATGGGCGGTGAGCGCCGTCTGGGAGGTGCTCAGGGCCCACACATGCAGATGGTGCACATTCACCACCCCCGGCACGGCGCGCAGGGTGGCCATCACCTCGTCGAGGTCGATGTTGCTCGGCACCGCATCGAGGATGATCCGCAGGGCATCGCGCAGCAGCGTGTAGCCGCTCCAGGCCACCGCCAAGCCCACACCGATGGCGGTGAAGGCGTCGATCCAGTTGAGGCCGGTGAAGCTCACCAGCACGGCGCTCACCAGCACCGCCCCCGACACGGCCGCATCGGTGAGCAGGTGCACCACGGCGGCGCGGCGGTTGAGGTCGTGGCCATGGTTGGAGCCGAACAGGCGAGCTGAAAACAGGTTCACCACGATGCCGAGCGCGGCGGCCCAGAGCACCGGGCCGGGCTCCACGTCGCGGGGGGTGATCAGCCGCTGCACCGCTTCCACCAGCACCACGGCCGAAGCCATCAGGATCAGCACGCCATTGGCGAGGGAGGCCAGCTGGGTGCTGCGCCCGAAGCCGTAGGTGAACCGGCCCTCCGGCGGCCGGGTGCTGAGACGCTCGGCCCCCCAGCCCAGCAGCAGGCCAGCCACATCCCCGAGGTTGTGCACGGCATCACCCACCAGGGCCAGCGACCCGAAGCTCAACCCGATCACGAGCTGCAGGCCCGAGAGGCCGCTGTTGAGAATCACGCTCCAGCGGAACGCCGCTGCGGAACCCGGCCGATGCCGGTGTTGGTCGGGGTGGGGTTTGCGCTGCATCGCCACCGCCGGGTGATCGTGCTGGTGACTCATGGGGCGCAGGGGTTGCGATGGCGCGAACTTACGAGCCATTCCTCAATGCAGCGTTAAGGTGTTTCAAGTCCGGCCCATGCCAGCGGGTACTGAACCCGTCGAGCCGGAGTCCCAACCACCGTTCAGGCCTGAAGTCCCGCCCGTTGCCGGGGGCTGCAGTTGCGGTGCGCGATCCATATCTCAGGAGACGAACCATGAGCAACCCCATCCACCCCAACCCCCCGCGTGCTGTCAGGCAGCCGCCCCATCCCCAGCCGCAACCCACCTGGGAAGAGCTGTTGGGCCGGCGCTGAGCAGCGGCGAGGCCAGCTGGGCCTCCACTTCCCGGTGCACCACATCCCGGTAGCGGAGCATGTGCTCCTGCACCACCAGCATCCAGAGGTAGTGCTCCAGCAGCTGGGGGCGCTGCCAGGCCAGCTGCAGCAGCTGCCGCCAGAACAGCCAGCGGCTGCTGCGCCGGATTCCCTGCCGCCAGGCCAGGGTTGCCAGCACGTGCCACTGCCGTGGCGGACGGCTGCCCTCGCCAAGCTGGGGCCAGCGCGGCAACCCCAGCTTCTGGCAGTAGGCAAAGGAGCGGCGCAGGTAGGCGCGTGGCTCGTAGAGGGCATCGAAGCAGGCCAGAAACTCCGCCGCGATCTCGGCCATCGGTCGGCTCGGGCGGAAGTTCAGCAGGTGCGTCTGCACGCCGTCGGTGTGGCCATCCCCGTCGGCCAGCAACCTTCCCTCCCGCTCCAGCCTCTGCCAGAGGGCCGTCTGGGGCAGGGCCTGCAGCACCCCCACCATTGCCAGCGGGATGCTGGTGCTGGTCACGAATTCCACGATCCGTGATCCGGCCCCGGCCCGCTCACCGTCGAAACCCAGGATGAAGCCGGCCATCACCTGCAGCCCTGCGGCCGTGATCGTGTCCACCGCCTCCACCAGGGGCTGGCGCGTGTTCTGGTGTTTGCTGGCGCCGGCCAGGCTGCCGGTATCGGGGGTTTCGATTCCCAGGAACACCCGCCCGAAGCGGCACTGGGCCATGGCCGTGAGCAGCTCCGGTTCGCTGGCCAGATCCACCGACGCTTCGGTGGTGAATGAAAACGGAAAGCTGCGCTCCAATTGCCAGGCCAGCAGCTCGGGCAGCAGCCGTTTCACGTTGCGCTTGTTGCCGATGAAGTTGTCATCCACCAGAAACACTTCGCCCCGCCAGCCCAGCCTGTGGAGGGTGTCGAGTTCGGCCAGGAGCTGGGCCGGTTCCTTGGTGCGGGGCTTGCGGCCGTAGAGCACGATGATGTCGCAGAACTCACACTGGAACGGGCAACCCCGGGAGAACTGCACGGCCATCACGCCGTAGGCCGCCAGCTCCAGCAGATCGAAGCGGGGAACGGGTGAGTTGGTGATATCGGGCTTGTGGCCCAGGGCGCTGAAGCGCCCGCCCCGTTCCCCCCGCTCCAGGGCCTCCAGAAAGAGGGGAACTGTGATTTCCCCTTCATCGAGGATCAGATAGTTGGCCTGCTGCAGCTCGGGTGCATCCGGGGTGGAGCTGGCGAAGGGCCCGCCCACGGCCACGGGCAGGTTGCGCAATCGCGCCTCGGCAATGCAGCAGGCCAGATCGCGCTTCTGCACGAGCATCGCCGAGCAGATCACCAGCTCGGCCCATTCCCAGTCATCGTTGCTGATCGGCCGCACATTGGTGTCCACCAGGCGCAGGTTCCAGCTGGCGGGCAGCAGGGCCGCCACGGTGAGCAGGCCCAGGGGGGGCATCAGGGCCCGCTGGCCCGCCAGGGCCAGGGCTTCCTCGAAGCTCCAGAAGGTGGTGGGGTAGCGCGGGTACACCAACAGGGCGCGCATCGGGCGACGGCATCGGGCGATGCCTGCAGCCTTCCCCGGTGCTGCCCCGCCAACCCGTCCTGCCGGCCATCAGCGGCGCAACCGCGGCAGCCCTGCGGTGGCTGCGCCGCGTGGCATGCCAGCACGGCACCAGGGGTTCACCCTGAAGACACTGCGGCCTCGTGAGCCACCACCATGCGTAGCCGGGGAGCCTTTCACCCCTACTGGAGCGATCGCACCGCTGCCGGTGTGGAGCTTGCTGCCCGTTTGGAGCCGTGGCGTGACCAGGCCGATTCCACGGTGCTGGTGGCCCTGCCGCGGGGTGGGGTGGCGGTGGCTGCGGAGATTGCGCGCCAGCTTCACCTGCCGCTCACCACCTGGGCGGTGCGCAAGCTCGCGCTGCCCACCAATCCGGAGTTCGCCATCGGGGCCCTGGCGCCGGGGGATGTGGTGCTCTGGGATCCGGCCACGTCGCGCGGGTTGATCAACTATCCCGACCTGCGCCGCACGATCCTGGAGCGGGAGACCCGGGAGCTCCAGCGCCGTCAGCAGGTGTTCGGGGATGCCCCTGCCGAGCAGCTGCGCAACCGCCAGTTGATTGTGGTGGATGACGGCATCGCCACCGGTCTCACCGTGCGGGCGGCCCTGCTGTCGCTGCGTCAGCTGCAGCCCCAGCGGTTGATTCTGGCCGTGCCGGTGGTGGCCACCAGGGTGCTGGAGCAACTGCGCGGCCTGGTGGATGACGCGGTGGTGCTGGCCGCGGTAGACGATCTGATCGCCGTGGGTTGTCACTATTTTCGTTTCGAGCAGCTCAGCGATGCTGAGGTGCTCGACCTGCTGGCGGCGTTTCGCCAACCCAGGCTGGCCGCACCCGCCTCCAGCTGATGGCCGGCACCCGAGCCACGGAATGCCCCGTGGTGATTCCCTGCGCCAACCTTGCATTGGCGGGCGAGCTCACCGTGCCGGATCAGGCCCGCGGCCTGGTGCTGGTTGTTCATGGCAGCGGCAGCAGCCATCGATCACTGCGGAACCGCTATGTGTCGGGGGTGTTGGTGGGCGCTGGCTTTGCCACCTTGCTTTTTGATTTGCTGAGCCCCGGGGAGATGCTTGATCAGGGGGGGCAGTCCTCGGTCGATGGGGATATCGCCCTGCTGGGCCAGCGGGTGGCGGCCGCGATCGACTGGGCCGCAGCGCAGCAGAATCTGGCCGATTTACCCATGGCCCTGATTGGGTCGAGCACCGGTGCGGCGGCGGCTCTCCAGGCGGCGGCCGCCAGGCCCCATCGGGTGCGGGCCGTGATTTCCAGGGGCGGCAGGCCTGATCTGGCCTTCGGAGCCCTGGGCCTGGTGCATTGCCCCACGTTGCTGATCGTGGGAGAGCACGATGTGGATGTGCTCGAGCTCAACCAGTGGGCCGCCGCCCACCTCTTGGCCCCCCATCACCTCGCCGTGGTGCCGGGGGCGTCGCACCTGTTCGAGGAGCCCGGCACGTTGCAGGCGGCCGCCGAGCTCATCCAGGACTGGCTCGCCGAGCAGCTGGCGGATCGGCGGGCCATATGACGGGTCTGCCCAGCTCCAGCACGACGCGATGGAGAGATCGCTGCTCATCGCACTGAATGGCGCTTCCAGGGAGTTTGCGGGATTGAAGCTTTTGAACTTTCTCACCGGTTTGAACCTGGTGAGTTGGTGCATTCGCCACCAACGAATTGGTGTAACAGTGTGTCAATGAAAGCCTGCGTGCCCAGCGGTGGTGGGCGCGTTTTAGGGCTCGGTGCGCGGCTTCACTTCAAGGTTGAGCGCCCCCTTGGCTTCGAGGTGGTTGTGAATGGCTTCCTGCACCACCGCAACCAGCTTCTTGCGTTCCATCAGGGTGAGCAGCTTCAGTGCTTGATGCTCTTCGTCGCTCAAGGTGATGGTGAGCCGCGGCATCAGGACTGAGGCTTAAGTAGAACTTGGTCAGCCTAGTAGAGTAATGCTGGTGAGAAAGCATTAACTCACTAATGCACCGCCGCAGATCTGCATCTCCTGTCGTTGCGGCTGCTCTCCCTGCGTCTTAGTTAGTGCGGGTTGCTGAATTCTCGGCAAAGAATCTCAGCAATCAAACGGGCTTTGCTGACACTCTGGCCCCTCGCTGCATCCCTCCTGCGGCAGAGCTGCGGCAGCCCCCGATCCAGCTGGTCAATCGTGCTGCGATGAGAGGGTTCCGTGCATTCACCTGCCGTGCTTCAGCTCTCAATTGGCAGCGGTCTCACCAGTGCGCGCATCCGTGAACTTCAGCGCCAGATTCATGACTACAGCAGCTTGATCAGCGATCCGCTCTGCCCCCTGGAGATGCGTGATCTGCTGGTTCTGGAGATGGCCCAGATCGTGACCGCTCTCCTGCTGCTCTGTGAGCAGATCGACTGCGCCCTGAACTGAACGATGGTGCATTCCGTTTCCATTCCGGCATCCCTGCAGTCGATCGCCCGTGCTGCGGATGTTCGTTTTGACGGCCAGCGGCCCTGGGATCTGCAGGTGCATGATTCCGCCCTGTTTGCGGATTTGCTCCAGCGGGGGTCCCTGGCATTGGGCGAGGGCTATGTGGCTGGTGCATGGGATTGCGAGCAGCTCGATGAACTCATCGCCCGCCTGCTGCGGGTGGGTGCCAATCGGCCGCTCTCGCCCCAGGCGCTGCTCAGGCTCGGGGTGCAGCACCTGCGCGATCAGCTCGCCAATCCCCAGAGCCTGGCCCGGTCTTTCCGCGTTGGTCGCCAGCATTACGACATTGATCACCGGGTGTATGAGGCCACCCTCGACCCCCGGCTCGTGTACAGCTGCGGCTACTGGCACGGGGCGACCAGCCTGGAGCAGGCCCAGTTGCAGAAGCTTGAGCGCATCTGCCGCAAACTGCAGCTGAAGCCGGGCCAGCGGCTTCTGGATGTGGGTTGTGGCTGGGGTTCGTTGGCGGCCCATGCGGCCGAGCACCATGGCGTTCAGGTCACGGCCATCACAGTGTCAGCAGCGCAGTATCTCTGGATCCGTGAGCACTATGGCCACCTGCCGATCGAGGTGCAGCTGTGTGACTACCGATCCCTTCCAGGCTTGTTGAACTGTCGCTTCGATCGCATCGCCTCGGTGGGGATGTTCGAGCATGTGGGCCCCAGGAACCACGGAACGTTCTTCCACTGCATGCAGCAGCTGCTCGATAGCGATGGGTTGCTGTTGCTGCACACCATTGGTCATGGGGCCCGACGCGGTGGCACTGATCCCTGGATTGATGCCTATGTGTTTCCTGGAGGTCGCCTGCCGTCTGCGATGGAGGTGTGTGCGGCCAGTACTGGGCATCTGCGCCTGGAAGACTGGGAGAACTTCGGTGGCGACTACGTGCGCACCCTGCTGGCCTGGTGGCAGAACTTCCAGGCCAACTGGTCGTCGCTCCAGCCCCATCTGGGTGATGGCTTCTATCGCTTCTGGCGCTACTACCTGCTGGCTTGTGCGGGGTATTTCCGCTCAGGCCAGGGGCAGCTTTGGCAGTTGGTGATGAGCCAACAAGACTCCACGCGGATGTACCGATCCCTGCGCCCCCAGCTCTGTGGCTAACCGCTGATCGAGATGCGGCAGAGCGCGGCAGAAGCGACGCCGAGCTGCCTCCCAAAGCCCTGAACTCAGGGCTTTGGGCTGAGCATGACGACGCTCCTCTTTCCGTCTTGATGACTGACATCCTGGGCGATTATCTGCGCACGATCAGCCGGATTCCCTTGCTGACCGATCAGGAGGAACTGCATCTCGGGCGGCTTGTCCGCTGCTGGCTCGACGACCCCCAAGCCTCCCCCACGGTGGTGCGCCGCGGCAAGCGGGCCCTCAACCGGGTGGTAACCGCCAACCTGCGCCTTGTGGTGAGCGTGGTAACCAAATCCCGCCGCCGTATCCGCCACCTGGCGGTAGAGCCCATTGATCTGATCCAGGCGGGCAATCTCGGCCTGATCCGGGCTGCGGAGAAGTTCGACCCCAGCCGTGGCTACCGCTTCTCCACCTATGCCTACTGGTGGATTCGCCAGGCCGTGAGTCGCCATATTCAGGAACATGGGGCCCTGATTCGGGTGCCCTATCCATTGGCCAACCTTGCGGCGCGCCTGGAGGGCCTCACCGCTGCAGGGCGCCGCACCGTGAGCACGGAGGATGCCGCCGCGATGCTCGGTGAGCATCCGCGCCGGATTGAACAGGCCAAAGCGCTTCAGCGATTCAATGCGGCCGTGTCTCTCGACCAAACCATTGGTTCCGGCGACGCGGGCGACATGACCCTGCTCGACACGGTGAGTGACGGCGAAGCCCTGGAGCTCAAGGATGACTACCACTGGTTTTATGGCCAGCTGAGCCAGCTCTCACCGATTGAATTTGAGGTGCTCAACCAGCGCTACGCGGAGGAAGAACGTCGCTCCCTGGTGCAGGTGGCCCAGCAGCTGGGCAAGAGCAAGCATCAGATCCAGGCCATCGAGCGGCGTGCCCTCACCAAACTTCGGACGGCCCTCACCCCCGTGCTGAATCCCTGAGGGGGGCTGACCCGGCGGTTTGCACCGCCGGGTTCAGGGGATCCTTCAGTGGTGCGGCGATTGGCGCATCATCGGTGCCCCATTGCCATGGCTGTGGCCCAGGGTGCGGATCGGGTTGGCAGGCAT
>JBBASQ010000014.1:0-54317 GCA_040399185.1 Prochlorococcaceae cyanobacterium
AGTTCGGCTTCACCGTCGACAACGTGGTGGCCAAGGCCAAGGCTCTCGGCTGATCCAACTTACTGGTCGCTGTCGGCTCCACCCTAGGGCTGGCATTGAGCCTTTTCGCCCTTCTTCAGCCCCGCCCCATGCGGGGCTTTTTTATGGCTTGGTGAAGCTTTTCGACCTCGGCTGCCGCAGTAGCTAACCCCGGCCAGAATAAGGGAGGTGCTTTAGAAGAACTCTCCGTGCCCCCGAGAGCCAAGAAACTAACACTGCCGGACGTTACGGCATTGATTCACACCCTGCTGAGCCAGCCAAGCATTAGCGAAGCCGAGCTCATGGCCTTTGCCAAGGCCATCAACGGCGGCGACTTCAAGCCACCGACATCATCGAGATCCAAGAGCAGCACAAAAGCACCTACAGCCAGCGAACTCAAGCAAAAGGTACTAGCTCATTTCCAGTGCAAAACTGCTAGCGAACTCCGCAAAGATAAAAACTTTTCACTCTCCATGACCGGAGAAGATTATGGATTAAAAACCAAGGAGGATTGGCTCAAGCTGTACAGGCGCTTCATCGGCATTCCCAGCAACGAACGAAATCTGAAGGCCAGTCCAACAGTCATCAACGGCATTGACGTACTGAAGCACTTCCGCCCCTGGGTGGTGTTTGGCTTAGACCCCAAAACAGCTACCGCAGATGACGTGCGCGATGCCTTCCGAAAACTGATCAAAATCCATCACCCAGACGTTGGCGGTGATCCACGCGTTGCCGAGCGCCTGCAAACGATGAAGGACTCCGTCCTCGCGCTGATGCCCTAAGCCACCCACAGATCAAACAAGCTATGCGCGACCTGCTGACAGACCGAGAGACGGCGAGGATTCTTGGAAAGCGGATCAACTCGCTATACAAGATCATTGACGCTTTTGATGCCAACCCCGATGACGAATGGGATCTGGTTGAGGGCGAACACTTTGAATTTGCGGGCCCTCCAGTCGCTGGCATGGACGGGAAGCGACCGCGACGTTTCAGCGAGGAAGGCATTGAAGCCATTGCCCGCTACATCGAGGCCACAGAGAAATCCAGCATTCTGAGCTGGTTTCGCAACAGGCTGCTGCAAGTGAAGCACAAGCGGAAGCAGCTGCTCGTATCACGCCGTATCACCCAAGAGTTCATGGAGATCGGCGGCGAGCTCGTGCTCCAAGGCGAATTAGCGTTTGTCAGCCGCAAAACCACTGTTGGCATCTTGCAGACCAACTACAAAGGCCTGAACAACTCATGGGAGCGCCTGCGACTGGCCGGCACCGAGGAAGGGGAAGAAGCCCTCGAAAAGAACAAAGATTTCCTAGAAAACGAAGCACGCGCCCTGCTCATCAGCCAAAGGGGCATCGCCCGCGTGGCACGCGACATGCGCAAGAACAGCAAAATCACTAAAGCTCGCCAGGCCTGGATCGAAGCCGTAGGCGATGTCGTAGAAGACTGCTTCCGCGCAGAAATCAAATACCTGACGCAGGGTGTCGATGAAGCCATCCAACGCGCCAAGCGTGCCTGCGGACAACGATGCGAGGTAACAGGGAAGAAATCAAGTCGACAAACCCGAATCGCTCTAGCAGGGCATCATCTCTTTGATCGAAGAAGTCGGCCAGATCTCGCCGATCTTACCGACAACATCCTCGTCATCGTGCCAGATTTGCACAAGGAATTCCATAGCTGGCACACTGGCAACTGCACACCTGAAGACTTTTTGCGCTTTCTTGAAAGTGCCCGTGGCGATCTCTTTGACCCAGTCAACTCCATGGATATGAAGCGCATCCAGACTCTGACCAGACGCATCAGGCGACTTGAGCAAGAGCGGGGAGGCGGACATCTGCGTTACCACCGGACATGAGGGATTGGACACAAAAGCCCGGGCTTTTCACCCGGGCCATGAAGGCACTGAAGATCAGCGCCAAACAATCAACGATGCCGACGCATCTCTTTAGACCGCAGCCACTTCGCCCGCCTTCTGCTCAGCCAACACCTGCTCGAGACCTTCCAGATCCTTGTCGGTGATCTTGGTTTGCATGGGGCAGTGCTTGGGGCCGCACATCGAGCAGAACTCGGCCTGCTTGTAGATGTCGGCGGGCAGGGTTTCGTCGTGATACTCGCGGGCCCGCTCGGGATCGAGCGAGAGGTCGAACTGCTTGTTCCAGTCGAAGGCGTAGCGGGCGCGGCTGAGTTCGTCGTCGCGGTCGCGGGCACCAGGGCGGTGACGGGCGATGTCGGCAGCGTGGGCGGCGATCTTGTAGGCGATCAGGCCGTTACGCACATCCTCCGGATTGGGCAGACCCAGGTGCTCCTTCGGGGTCACGTAGCAGAGCATGGCGGTGCCATACCAGCCAGCCATCGCCGCGCCGATCGCGCTGGTGATGTGGTCGTAGCCGGGGGCGATATCGGTGACAAGGGGACCGAGCACATAGAAGGGCGCCTCGCTGCACTCCTCCATCTGCTTCTTCACGTTGAACTCAATCTGATCCATCGGCACGTGGCCCGGACCCTCCACCATCACCTGCACGTCGTGCTTCCAGGCGCGGCGGGTGAGTTCACCCAGAGTCTTCAGTTCCGCAAGCTGGGCCTCGTCGGAGGCATCGTGCAGACAGCCCGGACGCAGGGAATCACCCAATGAGAAGGTGCAGTCGTAGCGCTTGAAGATCTCGCAGATGTCGTCGAAACGCGTGTAGAGCGGATTCTGCTTGTGGTGGTAAAGCATCCACTGGGCGAGGATGCCACCGCCGCGGCTCACAATGCCGGTGAGGCGGCCCTTCACCTTGGGCAGGTGCTCAATCAGCAGACCGGCGTGGATGGTCTGGTAATCGACGCCCTGCTGGCAGTGCTTCTCAATGATGTGGAGGAAATCATCTTCTGAGAGCTTCTCGATCGAGCCGTGCACGCTCTCGAGCGCCTGATACACGGGCACGGTGCCGATCGGCACCGGTGATGCATTGATGATCGCGGTGCGCACCTCGTCGAGGTTCACGCCACCGGTGGAGAGATCCATCACGGTGTCGGCGCCGTACTTCACCGCCAGCTCGAGCTTCTTGAGCTCCTCACTCACATCGCTGGCATTGGGCGAAGCGCCGATGTTGGCGTTCACCTTGCACTTCGAGGCGATGCCGATGGCCATCGGCTCGAGGTTGGGGTGATTGATATTGGCCGGGATGATCATGCGGCCCCGGGCCACTTCTTCCATCACCAGCGATTCGGGCAGGTTCTCCCGCTTGGCCACATGGGCCATCTCTTCCGTCACCACCCCCTGGCGGGCGTAGTGCATCTGGGACACATTGGCGCTGCCGCGACGCTTCTCGATCCAGGCGCTGCGCATGTTGGGTGTGGCGAAGTACGGAATCGGCGGCAGCCAAGGCAGCCGCGCTGGGGGTCCCGTTGCCGAGTTGAATTTCACGGACCGGCTCACTTCCCTGCGCCGGCATGACCCGGATCAGGTTCGGAGGGTGTGATCTCAGCCCGGGGCTGTCAGAAAACAGCCGGGCACCCCTAGTGACAAAAGGAAACCTAGCAAGGCCGAAAAGGCTGCAGACCATCCAGAGCCGCCGCCACCACGCGGTGGTCGGGATCCGCCTGCAGGCGCTGGAGCAGCGTGCGCGCCTGCTGGGCCTCGCCGCCATCGGGCCAGTCATGCACCAGGCGGCCGAGGATCTCGGCACCGCCCACCCGCACCGTGCCGTCGTCGTCGCCGATGGCCAGGCTGGCCAGCTCCAGCAGCCAGGCCGGCGGAATCTCCGGCTGCTCCGCCAGGGCCGAGAGCACGCTGCAGCGCAGCAGCCACTGGGTGTCGCGGCGGAAGGCCGCAAGCAGCTCCGGCCAGGCGCGCTCCACGCTGTAGCTGGCCAGGGCATTGGCCGCTTCGGCGCGCACATTGGCGTCGTCATCGTGCTCGAGGGCTCGCACCAGCGCCTCCCAGCCGGCCTCGCTCTGCTTCACCCCGAGGCCGGCGCAGCTGAGGGAACGAATCATGAAGGTGTCCTGCTCGAGGCCCAGCAGGAGCAGGGGGATGGCCTGCTCCGCCGGCACCCCGCGGAGGTTGGCCAGGGCCGGCATGGCGCGCGATGGATCGCCGGAGGCGATGGCGGCGCGCAACAGCTCGAGATCAGGGGCTTCGCTCATGCTGCTCACACTGCCTCAGCGGCAGGGCTCCTGCTGGCGCAGCTCCTCCAGCAACCGGCGCCGGCGCCGCCCCTGGGCCACCCCATTGGTGATCAGCAAACCGGCGCCGATCAGCAACGGCGGCACCGCCACAACCCGATCGGCACCGCGGCGGTGCGCCAGCACCACCAGGGCCAGGAGGATCAGCAATGGAGCAGCCAGGGCCAGCCAGGAGAGCAACCGAGGACGCTGGCCCGCGCGCTGGCTCACAGCGGCCAGCGCTCCATCGCCGCCAGCAAGCTACCGGTGAGCACCCGGATCCCCACGGGGAGCGACGCCTCATCCGGGGCGAAGGTGTTGCTGTGGAGGGGCGTGCAGCCCTCCGCACCTGCCACGCCGAGGCGAAACATCGTGCCGCGGGTGCCGTCGAGCAGTTCGGCGAAATCCTCGGCTCCGAGCGAGGGCTGCTCCAACCACAGCACCTGGTCCCGGCCCAGCAGGTCGCAGGCCACATCGGCCACCAGCGAGGTGAGCGCCGGGTCGTTATGCACCGGCGGCGAGATGCAGCGATAACGCACCCGGGCCTCACCGCCATGGCCCTCGCACAGGGCCTTCACCGTGTCTTCGATCCAACCCGGCAGCTGGGCATGCACATCGTTGTCGAGGCAGCGCACGGTGCCCAGCAGACGCACGTGATCCGCGATCACGTTGAACGCCTTGCCGCCTTCAATGCGCCCGAAGCTCACCACCACCGGATGCAGCGCGTCCAGCCGGCGGCTGATCGCCTCCTGCAGGCCACTCACCACCCGGGCCGCAATCCAGATGGCGTCGGTGCTCTGGTGGGGCCGGGCGCCGTGGCCGCCCTCGCCCAGCACCTCCACCTCCAGCTCACCCGCCGCGGCCGTGAGGCTGCCGCTGCGCACGCCGATGCTGCCGGCGGGGAGGCTTGGAAACACGTGCACGCCGAACAGGGCATCCACCCCATCCATGGCGCCGTCGGCCTTCATCCAGGCGGCTCCCTGGGCCGTTTCCTCCGCAGGTTGAAACAGCAGCCGGATCCGGGCAGTGAGCCGGGAGGGATCTCGCTCAGCCACCTCCCCCAGGAGTCGCGCCACGCCCAGTCCTACGGCGGTGTGCAGGTCGTGGCCGCAGGCGTGCATCAGCCCCTGCACCGTGGAGGCGTAATCGAGCCCGGTGCGCTCCTCCACCGGCAGGGCATCCATGTCTACGCGCAGCGCCAGCAGCGGCGGCGCCTGCCCATCGACCCCGAGCCGTGGACCGATCTCCGCCACCACGCCGGTGCGGCCCACGGCTTCCTGCACCCGCCAGCCCCAGCGGCGTAGCTCGCCGGCCACCAGGGCTGCGGTCTGCTGCTCGTGGCCGCTCAGCTCTGGATGGCGGTGAATGTGGCGGCGCAGCTGGATCAGCTCCGGCAGGGCCTCCTCGAGAACGGCGTCGAGGCCGAGGGCCTGCCAGGGGCTCATGGAGGCGGTGGGAGACATGCCGGACAACCTCAGGCCGACGCCAGGGCCAGGAACTGCTGCAGGGCCTGCACCGGTTCGGGCGGCCAGCGGCGCGTTTGCAGAAGCCATTCTTGCTGCCTGTAGCGGGGATCGAGACCCGACGCCGCGGCCCAGTTGCTCTCGGCCTCACCACTGGCCCCGCGTCGCCAGAGCAGGGCTGTGAGCGCGGCGCGGGCGTCGGCGAAGAGGGGATAACGGCGGATCAGGGAGCGCAGTTCGCGCTCGGCCTCGTTGAACTCACCCAGCTGGAAGGCCGCGAGCGCAGCGCTGGAGCGGGCCATGGCGAAACCGGGGCGCGCATCGGCAGCGGCAACGAAGCAATCGCGGGCTGCGGGCCAGTCGCCGCGGGAGCCCTGCACGTTCCCCAGGTTGTAGAGGGCCGAGGGACGCACGTCCTCCTCCTTGGCGGAGGCAGGAGGGTGCTCCAGGATCCAGCGGTAGTCGGCCTCGGCCGCATCCCAGCGCTGCAGGGCCTCCTCGGCCGTGCCGCGGTTCAGGTGGGGATCCGGGCTGCCTGGCTCCAGCTCGATCGCGTGGGTCTGGTCGGCGATGGCGGCTTCGGGATCCCCGAGCGCCAGTTGCACGTTGCCGCGGTTGCTCCAGGCCGCCGCATCACCCGGTGCGATCTCCAGCACCTGGTTCCACAGCGGCAGGGCATCACCAAAGCGGCCATCGCGGCTGGCGGTGAGGGCCTGATCAAACAGCTGGGGAAGCGACACCTGGGCCAGCAGCTGCACGCTCAGCAGCAGGGCCAGCAACGTGCCGCTCACGCTGCGGCCCCCGGCAGATCCAGCTGGGCCGGCCAGCCGAGATGGGCGCGCCCGGCTGGGGTGACGATCCGGCCCCGGGGTGTGCGCTGCAGGAAGCCGAGCTGCAGCAGGTAGGGCTCCACCACCGTTTCCAGGGTGGTGGGGTCTTCGCCAAGGCCAGCGGCCAGGGTTTCCAGGCCCACCGGGCCGCCGCCATAGCCCTCCAGCAGCAGGGTGAGCAGGCGCCGATCGCTGGCATCGAGGCCACGGGCATCCACCCGGTGCAGGCTCAGGGCCTGGTGCACCAGCTCCGCGCCGATGCGGCCATGGCCGTGCACCGAGGCCACGTCGCGCACCCGGCGCAGGAGGCGGTTGGCGATCCGTGGGGTGCCCCGGCAGCGGCGCGCCACCTCCAGCGCCGCCTCGGTATCCAGTTCCAGCTGGAGCAGGCCAGCGGCCCGCTCCACGATCGCCTGCAGATCCTCCAGCCCGTAGAACTCGAGCCGCTGGATCAACCCGAAGCGATCCCGCAGCGGCGAGCTCAGCGAGCCGGCACGGGTGGTGGCCCCCACCAGGGTGAACGGGGCAATCGGCAGGGTGCGGGTGCGGGCCGTGGTGCCCTTGCCCACGGTGAGATCGAGGCGGAAGTCCTCCATCGCCGGGTAGAGGATTTCTTCGGCCACCCGGTTCAGGCGATGGATTTCATCAATGAACAGCAGTTCACCGGGCTGCAGGTTCACCAGCAGGCCCACGATGTCGCGGGGGCGCTCCAGGGCCGGGGCACTGGTGATGCGGCAGCGCACGCCCAGCTCCTCGGCGAGCACCAGGGCCATGGTGGTCTTGCCCAGGCCCGGCGGGCCGTAGAGCAGCACGTGGTCGAGCGCCTCACCCCGGGCCCGGGTGGCCTCCACGGCGATACCCAGCACCTGTTTGAGCTCGCTCTGGCCGATGTAGTCCGCCAGGCGCTTGGGCCGCAGCGAATCCTCCCGAGGCTGCACCTCCTGCGCCTCTTGCTGCACCTCGGCCTCCGCAGCCTGCGGATCCACCAACCGCTGGCTCACGCCACCAGCCACCCCCTTGCGGCCGTCAGGGTCTGCCGAGCCAGCGCCGGACGCGTCGCGCCAGCGGCGTCCAAGCGGCGCAGCCGAACCTGAGGAGACAATCGCCATGAGCCGAGGGTACCGGCCCCTGCCTAGGGTCGGGAGCTGGATGTAATGCGGCGGGACGCGGGGATTCGATGGCCAAGGGCGGCACCAAGAAGCTCGCGGCCAAGGCCAAACGCGATGCCGCCAACCGACTGCTGGCCGACAACCGCTTTGCGCGCCACCAGTACGAAATCCTCGAAACCCTGGAGTGCGGCATGGAGCTGCTGGGCACCGAGGTGAAGTCGATCCGGGCGGGCCAGGTGAACCTGCGCGACGGCTTCTGCCTGATCCGCAACGGCGAACTGCAGCTGCACAACGTGCACATCTCGCCCCACAGCCACGCCGGGCGCTTCTTCAACCACGACCCACTGCGGGTGCGCAAGCTGCTGGCCCATCGCCGCGAAATCGACAAACTGCGCGGCGCCCTGGATCAGAAGGGGCTCACCCTGGTGCCGTTGAACCTGCACCTCAAGGGCTCCTGGATCAAGATCACCATCGGCGTGGGCAAGGGCCGCAAGCTCCACGACAAGCGCCAGGAGGAGCGGCGCAAGCAGGACGCCAAGGAAACCCGCGCCGCGATCTCCCGGCTGTAGGGCCTCAGTTGGCGGGGCCGTCCACCGGCGGCGGTGGGGCCACGGGAACAGCACCTGGGGCCGCAGGCGGCTGCGGCGCGACGGGGGTTTCAGGTTCCTCCGGTGCCGGCTGGGGTGCCGGAGGATCGGCGCGCAGCGAGAGGGTGATCAGGCCGGGGGCCACGCCCTCGTTGGTGACGAGCAGCTGCACCGGCGAGCTCTTCTGGGCGCCCAGGCTCACCACCCGCAGCGGGCCCTTGGCATCAAGGAGATCGCCGCCCGCGCCAAACACGCTCATCTGCATCAGCGGGGAGCCGTTCACCCCCAGCACCAGCCGATAACCGGCGGGGAGGCGGATCGGGAACAGGCGGGCGCCACCGGCCTCCACCTGGGCGGTGAGCACCCGGGTTTCGAGGGGCTGGGCCGCGATCGCCTCAATCTGCACGTTGGCCAGGCTCTGCTCGGCGGCGGCATACCAGAGCTGGCGGAAGGGTTCGGCGGGAATGTCGGAGCCAGGCCGGCCGGGCAACAGGTTCTGGGCGCTGCCCGACACCAGCTGGCGCAGCACCCGCGGGCTCAGGCCCTGGCTCACCAGCGACTGCTGGCGGCGCTGCCAGTCGCCCTCGCTGTAGCTGCCCAGGCGGCGGCGGATATCGAGCGGCAACTGCTCCACCCGGGCCAGCCATTCCTCCGCCAGCTCGTTCCACACCTTGCGCAGGGGGGCGTCGTCGGCCGAGTCGGTGGGAAGGCGGCCGCCGCGCTCGGGGAACTGGGCCAGCAGGCTGGCATCCACCAGCTTGAGGAACCAGGCCCGGTCCACCTGCATCGCCCGCAGGCGGTTCAACAGCTGCTGGCGCTGGTCGATCTCGGCGGGGGGGAGGCTGCTGGGGAGCTGCAGCGCCGACTCATTGGTGGGCAGGCCGGGCTTACCCCGGCTCAGCCACCACCAGCCCAGGGCCGTGCCCACCACGGCCGAGAGCACCAGGGCAATCACCACGGGCCAGAGGCTGCCTTCGGCGGCTTCCTCGCGCTCTTCGGCGCGGCTGCGGGGCAGGGCCGCAGCCGAAGGGGCTGCAGTGCCGGCTGCCACCTTGGGCAACTGCACCTCAGGGGCATCAGGGGCCGATGCAACCGGGGCCGGCGCAGGAGCTGCTGCTGGGGGCTCCACCGCTGCGGGCTGAACTACGGGCTCAGCTACCGACTGGGGCTGCGCCGGAGCCGGCGGTGGCACCAGGGCCACGGTGCGATCGGCGCGGGGCACAGGGCCGGTGCTGTCGGGCATGGCCAGGGCCTGGGCCGCGCTGAGGGCCTGGGCTGCCGAGGGGAAGCGCTGCGCCCCATCGATGCCGAGCAGCCGGGCCAGCAGGCCCTGCAGCTGGGGCTCACTGCTGAGGGCCGCGGGCCAGCGCCACTGCAGGCTCACCGGATCCAGCAGCCGCTCCGGCGGGTCGCCGCTGAGCAGCACCAAGGCGGTGACCCCGAGGGAATACAGATCCATCCAGGGCTGGGGCGCCGCGGTGTGGGCCAGCTCGGGCGGCGCGTAGCCAGGCGTGGCGAAGGCCACACCGCACACCAGGCCGAAATCCAGCAGCACCGGCAGGCCGTCGCTGTCGCGGCGCAGCAGGTTTGGCGGGCAGAGATCGCCGTGCACCAGCTCCTGGCCGTGCAGCACGGTGAGCACGGGCAACAGCTGGCGCAGCAGCAACAGCACCTCTCCCGCCCCGAACACCAACTGGCGCTCCGCGCGGGCCGCGATCAGCTGCTGGTAGGTGCGGCCGCTCTGCCATTCGCGCACAAGCCAAAGCGCATCGCCTTCGCGGATGGCGGCCCCCAACCGCGGCACCTGGGGGTGGAGCACCCCCTGCAAACGGCCCCAGAGCGCACCCGCCTGGGCCAGATCGATGGGCGCCGTGAGCTGGCGCAGGGCCACCGGAGCGTCGCCCGCCAGCTGGTCGGTGGCGCGCCAGAGGCTGCCCTGGCTGCCCTGGCTGAGGCACTGCTCCAGCCGGTAGCGCTCGGCAATCAGCTGGCCGGCGGCGGCACCGGGGGATGCCATCAGGCCACTCCAGCGGCAGCGCGCTCGGGCTGCTGCAACCCCTTGGTGTGCAGCCACGCGGCGTCGTAGAGGCGGGAGCGGTAACGGTCACCGCTGTCGCAGAGCACGGTCACGATCGTGTGGCCCGGCCCCATGCGGCGGGCGGTTTCCACCGCCGCGGCCACGTTGATGCCCACCGAACCGCCCAGGAACAGCCCCTCCTGCCAGAGCAGGCCGTAGATCGTGGCGAGGGCCGACTGGTCGTCGATGCGCACGGCGTCGTCGATCGGAGCGCCCTCCAGGTTGGCGGTGACGCGGCTATTGCCAATCCCCTCGGTGATCGAACTGCCATCACTGGCCAGCTCACCGTGTTTGGCCCAGTTGTAAAGGGCACTGCCGTGGGGATCAGCCAGCACGCAGCGCACCCCAGGCTTCTGCTCCTTCAGGTAAAGCGCCACGCCGGCGTAGGTGCCGCCCGTGCCGGTGGCCGCAACCCAGGCATCCACGCGGCCTTCGGTCTGCTCCCAGATCTCCGGACCGGTGGAGTTGTAATGGGCGCGGCGGTTGGCCAGGTTGTCGAATTGGTTGGCCCACACGGCGCCGGGCGTTTCGGCGGCGATACGGCCCGAGAGCCTCACGTAGTTGTTGGGGTCGCGGTAGGGCACGGCTGGCACCGTGCGCACCTCCGCCCCGAGGCTGCGCAGCAGCCCGATCTTCTCGGCCGACTGGGTGTCGGGGATCACGATCAGCGCCCTGTAGCCACGGGCGTTGCACAGATGGGTCAGGCCGATGCCGGTGTTACCGGCGGTGCCCTCCACCACCGTGCCGCCGGGCTGGAGCAGCCCCTGCTCCTCCGCCTCCATCAGGATTCCCAGGGCCGCGCGGTCTTTGACCGAGCCGCCGGGGTTCATGAACTCCGCCTTGCCGAGAATCTCGCAGCCGGTGAGCTCGCTCAGGGCGTGGAGACGGATGAGGGGGGTGTTGCCGACGGCACCGACGAAACCCTGCGTGATGCCGCCCATGGCGCTGGCCCGTCCTGCTGTGATCTGGGTGGCGGGATCGTAGGCAAGCCGCCTAACGTCGGGCCCGAGAGATGTTTCCAGGATGACGGCGACACTCTCGTGCCCCCTTGGAGTCCGGCTGGCTGCCGTACGCGCCCACAGCGTTGAGCTGATCACCGGGCTTGAGCCGGAAGACCTCTGCCTGCAGGGCATGGCCGATGCCAGCCCGCCCAAATGGCACCTGGGCCACACCACCTGGTTCTTCGACACCTTCCTGCTGCAGGAGCCCCGGATCGCTGAGCTGGCCGGCCATCCTGCGCCGCCCCCCGAGGGCTGGGGCTTCCTGTTCAACAGCTATTACGACGCCGTGGGAGCCCGCCATCCGCGGCCAGAGCGGGGCCTGCTCAGCCGGCCGCCCATTGGGGAGGTGCTGGCCTGGCGGGCGCAGGTGGATGGGGCACTGCAGCGAGTGCTGAAGGGTCTGGCCACCTGGCCCGGGGAGCAGGCTCGGCCCTGGCTGGAGCTGATCGAACTGGGGCTGCAGCACGAGCAGCAGCACCAGGAGCTGCTGCTGATGGACCTGCTGGACGGCTTCAGCCGCAACCCGCTGGAGCCGGCCTATGGGGAGGAGCCCGAGGCCAGCTATGCCCGCCAAGCCCGGGCCCAGGCCCTCGAGTGGAAGGAGCACCCCGGCGGGCTGGTGGAGATCGGCCACCCGCAAAGCGGGGGCTTCCATTTCGACAACGAGGCGCCCCGCCATCGCCAGTGGCTCGAGCCCTTCGCCATTGCCAACCGGCTGATCACCAACGGAGAGTTCGCGGCGTTCATCGCCGCTGGGGGCTACAGCCGGCCGGAGCTGTGGATGAGCGAGGGCTGGGCTGTGGTGCAGGAGCGGGGCTGGCAGGCACCGCGGTACTGGCGTGATGACGCTGAATTCACGTTGGCCGGGCGCCGCCCCCGGGATCCCGATGCCCCCGTGCGTCACCTGAGCTGGTTTGAGGCCGACGCCTACGCCCGCTGGGCGGGAGCCAGGCTGCCCAGCGAGGCTGAATGGGAGCTGATGGCTGGGCACATGCCCGATGGCTTCGGTGTGCTGTGGCAGTGGACCTCCAGCCCCTACCGCCCCTATCCCGGCTTCCAGCCAGCGGCCGGAGCGGTGGGTGAATACAACGGCAAGTTCATGAGCTCCCAGATGGTGCTGCGCGGCAGCTGTTTCCTCACCTCGCCGGGCCACGAACGGGCCACCTACCGGAACTTCTTCCCGCCGGCGAGCCGCTGGATGGCGGCGGGCCTGCGGCTGGCGCGATGAGCACCGTTCTCAGCGCCGAGCTGATTGATCTGCATCCCCGGCCGGCGGATCTGCGCCGCCTGGTGCTCGACGGCATGGCCCGCCAGCCGCGGCAGCTGCCCGCCTGGCTGCTGTACGACGCCGAGGGCTCACGCCTGTTCGAGCTGATCTGCGAGCAACCCGAATACAGCCTCACCCGCACCGAAACGGCGCTGCTGGAACAGGAGGCCGCCGCGATCGCCGCCGCCCTGCCAGCGGCCCGGGATGCCGCGGTGGTGGAATTCGGTGCTGGCAACGCCCGCAAGGTGGGGCCCCTGCTGGAGGCGCTCCAGCCGGCCGCCTATGCCGCACTGGATATCAGCGCCGAGCACCTGGGCGAGGCCTGCCAGCGGCTGCAGCGGGCCCATCCCGCCGTGCCAGTGCTGGGGATCTGCTGCGACTACAGCGCCATGGCCGACCTGCCGGCCCATCCACTGCTGCATGGTCGGCCCCGGATCGGCTTCTATCCCGGCAGCTCGATCGGCAACTTCACCCCCCAGGAAGCCATCGCCCTGTTGGCCCAGTTCCGCCGGCTGCTGGGCAGCGGCGGCGCACTGCTGATCGGCATCGACCAGCCCAAAGCGGTGGAACGGCTGGAGGCCGCCTACGACGACGGCGCCGGGGTGTCGGCCGCCTTCGCCAAGAACCTGCTGGTGCGGCTGAACCGAGACCTCCAAGGCACGTTCGATCCCGCCGGGTTCCACTACGAAGCCCGGTGGCAACCAGCCCAGAGCCGCATCGCCATGGCCCTGGTGAGCAGCAGCGAGCAAACGGTGGACCTGGCCGGGGAGCGCTGGAACTTTGCCGCCGGCGAACCCCTGATCACCGAGTACAGCGTGAAGTATTCCCCCTCCGCCTTCGCCGCCCTGGCCGCCGCGGCCGGCTGGCGGGTGGCACAGCACTGGAGCGATCCGGCCGGCGACCTTTCACTGCAGCTGCTGGTGGGGCGAGACTCCAGCCAGAGCGAACCCACGCCATGAGCCGCGAGGAGCAACGGGCCGCCATGCGGCAGATGCGCGAGAGCCTGATCCATGAACTCGAGGAGCTCTACCGGAACGCGTTCGACCGCATCAGCGAGCAGAACCTGGGCGAGGGGGCCATCGCCCGGCTCACCCAGCTGCTGCTGCGCTCCCGCGAGGCCGCGATCACACCCCTGCAGGAAGAGATCGAGGCACCCCTGATTACTCGGCCCGCCGGCAGCGCCGAGGTTGAGGGCTGAGGCCGTGGTGACGGGCGACTGGCTGGAGCAACTGGAGGCGCGGCTGGAGCGCCAGCTGGAGGCCTTTCTGGCCTCCAACCCAGCCCAGCAGGCCCTGCTGCAGGAACAGGAGGCCCGCGACCGCCAGGCCCAGCTGGTGGGGGAGCGCAGCCGGCTGCAGCGCCAGGCGGAGCAGCGGCGCCAGCGGCTGCTGGAGCTGGCCGGTGAGATCCGCGCCTGGCGCCAACGGGTGGATCGGGCGCGGGCTGCCGGTGCCGACGAACTGTCCCAGCGAGCAGAAGCCCACGTGGCCGAGCTGATGGAACAGGGCCGCCGCAGCTGGAACCAGCTGGCGGATCTGGGCCAGCAGTTCAACGCCGTGGAGAACGCCCTCCAGGAACTCGCCGCCACACCGCCTGCCCCTGCCGGCAACAGCAGGGCCGCCGCCCCAACCGATCAGGATCTCGATCTGGAGCAAGCCTGGGCCGCGTTCGAGGCCCAGCAGGAGCTGGAGCGAATGAAGGCCCAGCCCTGATCCATGGGATTCCTGCTCAGCAAGCTGCTGCCGCTCGCCCTCTATCCGCTGGGCCTCGGACTGCTGCTGCAACTGGCAGGCCAGGCCGGCCGCAGGCAGCGGTGGGGGCCCTGGCTCTCGGGCGGCGGCATCGCGCTGATCTGGCTGTTCGCCATGCCGGTCACCAGCCGCCAGCTGATCTGGGGCCTGGAGGAGCGCAGCGCGGCCCTCACCCCCGCTGTCATTCCCAGGGCCGATGCGGTGGTGGTGCTGGGTGGCGGCCTGCGGCCGGCCCTTGCCCCCCGCCAGGGAGTGGAAGTGGCGGAAGGCGGTGACCGCCTGCTCACCGGGGTGCGGCTGCTGCGGCAGGGCAAGGCCCCACTGCTGCTCACCAGCGGCGGCAAGGTGAGCTTCACCGGCGCCGACCCGGCCCCGCCGGAAGCCGAAACCGCCCGCAGCCTGGCAATCGAGCTGGGCGTTCCCGCCAAGCGGATCCTGCTGAATCCAGGCTCCCGCACCACCGCCGAAGAAGCCGAAGCGATCGACGCGCTGGGGCGTCAGCGGGGCTGGAAGCGCCTCTTGCTGGTGACCAGCGCGTTCCACATGCCCCGGTCCCTGGCCAGCTTCCGGCGCCACACCAGCCTGGAGGTGGTGCCGGTGGCCTGCGATTACCAGCTGCCCAGCCGGGCCAACTACGGCCGTCCCACCGTCGGGAACACCGTGAAAAGCGTGCTGCCCGATGCGGAGTTTCTGTACCTCAGCAGCATTGCGCTGAAAGAACACCTCGGTCTGCTGGTGTACCGCCTCAAAGGAGATGCGACTTAACGTGCAGCGATGCGCACCAGCCTCGAACTGCCGGATTCGCTGTTCGCCCGGCTCAAGGCACGGGCGGCCACCGAGGGCGTGTCGATGAAGCAACTGCTGCAGCGCTACGTGGAAGAGGGCCTGATCGCCAGTGCCACGGGCCAGGGAAACAGCCGCAGCGCCGAAGCGCTTCCCACCCTGCAACCCGCCCCGCTCGCCATCCCGGCGGAACACCTGAGCAACGCGGGCCTGTTCAGCCTGCTGGAGACCTGAACAACCAGCCGTGAACGTCGATCTTCCCGACCTCAACGTGTGGCTGGCCCTCAGCTGGCCCCTCCATCCCCAGCACCTGCGGGCGCGCCACTACTGGGAAACGGAGGCCGGCGAGCGGGTGGTGTTCTGCACCGCCACAGGTCTCGGGCTCGTGCGGCTGCTCTGCCGGGAGAGCGTGATGGGGGAGGCGACCCTCAGCCCGGCGGCAGCAGGGGAAGTGCTGGAGCGGTTCTGTGAGCAGCCGGGCGTGGGCTTCGGCGGCGAGCCCACCGATGGCTGGGATGTGTTCCAGGCCCTGCTGCGCAAGGGCACGGTGGAAGGTCAGCACTGCACCGACGCCCACCTGGCGGCGCTGTCGATCGTGAATGGCTGGCGCCTGGTGAGCTTCGATCCAGAATTTGAGCGCTACGCCGGCCTCAAGCTGCTGCGGCTCTAGATCACTTTTTAGGGACTGGGGGAACCAGGCTCACCCCTTCCGGCGGCGGGGTGGGATCGGGATCGGCGATCAGCATGTGCTGGAGCACGATCTCGGGGCGTTCACTGTCACGCCAGCGGATGCGATAGGCGGGCATCTTGGTGCCGCGGCTGGTGGTCTGCTCCACCGGCTCCATCACCCAACCCCGACGGGAGCGGCCCTGGGGGTTGCGCTTCACCACCGCGTCCGCGTGCTGAAAGCGAAAACCGACGCGCTCACCGCTCATGGAATCGGGTCCCCGGCAGGGGTGATTGCCTACTGCGACCCATTATCCCACTGCAGGCCAGCGGGCCTTACTCAGCCGCCGCAGCCCGCGCTTCAGGACGGAGCAGCGGGAAGGCGATCACATCGCGGATTGAGGGGCTGTCGGTGAGCAGCATCACCAGCCGATCGATGCCGATGCCAAGGCCGCCAGTGGGGGGCATGCCCACCTCCAGGGCATGGAGGAAGTCTTCATCGACGCCCTGGGCCTCCAGGTCGCCGGCCGCCTTGCGCTCCTGCTGGGCCTCCAGGCGCTGGCGCTGATCCACCGGATCGATCAGCTCACTGAAGGCGTTGGCGGTTTCGCGGCCCACGATGAACAGCTCGAACCGCTCCACCAGGCCGGGCTTGCTGCGGTGGGGCCGCGCCAGGGGCGAGTTCTCCACCGGGTAGTCGATCACGAAGGTGGGCTGGATCAGATCAGCCTCCACCTTCTGATCGAACGCCTCCACGAGCAGGCGGCCCACTGAATCGGCCAGCGCCGGCACCTCCAGGCCCTGGGTCTCCATGGCGGCGGCGGCTTCTTCGCGAGAGCTGAACTGGCTGAAATCGAGGCCGGTGGCTTCCTGCACCAGTTCGTGCATGGTGGCCCGGCGCCAGGGCGGCGTGAGATCCACATCGGTGCCCTGATAGCTGATGCGGGTGCTGCCGCACACCTCCTCACACAGGTGAGCAATCAGTTGCTCCGTGAGATCCATCATGTCGCCGTAATCGGCATAGGCCTGATAGATCTCCACCGAGGTGAATTCGGGGTTGTGGCGGGTGCTCACCCCCTCATTGCGGAAAATCCTTCCCAGCTCGTACACCCGCTCGAAGCCGCCCACCACCAGCCGCTTGAGGTGCAGCTCGGTGGCGATGCGCAGGGTGAGCGGCAGGTCGAGGGCGTTGTGGTGGGTTTCGAAAGGCCGGGCATCGGCGCCACCGGGCTGGCTCTGCAGCACGGGGGTTTCGATTTCCAGGAAGCCCCGCTCATCCAGCCAGCGGCGCATGCCGCTCACCAGCCGGGCCCGGCGCCGGAAGGTTTCGCGGGTGTGGGGCGACACGATCAGATCGAGATAGCGCTGGCGGTAGCGCTTCTCCACATCGGCCAGACCATGCCACTTGTCGGGCAGGGGCTGCAGGCTCTTGCTGAGCATCTGCCAGCGCTTCACCTTCACCGAGAGCTCGCCCCGGTCGGTACGGCGCAGGGTGCCTTCCACCCCAATCAGATCGCCGGCATCCACCAGGGAGGTGATGTGCCCAAAGGCTTCAGGATCTTCGGGAATCGAAGCAGCCAGGGTGGCTTTCTCGATGAAGAGCTGGATGGTGCCGTGCTGGTCGGCGAGGGTGAAGAAGGCGAGTTTGCCCATCACCCGGCGGGTCATCACCCGGCCGGCCACCGCCACGGCCAGATCCCGCTCCTCACCGTTGGGCAGGTCGGCATGGGCCTCCTGCAGCTCGGCGGTGCCATGGGTGGGCTCAAACCGCAGGGCATAGGGCCCCTGACCGAGGGCTGCCAGGGCCTTGCCTTTCTCCAGGCGGGTCTCGCGCAGATCCGACACAGGCGCAGGGGGCTCAGTTGGGGGCCATCCTGCAGGACGGCACGGCTCGCTCAGCCGACCGCCACCATCCCGGCATCCCCCATGCGCTGGGAGGCGTAGCCGGTGCCCCGCACGGTGAGGATCAGCTCGGGGTTCCGGGGGTCGGGCTCGAGCTTGCCCCGGAGGCGCGCCACGTAGACATCCACCACCCGGAGGTCGGCGGCACGACGCGGCGGGTAACCCCAGAGCTGCTCGAGGATCTCGGCCCGGGGCACCACGCGGCCGGGCTCACGGAACAAGAGCTCCAGCAGGCTGAATTCGGTGTAGGTGAGGGCGATGCGCTCACCGTCACGGGTTACCTGGCGCCGGTTGGTATCCACCACCAGATCACCCACGCGCAGCACGCCGCTGCCGGTGGGCATCTCCCGGGGCTCGGTGCTGGCGGAGCCACGGCCCACCCGCCGCAGGATCGTGGCGATGCGCGCTTCCAGCTCCTTGGGGCTGAACGGCTTGGGCAGGTAGTCGTCGGCACCGAGATCGAGGCCCGACACCCGCTCGGCAATGGCGTCGAGGGCCGACAGAAAGATGATCGGCACGCAGGATTCGGCCCGCAAGCGGCGGCACACCGCGAAGCCGTCCAGCTTCGGCAGCATCACGTCGAGCACCACCAAGTCGGGCTGCTCCTGGTGAAACAGGGTGAGGGCCTCTTCGCCGTCTTCGGCGCAGATCACCCGATAGCCGGCGAGCTGGAGGCGCATCACCAGCACCCGCCGCACGGCTGCCTCGTCGTCTACCACCAACAAGGTGGCCTTCGGCTCGGCGGGCGGCTGACTGGGAATGTCGTCCGCAGGCATCAAGCGGGCAGCCGAGTGAAGAATCGCAACCCTACCCCTCAACCCCGGGGGGAGTCATCCCCAAAAACCCGCTCCAGAGGGGCGATCTGGGCAGATTTAAGGATTTCTACAGGAACGGACATGCCGCGAATTTGCTGCTAACCGGCCTCAGGCCACCGCGCCGACGCATAGCGATTCCACTCCGTGGCAGCCGCCGTGAGCGCCGCATCGCTGTCGAGCTGGCCGAGCATGGCGCGCTGCAGCTGGGTATACACGATGGCCTGCAGCCGCTTCACCCCGGGTATCGCCGGCACCAACACCCGCGAGCGCTCCAGGGTTTCGGCCGAGAGCAACCGCGCCCGCTGCACCAGTTGTTCCGCGCCAGCCGGGCCCTGATCCCGCTGGAGCTCGGCCTGCAGTTGAGCGAGGGCCGCCGCGGCCGACGGCAGCACCCGGGCCTCGTTGGCGAAGCGCAGCTGGTTGGTGGCATTGGTGAGAAACAGGCCGAAGTCGGCGGCCTGGGCCGCCACGGTGCTCTGCTTGGGCACCACCAGGTTCATCACCGCCACGTTGGCAGTGCCATCGGTGCCGGTGATCGGCGCAAAGGGAGCGGTCACCGCCGCCACGCCGGGGGCGTTGGTCTGGAGGTTGCGCAGAAAATCCGGGCCGGTGGCCACCAGGGCCAGGTCGCCGGATTGGTAGAGCTCGATGGCGCGGCGGTAGCCCTGGCTCACCACCTCCCGCGGCAGCAGCCCGCGCCGGTAGAGGTCGGTCCAGAAGGCGAAGGCGCGCCGGCCGGCCGGGCTGTCGAAGGCGGCGCGGCGCCGGGGATCGAGCAGCTGCACCCCCATCTGCACCAGGGTTTCCAACAGCTCGGCGGAGTCGTCGGGCACCACGGTCATAAACAGGGCATAGCGGCCCGTGCGGCGGCGCACCCGCTCCGCAAAGGCCGGCAGCTCCTGCCAGTGCCTGGGCGGCGCCTCCACCCCGGCCTGCTCCAGCAGGCGCCGGTTGGCCATGGCGATGCGGGCGGTGAGGTACCAGGGGATGGCGAACTGCTGGCCGTCCTGGCGGCCCGCCTCCCAGATGGCCGGCAGATAGGCCTGAGCCGCTGATGCCGGCAGCACACCGCTCAGATCCAGCAGCCCCCCCTTGCTGGCCAGGTTGGCCGCAAACGGGGGGTTGAGGTTCACCAGATCGGGTGCCGTGCGGGCAAACACCGCCGCCAGCAACTTGCGCTCCACCGAGGCCCAGGGCACGTCGGTCCAGCGCACGCGCCAGCCGGGATGCTCACGCTCCCAGGCCGCGATCACCCCCTGGATGTAGCCGTTGAACTTCGGCGCCAGATCGAGGGTCCAGAACTCCACCACCTGGGCACCGGCCTCCCGGCCGCCCTGGGGCCGGCAGCCGCTGGCCGCCAGGGCGGCCGCGGCGGAGGTGCCGGCAAGGAGCTGGAGCAGGTGGCGGCGGCGCATCGTCATCAATCAGCCCCGCAGCCCAGCGGTCTGCTGGCGCCAGAGCAGCAGCTGCAGGGAACAGAGCATCGGTGCCAGCAGGGCCGTGAGCACAGCCTGGGCCAGCAGCGTGTGCAGCTGGGGCCGGCCCGCCTCCCCCAGCCAGGCGAACTGGGCCAGCAGGCTGCCGCCCAGCAGCAGCGAACCCAGCAGCGCCAGGAGCCCCAGGCTGAAGCTGCGCTCGATCTGGGGGCCGCGCCGGCCAATGCGCCCCCACCACCAACCCAGAAACACGAGGGCCGGAACCTCACTGACCGGCCCCAGATGCAGGCCATCGAGCACCAGGCCCAGGGCCAGGCCCGCCCCAGCGCCAGACACCGGACCATCCACCAGCGCCCAGGGCAGCAGCCAGAGCAGGCCCCAGGCAGGCCCCACCCCATCGAGCTTGAGCAAGCCAGGCGAGGCCAGGGTGAGCAGGGGCACCAGCAGCCCGGTGGCCCCGCACCAGCCCTGGCGATACAGCGCGGCCATCAGCGCCCTCCGGTGCGCACCTGCACCCAGTCGATCGCCTGCACCGGCGCACTGAGCTGCACCACAGCCTCAGTGGCCGGCACGGCGCGATCATCCACGGACTGGATCACGCCCACCGTGAGGTTGGGGGGCACCAGGGTGCTGGCGGGGGAGGTCACCACCAGGTCGCCGGGACGGGCACCGAGATCCTTCTCCAGAAAACGGAGCAATGGCCGGGCCGTGCCCACGCCGGTGAGCAGACCATGGCGGCGGATGCGGGGCACCCACACCCCCAGGCGACTGCCGCCATCGGTGAGCAGCTGCACCTGGGCCGTGGTGGGGGTAACGGTCGCCACCCGGCCGAGCAACCCACCCGGCGCCATCACCGGATCACCGGGCGCCACGCCATTCAGCGCACCTTGGCCGATCAGCAGCTGCTGCCACCAGCCCCCGGGCTCACGGGAGATCACGGCCGCCCCCACCAGGGCCGCATCGCTCTGCTCCAGCTGGAGCAGTTGGCGCAGCCGCTGGTTGTCGGCCTCGAGCTGGGCCAGGCGGTTTTGATCGCCCAGCTGCTGGGCGGAACGCACCCACTCCCCCTGGGCACTACCGGGCCAGAAGGGTCGGCTCAGCAGGGCATAGGCATCACTGAAGCCTGCCCCCTTGCTCAGACGCACACCCACCAGGGCAAGCATCAGCAACAGCCAGGGCCACAGCGAGCCCAGCGACCGCAGCTGCGTCGCGCGGAAGCTGCGGCCGGTGTTCATGGGAATCAGGAGGCCTGGCGCACGAAGTCAGGGGTGTCGAGCACGCGCTCGAGACGCTTGTAGTCCTCCAGCACCATGCCGCAGCCCTGCACCACGCAAAGCAGGGGCTCTTCTGCCACGTGGGTGAGGATCCCGGTTTCGTGGCTGATCAGGTCGGAAATGCCGCGCACCTGGGCGCCGCCACCGGCCAGCATGATGCCGCGATCCACGATGTCGGCCGCCAGTTCAGGTGGCGTGCGCTCCAGGGTGCGCTTCACCGCCTCCACGATCACGTTGAGGGGTTCGGCCATCGCCTCGCGGATGTCCCCGGCGCGCACATTGATCGTGCGGGGCAGGCCGCTCAGCAGGTGCAAGCCGCGCACGTCCATCGAGGTGTTGTCGTGGGCGTCGTCGGGGAAGGCCGAACCGATCCGGATCTTGATGTCTTCGGCGGTGCGCTCACCCACCACCAGGTTGTGCACCTTTTTGAGGTACACGCCGATGGCGTCGCTCAGCTCATCACCGGCCACACGCACCGATTCACTCAGCACGGTGCCGCCCAGGCTCAGCACAGCCACCTCGGTGGTGCCGCCGCCGATGTCCACGATCATCGTGCCCACGGGCTCGGTGACCGGCAGACCGGCACCGATGGCGGCGGCCACGGGTTCATCAATCAGATGCACTTCACGGGCACCGGCCAGACCGGCCTCGCGCACGGCGCGGCGCTCAACACCGGTCACGCCGCTGGGGATGCCGATCACCAGGCGGGGCGCCACGATCCCGCGCCCCTCGTTGCCCTTCTGAATGAAGGTCTTGATCATCTGCTCGGCGGCGTCGAAATCCGCGATCACGCCGTCGCGCAGGGGGCGCACGGCCCGGATATTGCCGGGGGTGCGACCGAGCATCATCTTGGCTTCATCGCCCACGGCCAGGGGCACGCCCTTCTCGAGATCGAGCGCCACCACAGAGGGCTCCTGCAACACGATGCCCTTGCCGGACACGTACATCAGGGTGTTGGCGGTGCCCAGGTCGATGCCGATGTCGCGGGAGAACTGGAATCGACGAAAGAACACGGAGGCCCGGCCTGCAGGGGACGAATCATAGGTGGGTGTTACAGACAGCCCCCTTGGTGGAACTGCATCATTGACCCACTACCCAGGAGAGTCGCCATGGGCGTCAATTCCATCACCCTCGTTGGCCGTGCCGGCCGCGATCCCGAGGTGCGCTACTTCGAATCCGGCAGCGTGGTGGCCAATCTCACCATGGCCGTGAACCGCCGCAGCCGCGACGACGAGCCCGACTGGTTCAACCTCGAGATCTGGGGCAAGCAGGCCCAGGTGGCCGCCGACTATGTGCGCAAGGGCACCCTGCTGGGGATCATCGGCAGCTTCAAGCTCGACCGCTGGACTGACCGCGCCACCGGTGAGGAGCGCACCAAGCCCGTGATCCGCGTGGACCGACTGGAACTGCTGGGCTCCAAGCGCGACGCCGAGGGCGGCATGGGCGGCGGCTACGGCGGTGGCGGCTTCGGGGGCGGGGAGCCGAGTGAGGAGGAAGTGCCGTTCTGATCGAGCGCTTGCGCTGCGGTGCGCTGGTGGGGTCGCGGAGCCCGCTGGCGCGAGGCTCCGCTCTCCCCACGCAGCGCACCGCAGCGAGCCAGAAGGGGGGCTTGGCTACTGGAGCCGGGCATCAGGAGCCGTGGGCTCGCATCACAAGGGCGCTAGCAAACAAAAAGCCCCGCTCGGCAACGCCGGCGGGGCTTTTTCAATCGTGGTGGGCTGGCAGAGGGATCGCCCTGGAGAAATTCCCGAGCCCGCCCCCAGCCAGCCTGCCGTGGTGGTGCTTGGCTGACGCTTGCCCTCGCGCCAGCGGGGCGGCGTGGCCAAGCACCACCACGGCAGAGGCACTCAGTAGCGGTAGTGCTCGAGCTTGTAAGGACCCTCCACCGGCACGTTGATGTAGGCGGCCTGCTCGGCGGTGAGCTCGGTGAGCTTGGCGCCGATCTTCTCGAGGTGGAGGCGAGCCACCATCTCATCGAGGTGCTTGGGCAGCACGTACACCTCGTTCTTGTACTGGTCACCCTTGGTGAACAGCTCGATCTGGGCCAGCACCTGGTTGGTGAAGGAGTTGCTCATCACGAAGCTGGGGTGGCCGGTGGCGCAGCCCAGGTTCACCAGACGACCTTCAGCGAGCAGCAGGATCTTGTTGCCGCTGGGCAGCGTGATGTGATCCACCTGGGGCTTGATGTTGTCCCAGGGGTACTGCTTCAGGGAAGCCACATCGATCTCATTGTCGAAGTGGCCGATGTTGCACACGATCGCCTGATCCTTCATCTGGATCAGGTGCTCATGGCGGATCACCTGGAAGTTGCCGGTGGCGGTCACGAAGATGTCCACATCGCGCACCACGTCGTCGAGACGCACCACGCGGTAGCCCTCCATCGCGGCCTGCAGGGCGCAGATCGGATCGATCTCGGCGATCATCACGGTGGCGCCGAGGCCCCGCAGCGACTGGGCCGAACCCTTGCCCACATCGCCGTAACCCAGCACCAGGGCCACCTTGCCGGCCACCATCACGTCGGTGGCGCGCTTGAT
The DNA here is from genome assembly GCA_040399185.1 of Prochlorococcaceae cyanobacterium. Classification (GTDB taxonomy): domain Bacteria; phylum Cyanobacteriota; class Cyanobacteriia; order PCC-6307; family Cyanobiaceae; genus UBA5018. Next base: position 23,654 of record JBBASQ010000014.1, read on the forward strand.
GCTGTCCACCAACGACTCACGGCAGCCGTAGAGGTTGTCGAACTTGCTCTTGGTGACCGAGTCGTTGACGTTGATCGCCGGGAAGGGCAGCTCACCGCTCTTCTGCAGCTGATAGAGGCGCGCCACACCCGTGGTGGTTTCCTCGGTGACGCCCTGAATGGCGGCCTTGATCCGGGAGTAGAAGCCGGGCTGGGCGGCGAGCTTCTGGCGGATGCTGTTGAAGAGGGCAGTTTCCTCTTCGTTGGAGGGGTTGTCCAGCACCGAGAGGTCGCTCTCGGCCTTAGTGCCCAGCATCACCAGACCGGTGGCATCGCCACCGTCGTCGAGGATCATGTTGGGCGTGCCACCGTCGTGCCACTCGAGGATGCGGTGGGTGAAGGCCCAGTACTCATCCAGGGTTTCGCCCTTGTAGGCGAACACGGGGATGCCAGCGGCAGCAATAGCCGCAGCAGCGTGATCCTGGGTGGAGAAGATATTGCAGCTGGCCCAGCGCACCTCGGCACCGAGGGCCACGAGGGTTTCGATCAGAACGGCGGTCTGGATCGTCATGTGCAGGGAACCCGCGATGCGGGCACCCTTGAGGGGCTGCTCAGCGCCAAACTTCTCGCGCAGGGCCATCAGGCCCGGCATTTCGGTTTCGGCGATCGCCATCTCTTTGCGACCGAAGTCGGCCAGGCCGAGATCGGCAATCACGTAAGTGGAAGTGGTCTGCAGAGCAGGCGCCGTGGGGGTAGCCACCATGGAGGCAAAACGCGTTGGGTTGACGATCCGCGCCGCAACTGAAGCCCGCTGGGCATGGGCTGCGGTTTGGAGAAATCAGCACGCTCCCGGCTGGGAGGGCGAGGCTGGGAATATCTGCGGAGACGCCGAGGCTTCGGGCTCGCTTGCCATGGAATCTACAAGCAGCGTCCTGGTTGACGCGGAGCTCAACAAACGACGGGAACTCGCCGATGCCGAGGCCACACGGGCCCTCGGGGCAGAACTGGCCGAGCTGCTGAGCAGCACATCCAGCCCCACCCTGCTGCTGATCGGAGATCTCGGCGCCGGGAAAACCTGCCTGGTGCAGGGCATGGCCGAGGCCCTCGGCATCGAGGAGCCGATCACCAGCCCCACCTTCGCCCTGGCCCAGCACTACGGCGGAACTTGCGGTGCCCTGGTGCACCTCGATCTCTACCGACTGGAGCAACCCGCCGCGGCCGATGAGTTGCTGGCCCAGGAAGAGGAACAGGCCCGCGAGCAGGGGGCGGTGCTGGCGGTGGAGTGGCCGGAACGGCTGAGCCAACTGCCGGAGGACTGCTGGCGCGTGGAGCTCAGCCTGCTGGATCCCGCCGATCCCGAGCGGGGCCGGCTGGCCGTGATCACCCCGCCTGCCGATCCATGAACGCCAGCACCTCGGGTTCGGTGGGTTGGGGGTCGATCGCCCCGGCTCCGCGGCACACCAAGGCACCACCGGCACTGGCAAATGCCATCCGCTGATCCACCGACCACTCGGGATGGGCACAGAGCCCATGCAGCAGTGCGGCCATGAACGCATCGCCCGCCCCGGTGGTGTCCACCACCGGCACCGCAAAAGCGGCTTGCTGCCCGGATCCACCCGCCACGCACCAGCGCACCGGCTTGGCCCCATCGGTGATCAGCACATCAGGGCGGAGCGGCAGAGATTGAGAGATGGCCGCCGGGTTGGTGCTGCCGAACAGCCACTCAGCTTCTTCAGCGGCGCACTTGAGCAGATCGGCCCGCTCCAGCAGGGGCCTCAACCGCGCCTGTACGGCAACTGGCGGGGCGGCATCGGGCGCCAGGTTCCCGTCCCAGAAGGTGGGGCGCCAGTTCACATCCACCGCCAGCGACAGCCCAGCGGATCGCGCCCGCTCCAGGAGCAACTCCAGGGCTTTAGCGGAGGGAGCGCTGGCCAGGGGAATCGTGCCGGTGAGCAACCAGGCCGGCTCGGAGCGCCCCGCACCACCCAGCCCTGGCTGCAACCTCGATTCCAACTCCGCCGCATCCAACGCCTGATCGGCGAAACCCGCCCCCAGATCACCGGCGAATCCTCCGAAGCTGCGATCCCCTTGGGCATCACGGCGCACAAGCACGATGCGACTCGGCCGCTGCCGGTCCCACTGCAGGGAGGAGGTGTCCACCCCACGCGCGGCAAAGAGCTCCGCGAAGGCTTCTCCGATCGAATCGCGACCCAACCGACCGATGAAGGCCGCCGATGTGCCGAGGCGGGCCAAAGCGCAGGCCACGTTGGCGGGCGCTCCCCCAAGCCGGTCATCGAGCTGCTCGGCAGCAGCACTGGCCGGATCACCGCCCGGCGGTCCCAGCCGATCCACCAGGGCTTCGCCCACGCAGAGCACCCGAGCCATGGACAAGCGCCAGCTGCGCCCAGCCTGCAACCGGATTCAGGCCGCGTCAGCCACGCCCAGCCGCTCCAGCAGCGCCGCGATGATGCGGGTGTTGGCGGCGGGGAAGGGGTAGTTCGCCAGCTCGGCGGGCTCCACCCACTTCACCTGCTGACAGGCCAGGGGCTGGGGTTCTCCTGACATCCAGGAGCAGAGATGCACCACGAAGCGCAGCCGCTTGTGGCTGTAGGCGTGCTCGAGGGTGATCAGCTCCTCGCCCACCTCCACCGCGATCGCCAGTTCCTCGGTGAGCTCGCGGGCGATGGTGGCCTCGATCGCCTCCCCGGGCTCCTGCTTGCCGCCGGGGAACTCCCACAGACCGCCCAGCAGGCCCTCATTGAGCCGCTGATCAATCAGCACCTGGCCGGCAGCATTGAGCACCACGCCCACCCCGATCACCTGGAAGGGCAGTTCACGGGGAGCGTCCTTCACGGGGTAGGCGGCGGGATCGCCGGCAGCGTAGGCAGCGCAGTGGCTCTGCCAGGGACAGGCACTGCAGCTGGGATTGCGGGGCGTGCAGACGGTGGCGCCCAGGTCCATCAGCGCCTGGTTGAAATCCCTGGGCCGCTGCGCATCCAGCAGGAGCTCACTCAGGTGCCAGAACCACGCCAGGGTGCGGGCCGGCGGTGTTGGGCAGGCCACCAGCCGCGCCAGTACGCGCTTCACATTGCCGTCGAGGATTGGAAACGGCAGATCAAACGCAGACGACAGGATGCTGCCGGCGGTGCTGCGGCCAATGCCCGGCAGCGCCAGCCAGCCCTCCAGATCCCGGGGCCACTCCACGGTGCTGCCCACCACCAGCTGCCGCGCCCCCTGATGCAGCCGGCGCGCCCGGGAGTAGTAACCCAGGCCCTGCCACAGCAACAGCACGTCGTGCTCCTCGGCTGCAGCAAGAACTCCCGCAGAAGGGAAGGCCGCCATCCAGCGCTGCCAGTAGGGCAACACCACCTGCAGCTGGGTTTGCTGCAGCATCACCTCGGCTACCCAAATCGGATAGGGATCAAGGGGTTCGCCTGGCCGCGGCCGAGGAGCGTGGGCACCGCGCTTCCAGGGGATGGTGTGGCGGCCATGGTCGTGCCACCAGGCCAGCAATGACTGGCGCAGCTCCGGCGGCTCGGCGCTCAGCCCACTGAGCTCCGTATCCAGCGCAGGGCTCAAGGCGATGGCGATCTCCGCAGCGCGGCGGAGTCTGGCGCGAAGCTCGGCGACGGAGCGGATTTGGGCCCACGCCGATGAACATCATTCTTCTGGACAAGGCCGACTGGATCGACGAGCACACCGCGCTGGTGCGCGATCACCGGGCCAGCCATATCCGCAGCGTGCTGAAAGCCGATGTTGGCGACTCACTCCGGGTGGGCTTGCTCGGCAGCTGTCGTGGCGAGGGCCTCATCGAAGCCATCGACGAACAGGGCGTGAGGCTCAAGGTGAACACCACCGAGCCACCACCCCCGAGGCATCACTTCGACATCGTGCTGGCCCTGCCCAGGCCCAAAATGCTGCGGCGCATTCTGCGCACAGTTGCGGAATTCGGTGTTGCGAACCTCCACCTGATCAACAGCGCCCGGGTTGAAAAAAGCTTCTGGCAAAGTCCGCTGCTCCACCCAGACAAGCTGAATGACGCGTTGATCGCGGGCCTGGAGCGATCGATGGATACCCTGCTCCCCAGGATTCATGTCCACAAACGGTTTCGACCCTTTGTCGAAGACGAGCTCGCCGACCTATGTGCTGGCCGTCCCTGCTGGCTCGCCGACATGAACACCAGCACATCGCTGGCGGAGACAGCTCCAGGCCCGGCGGTGGTGATGATCGGCCCGGAGGGGGGCTTTGTGCCGTTTGAAGTAAACCTGGCGGAAACGGTGATTGCCCAGCGCGTGCATCTGGGCGGACGGATCCTCAGCGTGGATACGGCGCTGACCACCGTGCTGGCGCAGGCGCTGCCGCGATAGCGGTCGTTGGAGCCGTCAGCGCCGGATCTGGGAGAGCTGGCCCAGGCTCCGCTCCCGCAGGCTCACGGGCAGGGGCACGTAACCCAGCAGCTCCGCATCGTCCTGGCCGGCCTGGCTGAGGATGTAGCGCAGGCTGGTGCGCAGGAGATCGGCCCGGGCCTGCAGACCCTGGCGGGGAACCAGCATCCAGTTGAGATTCACGATCGGGTATCCCCGCACCGGATCGGGGTTCTGGCCGAGCAAGCGCCCATCCAGGCGGATCTGACTGAGGCCCTCGGCAGCGGCGGCAGGGGTGGGCCGCTGGAACTCGCCGGTGCGCGTCTGCAGCGCAGCGGCTTGCAGCGGCGCCCGCACAAAGGCCGCTTCCACATAGCCGAAGCCACCGGGCGTGACCTGCAACGCCTCAGCCATGCCATCACTGCCCGTCACGGCCTCCCCCAGGGGCCAACGCACCTGCCGGCCCACCCCGGGCCCGCCCCGCCAGCGCGGGCTGAAGCTGGCCAGGGTGGCCGTGATGCTGGCCGTCGCCCCCGAAGCCTCGGCCCGGTGGAACAGCCGGATCGGCTGGGGCTGGCAGCCCAGGGCCTGGAAATCCCGAATCTGGCCCAGGAACACGGCCACCAGCTGGGCCCGGGTGAGGCGCAGGTTGCAGCCCGGCAGGTTGTACGCCACGGCAATCGCCCCGGCCGTCACCGGAAAGGCCAGCAACCCGCGCCGGCTCGCCTTGATCTCGGCAGCGGTGGGCGCACTGTCAGTGCCGGCGAAGTCGACGCGGTCTGCCAGGAAGGCGCGGATGCTGTCGCCCGAACCCATCACCGTGAGCTCGGCGTTGATGTCCTGGCGCACGGCCAACTGGTTGAACCAGCGCCAGTAGGCCTGGGCGGCGAAGCTGCTGCTCGATCCCTGGAGCTGGTTCGCCTCTCCGACACGGCCGCCATCTCTTGGGGCCTGACAACCGCAAAGCAGCCCCAGCGCCGCCAGCGCCAGCCAGGGATAGCTCCAACCACGAATCGTCATCAGCTCAAACTCCGCTCCATCACTGCCTCCACGATGGTGGTGATGTCGAGCAGCCCAAGGGCGATCGGATTGGCATACACGTAGAGCATCACGGCCGGCACCGGTGCCGCCAGTAACAGAATCGTGGCAGCCCAGGTGGTGGTCCAGGCACCGCCCTGCACCAGAAAGGTGAGCAAGGCCAGCGCGAAATACATCACCGCAATCGCCAGCCAGAGGCGAAAGGGAAAGGTTTGGCGGGCCAGGGACAGGCGACGCTCGCGGGCGTCGATGAGATCGAAGCCGAAATCACTGGCCTTGCGGAAGTAGTTCGCAGTTTCGGGAGTCTTCGGCAGGGTGGGCGGCGGGGATGCATCGGAGGTGGCCAGGAAATCCCGCAACCGGTCGATCGCCACCTGGGTGGTGTCGCTGGGGAGGCCCTGCCGCATCGTGATCGCCTCATCCCGCGCAATCGATTCGCCGTAGTCGTAGAGCAGCCGGCGGGCCTCCACTCTCTGCTCGGGAGGCAACACCGACATCACCGCCCCCAGCTTGCTGATCGTGACCACCTCCTGCGTGACCGCCGTACGCAGATTGGTGAACTGAAAGATCACATTCGAAAGCAGAAACGCAGTCGTGAGCGTGTAGAGGGAACCCAATGGGCTGAGCAAACCGGCCTGCAGCTGGAGATTGCCGCGGGCCTTCACCCAACGGGCCAGGATCAGCGCGGCAACCGTGAGCAGCACGAATAGGCCATAGAGCACCAGCACACCGGAGTTCACCAGCAGATCGTCGAACGGCATCGGCATCAGTGAATGAAGGTGCCCTGCTGGCCCACCAGGAACGAGAGCTCCACGAAATCGCTGCCGTTGCGGCGGTCTGGAGCAAAGGTCACCCGATAGCCGCCCAGGTCAACCGTGCCCATCGATTCCATGGCCCGGATCAGCCCTGCGCGGGTGGGATTGGGCCCGGCCTTCTCCAGGGCGAGCACCAGCATCCGGGCCGCCAGATAGCCCTCGAGGCTGGAGAAGCCATAGTCGGCGCTGCTGCGGTTGCGGCGGATCGTGTTCTGGTAATCGCGCACCACAGTCACCCTGGGATTCCAGGGAAAGGGCACCACCTGGCTGATCCCGATGCCATGGCGCAACGCTGGCGGCAGCGCCTTGGCTAAGGCGTTACTGCCCACAAACGACACGTTCATCACCTGGGCATCACTTTGGTGACGCCGCAGGTTGGCCACGAAGCTCGCCACCGTGCCATAGGTGGACACCAGCAGCACCGCATCGGGCCGGGCCAGGGCGACGCGGCGAGCGGCTTCATCGGTACGGGAGGAGTTGCGCGGCACGGGCACCACCGCCACGGGGCGCAGCTTCCGGCGGCCCAGCGACTCCAGCGCCCCCTTGAGGCCATCCCGCCCAAAGGCATCGTTCTGGTAGGCGATGGCGATACCGCGGCGCCCGAAGCGCACCAGATAACGGATGATCGCCTCGATCTCCTGGTGATAGCTGGCGCGAACGTTGAAGATCAGCCGATTCAGCGGCTTGCGGATGAGTTGGGCACCGGTGAGGGGAGCGATCAGGGGCACCTGATCGCGCTCAATCAGGGGCAAGGCCGCCTTCACCGTGGGCGTGCCCACATAGCCAAAGAGGGCGAAAACCTTGTCCTGCTGAAGAAAGCGGGCGGTGTTGCGAGCTGCGAGGCCAGGTTCGTACCGATCGTCGCGGTACACCATCACCAACTGGCGGCCGTGAATCCCCCCCTGGGCATTCACCTGATCAAACACCTCATGGGCCCCTTCCCGGTATTCGCGCCCGAGGGCTCCGGAGGGTCCACTGAAGGCCGCCGACTGGCCGATCAGAATCGAGCGTGGACCAATACCAGGCTCAGCCGCCAGAGAAGGCAAGCCAAGGAGAGCTCCAAGCCCCGCTTGGACCACACCGAGAAGGGCGAGGGATCGACGCAATCGCCCCATCCCGGTGATGAATCAGCAAGCGGCAGCCTATACGCGGCCGAATTCAGGCCGCGACCTCAGCCCGCCACATAGGCCTCCACCGCGTCGCTGATGCGGCGGAGATTGGCGAGGGCATCGCGCTCGATATTGCGAACCCGATCACGGCTGATGCCCAGCACCCGACCGATGGCGGTGAGGCTCATGGGCTCCCCGTCTTCAGGGGTGTCGGCGCAGGGAATGCCGTAGCGCATCTTGAGCACGCGGCCCTGCTGCTCAGGCAGGCGCTCCAGCAGGGCGCGCAGATCGCCCTTCATGCACTCATCATTCACGCGGTCTTCGGGGAGCTCACCGTCGCCGGCCAAGAGATCCAGCAGCTCGGTGTCGTCACCGTCGCCCACCTTGGTTTCCAGGCTCACCGGGAGCCGGGCGCGGCAGAGCAGATCCTTCACCTCCTCCTCGGGGAGCTCCACGAAGCTGGCGAGCTCCGTCACGGTGGGGGTACGGCCCAATTCCTGGCTGAGTTCGCGCTGGCCCTTCTTGAGCTTGTTGAGGGTTTCGGTGATGTGGATCGGCAGCCGGATCGTGCGGCTCTTTTCCGCGATCGCGCGGGTGATGCCCTGGCGGATCCACCAGTAGGCGTAGGTGGAGAACTTGTAGCCGCGGGTGGGGTCGAACTTCTCCACGCCGCGCACCAGGCCGATCGTGCCCTCCTGGATCAGGTCCAGGAGTTCCATGTTCCGCTTGGTGTATTTCTTCGCCACGCTCACCACCAGGCGCAGGTTGGCGGCCACCATCCGCTCCTTGGCCCGGCGACCCGAGGCCAGACGCTTCTTGAGCTGCTGGGGGGTCAGACCGGCGGCGTCAGCCAGCTGCTCATGGGTAGGGCTGGAGCCACCGGCGCGCATCGTGAGCTCCTGCTCGAGCTCTTCGAGGGCCATCAGCTCCTGCACCTGCCGGCCGAGGGTGATCTCCTGCTCGTGGGAGAGCAACGGCACCCGGCCGATGTCGCGCAGGTAACTGCGCACCAGATCGGTTTCAGCGCCCGCGGGGCGCCGCTCGGGTGCCACCGACTGAACGGAGGGAATGGCAGCGGCAACGACCACGGCGCAAGGCCCCTTGAAGTTGTGTGAAGCCTAGCCTGAAGAAGTGTGAACGTCTCTCATCTGGGCTCGTTCAGCCACTGCTCAGCCCGAGCTCAGCAGCCAGCTGGCCGTGCGCAGATAGATGAACACCCCCGCCACGTCCGTGGCTGTGGCGATGAAGGGGGCCGACATCAACGCCGGATCGAGCCCAAGCCGCTCGAACAGCAGCGGCAGGGCCGCGCCGGCCGTGGCGGCCAGGGTGGTGATCGCCACCAGGCTGATGCCCGCCGCGCCGGCCACCACCGTGTTGCCGCCGCTCACATACAACGACCAGGGCACCACCACCAGCACCATCAGCACCCCCAGCAGGGCGCCGGCCAGCGCCTCCCGGCCAATCGCCATCGCCGGCCCCAGGGCCTGGATGCGCTGGGTGCTCAGGCCGCGGATCACCACGGTGGAGCTCTGGGCTCCCACGTTGCCGCCGGTGCCGATCAGCAGCGGGATGAACGCCGCCAGCACCACCACCTTGTTGAGCACGTCGTCCATCGAGGCGATCACGGCCGCGGTGCCGCTGTTGGCCAGCAGCAGCACCAGCAGCCACACCACCCGGCGCCGGGCCACGGTGAACAGGTTGCTCTGGAAGTAGTCGTCTTCGTCGCCGGCCTGCACGGCGCCCGCGGCGTAGAGGTCGCGGGTGGCCTCCTGCTCGATCACGTCGATCACGTCATCGACGGTGACAATGCCCACCAGGCGCTGCTCCCGGTCCACCACCGGAATGGCCAGGAAGTCGTAGCGCTGAATGGCGCGGGCCACCTCCTCTTGGTCGGTGTCTGTGCTCACGCTCACCACCTCCCGGGTCATCACATCACCGATGCGGGTTTCGGGCTCGGCCATCACCAGATCCCGCAGCGACAGGATCCCGGTGAGGTGACGCGAGGCGTCGGTGACGTAGAGCGAATAGATGGTTTCGGTGTCGCGGGCGCGGCGCCGCACGATCTCCAGGGCCTGGCCGGCGCTGTGGAACTCCTTGAGGTCGATGAACTCGGTGGTCATCAACCGGCCGGCGGTCTCGGCCTCGTAGCCCAGGAGCTGGGCAGTCACGCGCCGCTCGGCTGGGCTGAGCTCCGCCAGCAGCCGGCGCACCACCTTGGCCGGCAATTCATCAAACAGGCGCACCCGGTCGTCGGGCGACATCTCCTCCACCAGCTCCAGCACCTCCCCGGAGCGCAGGCGCTCCAGCAGGCTCTGCTGCACCGAGGGGTCGAGGTATTCGTACACCTCGATGGCTTCGTCCTTCGGCAGCAGCCGGAAGGCCAGGGCCTGCAGGGTGCGCGGCAGCAGGCCGATCGCCTCGGCCGCGTCCACCTCCTGCACCGGCTTGAGCACCAGCTTGGCGCCGTCGTAGTTGCCGGCCTCCAGCAGCACCTCCAGCTGGCGCGCCACCACCTCGGCTAACGCCACGCCATTGGCGGCGGACCCGTTGACGACTGCCTCGCTCATGGCCCAACGGTGCCGTCAGGCCGAAGTTTATGGGCAGAGCCGTTAGGGTGCCGCGCGCCAGAACACGGGATCCATGGCCATCAACGTGAGCGACGTGGCAGTGCGCGACGCCAAGGGCGGCGAACGCAAGCTGGGTGATTGGGGCGGCAAGGTGCTGCTGATCGTGAACGTGGCCAGCCGCTGCGGCTTCACCCGCCAGTACGCCGGCCTCCAGAAACTGCAGGACACCTACGGCGCCCAGGGCTTCGCGGTGCTCGGTTTCCCCTGCAACGACTTCGGCGCCCAGGAACCCGGCACCCTGCCGGAGATTCAGCAGTTCTGCTCCACCACCTACGGCGCCAACTTCGAGCTGTTCGACAAGGTGCACGCCACCGGCGCCAAGACCGAGCCTTACAGCACCCTCACCCAGGCGGAACCGGCCGGTGATGTGGCCTGGAACTTCGAGAAGTTCCTGATCGGCAAGGACGGCACCGTGATCGCCCGCTACAAGAGCGGCGTGGAACCCGATGCCGCCGAGCTCACCGGCGCGATCGAAGCCGCCCTGGCGGCCTAACCGGCCAGCCAGCCCCGACGGCCCGCCAGCTCCACCCGGAGCCAGCGCTGGCCGTCAGGGGCCAGCCAACGCCGCAGCACCCGCAGCGGCTCACCGGGCCGCACCGCCATCAGCACCGGGGCCTGGGCCTGGGGCGCCGCCTGCAGCTGGGCAGGAATCACCGGCAGCAGGGGCTCCTGCCCGCCCTCACGCCGCCGCAGTTCCGCCGGACGGCGATCAGCCCCACCCGCCGGCAAGCCCACGGGCGCCAGCAGGGCAAAGCCCAGCAGGGCCGCCCAACGCCAGGCCTGCATCAGATATCCAGCTGGGCCAGATCCAGCTCAGCGCTGTGGGTTTCGATGAACTCACGGCGGGGCGCCACCTTGTCGCCCATCAGGATCGTGAAGATGCGATCGGCCTCGAGGGCATCTTCAATTTCCACCCGCTTCATCGTGCGGGTAGTGGGATCCATGGTGGTTTCCCAGAGCTGCTGGGGCATCATTTCGCCCAGGCCCTTGAAGCGCTGGATCGTGTAATTGGCCTTTTCGCCAAAGCCTTCGATCGTGGTCTTCAGGTCACCTTCGTTGTAGCAGTAGGTGTGGTTCTTGCCGCGCTCCACCTTGTAGAGCGGCGGGCAGGCGATGTAGATGTAACCACCTTCCACCAGCGCCTTCTGGTAGCGGAAGAAGAAGGTGAGGATCAAGGTGCGGATGTGGGCGCCGTCCACGTCGGCGTCGGTCATGATCACGATCCGGTGGTAGCGCAGATTCTTCTCATCGAAGTCTTCGCCCTTAATACCCAGGCCAAGCGCCGTGATCAGCGCCTGGATCTCTGAGTTTTTGTAGATCTTGGCGTCGTCGGTTTTCTCGATGTTGAGAATCTTGCCCCGCAGCGGCAGGATCGCCTGGAAGCGCCGGTCACGGCCCTGCTTGGCGGAGCCGCCTGCCGAATCGCCCTCCACGATGTAGATCTCCGACTCGGAGGGATCGCGCGACGAGCAATCGGCCAGCTTGCCGGGCAGGGTTGAGCTCTCCAGCACGCTCTTGCGGCGCACCAGTTCACGGGCGCGGCGGGCCGCCTCGGCGGCGTTGAAGGCCTGAATGGCCTTCTCAAGGATCAGGTCGATCACCGAGGGGTTGAATTCGAGGAATTCAGCCAGGGCCTCGCCCACCAGGCTGTCCACGATGCCGCGAACCTCGGTGTTGCCGAGCTTGGTCTTGGTTTGGCCCTCGAACTCAGGCTCGGGCACCTTCACCGAGAGCACGGCGGTGAGACCCTCACGGATGTTCTCGCCAGCCAGATTGCTATCGCTCTCCTTGCGCTTGCCGCGCTTCTTGGCAAAGGCATTGAGGGTGCGGGTGAGCACCGTCTTGAGGCCCTCAATGTGGGTGCCGCCATCCACGGTGCGGATGTTATTGGCGAAGCCGAGGATGCTGTCGGAGTAGGCATCCACGCACCACTGGAGCGCCGCCTCTACCTGAACACCCTCCTTCTCGGCGTTCACATAGATGATGTCGGGATGAAGCGGATCCTTCTCCGCATTCATGTAGGCGACGTATTCCTTGATGCCGCCCTCGTAGAAGTACACCTCCTCGTGGGCTTCTCCCTCGGCATTGCGTGCGGCGGCCCGCTCATCGCGGAACACGATCCGCACACCCCCGTTGAGGTAGGCGAGTTCGCGCAGGCGGGACGACAGGGTGCCGTAATCGAACTCAATGCCGCCGGTGAAGATCTCGATGTCCGGCTTGAAGCACACCGAAGTACCGGTACGGCCCTGCTCACCGGGCTCGGCCTGGAGCGAACCAATGGGGTTGCCGCGCTCAAAGCGCTGGCGATGCACCTGATCGTTGCGGTGCACGGTGACTTCCACCCACTCCGAGAGGGCGTTCACCACCGACACACCCACACCGTGCAGGCCGCCGGACACCTTGTAACCACCGGCGCCGAACTTGCCGCCCGCATGGAGCACGGTGAGCACCGTTTCGAGGGCGCTCTTGCCGGTGCGGGGATGGATATCGGTGGGGATACCCCGGCCGTTGTCGGTGACGGCGCAGGAGCCGTCGTCGTTGAGCACCACCAGGATCCGGTCGCAATGACCGGCCAGGGCCTCGTCCACCGAGTTGTCGACCACCTCATACACAAGGTGGTGCAGACCGCGCGGCCCGGTGGAGCCGATGTACATGCCCGGGCGCTTGCGCACCGGCTCCAGGCCCTCCAGCACCTGGATCTGCTCGGCGCCGTAAGCGGCCTGAACTTTGGTGGCTTCGCTCATGCGGGAGAGACTGGGGTGGCGCTCGGCGGGTGGCGTTTGGGAGTGGCCCGGTGAGGCCTTGCGGCACCTTCGGTTTGGGCAATTTAACACCGGTCTGAAAAGCGTCCAGCCGCCATGCACAGTGGCGTCATGGATGCACACGCACAGCCCCCAGCGCCGCAGCCCCTGGTGATCGTGCTGCTGGGCCCCACCGCCAGCGGCAAGACGGCCCTCGCGATCGAACTGGCCCGCGCCCTGGATCTGGCAGTGCTGAACGTGGATTCGCGCCAGCTTTATGCCGGCATGGACGTGGGCACCGCCAAACCCACCGCGGCCCAGCAAGCCCAAGCCCGCCACGAACTGCTGGATCTGCGCACGCCCGATCAACCGATCAACCTGCAGGAATTCCGCGCCCTGGCCGAACCCGCCGTGGCGGCTGAGCACGGGCGGCGCGGCATGGCACTGCTGGCCGGCGGCAGCGGCCTTTATCTCAAAGCCCTCACCCAGGGGATGCAGCCCCCGGCCGTGCCGCCCCAACCGGCCCTGCGCGCCCAGCTCGACGCCCTTGGCCAGCCCAGCTGCCACCAGTTGCTGCAGGCTGCCGATCCCGTTGCCGCCGCCCGCATCGCCCCGGCAGACCACGTGCGCACCCAGCGGGCCCTGGAGGTGCTGTATGCCACCGGCAAGCCCCTGTCGGCCCAGCAGGGCAGCAGCCCTCCCCCCTGGCGGGTGATTGAGCTGGGCCTGGATCCCGCCGATCTGCGCCAGCGCATCGCAGCCCGCACCCAGCAGCTCTATGCCGACGGGCTGGTGGCGGAAACCCGCCGGCTGATCGAGCGCTACGGCCGCAATCTGCCCCTACTCGACACGATCGGCTACGGCGAAGCCAAAGCTGTGCTGGCCGGCGATCTGGGCGAAGCCGAGGCGATCCGCATCACCGAGCAGCGCACCCGCCAGTTCGCCAAACGCCAGCGCACCTGGTTCCGGCGCCAGCACAGTCCCACCTGGCTGCAGGGCAGCAGCACCGAGCAGCAACTTGCATCAGCTCTGGAGGTTGTCTTGCCGGCGGCGGAGCGCGTCCTAGGGTGAAGAGTGCACCCCAGCGGCCCTGAGCCGGCTTCCCGACACTCCTGAATGCCTCCCCGTCCCCGTTTTGACCGCCGTGCTCCCGTGCGGGAGCTCCCCAACATCAACGAACGGATCAGTTACCCCAACCTGCGGGTGGTGGACGCCGACGGCAGCCAGCTCGGGGTGATCACGCGGGAAGCCGCCCTGGAGGTAGCCAAAGAACGCGAGCTGGATCTGGTGCTCGTGAGCGAGAAGGCCGATCCTCCGGTGTGCCGGATCATGGATTACGGCAAATACAAGTTTGAGCAGGAAAAGAAGGCCAAGGAAGCCAAGAAGAAGTCGCATCAGACTGAAGTCAAGGAAGTTAAGATGCGCTACAAGATTGATCAGCACGACTACGACGTGCGGATTGGTCAGGCCTCCCGCTTCCTTAAATCCGGCGACAAGGTGAAGTGCACGGTGATCTTCCGCGGCCGGGAGATTCAGCACACCGCCCTGGCTGAAGTGCTGCTGATGCGGATGGCCAAGGATCTCGAAGAGGCCGCCGAAATCCAGCAGCCCCCCAAGCGCGAGGGCCGCAACATGATCATGTTCCTTTCGCCCCGCAAAGCTGCCGCCGCCAAGGGAAGCGGCAAGGCGAAATCCTCCGAAGCAGACGCGGCTGACTAAACCGGCCTGGCAAACAAGGCCAGCATCTGCGCCCATCCCTGACGGGCCGCTTCCGGATGGAAGTCGGCCCTGGCTTCGCACATGAAGCCGTGGCCAGCCCCTGGAGAAATCAGCATCCGCCGGTCTTTGCCCGGCTGCTGAACAGCGGCAATCGCCGCATTCATCGCCGTGAGCTCTTCGGCGGACATCAGCGGATCTTGATCGCCGCAGAAGCAGAGCAGGTGGCCCTGGATCTGGGGCAACAGCTCCAGGGTGGGGGCACCGCCGCCGGGCCTGAAGTTCGACACCCTGGCGCCATAGAAATCGCAGGTGGCTGTCACCTCGGGCAGGGTGGCTGCGATCAGGGCCAGATGCCCGCCAAAGCAGAAGCCCACACAGCCCACGCCCTTTGCCTCCAGCCCCGGCCGGGCCCGCAGCCAGGCAATCGCGCGACGCGCATCCGCCAGCAGACCATCGGTGGTAACGGCATCGCGGTGCTCGCGGCCCAGGGCCAGCCCCGCCTCGTCGTAGCCGGATTCAAAGCCCGGGGCCGTGCGGGCAAAGATCGGCATGGCCAGGGCGCTATAGCCCTCGGCAGCGAGCCGCTCGGCCACGCTGCGCACCCAGCTATTCACGCCGAACACCTCGGGCAGCACCAGCACCGCTCCACGGGGCTCGGATGCGGCTGGCCGTGCCCACCAACAGCGCAGGGGATGCCCCCCCGCATGTGGAGCTTCCAGATCCACCCAGCCGGCCAGCACGCCTGCCGGAACGGGTTGGTCCAACTGGATCGCTGACTCGGCAGCTGACGGGGAATCGGCCATCACCGGGCAAGGCACCGCCGTTCAATCATCGGGCTCCGAACCCCGTGGAAGCTGGAAGGGGGAGGCGCGTTTAGGTGACTTTCAAGTTCCGTACGGACCGTACGGAACGACAAACCGGCGCGAAACCCATGCCTCGGCTTCTGCGACCACCACCAAGCCGTCCTCAAGCCGCAACCGGCACAGCCAGCGGACACCTGGCACACACTCCTATGCCAACAGGGGGATTGTCCCCACGCCGCAAGCTCCGTAAGGTGGGCCGGCAGCCCAATTGGCCCACACCGGCGTGCGGTTCCACATCCAGCAGGACAGCGACATCCCGGCGTCGACCCAGCTGTACAACCAGATCTGCTTCGCGATCGCGGCCCGGCACTACCCGCCGGGGCATCGCCTGCCGAGCACGCGACAGCTGGCCATGCAGACGGGCCTGCACCGCAACACCATCAGCAAGGTGTACCGGCAGCTGGAGCTGGATGGCGTGGTGGAAGCCATGGCCGGCTCCGGCATCTACGTGCGTGACCAGCAGAAGCCGCGCGACATCAAGCCGCCGCCGGGGCCGCGCGGGCGCGCCATGCCGGACATCGACCGGGAGGTGCGCCAGAGCGTGGATGGCCTGCTCAATGCCGGCTGCACCCTGCAGCAGGCGCGCGACCTGCTCACCCGCGAGATCGACTGGCGCCTGCGCTGCGGCGCCCGGGTGCTGGTGAGCACCCCCAGGGAAGACATCGGCGCCTCGATGCTGATCGCCGAGGAGCTCACCCCCAACCTTGAGGTGCCGGTGGAGGTGGTGCCGGTTGAGGAACTCGAGGCGGTGCTGGAGAGCTCCAACAACGGCACGGTGGTGACGAGCCGCTACTTCCTCCAACCGGTGGAAGAGATCGCCAAGCGCCACGGCGTGCGGGCCGTACCGGTGGATCTCAACGACTTCCGGCACGAGCTCGACATGCTCAAGGAGCTGCGCGCCGGCAGCTGTGTGGGCCTGGTGAGCATCAGCCCCGGCATCCTGCGGGCCGCCGAGGTGATCCTGCACAGCATGCGGGGCAACGAACTCCTGGTGATGACGGCCAACCCCGACACCGGCAGCCGCCTACTCGCGCTGCTGCGGGCTGCCAGCCACGTGCTCTGCGATCGCCCCAGCCTGCCGATGGTGGAGCAAACCCTGCGCCAGAACCGGGCCCAGCTGATGCGCCTGCCCGTGGTGCATTGCGCCCAGAGCTATCTGGGCGGAGCCACCATCGACGCCCTGCGCAAGGAGATCGGCCTACTGGCGGCCTGAATCCAAGCTGAAACCAGGCCCCACCTGCTGCCTAGGCTCGCCGGATGCTGAACAGTGTGCGCGCCGATCTCGCGATCATCAAGGAACGGGATCCGGCAGCCAGGGGCACGCTGGAGATCCTGCTCTGCTACCCCGGCCTGCATGCGCTGCTGCTGCATCGGCTCAGCCACAGGTTGTGGAGCCTGCGGGTGCCGCTGCTGCCGCGGCTACTGAGCCAGGTAGGCCGGGCGTTCACGGGCATCGAGATCCACCCGGGGGCAAGGATCGGCCACGGCGTGTTCATCGACCACGGCATGGGCGTGGTGATCGGCGAAACAGCTGTGGTGGGCAACAACTGCCTCGTGTATCAGGGGGCAACCCTGGGGGGCACCGGCAAGCAGCACGGCAAACGGCACCCCACCCTGGAGGAAAACGTGGTGGTGGGCGCTGGCGCCAAGGTGCTGGGAGCGATCACGGTGGGGGCCAATACCCGCATCGGCGCCGGCTCGGTGGTGTTGCGCGACGTGGCGCCAGACAGCACGGTGGTGGGGATCCCCGGCCGGGTGATCCACCAGAGCGGCGTGCGGGTGGATCCGCTAGCCCACTCGGCCCTGCCGGATGCGGAGGCGAAGGTGATCCGCAACCTGATGGAGCGCATCGACAGCCTGGAAAACGAGGTCCTGCGCCTCCAGAACTGCCTCAAGGAAGTGGCCGCTGGCCGCCCGCTTCAGGAACCCTGTGCCGGCGCTGCCCAGAACCTCAAGGACCGGGAGATCCTTGAATTCCTGGGCGAGGGGCCAGGGATCACCAGCTGATCATCAGGCAGCAGTTGGAGCGGGCGCCGGCTGGAACATGAACATCGAGTAAATCACGTTGCGGCGCATCTGCGTCATCATCTCGAGGAACATGTCGTAGCCCTCGTTCTTATATTCAATCAGTGGATCCTTCTGGCCGTAGCCACGCAGACCCACCGATTCGCGCAGGGCATCCATGGCCTGCAGATGCTCCCGCCAGAGGGTGTCGATCTGCTGAAGAATGAAGAAGCGCTCGGCCTCCCGCATCAGGCCAGGCCGCTGCTGTTCAACCTGACCCTCCTTGATGTCGTAGGCGTTGCGCATCTGCTCCTGCAGGAACGCCTTGAGTTCCTCCATGGAGAGACCCTGCAGCTGATCGGGGGTGAGATCTTCCAGGAGATAGATGAACTCCTTGGTTTTGTCCACCAAACGGGTGAGATCCCATTCTTCGGGCGGCAGATCGGGATTCACGTAGGCCTCCACGATGTCGTCGATGGTGCGCTCGCCATAGCCGATCACCTGGGCCTTGAGCTCACGGCCTTCAAGCACGCGCCGGCGCTCGGCATACACCGCCTTGCGCTGATTGTTCATCACTTCGTCGTACTCGAATACCTGCTTGCGGATGTCGTAGTAATAGGTTTCCACCTTCTTCTGGGCACCCTCCAGCGAGCGGGTGAGCATGCCGGATTCGATCGGCATGTCTTCCTCCACGCGGAAGGCGTTCATCAAGCCCGCCACCCGATCGCCGCCAAAGATGCGGAGGAGGTTGTCTTCCAGCGAGAGGAAGAAGCGGGTGGAGCCCGGGTCGCCCTGACGACCGGCCCGGCCCCGGAGCTGGTTGTCGACCCGGCGGGATTCATGCCGCTCGGTGCCGATCACGTGGAGGCCACCGGCCTCGCGCACGTTCTGGTCTTCCGTTTTGGTGACGCCCTCGTACTCACCCTTCACGCGCACGATCAGCTGGCGCAGGGCCTGGATCTGGGGATCGTCGGTGGGGGCCTTTTCCGCAGCCTGGGCAATCCGGTCTTCCAGCTCGAGCACGGTGAGAGTGCGGTCACCCCAGGCCTTCACCAGATCGTGGGCCAACTCCGAGAGCGATTGCTCGGTGGCACCACTCAACTCACAGGGGTAAAGCGCACCGATGGCGCGGGCTTCGCTGGGGGCCTTGGCATGGGCAGCTTGGGAGGCGGCACCAAAGCCAGCGGCGGCTTCGGGAGCACGCTGCAGGGGCACCGGGGGGCGATGGTCTTCCTCTGGGCGCACCAGGCGGGGCAGCAGCACCTCCCGCAACTTGAGGCGGGCCATGTAATCGGCATTGCCACCGAGGATGATGTCGGTGCCCCGGCCGGCCATGTTGGTGGCGATGGTGACGGCGCCGGAGCGGCCGGCCTGGGCCACAATCTCAGCCTCCCGCTCCACGTTCTCGGGCTTAGCGTTCAGCAGGTTGTGGGGAATCTGCTGCTCAGCCAGCAGGGCGCTGAGCAACTCACTCTTCTCCACACTGGTGGTGCCCACCAGCACGGGCCGGCCCTGCTTGTGCACTTCGGCAGTCTCCAGTGCCACAGCGCGCCACTTGGCGGCTTCTGTTTTGTACACCTGGTCGGTCCAGTCCTGCCGCGCGCGGGTGCGGTTGGTGGGAACGATGGTGACCTCGAGTTTGTAGGTCTTCTCGAACTCCACCTCTTCCGTTTTCGCCGTGCCGGTCATTCCGGCCAGGCGGGGGTAAAGGAGGAAGAAGTTCTGGTAAGTGATGGAAGCAAGGGTTTGGGTTTCGGGCTGGATCGGAAGCTCTTCCTTGGCTTCGATCGCCTGGTGCAGGCCGTCACTCCAGCGACGGCCCGGCATCACCCGGCCCGTGAACTCATCCACGATCACGGCATCCTGGCCGCGCACGATGTAGTTCACATCCTTGATGAACAGCTCCTTGGCCTTGAGCGCATTGTTGATGAAGTGGGCCCAGGGATCCTCTGGATCGAACAGATCGGCCACCCCCAGGAGCTCCTCAGCCTTGGCGTAACCCTCATCGGTGAGGGTGACATTGCGCTGCTTCTCATCCACCTCGTAGTCGCCTTCCGGGTCGATGCCGTCTTTGCCCATCTCGGCGGCCCGTTCCAGCTGCTCAGCCACCTGGGCCGCCCGGCGATACTTCTCCTGGGGCCGCTCGATCTGACCCGAGATGATCAGCGGCGTGCGTGCTTCGTCGATCAGGATCGAGTCCACCTCGTCGATCACGCAGTACTGGAAGTCGCGCTGCACCACCTCAGCCAGGTCGCTGGCCATGTTGTCGCGCAGGTAGTCGAAACCCAGCTCCGAGTTGGTGGCGTAGGTGATGTCACAGGCGTAGTTGCGGCGCCGGTCGGGCGGTGCCATGTCCTGCTGGATCAGACCCACGCTCAGGCCGAGGAAGCGGTGGATCTGCCCCATCCACTCAGCGTCGCGCCGAGCCAGATAGTCGTTCACCGTTACCACGTGCACGCCGCGGCCGGTGAGGGCGTTGAGGTAGCTGGGGAGGGTGGCGACGAGGGTTTTGCCCTCGCCGGTTTTCATCTCAGCGATCTGGCCGTCGTGCAGCACCATGCCGCCGATCAGCTGCACATCGAAGTGGCGCATGCCCAGCACGCGCTTGCCGGCCTCGCGCACCACGGCAAAGGCCTGGGGCAGCAGCTCATCGAGCAGCTTGCGCTCGCGCTCCAGGGTGGCCTCCAGGCTCAGACCGCGACCGCGACACTCCTCCTGCAGGCTGGCGAGCTTCTGGCGGAACTCCCCGGTGAGGCCCCGCAGCTCGTCGTCCGACAGAGGGGCAATCTCCTCCTCCAGCAGGTTGATGTCGGAGACAACCGGCTGGTAGCGCTTCAGCTTGCGGGCATTGGGATCACCCAGCAGCAGCTTGAGCATCGGGGAAAGGCCTACCAAACCTGAAGGGTCAGCCTACTGAGGAGGCCGGGAGCGAGGATCAGGGTTGATGCGCCCCTGGTTGATCTTGAGCGGGATCCACCTGATCCATCACCGGCGTGGTGCCCTGCGGTTGCAGCTCCGGCCCGGCGGACTCAAGCAACTGCGCCTGCTGTTCGACGAACACAGCTTCTGGGCTGACGACCGCACGCCCCAGCAACTCAGCCGCATGCTCAACGGCAGTGCGGCGGCCGTCAGCGCGTGGGATGGCAGCACGCTCGTGGGTTTCGGACGGGCCACCAGCGATGGCGTGTTCAGAGCCGTGCTTTGGGACGTCGTGGTGGCCAGCAGCCATCAAGGCCAGGGGCTGGGACGACAGATTGTGGAGAGCCTGATCCAGCGGCCTTGCATCAAGGGCGCCGAGCGCCTGTATCTCATGACCACCAACAGCAGCGGGTTCTATGAGCAGCTGGGCTTCAGGCTGATTGACAGCCAAAAACTGATGATCAGAACTTAAAAAGCGGATGAAGAGATTCGAACTCTCGACCCTCTCCTTGGCAAGGAGATGCTCTACCACTGAGCTACATCCGCAAGATTGAGAGCACCATTTCAGCGTCTCGATCTCGGTCGGCGTCGCCGACCAGAAGAGCATGCACTACCGAGGTGCCCCTGGTCAAATGGCCGCGTTCAACCGGGAAGCGCTGCCATCAGCGAGCCCATTTCCAGGGCCTGCAGGCCATAACTCCAGCCCAGGTTGCTCTTGATGCCAGCCCGCTCCAGGGCCTGTTGCATCGTGTCGGTGGTGAGCACACCAAAGATCACGGGGATGCCGGTGTCTCGGCTCACGGCGGCCACGCCCTTACTCACCTCAGCCACCACCACGTCGAAATGGGGGGTATCACCACGAATCACGGCACCGAGGGTGATCACCACCTGATAACGGCCACTGGCGGCCATGCGCTGGGCCACGAGCGGAATCTCAAAGCTGCCCGGCACCCAGGCCACATCCAGCTGACTGCTCTCTGGCGCCGCGTCCACCCCATGGCGGCTGAGGCAGTCCAAACAGCCACTGAGCAACTTGGTGGTCACCAAATCGTTGAACCGGGCCACCACCACGCCGATCCGCAGACCAGCGGCATCGGTGAAACGTCCTTCAAAGGTGGCCACGCGGCTGGTTGCTACTGGGTTCAGGCTACGCAGCGAGGCTGCCCAAACAGGCTGCATGGGCACAAAAAAGCCCCCTGAAGGGGGGCTGGCGGGTTGCGCTTGACCGGGCTTGCGCCGGGGCCTTGGCGTCAGACCACAAAGAAGCTCATCCCCCAGTTCACAAGCACCAGGGCCACCCAGGCGATGCCACCCAGCAGGATCAGACGGTTGGAGCGACCCGAATCCTCACTGCTGGCGTAAAGCACGGGCACCGCCACAATCAGTGCAAACGACATCACCACCAAAGCCAGAACGGTGAGGGTGTTGAGGATCTGCATGGATCAGCGGGCAGCCGGCCGGTCGGTTGGCGGATTCTCACACGCAGGCGCAGGGCTTTCGGAGGACCTGCCGGCTTCCTTCACAACTCGATGCCGGCGCGGGGCGGCGTGCGGTGGCGGTCTGCGAGCTCGGGACAACCTCCGCCATTAGCGGGTTTCGAGTTTCGTACGGACCGTACGAAACTCGAAACCACGGAAAAGCCCTGCCCCCGCGCAGCGGAAAGCTGCCTGAAAGCCCCTCCTACGATCGGTCTCCAGCACAGGGATCGCCGTGGCCGCGAAAGCCGAGCAGCAGCTTTCGCTCATAGCCAGCCTGGGCATCCAGGGCGACCTGTTTGGTGGCGCATCGGAAGCCAAGCCGGCCAGGGCAGGCAGCACAGCGAGCGAGCTCGACCCGGCGGCCCTGCGCGCTGACGCGGCCCAGCGCCCCCGCCAGCGACAGGCCACAGCTACGGCCACACCAGCTGCGCCCGATCCGAGCGAACCCGAGGAAACCACCGCTCAAGGGCCCACCGCCGAACCCGCCGACTCCGACCTGCCCCCCTGGCACCACCACAGCCTGGTGGAGCCCGAGCAGCTCACGCCGATGCTGCGCCACTACGTGGAGCTCAAGCGGAGCCATCCGGAGCGGGTGTTGCTCTACCGCCTCGGCGACTTCTTCGAGTGCTTCTTCGAAGACGCGATCACGCTCTCGCGGCTGCTGGAACTCACGCTCACCGGCAAAGAGGCCGGCAAGGCGATCGGCCGGGTGCCGATGGCAGGGATCCCCCACCACGCCGCCGAGCGCTACTGCGGCGAGCTGGTGCGCCGCGGCCTGAGCGTGGCCCTCTGCGACCAGCTCGAAACCACCCCCGCCAAGGGCGAGCTGCTCAAGCGCGACATCACCCGCGTGCTCACCCCCGGCACGGTGCTGGAGGAGGGGATGCTCGCCGCGCGGCGCAACAACTGGCTCTGCGCCGTGGTGGTGGAAGGACCCCAGGGATCCGCCGCCCGCTGGGGCCTGGCGGTGGCGGATGTGAGCACCGGCGAGTTCCGGGTCACGCAGCGCGAAGGCAGCGATGCCCTGCACCAGGAGCTGCTGCAGGTGGACGCCTCAGAAGTGCTGGTGCCGCAGGCCAGCGAGAGGCCCTACCCCTGGTGTCCAAGTGGCCTGCACACCACACCGGTAGCGCGCACCCCCTTCGAGGCTCCGGAAGCCGCGGCCACCCTGAAAGACCGTTTCAGCCTGGCCAGCCTCGATGGCCTGGGGCTCGGGGAAGTGCCGCTGGCGCTAAGGGCCGCCGGCGGCCTGGTGGCCTACCTCGATTCCACCCTGGGCAATCCAGAGGCCATCGGCCCGGCCGCAAGCCAAAGCACCGGCCGCTCCCGCGTGCCCCTGGATCTGCCCACCACCTGGCACGCCGGCGACCGGCTGGTGCTCGACGCCGCCACCCGGCGCAACCTGGAGCTCACCCGCACCCAGCTGGGCGGCCAGCACCAGGGCTCCCTGCTCTGGGCGATCGACCGCACCCTCACCGCCATGGGTGGCCGCTGCCTGCGGCGCTGGATCGAAGCCCCGCTGGTGGAGCGGGCCGAGATCCTGCGGCGTCAGCAGGGGGTGAGCGAACTGGTGGAGCAGCGGGCACTGCGCATGGGCGTGCGCCGGCTGCTGCGGCCCATGGGGGATCTGGAGCGCCTGGCGGGACGGGCCGGCGCGGGCACGGCCTCAGCGCGAGATCTGGTGGCCCTGGCCGATGGCCTGGAGCGCCTGCCCCAGCTCGCCGCGCTGCTTGGCAAAACCACCAGCGCCCCCCTGCAGGCCCTGGCCCAGCCGTGGCCGGCACTGGCCGAGCTGGCGGCCGAGCTGCGCCACACCCTGGTGGACGCCCCGCCCCTGAGCCTCACCGAAGGCGGCCTGATCCACGACACGGTGGATCCGGTGCTGGATGGTCTGCGCAACCAACTCGACGACCAGGAAGCCTGGCTGGCCGAGCAGGAGGCCGCCGAGCGCGCCACCAGCGGCATCAGCACGCTGAAGCTCCAGTACCACCGCACCTTCGGCTACTTCCTGGCGGTGAGCAAGGCCAAGGCCCAGGCGGTGCCGGAGCACTGGATCCGCCGGCAGACCCTGGCTAACGAGGAGCGTTTCGTGACGCCCGAGCTCAAGGCGCGCGAGGGCCGGATCCTGCAGCTGCGGGCCCGCGCCGCCCAGCGCGAATACGAACTGTTCACGATGCTGCGGGCCCGGGTGGGCGAGCAGGCCGCACCGATCCGCACCGCCGCGCGGCTGGTGGCCGAACTCGACGCCATCGCCGGCCTGGCCGAGGTGGCCGCCACCGGCAACTACTGCTGCCCGGAGATCACCGATCCCGAGGGCCCCGAGGCGCGTGTGCTGCAGATCGAGGCCGGCCGCCACCCGGTGGTGGAGCAGCTCCTGGCCGAGGAGCCCTTCACCCCCAACGACATCCAGCTGGGCTCAGCCGCGCCCGATCTGGTGATTCTCACTGGCCCGAATGCCAGCGGCAAGAGCTGCTACCTGCGCCAGACGGGCCTGCTGCAGCTGATGGCCCAGATCGGCAGCTGGATTCCGGCCAAGGCAGCCCGGCTGGGAATCGCCGATCGGATCTTCACCCGCGTGGGCGCCGGCGACGACCTGGCGGCCGGCCAGTCCACCTTCATGGTGGAGATGGCGGAGACGGCCAACATCCTTCACCACGCCAGCGAGCGCTCCCTGGTGCTGCTCGATGAGATCGGCCGGGGCACCGCCACCTTCGATGGCCTCTCGATCGCCTGGGCCGTGGCCGAACACCTGGCGGCAGATCTCCGGGCCCGCAGTGTGTTCGCCACCCACTACCACGAGCTCAACGAGCTGGCCGAGCTGCTGCCCAACGTGGCCAACGCCCAGGTGCTCGTAGAGGAAACCGGCGACGCCCTGCTGTTCCTGCACAAGGTGGCTCCCGGCGGCGCCAGCCGCAGCTACGGCATCGAAGCGGCTCGCCTGGCCGGCGTACCGGCGGCTGTGGTGATGCGCGCCCGCCAGGTGCTCGGCCGCATCGAGGCCAACAGCCACATCACCGTGCAGTCCGGAGAAACTCAGCCGCGCGGGGAATTCGCCGCCTGAAGCCAGGCAGCCCGCAGCAGGGCATTGCAAGCGGCCGCCACCAGTCCGGCCCCGCCCTTGGAGCCCTCGAGCCGGATGTGGGCCAGGCCACTCGCCGCCAGACGCCGCTTGCTCTCGGCCACCCCCACGAATCCCACCGGCATCCCAATCACCAGGGAAGGGGCCGGCCAGGTCCGTTCAGACTGGCCTGGCTCAAGCTGACCTTCCGCAACCACCAGCTCCAGCAGCCGCTCGAGGGCCGTGGGCGCGCTGCCGATCAGCACCACCGGAGGGGGAACGGGCAGCGCGGTGGATCCAGGCTGCGGGTCAGCAACTTGCGGCCCCGTGAGGTCCTGCCAGGCCGCCCGCACCGCCGCCGCTGAGCGGGTGTCGCCGGGGGGAGCCTGCTCAGGCGCCCAGTCGAGCAGACAATGCACGGGATTGCCGAAGGTGCGCCGGGCCATGGGCGCAACGGCGGCGGCGGCCATGGCCGTGTCCGTGAGGATCGGCGCGCCGGCCGCAAGGGCCTGCAGTCCCGAGCTGGCAGCGTCCCACGCGGGCCAGAACACCAGATCCGGAGCAATGGCCAGGTCGCCACTGCTGTGAATGCAGCGCTCGAGCACGTCGCGCTCAGGGCCATCCGCCCAGCGCAGCGCGGCCTGGCGCCACATCTCCGGCGCCGCGGGATCGGCGAGGGCCTCCCGAATACGGCGGATGCTCTCCGTGAAGATCGGGTGATCCACGCCGCTGGGGTGGTGTTGAAGTCGTGAGAATGAAATTCCGTACGGACCGTACGGAACGCCAATTCCCAAGAAAACACCACTCCCCCCGGGCGCACCATGCTTCTGCTCGGCGCTGATGAGGCCCGCAAACGGCTGCCGGAGCTGCTGAAGCGTGCCGAGGCCGGCGAGCAGACCCTGATCCGCCGCCACAGCAAACCGATCGCCGCCCTGGTGCCGCTGCACCAGCGCTTCACGCCGCAGCGGCAGGCGCTGGCCAGCCTGCGCGGATCGGGCCATGGCCTGTGGGGGCAGCACCCCCAGCAACGCCCAGCCCAGCCCCCCCCAATGCCTACGGAACCCACCATCGCCAGCGTGGGCTTCCGCACCAGCATGTGCATCGACACCCCGGCCCTGATGGCCTACCTGGCCGGCGATGGGCGGGCCTGCCGCGATCTGGAGTCGTGGATGGAGGCGATCAGCGATGGGCGCTCGCGGGGGGCCCTGAGCGCGCGCTGCCTGAACCGCCTGCAGGTGGGGGCGTTGCAGGCGGGCAAGCCGGCGCTAGCCGAGCGCTACGGGGCCGTGTTTGGGGAACCCAGCTTCTGGACCCTGGTGCCGCTGGACGCCCACACCGCTGCGATGGCGGCCCGGCTGGAGGTGCAGCTGGACCTGCCGCCCGAGCCGGCAGAAGAGCTGGCCTGCGCGATCGCCAGCGGCAGCCTCTGCCTGCTCAGCGCCGACCCGGCCCTCAACGCCCTGGATGACAGCCAGCTCCCAGGCGGGCTGCACCTGGTACGCATCCGCACCATGACGCGCCCCCAGCCGCGAACCCAGAAAGCTCAGCCATAACCTCCAGCGATGCCGATCCACCTGCTCTGGGGCGACGACGAGGCGGCCCGCAACCGCGCCACCGAAGCACTGGTGGAGCAGCTGGTGGATCCCTGCTGGAGCGCCATCAACCTCAGCCGGCTTGATGGCAACGACCCGGCCCAGGCGCTCCAGGCCCTGGAGGAAGCCCGCACCCCGCCCTTCGGCAGCGGGGCGCGGGTGGTGGTTGTGCAGCGCAGTCCGTATTGCAACCAGTGCCCGGCGGAGGTGGCCGAGCAGCTGGAGCGAACCCTGGAGCTGATCCCACCCGCGTGCCATCTGGTGCTGGTGAATCCCGCCAAACCCGACGGCCGCCTGCGCACCACCAAGGTTCTGCAGAAGCTGGTGAAGGCCGGCGAGGCCACGGAAAAGAGCTTCCAGCTGCCGGCGGTGTGGGACGGGGCCGGCCAGCTGGAGCTGATGCACCGCACCGCCACCGAACTGGGCCTGAAGCTGGAGCCCGCCGCCGCCGAAGCCCTGGCCGAAGCGATCGGCAGCGACAGTGCCCGGCTGGCGAGCGAGCTGGAGAAGCTCAGCCTGTTTGCCAAGGGTGCGATCACCCTGGAAGCCGTACAGGCCCTGGTGGGCGGCCAAAGCGCCAACGCCCTGGCGGTGGGCGATGCGCTGCTGGCGGGCAAACCTGCCGATGCGATTGCGCTCGTGGATGCGCTGCTGGCCGCCAACGAACCGGCGCTGCGGATCGTGGCGGCGCTCACCAGCCAGATCCGGGGCTGGCTGTGGGTGGCGCTGCTGGATCAGAAAGGCGAACAGGACGTGAACGCCATCGCCAAGGCGGCCGGCATCGGCAATCCCAAACGCATCTATGTGATGCGCAAGCAGATCCGCGGCAAGCGGGCGGGCAGCTTCCTGCGACTGCTCAGCCAGTTGCTGGATGTGGAGGCGGCCCTCAAGCGCGGCACCGATCCGGGCGATGCCTTCCGCGACGGGTTCCTGCTCGGCAACAACGGATAATCAGCCCTGGCGCCCCAGGTTCGATGGCCCTGCTGGTTCAGAAGTTCGGGGGCACCTCGGTGGCCGATGTGGAGCGCATCCAGGCGGTGGCCCGCCGGATCGCCCGCTGCCGCGAAGACGGCCATGAGCTGGTGATCGTGGTATCGGCCATGGGCCACACCACCGATGAACTCACCGGTCTGGCGCGGGCGATCAGCAGCGATCCGCCCCAGCGGGAGATGGACATGCTGCTGGCCACCGGCGAGCAGGTGTCGATCGCGCTGCTCTCGATGGCGCTGCACGCCGAGGGCGTTCCGGCCGTATCGATGACCGGCACCCAGGCCGGGATCATCACCGAATCGGCCCACGGCCGGGCCCGGATCCTCGAGATCCGCACCGAGCGGCTGCGGCGTCTACTGGCCGATGGCCACGTGGTGGTGGTGGCCGGTTTCCAGGGCACCAGCAGCGGCGCCGCCGGCACCCCGGAGATCACCACCCTGGGGCGCGGCGGCTCCGACACCTCGGCCGTGGCCCTGGCGGCTGCCCTCGGCGCCGATGCCTGCGAGATCTACACCGATGTGCCGGGGGTGCTCACCACCGACCCGCGCAAGGTGGCCGATGCCCAGCTGATGGAGCAGGTGAGCTGCAGCGAAATGCTGGAGCTGGCCAGCCTCGGCGCCGCCGTGCTCCATCCCCGGGCCGTGGAAATCGCCCGCAACTACGGCATGCCCCTGGTGGTGCGCTCCAGCTGGAGCGATGCCCCGGGCACCCTGCTCACCAGCGGCGAGCCCCGGCCGATCGGCAGTGAGGGCCTGGAGCTGGGCAAACCAGTGGACGGCGCCGAACTGGAGAACCATCAGGCCGTGCTGGCCCTCTCCCATGTGCCGGATCGCCCCGGTGTGGCTGCCCAGCTGTTCGAAGCGCTCGGCGCCGCGGGGCTGAACGTGGATCTGATCGTGCAGGCCACCCACGAGGGCACCAGCAACGACATCGCCTTCACCCTCGCAGAAGCCGACCTGGATCGGGCCCAGCTGGTGTGCCGCGAAGTGCTCGCCACCATGGGCGCAGACCTCGGCGAGGGCGGCGCCCAGCTCTCCGCCGAGGGCGGCATGGCCAAGCTGAGCATCTCCGGCGCCGGGATCATGGGCCGCCCCGGCGTGGCCGCCCGGCTGTTCGATGCCCTGGCCCGCGCCGGGATCAACCTGCGCCTGATCGCCACCAGCGAAGTGAAGGTGAGCTGCCTGGTGGCCGGCCATCAGGGGGCCAAGGCCCTGCGCTGCGCCGCCGACACCTTCGAGCTGCACGACGGCCAGCTCCGCCACGACCCCGTGCCCTGCCAGCTCGGCGAACCCGCCGTGCGCGGTGTGGCCCTCGACCGCGACCAGGCCCAGGTGGCCGTGCGCCGCGTGCCCGATCGCCCCGGCACCGCCGCCGCCGTGTGCCGGGCCCTGGCCGATGCCGGCATCAGCCTCGATGCCATCGTGCAGTCGGAGCGCACCCACGGGGAGGGCGAGCAGCTCAGCCGCGACATGAGCTTCACGCTCAAGCGCGATGAGCGCGCCCGCGCCGAGCAGGCCCTCAACCACCTGCTGCGCCAGTGGCCCGGCGCCCACTTCGAGGAGGGGCCGGCCATCGCCCGGGTGAGCGCCGTCGGCGCCGGCATGCCCTGCACCCCCGGCACGGCCGCCCGCATGTTCCGCTGCCTGGCCGATGCCGGCATCAACATCGAACTGATCGCCACCAGCGAGATCCGCACCAGCTGCGTGGTGGCCGAAGCCGACGGCGTCGCAGCCCTGCAGGCCGTGCATGCCGCCTTCGGCCTCGGCGGTGATGTGGTGCATCAGGCCCAGGGCACTGCGTCGCCCGTCGAGGCCTGAGCATGGGACTGGCCGGTTGGGGAAGGGCCAGGCGAACACTCGTACTGGCAGCGCTTCTCGATGCCGGGGGACTGATCGGGCTGTTTCTGCTGCTGGCGCGGGAACGGAACGCCATCAATGCCCTACCCAACCAGTTGCCGTTGATGGGTTCGCTGGTGCTCATCTACTGGACCCTGGGCTGGCTGTTTGGGTCGTACACACTGCTGAAGCTTCGCCGCCCAACGAAGGCACAAACAGTCGCACGGCTTGCCGCGACCGGCATTGGGAGCATTGTGGCGGCCGGAATTCTGGAGTGGATCGGCAAGGCCAGTCCAACCCTCACGTTGCTGCATCGGGGCAACGTGATCCCGGCCTTCCTTCTGATCACACTGTGGAGCGGACTGTGGAGGTGGGCACTACGTCGGATGACACCACAGGCCTCAACGAGCCGCTGGCTGGTCTTGGTAAAAGATGGAGAAGAAGCCCAAATCGCAAAGGAATGGGCAGAGGAAGGGCACGCTGGGGGTGCGCCAGAAGTGTCGAGCCTGGAAGCACCCGAACCAGACCGGCCAGAGCTGACCGGGCCCAAGCGAGGACGGTATGAAGCGATCGGCCAACAGCTGAGAAGTGCCGCAGGACTGGCCGTGACATCCAGAATTGCCGAGGAAGAAGAACTCCAACAACTCTTGGAAGAGGCAGTAAGAAGCGGAATCGCAGTAACCACAATCATAGAGCTTGCCGAACAAGAATTGCAGCGCATTCCACCAAGCTGGATCGGCAGCCAGTGGCTTCTTTTCTCAAGACACATTGACGGATCTCACTACAGCACCAGTCAACAACTGAAGCGCTACGCCGATGTGCTGGCCAGCACACTTCTCCTGCTAGTTTCCGCTCCGCTCTGGATCGTCACCGCCGCACTGGTGAAACTGCAGGACGGGGGGCCAGTCTTTTACCGCCAGACACGCTCCGGCCTGTACGGCCAGCCCTTCTTAGTGGTGAAATTCCGCACAATGGTGAGCGAGGCAGAGCTAAATGGCGCGCAATGGGCACAGGAAAATGACCACAGGATCACCAAGGTAGGGAGATGGCTCAGGCGGACACGAATCGATGAGCTGCCGCAATTGCTTAATGTGCTGAGAGGCGAAATGAGCCTGATTGGACCACGACCAGAACGGCCTGAACTGGAAGAAGCTCTAGAACGTGAAATTCCCAACTATCGACTAAGGCATTGGATTCGGCCAGGCCTGAGCGGCTGGGCCCAAGTGAACATGCCCTATAGCGGCACGCTTGAAGATGCCGAACGCAAAGTGGGGTACGACCTCTTCTATCTACGCAATGCCGGCCCACTACTAGACCTTCTAATCACACTAAAGACAATTAAGACAGTCCTGAAAGCAGCTGGCCGATGAAGACGCCTAGGCACCCTGTGAGGAGAGATCGATAATGCGATCACAGAATTGCAGCGTTTCGAGGCGGTGCGCGATGATCACCAATGTCAAATCTCGCGGAAGCGAAGCGATGGCATCCATGACAGATGATTCCGTCTTGCGGTCAAGCGCACTGGTGGCCTCAT
>JBBASQ010000015.1:0-50679 GCA_040399185.1 Prochlorococcaceae cyanobacterium
GGCAACAACTTCTATGCCTCCTGCGAGGCGGTGGTGGATCCAGCCGTGCGCGGGCGGCCGCTGGTGGTGCTCTCCAACAACGACGGCTGCATCGTGTCGCGCAGCAACGAGGCCCGCGCCCTGGGGATCGCCATGGGCACGCCCTACTTCCAGGCGCGGCCCGAGCTCGAGCGCCATGGCGTGGTGGTGCGCAGCTCCAACTACGCCCTCTACGCCGACATGAGCGAGCGGCTGATGGCCACGCTCGAGGCCTGGGTGGAGGTGCTGGAGGTGTATTCGATCGATGAGGCCTTCGGCTGCTTGAGCCGGCCCGCCGACGGCGATCTGCGGAGCTGGGGCCAGGCGCTGCGCCAGCAGGTGTTGCGCCAGCTGGGCCTGCCGGTGGCGGTGGGGATCGCTCCGAGCAAGGTGCTGGCCAAGCTCGCCAACCGCCTGGCCAAGCGGCCGCCCACCGGCGCACCACCCGGCGGGGGCAGCGGCGTGTTCGATCTGGGGGCGGTGGCCGATCCCGATCCCTGGCTGGCGGCCCTGCCGGTAGGGGATGTGTGGGGGATCGGCCGGCAGCTGGGGGAGTGGTGCCGGCGGCGGGGCGTGGCCGACGCCCGCGCCCTGCGCGACATGTCCACCGGCGAGCTGCGCCGCAAGTGCGGTGTGGTGGGGGTGCGGCTGCAGCAGGAGCTGCGCGGCCTCGCCTGCCTGCCGCTGGAGCTGGCGCCACCGCCCAAGCGCGAAACCTGCGTGAGCCGCAGCTTCAGCACCCCGATCCGGGAGCTGGGGCCGCTGCGGGAGGCGATCGCCACCTACGTGAGCCGGGCGGCCGAGAAGCTGCGCCACCAGCGCCAGCGGGCCGGGATGCTCACGGTGTTCGTGCGCAGCAGCCCGTTCAACGGCACCAGCCTCTACCGCAACGCGGCCACGGTGGAGCTGCCGGTGGCCAGCAACGACACCGCCGTACTGCTGGCCGCCGCCCTGCCCCTGGCGCAGCTGCTGCTGCGGCCCCACAAGCCCCTTCAGAAAGCGGGCGTGCTCTTGCAGGCCCTGGAGCCCGAGGGGCAGCTGCAGCACCATCTGTTTGCGCCACTACCGCCCGAGCAGCAGCAGCGCCGCGAGGCGCTGATGGCCACCATTGATGGGCTCAACCGCCGCTACGGGCGGGGGGCGGTGCGATGGGCCGCCTGCGGGCTGCAGCCGGGCTGGACGATGCGGCGCGAGCGGCTTTCCGGAGCGGCCACCACCTGCATCCATGCCATTCCCACCGTGCACGCCGAAGGGCGCTGAACGCTCAGCGCAACCCCGCCTGGCGGTAAACGGCGTTGCGGTCGCGCTTACCCACGGCCATTACCAGAACAAGCAGCTGCTGATCGCGCACTTCGTACACCAGCCGATAGCCGGCCGCACGAAGCTTGATCTTGTAGCGATCAGCGCTGCCTCTCAACTTCCTGGCCGGGATGCGGGGTTCAAGCAGGCGTTCGGCGAGTTTCTTCTTGAACTGGGTTCGAATGAACCCATCTAGCCGCTGCCACTCACGCAGGGCCTCCGGGTGGAAGGCGAGCTCAAAGCTCATCCAGGCTCAACCGCACCAGCTCCAGGCCATCGGCCAGCCGTTGATCGGCCAGGCGGTTCAGCTCCAGGTCATCCAAGCGGTCCATGAGCTGCTCATAGGCCTTCGCCGGCACGCAATAGAAGGCGGGCTCATTGCGGTTCAACACGGCCACGGGCAACCCTTCCCCCGCCGCCACCGTGGCCATCGGATTTTTCTTGAGCTCCGAAATGCTCACGGCCATCTCGGCCAGCACACGGTGCGCCATGGCGACCCTTCAAGCCATTCGATCACTCAATTTAGATCGCCTAACAGGTCTCAGAACAGGTCGGCCAACAACCCTGCCTCAGGCGCTCTGGAGCAGCTGCACGGTGAGGTCGCGGCGGCTGAGCAGCAGCACCAGGCGCTCGCCGGCGCCCACCAGGCCGGTCTGGTGGCGCAGCAGCTCCGCATTCACCAACGCCAACCCGCAGGTTTCCACCAGCAGCAGTGGCAGGGTGGCCCCATTGCCGTGCATGGCCTGCAGGTCCAGGGCCTGCTGCACCGCCCGCTGGCTGCGCTCCAGCCCCAGACGCTCCACCAGCGACGGCCACAGCGTGTTCACCGGGGAGAAGCGGGCCAGATCGAGGGCGGGATCAGCCCCAGGGGCCGGCATCGAAGCCATGGCAGGCGGCAGCGCGGAACGGAACCGTCAGTGTCACAGGGCAGCCACGGCGGCTGCGATCTGGGCTGCCGTCACCGGGATGGTTTCCAGCTCGTCGGCGTTATCGAGGAACGCGTCGAAGGAGGCGTAGCGGCGAATGCAGGGCTCGGCGCCGGGCTCGGCGCAGGCCGCGTCCCAGTCCTCGTCGTCCGGGCGCACGGCGGCATAGGCCTGGAGCGCCTCCTCCAGATCGCCGCCATCGCCGATCTGGTCGCCGTGCCAGAGCACTTCAAAAAATCCCACTGCCAGCAGGCTGCCGCTTACGAAACGCTAGGGGCTCAGGCCGCCGGTGCCGCCTCGGGCGTGGCGCCCGGCACCACCAGCTCCTCGTAGCCGGCACGACGGCGCTGATCCAGTTCGTTGAGGTAGCGCCGCTCGCCGTAATAGAGCTCCTGAAAACGCAGGGCGTCGGCATTGAGCTCGGCGAACAGCCCGTCGATGCGCTGCTCCATGTCGCCACCGGCATCGGCCGCCGCCGCCGCCTCAGGCTCCAGCAGCCGGGCAATGCAGTGCTCCAGGGTTTGTAGGCGCTGGCTGCTCCAGGCATCGAGCAGGTGGCGGCAGCGCTTCACGCAGCGCTGCCGCTCCAGGGCGGCGGTGGCTCCGCGCAGCTGCAGCAGGGGCTGGGCCAGGCCAAGCCGCTGCACCTCCGAGGGCTCCAGCAGCGGTGTGAGGCGTGTGAGCAGGGCGCTCTGCTCCACCAGCAGCTGCTCGCCCAGCAGCCGCGGGAGATCCAGATCCGCCAGTTCATGGCCCGGATCCGTGCCCCGGTTCACGGCCTCCAGGCGGCCGGCGCCCAGGTTGTCTTCCTCAAGGCTGCAGATCGCCGCCCAGAGCTGGCGGTGGTGGGAGAGGGCGAAGTCCTCGAGTTCGCGGCGGCGCAGTTCGGCCCGGATCGCCCCCCGCTGGTGGGGGCAATGCAGATAGAGACGCAGCACCTCGGCCTCGGCCCGCTCCCTGAGCCCGGCCTCGCCCGGCTGCTCCCATTTCTGGGAGCGGCCATGCCAGCGCTGGCCCTTCACCTGCTGGCGCAGGTCGTCTTCCAGCTGGATCGCCAGCCGGGCCTGGCCGCCACTGAGGCGCTCGGCCACCTGCTGGAGGTAGTGGGAGCGCACGGCGCTCTGGGGCAACTTGCCCAGCAGGGCCACCAGGGCACTCACCGCCTGCTGGAACTGGTCGGCCTTGGCCAGATCACGGCCCTCCAGCACCTGCTCGATCTGCCAGTCGAGCCAGAGCGGCGCCTGATCGAGCAGGGAGCGGTAGTCGCCGGCGCCGTGGTCCTTGAGGAACTCGTCGGGGTCCTTGCCGGCGGGCAGGTGCAGCACCCGCAGCTCCACCTGGCCCTGCAGCGCCAGCTGCTCCACCTCACCGATGGCCCGCTGGGCGGCGCGCACCCCGGCGCCGTCGCTGTCGAAGTTGAGGATCAGCCGCCTGCTGTCGCAGCAGCGGCAGAGCTGGGTGATCTGCTGGCTGCTGAGGGCCGTGCCTAGGGCCGCCACCGCATTGGTGATCCCGGCGGCATGGAGGGCGATCACATCGAAATAGCCCTCCACCACCACGGCCCGGTCGTCCTTGCGGATGGCGTTGGCGGCCCGGTCGAGCCCGAAGAGGTGCTTACCCTTCTCGAACACCTCCGTTTCCGGGGAGTTGAGGTATTTGGGTTCACCCCCATCGAGGCTGCGGCCGCCGAAGCCGATCACCCGGCCCTGGCGGTCGCGGATCGGCACCATCACCCGGCCGCGGAAGCGGTCGTAGAAGCCATCACCGCCCTTGCGCGGCACCACCAGCCCGGCCGCTTCGAGCAGTTCGGGCGCCATGCCCTCCACCTGCTGGAGATGCTTGAGAAGGCCGTCCCACTGGTCTGGGGCATAGCCGAGCTGGAAGGCCTCGATCGTGCCCTCGCTGAGGCGGCGCGACTCGCGCAGATAGGCCAGGGCCGCCGCGCCACCGGGAGACTTCAGCTGGCTGCGGAACCAGCCGGCCGCCAGGCTGAGCACGCGGTGCAGCTGCTCGCGGCGGGAGAGCTGCTGGCGCAGCCGCTCCTGCTGGGGCCCATCCACCGTTTCGATCGGCAGCTGGTATTTGCGCGCCAGCTCCAGCACCACATCGCTGAAGCTCAGGCGCTGCAGTTCCATCAGGAACTTGATCGCGTTGCCGCCGGCACCGCAGGAGAAGCAGTAATAGAACTGTTTGGCCGGCGACACCGTCATCGACGGCGACTTGTCGTCGTGGAAGGGGCACACCCCCACGAATTCGCGCCCCTTCTTCTTGAGCACCACGTGCTCACCCACCACATCAACGATGTCGGCCCGTTCCTTGACGGCCTCGATCGTGCGGGGATGGAGGCGGGGCAGGCTCAACGGCGCGGTGGCAGTTCAAGGAACCTGATTCTGGCGGCGCTGCGCCGAGGCCACCCGCCGCCCCTGTCAGCATGCGGGCAACGTTGAACGAATATCCGTGACCAGACGTGCTGGGCGGGCCCTGCTGGCCGGGCTGTTGGGCCTGCTGCTGGTGGTGCTGGGGCCCTGGACAGCCCTGGAGGCCAGAGATCAGGGACCCTCCGTACTGCCGCCCAAGGGCCGGGCAATGGCACTGGCCCCCAGCAGCGCCCGGTTCATCCCAATCAGTGAGCAACCGTTCTATCCCGAGCTGCTAGCCACGGCCGAGCGCTGGAAAGATGCGCCGCTGGATCAGGTAGTGGGGGAGAGCCCGCGTGAAACCTTGCTGAACTTCTATGCCGTGATGGCGCGCGTGAACCAGGAGCTCACGCTCGCCACCCGCCATCCCGACAAGGATCCCGGCCTGCTCTGGAGCCCCGCAGCTCGCAAGCGGATCGAAGCCGCCCAGCAGCTCTTCGGCCTAGCGGTGCAGGCCCTGGATTCAAGCGTGTTCCCCGAGAGCGTGCGCGACGACATGGTGGATGAGGCGGCGATCCAGCTCAAGGAGGTGCTGGATTACGTGTTCACCCACAGCACGGCAGCGATCCAGATCCCGGATGCGGCCGAGCTCAAGGCCCTGAACGCAGAGCGGAGCAAAACGAGCCAGAGCTGGACCATCCCCGATACCGCGATCACCCTCACCAGCGAAGCCACCGGGCTGGAGGGCAATCCGGGATTCGTGTTCTCCGGCCCCACGGTGAAGCAGGTCGGCCGGATGTTCGGCGAAGTCCGCCAGCAGCCACTGGTGGATCAGCCGTTCGCAAGCCCCGGCTTCTACAGGGGCTTTATTTACACCCCGGGCTATCTGGCACCGCCCAAGTGGTACCTGCGCCTGTCACCCGACATACGCCGGATGCTGGAGATGGCACTGGACGGCCAGAGCCTGCTGCAGATCGCCGCCACCCTGGCCACCCTGCTGCTCTACAGCTGGGTGCTGCTGGTGCTCTTCCGCCGCCTGCTGCACACCTACCGCTACTGGCAGAGCGACGCGGAACGCACCGCCGGTACCCGCCGCCCCTGGCACCAGGACAACGTGGCCTGGTACCGCGTGGTGCTGATCCTGCCAGTGATGCCGCTCACCCGGGTGAGCGATGTGTTCATCGATGACTACGTGAACTTCACCGGCATTCCGCTGGTTGTTGTCACCTATCTGTTTTTTATCTGTTATTTCATCGCCGCCAGCCTGTTCTTCTTCTTCCTGTTCGAAGCCCTTGGCCGTTCGGTCTCGGAATGGCTGGTGCAGCTGCGAGGCGGCGGCTCGGATCTGCAGCTGCGCCGGGTGAGCAACCTGGTGATGCCGGTGTGTCGGGTGCTGGGCGGCCTGGTGGCGCTGGTGCTGATCTACCGGCTGCTGATTGTGCTCGGCCTGCCCTCCACCACCGTGCTCGCCTTCTCCGCCGTCCCCGGCCTGGCTATCGGTTTGGGTGCCTCCAAGCTGCTGGGGAACCTCTTTGCCGGTCTCTCGATCCAGACCGACCGGCCCCTACGCGTGGGCGAGTTCTGCCAGGTGGGAGGCAACGTTGGCTTTGTCACCAAAATCGGCCTGCGCTCTCTGGAACTGCAGACCCTCGCCAGCCGGGTCACCATCCCCAACGCAATCGCCGATGACGAGACGATCGTGAACTTCTCACGGCGTAGCCCCAATTCCGGGGCTCTGCCGATGCAGTCGCTGGAGGTGCGGGTCACGATCAGCGATCCGCTCACACCCGAGCAGGTCGATGACCTGCTGCTGCTGGTGCGCGGCCATGTGGCCGGCGTGGCCGAGCTCAAGAAACCGCTGGTGAGCATCGAGCAGAACCAGGAGCAGGAGCTCACCTTGATCTGCTTCTCGATGGTGGAGCTGCACGACTGGCCGGCCTACCTGGCGGTGCGCGAAGCCCTGCTGCTGCGCCTCCAGCAACTGGTGCACCAGGTGCGGCTCTCCACCATCACTATCGGAGTGAGCTACGACACCACGGCCGATCAGCTCAGGCGGCTGCCGGATCTAATTCGCGAGCTGGTGAACCGCGATCCGGCCTTTGCCCTGCAGAGCTGCCGGCTGATGAAAATCAGCGATTACACCTACGACATCGTCTTTCGCCTGCGCGGCAGTCAGAACACCCTCGGGGCTTTTAAGGACGCCATCCACCGCCTCAACCAAGACCTCCTGATCGCCTTCGCCGCCGAGGGCATCGACATCCCCTTCCCCACCCAGGTGGAGTATTCGCGCGAGCTGTGACCAGCGCCGACAAGGCACCCCTCACGCCCGTGCTGCAGATGGTGGCCAGTGCCCTGGCCTTCAGCCTGATGGGGGTGTGCGTAAAACAGGTGGGCGGACGGATTCCGCCCGCCGAGGTGGTGCTGGCCCGCGCGATCGTGAGCGTGGCCCTGAGCTGGTGGCTGCTGCAGCGCGCGGGCGTGGAGCCCTGGGGGCAACGCAGGGGATTGCTGATCGTGCGCGGTGCCATCGGCACGGCCGCCCTGCTGTGCGTGTATGCCGCCCTGGCCCTGCTGCCCCTGGCCTCGGCCACGGTGCTGCAATACCTCTACCCCACCGTCACCGCCCTGCTGGCCTGGCTGGTGCTGGGCGAACCCATCGGTAAGCGGGTGGTGCTGGCCATGGTGCTGGGCTGGAGCGGGGTGCTGCTGGTGGCCCAGCCGGCCGGGCTGCTTCAGGGGGCCAGCGCCCTGCCGCCCCTGGCGGTGCTGATCGCCGTGGGCGGCGCGGTGTTTACGTCCCTGGCCTACGTGAGCGTGCGATCCCTGGGCACCAGCGAACACCCGCTGGTGATCGTGTTCTATTTCCCGCTGGTGGCCCTCCCCCTCAGCCTGCCGCTGGTGGCCCTCAACCCGGTGCTGCCCACGGCCGGCGAACTGCTGTGGCTGATCGGGGTGGGCGTGTTCACCCAGCTGGGCCAGGTGTATCTCACCCAGGGACTGACGGCCCTGCCGGCCGCCCAGGCCACCGCCATCAGCTACGTGCAGGTGGTGTTCGCCGGCCTGTGGGGCTGGATGGTGTTCGGCGAATCCGTGGACGGCTGGACCGTGGCCGGAGCCGGCCTGGTGCTAGCAGCCACCCTTGTCAGCCTGTCGCGGCGCCCGGCAACGGCAGCGGGTAGGTGATCCACTCCTGGGTGGTGCCATCACTGCTGCCACCGGGGCGAACCAGGCGCCAGCTCTGGCCGCGTTCGCCGCGCTGCAGGTAGAGCTCAAACGGGCTGTCCACGCGGATCGGATCCCCCGGCAGACGCCAGTCGAAACGGCCCGCCAGCCGCAGGCCCCTGGCATCGCCGATTCGCACAGCCTCCTGCTGCTCCACCCGCACCCGGTTCACCTCGGGCGCTCCGCCGGCCTCCAGGGCCAGGGCCTGGGCGATGGCGCCCTGGGTGAGCTGGATCTGGAGCCCGAGGGCCTCCAGCAGCACCCCCCGCGGCGGCTGGCCCGCGCCGCTGCAACCGGTGAGGCCCAGCGGCAGCAGCAGGCACAGCACCAGGGCCAGGCTGCCGATCAGGCGACGCACACGGGCAGCAAGCGCGGCCGGGCTGGCGGGGGCGGGCAGCATGGGGGGCGATTCACTGCCCCCATGATCGGCTGGCTGCAAGGAACCCTGGCCGATCCCTGGCAGCAGGACAAGCGCTGCGGCCTGCTGCTGCTGGTGCAGGGGGTGGGCTACGAGCTGCTGGTGAGCCAGCGGCAGTGGCAGGCCCTGCCCCCGGCGGGCCAGCCCCTGGCCCTGCATGTGCACACCCAGGTGCGGGAGGACGCCTGGACCCTGTATGGCTTCGCTGAACGGCACGAGCGCGATCTCTTCCGGGAACTGGTAGGCGTGAGCGGGGTGGGACCCCAGATGGCCCTGGGACTGCTGGGGGCCATGGCGGGCGACGAGCTGGTGCGGGCGATCGTGCAGGCCGACCTGCGCCGACTCACCCAGGCACCGGGGGTGGGCAAGCGCACGGCCGAGCGCCTGGCGGTGGAGCTGCGCACGCGGCTGCAGCAGCGGTTTCTGGGCCAGCTGGAGGCCGGCCGCGAGAGCGACCTGGAGCTCGCGCCGCTGGAGCTGGACCGCGACGCCCTGGATGAGGTGCAGCTCACCCTCTCGGCCCTGGGCTACGAGGCCCTCGAGATCCAGCGGGCCCTGCGGGCGGCGGCGGCGACCGGGCTGGGGGGCGATGCCGATGCCGACGCCTGGATCCGCAGCTGCCTGCAGTGGCTGACCCGGGACATGGCCTGAACCCCCGGACGTTAAGGTGGTTGTTTGCACCATTCGGGCTCAGC
The DNA here is from genome assembly GCA_040399185.1 of Prochlorococcaceae cyanobacterium. GTDB lineage: Bacteria > Cyanobacteriota > Cyanobacteriia > PCC-6307 > Cyanobiaceae > UBA5018. The sequence goes on from JBBASQ010000015.1 coordinate 8,936, forward strand.
CTGCGTCATATCCCCCCATGCCGCTCACGACCACCAAGAAGCAGGATCTGATCAACACCCACCAGACCCATGGCACCGATACCGGGTCTGTGGAAGTTCAGGTGGCGATGCTGAGCGAGCGCATCGGTCAGCTGACCACGCACCTGCAGCAGAACAAGCACGACTTCTCCTCCCGCCAGGGGCTGCTGAAGATGATCGGCCGGCGCAAGCGCCTGCTGGCCTATCTCAAGGGCATCAGCCAGGAGCGCTACAGCACCCTGATCAGCAAGCTCGGCATCCGCGGCTGATCCCCACACCATGGCCGGCAAAGGACTGCAGCCCACCCGGGCCAAAGCCAGCAAACCCACCCGTGGGGGCGCGTCGGCCAGCAAAGCCAGCCGCCAACAGATGATCCCCGAAGCGGTGGCCAATCGCATGGCCCGCCGCATCGCGATCGCCACCGGCATCCCCACCGTTCTCGGCATGGGGGTGTTCATTGGCAGCTATCTGGTGGTGAGCCGCCAGATCCTCGACATCCCCCCCGGAGCCACCCTTCTGGCCTCGGGGGCTTGTTTTTTGTTGGGGGTGCTGGGGCTGAGCTACGGCGTGCTGTCCGCCAGCTGGGAAGACAAGCCCGGATCGCTGCTGGGCAACGAACAAATCGGCGTGAACATCGGCCGACTGCGCGCCTCGATCAAGGCGATGCGCACCGGCGGCTGATTAAGCCGCCACCAGCGGCGAGCTGATCCGGGCCTGGAACTCGGCCGAAGCGAGCGTGGCCAGCGCCGCACCGGCATCGCCCACGCAGAATTGGTGCCCCAGCCGCACGAAGCGGCTCTGGTTGCCATGGCGCACCAGGGCCACCACCGGGATGCGCAGGCCAGGCTCCTCCCCGGCAGGCTTGTGGCGATGCAGGCATTCGCGCAGCCGGTGCTGGATGGTGATGTCGGCGGCCTGCTCGGCCGGCAGTTCCACCATCAGCAGCTGGAGGTCGTCGATGGAGCGGCAATCGTCCACGATCAGCTGCACCCGATCGTCGCGGCGATCCACCGACGCCCACACCAACAAGCGTGCATCCACCATCAGATGGTCAGCCAGGCGCGCATAGCTCTTGGGGAACACCACCGCTTCGCAGCTGCCGGTGAGATCCTCAAGCTGCAGCACGGCCATGCGATCGCCCTTGCGGGTGGTTACCTGACGCAGCTCGGGCACCATCACCACCGCACTCACCTTGGCCTTATCGGCCATCTCCTCCAGGTTGCCCAGGGCTACCGGTGAGAGCAGCTTCACCTGGCTCGCCAGTTGCTTAAGCGGGTGATCCGACAAATAGAACCCCACCAGCTCCTTCTCAAGGCGGAGCTTCTCGGTAGGCGGATAATCAGGCACGGGTGCCGCCTTGGGGGCGGTGCTGAGATCGCCGCCGGCGGGGGCCGCAGCACCCTCAGTGGCTCCGCCCCCACCCAGCAGATCAAACAGATTCCCCTGGCCGCTGGCCCGGTCCTTGGCGCGGGAGCTGGCCCAATCGAGCACCAGATCCAGATCGGCCATCAACTGGGCCCGGTTGGCGTTGGGCTCCAACCCATCGAGGGCACCGGAGTGGATCAGGGCTTCCAGGGCGCGGCGGTTGAGCTGCTGGCCGGGGATGCGATCGCAGAGATCAGCCAGGGAACGGAAGGCGCCATCGCTCTGGCGAGCCTCGATCAATTGGCGGATGGCGCCCTCACCCAGGTTGCGCACGGCCGAGAGGCCGAAGAGGATGCGGCTGCCCACCGGCGTGAAATCGATACCCGACGCATTCACATCGGGTGACATCACCTCGATGCCCATGGCATTGGCATTGGCGATGTAGCGCTGCACCTTCGTGCTGTCGCCCGCATTCACCGTGAGCAGGGCCGCCATGTAGGCCACGGGATAGTGGGCCTTCAGATAGGCCGTCTGATAGGTGACAGCCCCGTAGGCGGTGGAATGGCTCTTGTTGAAGCAGTACTCGGCGAACAACACCATCTGCTCGAACAGGGCTTCGGCGATGCGGGGATCGACGCCCCGCTCACTGGCCCCCTTCACGAAGATGTCTTGGTGCTTTTCCATCTCGCTCTTCTTCTTCTTACCCATCGCACGCCGCAGTAGATCGGCTTCGCCGAGGGAATAGCCGGCGAGATCCTGGGCGATCTTCATGATCTGCTCCTGATACACCATGATCCCGTAGGTTTCCTGCAGGATCGGCTCGAGCTTGGCGTGGGCGAAATCAATCGCCTCGCGGCCGTGCTTGCGGTTGATGAACTTGGGAATCAGCCCCGCATCCAGTGGGCCGGGCCGGTAGAGGGCCAGGATCGAGGAAATATCTTCCAGGGATGAGGGCTTGAGATCACGCACGATCTGGCGCATACCACTGGATTCGAGCTGGAAGATGCCCTCCAGATCCCCGCGGGCCAGCAGGCCGTAGGTGCCCGGATCATCGAGAGGAAGGTCATCGGGATCCACCGATTCGCCCGTGCTCTCCTTCACCAGATCGATGGTCTTATCGATCATCGTGAGGTTCTTGAGGCCGAGGAAGTCCATCTTCAGGAGTCCCATCGACTCCACATCTTCCATGAAGTACTGGGTGATCACCTGGCCATCGTTGTTGCGCTGCAGCGGCACTACCTCATCAAGGGGATCAGCGGCGATCACCACACCAGCCGCGTGCACGCCGAAGGTCTTGTTGGTGCCCTCAATGCGCATGGCCATGTCCACCCAGCGCTTCACCTGGGGGTCGTTCAGATATTTCTCGCGAAATTCAGGAGCCGGGGTTTCCTCGCCGATCATCTCCTTGAGCTTGGCGGGCTTGCCGCGCACCACCGGAATCAGCTTGGCCAGCCGGTCAGCATCGCCATAGGGAATATCCAGCACCCGCGCCACATCCTTCAGCACGGCTTTGGAGGTCATGCGGTTGAAGGTGATGATCTGGGCCACCTTCTCCTCGCCGTAGCGGCGGGTCACATAGTCGATCACCTCCCCACGGCGCTCGATGCAGAAGTCTGTGTCAATATCCGGCATCGACTTGCGTTCCGGATTGAGGAAGCGCTCGAACAGCAATCCGTTCTGCACCGGATCGATATTGGTGATCCCCAGCGCATAGGCCACCAGCGAACCTGCTGCCGATCCGCGGCCGGGGCCCACCGGAATGCCATTGTCGCGGGCGTAGCGGATGTAGTCCCACACCACCAGGAAGTAGGTGGGGAAGCCCATCTGCTCCATCACCTGCAACTCAAAGCGCAGCCGCTCGCCGTAATCGGCATCGATAGGATCGGCGGGGCCTAGCTTGAGCCGGTCGCGCAGGCCGTTCTCCGCCACTGCGCTGAGGTAGCTCACCGGCGTATGCCCCTCGGGAATCGGGAAGCGGGGCATCTGGTATCGGCCGAGGATGTCGTAGTCCTCCACCTTTTCGGCCACCTTCGCGGTATTGGCCACCGCTTCTGCAATCACCGCATCGGGCAGGTGATCACGGAAGAGAGCAAGCATCTCCTGCTCACTTTTAATGTATTCGGTGCCGGTGTAGCGCAGCCGCTTCTCATCGGTGATCAGCTTGCCGGTGAGCACGCACAGCAGCGCGTCGTGGGCCTCCACATCACCCACGCTCAGGTAGTGGGCATCGTTGGTGGCGATCAAGGAGATCCCGAGCTCCTCGCCGATGCGGGCGATTTCGGTGTTCACGATGCGGTCTTCCATGCCGCCGTGGTCCTGAATCTCCAGGTAGAAGTCGTCGCCGAACACCTCCTGGTACCAGCGCGCCACATCGCGGGCCACATCGGGCCGACCCTTGAGAATCGCCTGGGGAATCTCGCCGCCAAGGCAGGCGGTGGCCACGATCAGCCCCTCGCTGTACTGGCGCAGCAGCTGCTTGTCGATGCAGGCCCGGGCAAAAATGCCACGCCCGCGCATGCCACGCAGGTGGCTGATGCTGGTGAGCTTCACCAGATTGCGGTAGCCCACCGCATTCTTGGCGAGCACCACCAGGTGGTAGCGGCGCTCCTTCTTGGGCGGGTTCGGATCGTCGAGCGATCCGTTGATCACATACATCTCGTTGCCGATGATCGGCTTGATGCCCGCTTTGCCGCAGAGCTTCAGCAACTCGATGGCGCCGTACATGACGCCGTGATCGGTGAGGGCCACCGCCGGCATGCCCAGCTCCTTGGCCCGCTCCACCATGGCCGGCAGCTGACTCGCCCCATCCAGAAGGCTGTAGTCGCTGTGGTTATGGAGCGGAACAAACGCCAAGGACACACCGCCGGTGGGGGGAAGCCTAAATCGGCCCCACCAGATCTAGAGACTCAGGGCACCAGGACCCCGGCCGGCCGCTGCTCCATCACCCGGGCGGCCAGCTCGTAGTGGTGGGCCACCTGCAGCAGCCGCTCCTCTTGCAGCACCCCCGTGATCAGCTGCACGCCGATCGGCAGGCCCTGCTGGTCGAAACCGCAGGGCACCGAGATGGCGGGCAGGCCAGCCATGTTCGCCGGAATCGTGAGCAGGTCGGCCAGGTACATGGCCAGGGGGTCGTCGGCGTGGGCACCGAAGCGGAAGGCCGTTGTCGGCGAGGTGGGGGTGAGCAGCACATCCACGCCCTCAAAGGCCCGGTCGAAGTCGCGCCGGATCAGGGTGCGCACCTGCTGGGCCTTCTTGTAGTAGGCATCCACGTAGCCCGCTGAGAGCGCGTAGGTGCCGATCAGGATGCGGCGCTGCACCTCATCGCCGAAGCCTTCGGCGCGGCTGCGGGCGGTCATCTCCGCCAGGCTGCCGCACCCCTCAGCCCGGTAGCCGTACTTCACCCCGTCGTAGCGGGCCAGGTTGGCGCTGGCCTCCGACGGCGCGATCACGTAATAGGTGGCAATGCCGTCGTTGAAGCGGGGGCAGCTCACCTCCACCAGCTCACAGCCCAGGCTCTGCAGCTGCTCGGCCGCCGCCATCACCGAGGCCTTCACCTCCGGATCGAGGCCTTCGGCGTCAAAGCACTCCTTGATCAACCCCACCCGCAGACCCGCCACCGGCTGCTGCAGGGCAGCGCGGTAATCGGGCACGGGGGCCTTAAGGCAAGTGGAATCACGGGGATCCTCACCAGCGATCACCTGCAGGATCTCGGCCGCATCGGCCACCGACTGGGTGAACGGGCCCACCTGATCGAGGGAACTGGCGAAGGCCACCAGGCCGTAGCGGCTCACCCGGCCGTAGGTGGGCTTGAGGCCCACCACGCCACAGAACGACGCCGGCTGACGGATGGAGCCACCGGTGTCGGAACCGAGGGAGGCCACGCACTCTCCGGCGGCCACGGCAGCGGAACTGCCGCCGGAGCTCCCGCCGGGCACGCGTTCGGGATTCCAGGGATTGCGGCTGGGACCGAAGGCGGAGGTCTCGGTCGAGCTGCCCATGGCGAACTCGTCGAGGTTGGTCTTGCCGAGCATCACGGCCCCGGCCTGCCACAGGCGCTCGGTGACGGTGCTCTCGTAGGGGGGCACGAAGTGCTCCAGCATCCGGCTGGAGCAGGTGGTGCGCACCCCACGGGTGCAGAGGTTGTCCTTGATGGCCAGGGGCACGCCGGCCAAAGGCGGCAGGTCTTCGCCGGCAGCCCTGGCGGCATCCACGCGGTCGGCGGCAGCGCGGGCCTGGTCGGCGGTCACCTCCAGGTAGGCGTGAACCGTGCCATCAACGGCCTCGATGCGGGCGAGGTGCTGGTCGGTGAGCTCACGGGCCGACACCTCGCCCCGCTGCAGCTGCTCACGCCACTGAGCGATCCCCATCCACCTGTTTGCCAGTTGGATGGACGCTATCAGTCAGGGATGGAGCCCGGTTCAGGCCGGGAGATCGCCCTCGGTGAGGGGCTCACCGCGGCGGGTGCGCAACACCTCGTGGTTCATGGCCGCCGGCGACTCGGCGCGGAGGTCGTCGAGGAAGGCCGGAAGCTGGGCCTCCAGGGTGCGGCGCCGCACAAACGGGCCATACCAGTACGTGACATCCGGCCCCTGGGTGCTCACTCTGGCCCACCAGGCGAGGCCCAGACCGTTGGCACAACGGCGAACGGGCCACAGCAGGGGATTCATGAACCAGAGGCGGCAGTGCCGTCATTCTGCCGACTCGGCCTGAATTTCACCGCAGCATCACAGCTGGATGTCACCGTCGAAACCTGGGGCGTCGGCCGGGGCAAGGCCGAGCTCGAGCCCGGGGGCAGCAGGAGCGGGTTCAGGTTGGGAGTCGGACTGGTGGGCCTCGGCGAGGGGTTCAGGCGCCCAGTCCTGGACAGGCTGCTCGGCTTCGGCCTCGGGTTCCGCTTGGTCTGCGGCCAGGGGAGCCGCGTTGGGAATGGCCGGGCGGCTGATCCGAGGGGCTGGCTGGGAGCCGCTGATGCCCTTCATCCAACCGCGGCGGGCGATCTCATAGAGGAGCAGGGCCGTGGCCACCGAAGCATTGAGGCTCGGGGTGGCACCGCGCAGGGGAATGCGCACCAGTTGGTCGCAGGTGCGGCGGGTGAGCATCGACAGCCCATCCCCCTCGGAACCGGTGACCACCACCAGGGGGCCATCCAGATCGGCCTCCTCCAGCGTGACGCTGCCTTCCCCGGCCAGGCCGATCACCCGATATCCCTCATCCTTGAGGGCTTCCAGCGAGCGGTTGAGGTTCACCACACGGGCCACCGGCAGGTTCTCGAGGGCGCCGGCAGCCACTTTGGCCACGGTGCCGGTGAGGCCCGCATTGCGGCGCTGGGGCAGCACCAGGCCATGGGCACCGAGGGCCTCGGCGCTGCGCACGATCGCTCCGAGGTTGTGGGGATCGGTGAGGCCATCCACCGCCATCAGCAGGGGCGGTTCACCCAGGCTGCGGCAGCCCTCGATCAGCGAGGGGAGATCAAGGGTTTCGGCGGCTGCGGTCTGCAGCACGATGCCCTGGTGCACGGCGCCGCCGCTGATCTGGCCCAGGCGCGCCCAGGTGACCTCCTCCACCAGCACGCCTGAGGACTTGGCCTCGCGCAGCAGCTGGAGAAACTTCGGGCTGAAGCGCATCTCCGGGGTGCACCAGATGCGGTGGATCGGCCGGCCACTCTCCAGGGCCGCCTGGGCCGCATGCCGTCCCCACACCAGATCGGGGGACGGCTCCATCCCGAAGCGCTCCGATTCCCCGGCCGGTTGCTCGCGGGGAGCGTCCACGGCAATGGGGCCACGGGAGAAACGATCACCCGGGCGCTCGTCGTTGCGATCGCGGAAGGGCTTGGAGCCAAAGGGCTTGGACCCAAAGGGTTTGCTGCCGAAGGGCCGGCGGCCGGGAGGCCGATCGCCGGGGCGCCCGCTCCGGGGGGGGCGGTCACCAAACGGGCGTTGGCCGAAGGGACGATCGGAGGGGGGCTTGTCACCGAAGGAGCGCTCGCCGTAGGGACGATCCCCAAAGGATCGATCGCCCGACGGGCGATCTCCGAAGGAGCGCTCCCGGAAAGGGCGGTCGCCACCGGGCCGCGGGCCACCGGGACGGCGACTGAAACTGCGCTCGCCCGCACTGCCGCCCCCACGGTCTGCACCGCGCTCATAGCCACCGGCGCGGGGGCCGGAGCGGTAATCGCTTCTCGAATCCGGACGGGCACCACCGCGGGCCTCGCCGCCACGCTCGGGCCTGCGCTCAGGCCGCCCGCCATCACCCTGGCGGGGCTGGAAGCGACCGGCGCGCGCAGGCCCTTTGCCCCCGCTGCTCGTCCGCTTATCGGGACGGCGTTCAAAACGTGGGCTCATGGTGTGTGGAAGGCGAAGGTTATGGATCGTTCTCCTTCAAGTGATCTAGCAGCTCGACAAGCCGGGGGGGATCGTGCAGGAACAGCCAGCCGAGCAGCGCCTCGAAACCGGTGGCCTGCCCGTAGGCGGCGGCATCGCCCCTGCGGGGCCCGCGCCCGGCCCGATTGCGGCCCCTGCGCACCAGATCCTGTTCCGCCGCGGTGAGCCAGCCCTCCAGCCGTTGCAACGCCTCAGCCTGGGCCCCTGCCTTCACCGCCCCCACGGTCTGCACGTGCAGATCCTGGGCGCGGGCGGGCTGGCGGCAGCGCTCCAACCGCTGGTGCAGTTCCCACACGGCATCGCCCAACCAGGCCAGCTGCAGGGGGCCGAGGTCAGCAGCTGGCGGATGGGCCTGGAGCCCGGCCAGCCAGTGCTCAGGCCGCGAGGCTGCCAAGGGCGGAGTCGAGATCGGGCATCAGGTGAAGGAATTCCTCCAGGCGCACCAGCTTCACGGTCTGCACCACGCGGGCATTACCCACCACCAGGAACTGCTGGCCGTCGGTGTTGCACTGCTTGGCGAGGGTCACCAGCGCCCCCAGCCCCGACGAATCGATGAAGTCGATGTGGGTGAGATCGAGCACCAGCGGTTGGGAGGCGGCCCGGTGCGCCTCGATGAACTCCCCGAACTGTTTGTCGGAGTAGGCGTCCAGCTGGCCGGTGAAGGAGAACAGCTGGCAATGGGCCTGCTGCTCGAAGCCCCCGCGCAGGGACACGGTGAGTCGCTGCAGGTCGTTGATGGCTCCAGCCCCCGAGGCGTGTCTGGCGCGAAGTGTAGGGATCGTGACCACGCCTGCAGCAGTCGCAACAAAAGTGCGACAGGCCGCAGCGGGGGGCGCAGCGACAGCCCTCAGCGCCGCTCGGCCATCAGGGCTGTGAAGCGGGCGAAATGGTGATCGGCATCGTGGGGGCCTGGGCTCGCTTCCGGGTGGTACTGCACCCCGAACACCGGCTGATCGCGCATGGCCAGGGCGGCCACCGTGCGGTCGTTGAGGTTGAGATGGGTCACGGTGACCCGATCCGCCGGCAGCGACGTGGCGTCAATGGCGAAGCCGTGGTTCTGGCTGGTGATCTCCACCTCACCCGGAGAACCGCAGGGATGGTTCAGGCCGCGGTGGCCGTAGCCCAGCTTGAAGGTGGAGCCCCCCAGGGCCAGGCCGAGGATCTGGTGCCCCAGACAGATGCCGAAGAGGGGCAAGTGGGCCTGCTGCAGCAGACCCTGGGCCAGGGTGATGCCGCTGGTCACGGCGGCGGGATCGCCAGGGCCGTTGGAGAGGAACACCCCTTCAGGCTCGAGGGCCAGCACCTGCTCCAGGGTGGCGTCGGCAGGTAACACGGTGACGCTGCAGCCGTGGGCGGCGAGGCGCTCAAGGATGGCGCGCTTGATGCCGAAGTCGATCGCGACAACCCGATAGGGAAGGGCCGGGGTTTCCTTCACCCGGGCATCGAACTCCGCCGGGCACACGCTCTGCCACTGGTAAGGCTCCCGGGTGCTCACCTGGGCAGCGAGGTTGAGCCCGCTCATCGAGGGGGCCGATCGCACCCGTTCCAGCAGGACCGCAGGCGGGGTGCCATCGGTGCTGATGGCACCGTTGATGGCGCCACCTTCCCGGAGGTGACGCACCAGGGCCCGGGTATCCACACCACTGATGCCCACCACCTGGTGGCGCACCAGCCAGTCGTTCAGGGAGCCCTCACTGCGCCAGTTGCTGGCCACAGGGGAGAGCTGGCGTGCAATCACACCGCGCACATGGGGACGGTCCGCCTCCTGGTCGGTGCCGTTCACGCCGGTGTTGCCCAACTCCGGGTAGGTGAAGGTCACCAGCTGGCCGGAGTAGCTGGGGTCGGTCATGACCTCCTGATACCCGCTCATTCCGGTGTTGAACACCACTTCACCCAGGGCCGTGCCCGTGGCGCCAAAGGCCTCGCCGCGCAGCACGGTGCCGTCGGCCAGCACCAGCAGGGCGGCGGGTGCTGGGGAAGACGGCTCACTCACGGCGTGGACGGGCGCGGCATGGATGGGTGAATCATCCCGCAGGGCCTGACGGGCCTCAGGCGGTGGGGCAGGGCAGGGCCGAGCGCAGCGCCTCCAGACGCTGCCAACCCGCGCCCCGGCCCAGGGCATCGCGGGCCTGCTCCACGCCGGCCGCCACGCTGCCGGCCAGCCCGGTGGCCCAGAGCACCAGGGCTGTGTTGAGGGCCACCACATCGGCCTGGGCCCGACTGCCCCGGCCCTGCAGCACCGCCTCGAGAATCTCGCGGTTGCGGGCCAGATCCCCGCCAGCGAGGGCTTCGATCGGCGCAGGGCCAAGCCCCAGATCAGCCGGATCCAACACCTCGGCTTGCACCCGCCCGTTCTCCACCAGCCGCAGCTGGTTCAGGCCGGCCAGAGAGGCCTCATCCAGGCCTCCCTCGCCGTGCACCACCACGGCACGCTGCAGGCCAAGCCGCGCCAGCGCATCGGCCATGGGGTCGAGCAGGTCGGCCCGGGCCACCCCCAGCACCTGGGCTTCCGGCCGCAGGGGGTTCACAAGCGGCCCGAGCAGGTTGAACACGGTGCGCACCCCCAGGCTGCGGCGGAGCGGTGCCAGGCCCACCAGCGCCGGATGCCAGCCCGGTGCGAACAGAAACGTCACGCCGGCCTGGGGCAGGGCGGCCACCACCTCAGCAGCCGGGGCCTGCAGGTGAATCCCCAGGGCTTCGAGCACATCGGCGGAGCCCACCTTGCCGCTGGCACTGCGGTTACCATGCTTGGCCACATGGGCACCGCAAGCAGCGGCCACAAAGGCCACGGCGGTGGAGATGTTGAAGCTGTCGGCGCCGTCGCCGCCGGTGCCGCAGGTATCCACCAGGGCCAGCTCCGGCCGGTCGCCCGGCAGGGGGGCGGCATCCCGGAGCACCAGGGCCATGGCGGCCAGCTCCTCACCGCTGGCCCCCTTGGCCCGCAGGGCGGCGAGCAGGGCACCGGTGAGCACCGGATCGATCGCCTCCGCCAGCCAGCCGCGCATCAGGGCCTGGGCCTGATCCGTGGAGAGCGACTGGCCTTGGAGCAGCTGCTCCAGCAGGGCGGGCCAGGAAGGGAAATCGCTTGTCACAGCTGGGGTAAATGCGGGATGACCGCCTGCAGCGGAGCCCATGCAAGCAAGAAAAAAGCCCGGGTGCAGGGCACGCCGGGCCGGGTGATGGGGACATTCCCACTATCACCCGAACACAGCAATCTTGGCGATAACACCTAGCTTTCCTGATCGGCCGTGTCAAAGCCCGAACCCACGGCATCGGCCGCTGCGGGCGCAGGCCGAAAACCGGAGGTCCAGATCGCGCGCGTGCGGGCGTGAAGGTCCTCCCGATCCAGCCCCCACAGGCGCAGCACCTTGGCCAGATCCTCCTGCAGATCACGGGCTCCCGGAAAGCCCTGATAGCGCATCAACAGCCGGGCGGCATCCACCAGCTGGGCATCGCCCGGCTGCCCACAGGCCAGAAGGGCATCCACCCGGTCGCGGTCGCCGTCATGGAGCGGATGGCTCTGATCCTCCTCACCGGCGGAGGAACCAGCGGCGGCGGCGTTGGGCTCAGCCATGGGCGCGCGGCAGGGAGCGATCACTAGGTTGGGCCCATCTTGGTGTTTACGGCCCCGATGGCCGCCTTCCGGGCCGATCTGATCCTTCGCTATCTCAGGCCCCACCGGCGCACGGTGCTGCTGGGCGTGGCGGCCCTGGTGGTGGTGAACCTGCTGAGCGTCAGCATTCCGCTGCTGGTGCGTCGGGTGATCGACGACCTGCAGGACGGCTTCAGCCTCGCCGATGTGCGGGGGGAAGCGCTGCTGATCGTGACCCTGGCCACCGTGATGGGGGCGGTGCGCCTGGCCTCGCGGATGCTGGTGTTCGGCGTGGGGCGGCAGGTGGAGGCCTCCCTCAAGCAACGGATCTTTGATCACCTGCTTCGCCAGGAGCCGGGCTGGGTGCAGACCACCGGCAGCGGCGAGGTGATCAGCCGGGCCACCTCGGATGTGGAGAACGTGCGACGCCTGCTGGGCTTCGCGGTGCTGAGCCTCACCAACACGGTGCTGGCCTACGCGCTCACCCTGCCGGCGATGGTGGCGATCGACCCCTGGCTGAGCCTGGCGGCCGTGGGCCTCTACCCCTTGATGCTGGCCACGGTGCGCCTGTTCGGCGGCCGGATGATGCGGCAGCAGCGCCGCCAGCAGGAGGCCCTGGCCTCACTGAGCGATCTGATCCAGGAAGACCTCTCCGGGATCAGTGCGATCAAGATCTACGGCCAGGAGGCCATCGAGGAACAGGCCTTTGCCGGCCGCAACCGGGTCTACCGCGACGCGGCCCTGGGCCTGGCGCGCACCCGCAGCACCCTGTTCCCCCTGCTGGAGGGCATCTCCTCCATCAGCCTGCTGCTGCTCCTGGCCCTGGGCAGCGGCCAGCTGGAGAGCGGCCGTCTCTCGATCGGTGATCTGGTGGCGCTGATCCTGTTTGTGGAGCGGCTGGTGTTTCCCACCGCCCTGCTGGGCTTCACCCTCAACACCTTCCAGACCGGGCAGGTGAGCCTGGAGCGGGTGGAAGACCTGCTGCGGCGTGAACCGCAGATCCAGTCGCCTGCCACGCCCATCCAACCGACGGAACCGGCCCGCGGTGCCGTGGAGGCCCGCGGACTCACCGTGCACTACACGGCCAGCCAGCGGCCTGCCCTGCTGGATGTGAGCTTCCGGCTCAATCCAGGCGAGCTCGTGGCCGTGGTGGGGCCGGTGGGATGCGGCAAAACCACCCTGGCCCGCGCCCTGGGGCGCATGGTGCAGGTGGACCCGGGCCAGTTGTGGATTGACGGCATTGATGTCACCCAACTGGAGCTGCTGGAGCTGCGGCGCCGGGTGGCCCTGGTGCCGCAGGAAGGGTTCCTGTTCACGGCCTCCCTGGCGGACAACCTGCGCTATGGCGAGCCGGATGCCCCCATCGGGCAGGTGGAAGAGGCGGCCCGCCAGGCCCGGCTTGAGGGCGACATCCGGGGATTCCCTGACGGCTACGACACCCTGGTGGGCGAGCGAGGCATCACCCTCAGTGGGGGGCAGCGCCAGCGCACGGCCCTGGGCCGCGCCCTGCTGATGGATGCCCCGCTGCTGGTGCTCGATGACGCCCTGGCGAGCGTGGACAACACCACCGCCGCCGGCATCCTGCGCAGCGTGCGTGAACAGAGTGCCCGCTCCGGGATGGGGCGGTCGGTGCTGATGATCAGCCACCAGCTCTCCGCCGCCGCCGCCTGCGATCGGGTGCTGGTGCTCGAAGAGGGCCGGCTGGTGCAGCAGGGCACCCATGAGGAGCTGCTGGCCCATCCCGGCGCCTATCGCCGGCTCTGGGACCGCGAGCAGGTGGACGCCCAGCTGCGGGCTGCGGGCTGAAGCGGGCCGGCCGCCGGCCCCGCCTGAACCCGATTTGTTGAGCGGGGCAGACAACCACCGCCGCCGTGGCTTCCATGGAGGTGTTGATGCCCCCAGCAGCCGCAGCCACCATGGCCAGCAGCGTTTCCACCACCGCGCGCTACAACCTGCGCTGCACGCTCACCTTCGGTGACATCTACGCCCAGATCCTGGTGTGGATGGGCGTGATCTTCGTGAGCCTGGCAGCGGGTCTAGCGCTGATGGGCGCCAGCCGTCCCCTATTTGCCCTGGTGGGGGTGGGGCTGATCCTGGTGCTCTCGCTGCCGTTCCTGCTGTTCGCCTTCATCACCACCCTGCTGAACCACATCGCCCTGGAGCCGGCCGCGGGGGATGGGGGCCCTGCCTAGGCTCGCGATCGCTGCAGCGGCGCCGTGTTCGGACTGTTCCAACCAGATGGCCGGGTGAAGGCCGGCGGACCGTTTCCCCAAGGCCCCCATGTGGTGCTGGGCACCCCGGTGGATGCGCCCGTGGCTGAAGGCCAGGGTGAGGTGTTCTTTGGCTGCGGCTGTTTCTGGGGAGCGGAGAAGGGGTTCTGGCGCCTGCCGGGGGTGGTGACCACGGCAGTGGGCTACGCCGGGGGCACCCCCGAGAACCCCAGCTATGAACAGGTGTGCTCCGGTCGCACCGGCCACAGCGAAGTGGTGCGCGTGGTGTGGAACCGCAGCGCCATCGGCTTCGCCGATCTGCTGAAGCTCTTCTGGGAATGCCACGACCCCACCCAGGGCGACCGCCAGGGCAACGACCGGGGCAGCCAGTACCGCTCGGCGATCTATGTGAACGATCCCGCCCTGCTGCAGGAGGCCGAAGCCAGCCGTGAGGCCTACCAGCGGCAGCTGAGCGCCGGTGGATTCGGCACGATCACCACCGAGATCCGGGCCAATGTGCCCTTCTACGCCGCTGAGCCGTATCACCAGCAATATCTGGCTCGGCCCGGCAGTCGCCCGTACTGCTCCGCCATGCCCACCCAGGTGCCCTTTGAGGGCTATGAGGGAGCGAGCTTCCTCCTGGATCCGGCGGTCTGGCGCTTCTACGACTGGTCGGTGAGCCATTGCGTGCTGCGGGGTGACAACGCTCCGATTCAGCTCTCCTGATCCCCGCCCCGTGTTGTTGTCGTTGCTGGCGCCCCTCGCCCTGGCCATGGGCTCCCCCTGGTGGGAGCAGTACGACGTGCGGGACACCTACCTCTGCGCTGGCCGGGGCAGGGTTGTGGTGGAGCGCAACGACGCCCAGGCCTCCCTGCTGAACGGCCGCTTCCGCACCACCCTGTTCCGGGAGAGCTCCGAGCTCCCCGGACTGCGCTACACCAACGACATGTTGCGGCTGGTCATCCGAGGCGATGTGCTCAGCGTGGAGCAGGAATCGCAGAAGCTGGAATGTCTGCGCACAGACAGCGCCTGAGGAACCTGCCGCATGAACCCCCTTCCCGACCGCGTGGTGATCGTGGGCCTGGTGGCAACCCTGGGCTTGGTGTTTGCCCTGGTGTTCTGGTTCGTGAAGCTGCATCCAGCCAACGACCTGCCGCTGCAGTGGCGTGAGGGACAGACCTCCCAGAGGGGAGCCTGGCAACCTGAGCCCCTCTTCCCTCCTGCCGCGACGTGAGCCAGCCCGATCCCAAGACGGACCAGGCTGGCGCAGAAGCCCCCCGCCAGATCCATCCCCTGCCCCGGGGCCTGGTGGAGCTCTACGGGCTCTTGGCGGTGCTGTTCGTGCTGGTGCCGGAGTGGATGGCCGGTGGGGCGCTGCTGGGATTCGCCGGCCAGCGGCGTGGCGATCAGCTCCCCCCGGAGGCCGCTGCCTGGCGCAAGGTGCCCGAGCTGAAGCTGGCGAGCATGAGCCTGGCAGAACTGCGCCTGCTGGCGCGCCAACTGCGCCTGGGCGGCTATGCGGTGGACCGCCGGGACCGGCTGACGGCGCGGCTGCTGAGGCGGATCGGAGGCCGCAAAGCCTTGTGGTAGCTTCACTTCGACCGGGCAACCGGGGCGTAGCGCAGCTTGGTAGCGCACCACTTTGGGGTAGTGGGGGTCGTGGGTTCAAATCCCGCCGCTCCGATTTCTCCGGTCACGGAATTCCCTTCGGAATTCATCCAACACCGTGAACCGCTTCTCTTTGAGGGGCGGTTTTTTAATGGGCAAACGGAGCCCTTAGCCCAGCCGGGTCGCCACCCCCAGCCGGGCGAGCCAGCGGTTCACCCGGCGCCGCAGGCGCGGCGGCACCTCCTGCACCAGTTGGCCGAGCTCCTGGGCCGCCAGGCGATGGAGTGCGCGCACATCCACATGCCAGAGGGCTTCGGCCTCCCGGATCAACCGCGCCCAGGTGCGCACCGCCTGCCAGCGGCGCAGCCTCAGCTGCAGCCGATCCGTCACCTCCACCCTTCTGGCCTCGTAACGGGACATCGCTGCGGCCCGTGTCATCAACCCGCAGGATGCAGGGGAAATCGCCCGATGTCCGCGAGTCGCCGGCCAACTTCCACTAGCGGAAGGAAATCCAAAGGTCCCAGGCGGGGCTCTCAGGCGCCCACGGGCAGCACAGGAAATGGCAGGGCGCGCGCTTCCCGCTCGCTGAGGCGGCGCGTCCAGGCACCGGCGACCGGATCGTTCCAGCGGAATCCAGCGTCCTTGGCCTGGTGCCGCTCGGCATAACTGAGCTGGGCACGGAACAGCTGACGCGGTTCGAGCGCCGCCACCAGCAGGTCGTCGAGATCGGCGCAGCGCTCAAACACCTGGGCCAGGTAGATGCAGTCGGTGAGGGCGCGGTGGGCGGCCCAAACGGGCACGCCGTAGGCCAGCGCCAGGTCGCGCACCGAAGGCGTGGCGCGCAGATGGCGATCAGAGGGCCAGCGGATGTCCTCCATCGAACAGATCCAGGGCCGTTCGATCGCCGGCAGTGGATCGAGGCCAAACCACTGGCGATCAAAGGCGGCGTTATGGGCCAGCACCGCATCGGCACTCGCCACCATGGCCTCAAACAACGCGAGGCTTGGGCGCCAGGGCTGGGCCAGCTGGGTGACCGCCGGGTCGATGCCGTTCACATGGCGAGCGGGATTGCTGGCGGCGGGGATCAGGAAAGAAAGCTGGCCGAGCACCGCACGGCTGGGCACGTGGAACAGCACTGCCCCCACCTCGAGGCACTGGCCGCTGGCCGGATCCAACCCTGTGGTTTCGGTGTCCAGGATCAACACGGTGGTGGGGCAGGCCACCGCCGAGCGCTCCTCCTGCGCAACTGCAGGACGTTCCCCGGCAGAACGCTCCTCCGGAGGCGCGGCCCCTGGCGAGACGGACGCGTGCTCGGGCTGGTCGGGCACGGTTTCAGGAACCGGTGCCGCCAGCAGAGACAGCAGGTCGTTCTGTTCCCACAGGCGGGGCTGCTCTGCCATGGCATGCGGAAACGGCGGCGCCATGCTCGCAGCTCTGCCTAGGGTGCCGCCAGCTCCGATGCCCCCATGGCCCTGGCCGCCGGCGACCGCGCACCCCTGATCGCCCTCGCCGACCAGTCCGGCGTGGAGCGCCGCAGCGACCAACTGGGTGGCAAGGCCCTGGTGCTGTTCTTCTATCCCAAGGACGACACCCCGGGCTGCACGATGGAGGCCTGCGCCTTCCGCGACAGCTACGGCGACCTCCAGGCCATGGGGGCCGAAGTATGGGGTGTGAGCGGCGATGACGCCGCCAGCCACCAGCGCTTCGCCAGCCGCCACAACCTGCCCTACCCCCTGCTGGTGGACAGGGGCAACCAGCTGCGCAGGGCCTTTGGGGTACCCAGCGTGCTGGGCCTGCTGCCGGGCCGGGTCACCTACGTGATCGACGGCGATGGCGTGGTCCGCCACGTGTTCAACAACCTCCTCGACGGCCCCGCCCACCGGCGTGAGGCCATCGAGGCCCTGCAGCGCCTCCAGGCCGCCGCCTGAGCATGGGCTGGCGCCAGCGCGGGGAGCTCTGGGAGCTGGAGCCTGAGGCGCGCCGCGGGCCGCGGGGCCTGATCGAGTTCATCGGCGGCAGCTATCTGGCGGCCACACCACAGCTCAGCTACCGGCGCCTGCTCGACACCCTGGCGGGCCGCGGATGGCGCATCCATGCCTGGAGCTACGTGCCGGGCTTCGATCACCAGGCCCAGGCCAACGACGCCTGGCGCCTGTTCCGCCAGGCCCGCAGTTCCGATGAACCGGGCCAGCCGCTGCTGCGCCTGGGCCACAGCCTGGGTTGCAAGCTGCACCTGCTGGCCCCGGATGGGGGCCGGAGCTGCAACGCCCTGGTGGCGCTGGCCTTCAACAACTTCTCGGCCGAGCGATCGGTGCCGCTGCTGGCGGAACTTGGCCAGCAGTTCAACTTCCGCAGCGAGTTCAGCCCGTCGCCCGAGGAAACCCTGGCCCTGGTGGAACGGAGCTACCGCCAGCCCCGCAACCTGCTGGTGCGCTTCTCCCGCGACAACCTCGACCAGAGCGGCCGGCTGCTGGGGGTGCTTCAGGCGCGGCCTGGCGATGCCACCACCCTGGCGGAGCTGCCCGGCGATCACCTCACCCCCGCCAGTGCCGGCCTGCGCCAGAACCTGCTGGGGAGCTGGGCCGACGACCCAGCCCGCCAGCGGGCCGTGGAGCGCCTGGTCGACCTGATCGACGAGCAGGCGCGCTAGACGCGCAGGGCGTCGAGCACCGAGCGGTCTTCCAGGGTGGAGGTGTCGCCGCTCACCTCTTCACCGGCCGCAAGAGAACGAAGGATCCGGCGCATGATCTTGCCGCTGCGGGTTTTCGGCAGGGCATCGCTGAACTGGATCACATCGGGCCGGGCGATCGGGCCGATCTCCTTACCCACGTGGCTGCGCAGTTCCGCCACCAGGGCGTCGTCGCCGCTGCGGCCGGCCTCCAGGGTCACGAAGGCCACGATCCCCTCGCCCTTGAGGTCGTCGGGACGGCCCACCACGGCGGCTTCGGCCACGGCGGGATGGCTCACCAGGGCGCTTTCGATCTCCATGGTGCCGAGGCGGTGGCCGCTCACGTTGATCACGTCGTCGACGCGGCCCATCACCCAGAAGTACCCATCCGCATCGCGGCGGGCGCCGTCCCCGGCGAAGTAGAGCCAGCTGCCATCGGCCGGGCGGATGTGCTCCCAGTAGCTCTTGCGGAAGCGCTCGGGATCGCCATGCACCGTGCGCATCATTCCCGGCCAGGGGCGCCGCACCGCCAGGTAGCCGCCCGCATCGGCCGGCTGCGACACGCCGTCCATATCCACGATGTCGGCGGCGATACCAGGCAGGGGCAGGGTGCAGGAGCCGGGCTTGGTGGGGGTGGCGCCGGGCAGGGGGCTGATCATCACGCCGCCGGTTTCGGTCTGCCACCAGGTGTCCACGATCGGGCAACGGTCGCCGCCGATCACATCCCGGTACCAGATCCAGGCTTCCGGGTTGATCGGCTCACCCACGGTGCCCAGGATCCGCAGCGAGCTCATGTCGTATTGATCCGGCACCTCGCGGCCGCTCTTCATAAAGGCCCGGATCGCCGTGGGGGCCGTGTAGAAGATCGTGCAGCGGTGCTTCTGGATCACCTCCCAGAAAGCGCCGGGCTTGCTCGGACGCGGCGCACCCTCGTACATCACGGTGGTGGCGCCATTGGAGAGCGGGCCATACACGATGTAGCTGTGGCCGGTGATCCAGCCCACATCGGCCGTGCACCAGTGGATGTCGTTCTCCTTGATGTCGAAGATCCACTGGAAGGTGAGGTGGGCCCAGAGGTTGTATCCGGCGGTGGTGTGCACCACCCCCTTGGGCTTACCGGTGGAACCAGAGGTGTAGAGCACGAACAGCCGGTCTTCGCTGGCCATGGGCTCAGCCGGGCAGTCGGCGCCCTGGGCGGGCACCAGCTCGTGCCACCACACATCGCGGCCGGCCTCCATGGCGCAGTCCTGCTGGGTGCGCTGCACCACCAGCACGTGCTCCACGCTCGGCACGGCGCCGCCTTCAAGGGCCTCATCCACGGCCGGCTTGAGGCCCACGGCCTTGTCTTTGCGGAAGCCGCCATCGGCGGTGATCACCGCCTTGGCGTGGCCGTCGATCAGGCGATCGCGCAGGGCGTCGGCCGAGAAGCCGCCGAACACCACTGAGTGGGGCGCGCCGATGCGGGCACAGGCCAGCATCGCGATGGCCGCCTCGGGCACCATCGGCATGTAGAGAGCCACCAGGTCGCCCTTGCCGATGCCCAGGGCCTTGAGCGCATTGGCAGCCCGGCACACCTCGGCGTGCAGCTCGCGGTAGGTGAAGGTGCGGGTGTCGCCCGGCTCCCCTTCCCAGATCAGGGCCGTCTTATCGGCGCGGGGGCCATCGAGGTGTCGATCGAGGCAGTTGAAGCTGAGGTTGGTGGTGCCTCCCTCAAACCAGCGGGCGAAGGGTGGGTTGCTCCAGTCGAGAACGGTGTGGAACGGCTCGAACCAGTGGAGCTCGCTGCGGGCCAGATCGCCCCAGAAGGCATCGGGATCGGCGTCGGCGCGGGCGGCGAGCTCGCGGTAGGCCTCGAGGCTGCCGATCCGGGCCTGGGCGGCCAGCCCGGCCGGGGGGGCAAAGCTGCGCTGCTCCTGCAGCACCGATTCGATCGTGGGGGCGGTCAAGGCGCAGCACCGGGACTGCTCGCCATTCAAGCGATCAAGATGGCCCGATGCACCGACCCGCTGCCTGCCTGTTCGACCTCGACGGGCTGCTGCTCGACACCGAACCCCTGCATGCCCGGGCCTGGCAAGAGGCCGCCACCCACTTCGGCCGGGTGCTTGCGGCCGATGAGCTGATGGCACTGCGGGGCCGGCGCCGCCACGACTGCGCCGACCAGGTGCGCCAGTGGATTGCCGACGCCGGTGGACCGTCGCTCAGCCGTGAGGAGCTGCTGGCGGTGCGCCAACCGATCGCCGAGGCCCTGCTACCCACCGCCGCCCCCATGCCAGGGGCCCGGGAACTGGTGCAGCGCTGCGCCGAGCTGGCGGTGCCGATGGCCCTGGCCACCAGCAGCTCTAGAGCGGCGGTGGCCCTCAAGGCGGCGCCCCATCCGTGGCTTGCGCCGATCACGGTGCGGGTGCACGGCGATGATCCGGAACTGGGGGCGGGAAAACCCGCGCCCGACGTGTTTCTGCTGGCGGCAGCGCGGCTGGGGGTGGAGGCCGGCGACTGCTGGGCCTTTGAGGATTCCCCAGCTGGGGCCAGGAGTGCCTTAGCGGCAGGCTGCAGGGTGCATGTGCTGCCGCCCACCCATCTCGATGGCGACGCCATTGCCGGCCTCTATCCCGGGATCGAGCGCTTCATGAGCAGCCTGGCTGAGGTACAGATCAGCTAGGAACTCGCCCGGCTGGGGCTGGGCGAGCCAGCGCTCAGTACAGCCGGCTGAGCACGAAATCGGGGAGGCCGCGCAGGGCGCGGGTGGCATCGGAGGTGGGCAGCCAGCTCAGGGATTCCCCGGCCTCACGGGCGAACTGCTCGGCCAGGGCGCGGGAGCGGGGAATGGCCTCACAGCCGCGCACCAGCTCCAGGGCCTGCTCCAGATCACCGTCCTGGCTGAATTCCCGCTCAATCAAACCGGCCAGGGCCGGGCGCTCCTCAAGGGCATACAGCGCCGGAGCTGTGAGATAGCCAGAGGCCAGATCGCTGGCGGCGGGCTTGCCCAGCTGCTGGTCGCTGCCGGTGAAATCGAGGATGTCGTCCACCACCTGGAAGGCCAGGCCTAGCTGACGGCCGAAGCGATACAGGGAATCGAGACGCTCGGCAGGCAACTCGGTGAGCACGCCGGCGGCACGAGCGCTGTTGGCGATCAGGGAGGCGGTTTTGCAGTAGCTCTTTTCGAGATAGGCCTCGAAGCTCTGGCCGGTGTCGTAGCGGAACAGGCTCTGGCGCACCTCGCCGTCGGCCAGATCCATGATCACGCGGCTGAGCAGCTTCACCACCTCGAGGTTGTCGAGGTTGGCCAGGTGCCAACTGGCCTGGGCAAACAGGAAATCACCAGCCAGCACCGCGACGCGGTGGTTGAAGCGACTGTGGACCGTATCCACACCGCGGCGGGTGGCGGCCTCATCCACCACGTCGTCGTGCACGAGCGAGGCCGTGTGGATCATCTCGGTGATCTCGGCCAGGCGCCGGTGGCGCGGCCCCAGCTCACCGGCGGGATCGATGGCGCGTGACAGCAGCAGCACGATGCCGGGCCGCAGGCGCTTGCCCCCGGCGGCAAACAGGTGCTCAGCTGCCGCCTGGAGGATGGGATGACCGGCGCCAATCAGGCTGCGCAGGTCGGCGAGCAGAGCATCGAGATCGGCCTCGACGGGCTGAAGCAGCTCTGCAACCGTTGCCACAAACCCTCCGCCGTGGGCCGATCCTAGAAGGCACCAACCGGGCACCGCTTGGCTGGACGGAATGGGGCTCAGATCTGGGCCACCAACGTGACCTGCTCCACCGTGGGGCAGGCATCGAGCCAGGCGGCGGCCGCATGGGCAAAGGCCTCGGAGCAGCCGGTGACACACAGGCGGGTGCGCTGCAGGGGCGCCAGCACCGGCTCACTGCCCCGCTCCCCCTCCGGCACATCGCCCAGGCTGGCCAGCAGGGGCCCCAGCCGCTGAACGGCGGCCTCGGCCGGATCGACCAGGCGCACCTCCGGCGGCAACAGCTCGCTGAGCAGGGGGCGCAACAGGGGGTAGTGGGTGCAGCCGAGCACCACCGTGTCCACCGCGGCCTCCAGCAGCGGCGCCACGTACTCCCGGGCCGCCGCCTGGAGGGCGGGGTCCTGGAGATCCCCCGCTTCAATCAGGGGCACAAAGGCGGGACAGCCCACCTCCACCACCCGGGCATGGGGGCGGATGGCATGGATGGCGCGCCGGTACGCCCCGCTGGCCACGGTGGCCGGGGTGGCCAGCACCCCCACCCGTTCGCTGTCGATCACGGCGGCGGCGCTGTCGATCAGGCCCACCACCGGCACCCCCGCCTCCGCCACCGCCACATCGAAGGCCAGGGCGTTGGAGGTGTTGCAGGCCATCACCAGCACCCCCACATGCTGGAGCCGCAGCCAGCGCACCACCTCCCGGGCAATGGCGCGGATGTCTTCGGGGCTGCGCTGGCCGTAGGGCACGCGGGCCGTATCGCCGAGGTAGAGGCAGGGGGAGTGGGGGTGGCGGGCATGCACCTGGCGGAGCACCGTGAGCCCCCCAAGGCCACTGTCGAAGAGACCCACCAGCAGGCTCATGACTGGCCCTGGAGGTAGGTGAGCACCCCGGCCGCCAGGGCCAGGGCCATGCGGCGGCGGAAGTTGGGGTCGGCCAGGCGCCGGGCATCGAGGGAACCCGTCACAAATCCCATCTCCACCAGGGCCGAGGGCATCACGGTGCGGCGGATCACGAAAAAGCGCGCCGTGCGCACGCCGCGATCGGGGCTGCCTGGTGAGATGGCCAACATCTGTTGCTGAAGGGCCGCAGCCAGGGCCCGGGAGCGGCTGCTGCCGCCCTCGAAATAGAAGGTTTCAATCCCGTTCACATCGGGCCTGGCCATGCTCAGGGCGTTGGCGTGCACGCTCACGAAGGCATCGGCCCGGCTGGCGTTGGCCAGCGACACCCGCGGCGGGAGGTCGACGTCCACTTCGGTGGTGCGGGTCAGCACCACCTCCACCCCCCGGGCCTGGAGCAACTGCGCCAGCTGCAGGCTCACATCGAGCACCACATCGGTTTCACGCAATCCCCCGATCCCCACCGCACCGGGATCGGGGCCGCCATGGCCCGGATCGATCACCACGCGGAAGCGCCCCCGGGGCACCACCGGCAGGCCATCGGCCGACAGGGGCGTGGCCGCGGTGGGGAATGGGGCGCGCCCATCGGTGCGGGGCTCCGCTCGCCGCCACGCCACCGCGCTGAAGTCACCCTCGCCCAGGGCCGTGGCCCCGGCGGTGGTGCCTTCTGGAAACTCCATCGTCCAGCGGTCGCGGGCGGTGCCCACCAGCCGCAGGGTCTGGGGGTTGAGCCGGGTGCCGGGGGCAAACTCCAGCACCAGCCGGGTGGTCTGGCCGTCGGGGCGCCCAATGCGCACCTCCCTCACCGCGCCACTGCCGGGGATCGTGCGGCTGCGGCTGGGGGCACCGGGCAGGTCGATCCACACCCGCGGGCCGCGCAGGCCGCCGCCAGCCTCATAGAAGGCCTGGGGCGTCACATCCGGACTGGTGCGCAACTCCAGGGCGCCCTGGGGGGTGATCCGCCAGGCCCCCAGACTCGAGGCCAGGGCGGGCAGGGCAGCGAGGAGCTGGAGCGCCGGCAGCAACGGCAACGCCAGGCGGGTCAGTCGGGTCAGCAGCCGCTGGTGGCGGGGCACCATGGCGCGGCTCAGAACAGGGCGGGCCGGCGGTGCTGCAGGCTCGGCATCTGGGCCCGCACCCGCTGGGCGTGCCCCAGATCGATCGGGGCCACCGCCAGGCCCGGAGCCACGCCGGCATCGGCCAGCACGGTGCCCCAGGGGTCGATCACCAGGGCATGACCATGGGTGGCGCGGCGGTCATGGTTCACCCCGGTCTGGGCGGGCGCCACTACGTAGGCGGTGTTCTCGATGGCGCGGGCCTGCAGCAGCACCTGCCAGTGGTCCTTGCCGGTGAAGGCGGTAAACGCGGCCGGCACCATCAGCACATCAGCCCCAGCACCGGCCAGATGGCGGTAGAGCTCGGGGAAGCGCACGTCGTAACAGATGGAGAGCCCAATGCGCCCCAGCCCTGGCACCTCCGCCACCGGGGGCAGTTGGTTTCCCGGCGTCACCGTGGAGGACTCCCGGTAGGTGATGCCGTCCGGCAGATCCACATCGAAGAGGTGGATCTTGTCGTAGCGGGCCAGCACCTGCCCCTCCACGCTCACCAGTTCGGCGCGGTTGTAGGTGTGGCCGTCGCCGGCGGGCACTGGGAAGCCGCCGCCCAGCAGCGTCACCTGGTAACGCCGGGCCATGGTGACCAGAAAGCGGCTGCAGCGCTCGGCCAGGCTGGGGGCCAGCTCCAGGCGGCGCTGCTCCTCGCCCATGAAGGCGAAGTTCTCGGGCAGGCCCACCAACTCGGCACCGCGGCGGGCGGCCAGCTCGATCTGTTCCTCGGCGGCGGCGAAGTTGGCATCCGGATCGGGGGTGCTGGTGAGCTGCACCGCTGCCGCCAGGAAACTGCCCACCGAACCCCCGAAACCGTCGGCCGAATCGTAAGGGGAGGGCGCTAGCCCGCCTGAATCACGCCCGGCTCGGTCTGGGTGGGCACGATCGTGAGGGTGTCGAGGGCGGCGCAGCAGGCGAAGTCGGCGTCGTGATTGCCGATGCCGATCAGGCGTTGGCCGTGGCTGGCGGCCCGCAGGCAGGCCTCCGGCTCGTGCTGCCACTGCTGCCAAAGGGCCAGGGCCGCCAGGGCTTCGTCGTTGCCAGTCGAGGCCGAGGGATCGGCCTGCTGGGCGGCGGCGATCACGGCGCCGGCGGCCAGGGAATCCTCCAGGGAGTAGTCGCCCTCCCAGCCGCTGCCCACGATCCACACCCGCTCGGCCCCGGCAGCCAGCAGGCGCTGGGCCACGGCCGTGCGGTTGGGCAGACAGGCCGTCACCAGCAGGGGCACGGCGCGCACGGCCGCCAGGGAGCGGGTGCCGTTGGTGGTGCTCATGAAGATGCGCTTGCCCCCCACCAGCTCGGGGGTCACCGCCAGGGGTGAATTCCCCAGGTCAAAGCCATCCACGCGCTTGCCGCCCCGCTCGCCGGCCCGCAGGCGCTTCTCGGCCGGCCAGGCCGCAGCAGCAGCCTCCAGCTCGGCCAGATCGGCGAAGGCCTGGATCGCCTCGGCCCCGTTCTGCAGCGACCAGGCAATGGTGGTGGTGGCCCGCAGCACATCGATCACCACGGCGGCATCGGGGCCGCCTTCGCCCGCGGGGCGCACGGCCGGCACCGCTTCGGAGGTGTGGAAATAGGAGATCAGCACGTCCGCAGGCGCCGGATGGGTGCGCCACAGTAATCAGCGTTTGCGTCTGGTCATGGTCTCGACGGGGTTCAGTCGGCGCCGTCAGCGCGACCTGCGGGGATTTCTCGAGCTGCTGGAGAGCCGAGGCCGGCTGCGGCGCATCACCGCGCCCGTGGATCCGGATCTTGAGCTGGCCGCCATCGCCGACCGGGTGCTGGGCCTCGGAGGGCCGGCCCTGCTCTTCGAAAACGTGATCGGCAGCTCGATGCCGGTGGCGATCAACCTGCTGGGCACCCAGGAGCGGGTGCTCTGGAGCATGGGGATGGAGCGGGCCGAGGAGCTCGAGGAGCTGGGCGAACGGCTGGCCCTGCTGCAGCAGCCCCGGCCCCCCAAGGGGGCGAAGGAGGCGGTGCGCTTCGGCTCGGTGCTCTTCGATGTGCTGAAGGCGCGGCCGGATCTCGATCTCACCCCGCCCTGCCGCCAGCAGGTGTTCAAGGGGGAGGCGGTGAACCTCGATGCCCTGCCCCTGCTGCGTCCCTGGCCCGGCGATGGCGGGCGGATCATCACCCTCGGGCTGGTGATCACCAAGGATCCGGAAACCGGCACCCCGAATGTGGGCGTGTACCGGCTGCAGCAGCAGTCGGTGAACACCATGACCGTGCATTGGCTGAGCGTGCGCGGCGGTGCGCGCCACCTGCGCAAGGCGGCGGCCCTGGGCAAACCCCTGGAGATCGCCATTGCCATCGGGGTGCATCCGTTGCTGGTGATGGCGGCAGCCACCCCGATTCCGGTGCAGCTGAGCGAGTGGCTGTTTGCCGGCCTTTACGCCGGAGAAGGGGTGCGGCTGGCCAAGTGCAAAACCGTGAACCTGGAGGTGCCCAGCCACAGCGAGGTGGTGCTGGAGGGAACGATCACTCCCGGCGAGGAACTGGCCGACGGCCCCTTCGGCGACCACATGGGCTTCTACGGCGGCGTTGAAGACTCCCCTCTGGTGCGCATCCAGTGCGTCACCCAGCGGCGCGATCCCATCTACTTCACCACCTTCAGCGGGCGGCCCCCCAAGGAGGACGCCATGCTTGCGATTGCGCTCAACCGGATCTACACGCCGATTCTTCGGCAGCAGATCCCCGAGATCGTGGATTTCTTCCTGCCGATGGAGGGGCTCAGCTACAAGCTGGCCGTGATCGCCATCGATAAGGCCTATCCGGGCCAGGCCAAGCGGGCGGCGATGGCGTTCTGGAGCGCCCTGCCCCAGTTCACCTACACGAAGTTCGTGGTGGTGGTGGACAAGGCGATCAACATCCGCGATCCGCGCCAGGTGATCTGGGCGATCAGCGCCCAGGTGGATCCCCAGCGCGATCTCTTCGTGCTGGAGGACACCCCCTTCGACACCCTCGACTTCGCCAGCGAGCGCCTGGGCCTGGGCGGACGGCTGGCGATCGACGCCACCACCAAGATCGGCCCGGAGAAGCGCCACCCCTGGGGTGAAGCGCTCCGGCGCCCGCCCGAGCTGGAGGCCCGCCTCGACGCCCGCTGGGCTGAGCTGGGGCTGGCGGATCTGGGCGACAGCGAGCCCGATCCGGCCCTGTTCGGCTACACCCTCGAGCACGTGCTGGAGCGGCTGGCCGGGATGGCCCAGGGCTAGTGCTGCTGCGCCGGGGCTTGCAGGCCATCCAGGCCCTGCTGGAGCTGGCCCTCGACCCACCGGCCTGGCGCTCGGTGAACGAGCTGGCCGAAGCCCAGGCCCTGCCAGCCCCGATGCTGGAGCAACTACTGCTCAAGCTGCGCCGCCATGGGGTGCTGGAGGCCCGGCGCGGACGCAACGGGGGCTACCGGCTGGCCAGGCCCCCCCGAGACATCGCCCTGGCCCAGGTGCTGGGCGCAGTGGAGGCCCTGCCGGCCGCAGCCCTGGTGGAGGGGGGAGAGCCGGCCACACGCCAGGTCACCGAGCTGCTGGAGCACAGGCTGCAGCGGGCGCTGGAGCGGGAGCTGGCCCTGCTCACCCTGGAGGAACTGCTCTTCGACCTGCGCAGTGCCCGCGCCGCCCAGCACAGCGATGGGGGCCTGATCCTGGGTTGAGGGCTCCATAGGATCGCTCCAACTGAGCCGTCGCGCGTGAGCGAGCAGTCGAGCGCCCCCCTCCACCTGAGCGCCGGCGGCAGCCTGCAGGGCCATGTGCAGGTTCCTGGGGATAAGTCGATCTCCCATCGCGCCCTGCTGTTCGGGGCCATCGCCGAAGGGCAAACCCGCATCGATGGGCTGCTCCCTGCTGAAGACCCCCTGAGCACCGCCGCCTGTCTGCGGGCCATGGGGGTGGGGGTTTCGGAGATCCGGGCCGGGGAACCGGTGCTGGTGGAAGGGGTGGGGCTCGATGGCTTCCAGGAGCCGGGCGACGTGCTCGACTGCGGCAACTCGGGCACCACCATGCGGCTGATGCTGGGCCTGCTGGCGGGCCGCAGCGGGCGTCATTTCGTGCTCACCGGCGACGGCTCCCTGCGGGGCCGGCCGATGCGGCGGGTGGCGGAACCCCTCAGCCACATGGGCGCCACGATCCACGGCCGCAAGGGCGGCAACTTCGCGCCCCTGGCCGTGATGGGCCAGGCCCTGCACGGCGCCACGGTGCACACCCCCGTGGCCTCGGCCCAGGTGAAGAGCGCCCTGCTGCTGGCGGCACTCACGGCCGAGGGCGCCACCACCGTGATCGAGCCGGCCCAGAGCCGCGACCACAGCGAACGGATGCTGCGGGCCTTCGGCGCCCAGCTGGAGGTGAGCGGTCCGGAGCGCACGATCGTGACCGTGACACCCGGGGCCGCCCTGCGCGGCCAAACGGTGGTGGTGCCCGGCGACATCAGCTCGGCGGCCTTCTGGCTGGTGGCCGGTGCCATCACCCCCGGCGCCGACCTCACCGTGGAGAACGTGGGGCTCAACCCCAGCCGCACCGGCATCCTCGACGTGCTGGAGCAGATGGGGGCGCGGATCAGCGTGCTCAATGCCCGCGATGTGGCCGGCGAGCCGGTGGGGGATCTGCGCGTGACCCATGGACCGCTGCAGGCCTTCACCATCGGCGGCGACATCATTCCGCGGCTGGTGGATGAGATCCCGGTGCTGGCGGTGGCCGCCTGCCACGCCGAAGGGGTGAGCCGCATCAGCGGGGCCGAAGAGCTGCGGGTGAAGGAAACCGACCGACTGGCCGTGATGGCCCGCCAACTTGGGGCCATGGGCGCGCGCATCGAGGAATTCGACGACGGGATGGCGATCACGGGCATCACGCCCCTCAACGGCGCAGCCGTCGACAGTGAGACCGACCACCGGGTGGCGATGAGCCTGGCGGTGGCCGCGATCAGCGCCAGCGGCGACACCACCCTGGCCCGCCCTGGCGCGGCCGCCGTGTCGTATCCGGGGTTCTGGGATGATCTCGCCCGACTGCGCAACTGAACAGGGGCAAGAGCTGGAGAGCCGCTCCACCGCCGACGGCAGCTTCAGCCTCTGGAGTGGGCGCTTCGGCGAGGGGTTCCACAGCGGCCGGGGTGCCGTGCGCGAGGCCCGGGAAACCTTCGTGGCCCCCGCCGAACTGGGGCGCTTCGCCCCTGGCACCACCATCAGGGTGGTGGAGGTGTGCGTGGGTACCGCCACCAACACCGCCGCCCTGCTGGAAGCCTGTGCCGATCACGGCCTCCGGCTGCAGTGGTGGGGCCTGGAACTGGATCCGGCGCCCCTGCGGCTGGCCCTGGCCGATGCCCACTTTCGGCAGCAATGGCGCCGGGAGGCCCTCGAGCCGCTCCAGCAGCTGGCGGAGCACAGCCCCTGGAGCACGCCCCTGGGGGAGGGGTCGATGCTCTGGGGCGATGCCCGCTCCACCGTGGGGGCTGCGGCGCTGCAGCAGTGCAGGGGGCAGGTGGATCTGATCCTCCACGACGCCTTCTCCCCCCGCCACTGCCCCCAGCTCTGGACCGTGGACTTCCTGGGGGCCCTGGGCGGGCTGCTGGCAGCGGAAGGGCGGCTGATCACCTACTGCTCGGCGGCTGCGGTGCGGCAGGGGCTCCGGCTGGCCGGCCTGGAGCTGGCCGCCATTCCGGCGGCTTCGCCCCTCCATCAGGGCAGCGGCACCAGCCCGCCGCGGCGGGCCTGGAGCGGTGGCACCGTGGCGAGCCCCAGCCCGCTGGCCCCATCACCCTGGCTGCGCCCCCTGGAGCCCATGGAACGGGAGCATCTGGCCACCAGCGCCGGCGAGCCCTACCGCGACCCCACGGGCCAGGCGGAAGCGGCGGCGATCGTGGCCCAGCGCAGCGAGGCCCAGGCTGAGGGCCTGGCCAGCGGCCGGCTCAGGTCCAGCAGCCGCTGGCGGCGGCGCTGGGGGCTGGATGCGCCGCCCATGAAAAGCCCCGCGTAGATTCCGCCCCAGCCACAGCCCGCCTCGATGCTCGCCATTGCCGTGTTGGCCGCCGGGAAGGGCACCCGCATGAAGAGCAACCTGCCCAAGGTGCTCCAGCCCCTCGCCGGTGACACCCTGGTGGAACGGGTGCTGGCCAGCTGCTCCCACCTGAAGCCCGAGCGCCAGGTGCTGATCGTGGGGCACCAGGCCGACCGGGTGGAGCAGTCGCTCGCCCACCGGCCCGCGCTGGAATTCGTGCTGCAGCAACCGCAGAACGGCACCGGTCACGCCGTGCAGCAACTGCTGGGCCCCCTGGCCGGCTTCCAGGGGGATCTGCTGGTGCTCAATGGTGACGTGCCGCTGCTGCGCCCCGAAACCCTGGAGCAGCTGCTGCAGCGCCATCGCGAGAGTGGTGCCGCAGTCACCCTGCTCACGGCCCGCTTGGCCGACCCCACCGGCTATGGGCGGGTGTTCGTGGACGCCAACGGCGCGGTAACCGGGATCATCGAACACCGCGACTGCAGCGATGAACAGCGCACCAACAACTTGGTGAACGCCGGGATCTACTGCTTCAACTGGCCGAAGCTGGCGGCGGTGCTGCCCCAGCTCAACACCAACAACGACCAGGGCGAGCTCTATCTCACCGACACGGTGGGCCTGCTCTCACCGGCGGCCCATGTGGAAGTGGCCGATGCCGATGAGATCAACGGCATCAACGACCGGCTTCAGCTCGCCCAGTGCGAGGCCGTGCTGCAGCAGCGGCTGCGGGACCACTGGATGCGGGAGGGGGTCACCTTCATTGATCCCGCCAGCTGCACCCTGAGCGCCGGCACCCGCTTCGGCCGCGATGTGGTTGTGGAGCCCCAGTGCCACTTCCGCGGCACCACCGTGATCGGCGACGGCTGCCGCATCGGCCCGGGCTGCCTGCTCGACAACGCCAGCCTCGGCAACGCCGTGGAGGTGGTGCATTCGGTGGTACGGGAGGCCGTGGTGGCTGCCCACTGTGCGATCGGCCCGTTCGCCCACCTGCGGCCCCAGGCAGAGCTCGGCGAGGGGGCCCGGGTGGGCAACTTCGTGGAGATCAAGAACAGCCGCATCGGCAGCGGCAGCAAGGTGAACCACCTCAGCTACATCGGCGACGCCGAGTTGGGCTCCAATGTGAATGTGGGGGCCGGCACGATCACCGCCAATTACGACGGCGTGAACAAGCACCGCACCGTGATCGGCTCCGGCAGCAAAACCGGGGCCAACTCCGTGCTGGTGGCCCCGATCACCCTGGGAGCCAACGTGACCGTGGGGGCGGGCTCCTGCCTCACCAAGGATGTGCCCGCCGGCGCCCTGGCCCTAGGCCGGGCCCGGCAGCTGGTGAAGGAAAACTGGCAACAGCCGGGCGGCTAAGCCGGCTGGGGGAGCCGGGTCTCGAGCAGGGGAATGAGGCGCTCCAGGGCCACGCCGCGGCTGGCCTTGAGCAACAGCGCATCGCCAGGCTGAAGCCAACCGGCGATCTCGACAGCGGCATCTTCAGGGGTGGGTACGCGCTTCAGGCGCGCTAAAGCAGCCGCCGCTTCGAGCATGGCGGCTCCCTCCGCTCCCCCATCCACCACCACCAGCCCATCGAGGCCCAGCTCAGCGGCCCGGCGGGCCACCTGGCCATGCAGTGCCAGGCTGTGGTCCCCCAGCTCAAGCATGGTGCCCAGCACCGCATACCGGCGCGCACCGGGGGCCAGGGGCTCACGGGCCAGGAGTTCCAGGGCCGCCAGCACCGCTTCCGGGGAGGCGTTGTAGGTCTCGTCGAGGAGGGTGATCCCGCCCAGCTGCTGGCGGCGGCAACGCCCACCCGGCAGCGCAACGGCAAGATCCGCAAGGGCGGCCAGATCCACGCCCAGGTGGCGGGCCACCGCCAGGGCCAGCAGCAGGTTGCGGGCGTTGTGGCGACCGGGCAGGGGCAGGGGCACCTGGCTGCCATCGGCAAGCTCCAGCCGGCCCAGACCGCTGCCGCCACCAAGGGGCTCGGCCACTGTGCCCAGCAGATCCGGAGCCGGTGTTCCAGGCGCGAGGGCATCGCTGGCGAGGCCAACCCGGCACACGGGGCCCTGCCAAACCGCCGCCAGGGCCGCCTCCAAGAGGGGATCACCGGCCGGAATCACCACCAGGCCATCGGGCCGCAGGCTGGCGGTGATCTCACATTTGGCGGTGGCGATCGCCTCACGGCTACCGAGCCGGCCGATGTGGGCCGTACCGATGTTGGTGATCACGGCCACGTCTGGGGCGGCGCAGCAACTCAGGCGCTCGATCTCGCCCAGGCCGCGCATCCCCATCTCCACCACCACGGCCCGATGGTCCGGGCCGGCCTTGAGCAGGGTGAGCGGAACACCGATGTCGTTGTTCTGGTTGCCGGTGCTGGCCAGCACGGGCCCAAGCGGAGCCAGCACCGCCCGGATCAGTTCCCGGGTGGTGGTCTTGCCGGCCGAGCCGGTAACGGCCACCACGGGCACGGTGAAGCCCTCACGCCAGGCATGACCCAGCTGTTGATAGGCCAGCTGGGTATCGCTCACCCACCACAGGTGGGAACCGCTGGCCCTGGCCTGGCTCAACAGCTCCTGCTGCCGCTGGGCCTCCAGCCGGCCTGGCTGGGCCACCACCGCCAGGCAACCACTGGCCATGGCCTGGGCCAGGAAGGCATGGCCGTCGAACACCTCACCCACCAGCGGCACGAACAGGCCTCCGGCCTGCAGCTGGCGGCTGTCGGTGCAGATCGCCGCCAGCCGCCGCCCGCGCTGGTCGGGGGCCAGCTCGCCCGTGGCCGGCTGGCCCCAGAGGTCCTGCAGGGCAGCCAGGGGGAGCGGCATCAGCTGGGCGCTTGGGAATCGAGCAGGATCATGCCCGAACCCACCAGGGCCTGCCGGCCGAGGGGACGCCCGGCCGCATCCACCAGCACCAAGCTGCCGTAACCCTGGTCGCGGCTGCGCTCCAACCAGCGCTCGGCCTCGCGGCGGCGTTCCGGCTCCGGCAACTGGCGGAAGGCGTCGGTGAGCTCCAGCTCCAGCACGCCAGCGGAGGGCTGGGGGTGGGCACTGGCAATCAGGTGGCGGGGATCGTCTTGCTGCAGGAGCTCCATCAGGGGATCGAGCGCAAGCAGGGGGGGCTCGGGCTGAACGGGCTCAGGCTGAGGGGGCTCGGGCGGTGGCGCAACCGGGCTAGGGGCAGAGGCCAGCACCTCGGGGTCAGGCACCGGTTGGGGATCGGCGATGGGCCGGGCCTGGGGCAACGGGGTGGTGAGGAGTTGTTCGGGCTGGGGCTCCGATACAACGGGCGCCCGGGCCGGGAGCAACCGACTAACACCGATCGGGAGCGCCAGAAGCGAGGCCAGCACCAGCGCCACCACGGCCGGCCAGAACAGGGGGGCCAGATCCTGGGGCCAGAAGCCCGGCACCGAGAGGTCGCCCTGGCGGTTGCGCCGCCACAGCTCCTGCACCCGCAGCCGCAGGGTGGCCACCACCGCCCGAAGGTCGTGGCCGAGGGCCCGGTAGGGATCCTGGTAAGGGGCGGGCAGATCCCGGGCAGACCCAGGGTTGGAGGGGGGTTGCGGGGCCTCGGCGGCCATCGCGGTCAGCCCTGGCCGCGCAGCCCGAGCAGCGAGGCCAGGCCGCGACGGCTCGGATCGGCGTCCTGGCCCTGGGAGAAGCGCTCCACATCAGCTGCGGCCGGTGTGGGCTCCTTCACGCCCGCCACATCCCGGTACATGGCGTCGTACTCCAGGGCCGACCGGGCCCAGCTGAAGTCGACGGCCATGGCGCGGCGCTGCAGCTCCACCCAGCTGGCCGGGTTCCGGTAGGCCTCCCACGAACGCACGATCGCCGTGTAGAAGTCGATCGGCTCGTAGCGGTCAAAGCCATAGCCCGTGCCGGTGGCTTCGGCAGGGTTGTTGGGGGGCACGGTGTCCACCAGGCCGCCCACCATCCGCACCACCGGAATGGAGCCATAGCGCATGGCCAGCATCTGGCTGATGCCGCAGGGCTCAAATCGGCTGGGCATCAGGAAGGCATCACTGCCCCCGTAGATCAATCGCGAGAGGGCATCGTCGTAGGTGAGAAACACCGCAAAACGCCCGGGATGGCGGGCGGCCATCTGCCAGAGACCGCTCTCGTAGGTGCGATCCCCGGTGCCAAGCACCAGGATCTGGCTGTCGGTGTAGGCGAGCACCCGGTCGGCCACCTGGAGCAGCAGATCCACACCCTTCTGGTCCACCAGGCGGCTCACCATCCCCATCAGGTAGGAGCGGGGGTTCACCGTGAGCCCGAACCGCTCCTGCAGGGCCTGCTTGTTCGCCGCCCGCGGTGCCAGGTTGGCGGCACTGAAGGGGGCGGCCAGGGCCGCATCCGTGGCGGGATTCCAGTCCGCCGTATCGATGCCGTTGAGGATGCCCCGCAGCTTGCCGCTGATGTAATTCAGCAGGCCATCGAGCTGTTCCCCGTACTGGGGTGTGCGGATCTCGGCGGCATAGGTGGGCGACACCGCATTCACCCGATCGGCGTAGAGCAGGGCCGCCGCCATGGTGTGATCGCCCTGCATGTACCAGGGACACCAGGTCATCCGCTCCAACTTCCAGCGCCAGGGACCCTGGTACTTGAGGTTGTGAATGGTGAACACCGTGCTGATCTCGGGGTCCTGATGCATCCACACCGGGATCATCCCCGTGTGCCAGTCGTGGCAATGGAGCACCTGGGGCTTCCAGTGATTCCAGGCGAATTCCGCCACGGCACTGGCAAAAAAGGTGAAGCGCCAGTCCTCATCGTCGCCGCCGTAGATGCGCTCGGCATCGAACACCGGATGGCCCACCAGATACAGGGGCAGCCCCGTGGTGGGGTGGGCGACTTCGAACACGGCGAAGTCGTTGCCCATGGTGTGGCCGCGCCACACCGGCTCCGGCGGAATCGCCAGGCGGCTCCACAGCCGGCCGTAGCCCGGCATGATCACGCGCACGTCATGGCCGAGGGCCGCAAGAGCCGGGGGCAGGGAGCCCACCACATCGCCCATCCCGCCCACCTTCACCAGGGGGGCGCATTCCGCCGCCGCAAAAAGAATGCGCATCCCACAGGGCCAAGCTGGGCGCAACTTTACGGGCCCTTTCCAGTTCAGGGCAGCACAGTCACCGGGGTGCCCACCTGCACCAGTTCGAACACCTCCTGCACGTCTTCCTCATAAAGACGCACGCAGCCATGGCTCACGGCGCGGCCCACGGTCCAGCGGTGGGGAGTGCCGTGGAAGCCGGCCATCGTGCATCCCTGCACGCTGAGGTAGCGCTCCCCATCCCAGGCCTTGCGGGGCTTGCAGTCGCGATGGAAGCCGATCCAGCGCGACCCGAGTGGATTGGCCTCGCCGGGGCCCACCTTGCGGCCATTGCCGGGGTGCTCCCACACCGGGTGGGCCTGCATGTCCAGCACCTGAAAGCTCCCGGCGGGGGTTTCCCAGCCCGGGGTTCCCACCGCGGCGGGGTAGCGGCGCAGCAGCTGGCCGTTGCGCAGCACCATCAGCTGGCGATGGGTGCGATCGAGCACCAGCTGCAGGCCGTCCTGCTGGAGCAGGGGAAGCGGCACCCGGCTGAGGGCCACCGCATCCGAGATCGCCGGAGCCGGCGGCGGAATCGGGTCGGCCCTGCGGGCCTGGGCCGCCGGGGGCGTGATCGCCGCCCCCACCAGCACGGCCGCCGTGAGGGATGGAAGAAAAAGACGGATCAGCACAACGAAACGGCCCTTGCATCTCGCTGATTCAGAGGTAGCTGCGCCAGCCAGTCAGGGCAACCAGGGAGAAGCGCTGAAATCAGGGTCGCGCTTGTCGAGGAAGGCGTTGCGGCCCTCCTGGCCCTCCTCGGTTCGATAGAAGAGGTGGGTGGCCTGGCCGGCCAGCTCCTGCAGCCCGGCCATGCCGTCGGTTTCGGCATTGAAGGCGGCCTTGAGGCAGCGGATGGCGGTGGGGCTGTGCTGCAGCACCTCCCTGGCCCAGCGCACGCCTTCGGCCTCCAGCTGCTCGAGGGGCACCACCGTGTTCACCAAGCCCATGGCCAGGGCCTCATCGGCGCCGTACTGGCGGCAGAGAAACCAGATCTCGCGGGCCTTGCGCTGCCCCACCAGCCGGGCGAGGTAGCTGGCGCCGAAGCCGCCGTCGAAGCTGCCCACCCGGGGGCCCGTCTGGCCGAAGCGGGCGTTCTCCGCGGCAATGCTCAGGTCGCAGAGCAGGTGCAGCACCTGGCCACCGCCAATGGCGTAGCCAGCCACCAGGGCGATCACCACCTTGGGCAGGCTGCGGATCAGACGCTGCAGATCCAGCACATTGAGGCGGGGCATGCCCTCCTCATCCACATACCCGCCATCCCCGCGCACGCTCTGATCGCCGCCGGCGCAGAACGCCCAACCCCCATCGGCCGCCGGGCCGGCACCGGTGAACAGCACCACGCCCACCCGCGCGTCGTCGCGCATGCGGGTGAAGGCATCACACAGCTCCACCACAGTGCGGGGCCGGAAGGCGTTGCGCTTGTGGGGCCGATTGATCGTGATCCGGGCGATCCCCTCGTCGCAGCGCTCCAGGGTGATGTCCTCGTAGTGGCCGAGGGATTGCCACAACACCGGAGGCTCGGCAGGGGCAAAGGCGAAACTCACGGCCGCTGGGTGAAGGCGGCCCCCATTGTGCGCAGGGTGTGGCGGCGGGCCGCATCGTGGCGGCGGTCGCAACGCAGCCGCAGCAGGGCGCAGGGCTGGTGCAGGGCCCAGGCCAGGTCCTCCTGGAGTGCTTGCGGATCGCGGGGCTCACGCCCAGGCACCCCATGGGCAGCCGCCAGGGCCAGGGGATCCACGGCCTGGGGCATGGCAAACAGCCGCTCGAAATTCAGCAGTTGCTCCGGGGAAGGCCGGATCGGCAGCTGCTCGAAGATGCCGCCGCCGTTGTTATCCATCAGCACCACGGCCAGCCGACCGCGGAGCTGATCCCGCCAGAGCCAGCCGTTGGCGTCGTGCAGCAGGGCCAGATCACCGGTGATCAGCACGGCGGCGCCATGGGCGTGGGCCACGCCGCAGGCCAACGACAGCGTGCCATCGATGCCGGAGGCGCCGCGAAAACTGAACACCGGCCGGGCGGGGCCGTCGGGCGGCGTGAAGCTCTCCCAGTCGCGCACGGGGGAACTGTTGGCGATCACCAGCGGCACCCCGGCGGGCAGCAGGCGGCTGAGGGCGCGGGCCAGGGCCGGTTCACTGAAGCCATCGAGGGGCGCGGCGGCAGCAAGCTCGCCATCGAGCCAGCCCTGGAGGGCCCGGTCGGCCGCCAGCCAGCGGTGAGCCACGGCCCGGGCCCCGTCCGCGGGCTTGGCCGCCCCCCAATGACGACCCATCACCGCCCACCAGGCCACCAGCCCGCAACCCAGCTGGGCCGTGGCGCAGCTCAGGGCATCCAGGCAGCGGGGCTCGTGTTCGCTGATCAGGAGCTGGCGGCCGCCGCACTGCTGGAGGAAGGTCTGCAGCCGGCGACTGGCGGGCACCGGCCCCAGGCGCAGGATCTGGCCAACGGCCAGGTCCGGCCGCGCCGCAGCGAGCAGCAGGTCGTAGCCCGCCACCAGCTCGAGCCCCTCCACCCCCCGCAATCCGCTGAGGGCATCGGCCAACAGCGGCCAGCCGGTGCGGCGCTGGATCTGGCGCAGGGCCTCCACAAAGGCGGCCCACTGCTGGGGCTGGCCGCGCCAGGGACCCGCCACGATCAGGCCGGGCTGCTGGGGATCGAGAAGCCCCTGGGCCGCTTCGGGCAGGGTTGGGGGCAGCTGCCAGGCCTGGAGCGCTGGCGCCGGGGGCGCTGGGAGCGCACCAGCCGCCAACTGCAGCAGGGCCTCGAGCGCCGGCCCATCCCCATGCAGCGGCTCCTCCAGCGGCAGGTTGAGGTGCACCGGCCCCGGGGCCTGGCCGCCCCGGCCCAGGCAGGCTCCGACGGCATCAAACGCAAGCTGCTGCAGGGCTTTGGGGGGCATGGCATGCAGCCCGGCCCCATCGCCCGAGCCCAACCAGCGCACCGAATCCTTCAGGAACGTCTCCTGGTTCACCGTTTGATTGGCGCCACAGCCCTTGAGGCGGCGCGGTCGATCCGCGGTGAGCAAAAGCAGGGGAATCGCCCCGAAATCGGCCTCCACGGCGGCCGGCAGCAAGTTCGCCACCGCCGTGCCGGAGGTGGTGATCACGGCGGCAGGCGAGCCGGTGGCCCGGCCATGGCCCAGGGCGAAGAAGGCGGCGGAGCGCTCGTCGACGGCCGTCACCAGCCCCACCCCGCGGCCCTCGATCAGCCCGGCCGCCACGGCCAGCGGGCCCGAACGGCTGCCGGGGCAGAGCACCACCAGCCGCACATCCAGCTGGGCAAGGGCCTGGAGCAACGCCAGGGCGGCCTCCAGGTTGGCGCGGGCCTGATCCACCTGGAGGGCAGCAGGATGGGGCGCCCATCCTCCCTCCAGCCCTCCCTTGCGCACCGAGCCGCCTTCCGCACCCCGGGAACCCGAGGGGATCGGGCCGTTCTTGCGCCGGCAGGTGCTGCCGGTGCTCGCCTGGGTTCTGGTGGCCCTGGCGCTGCGGGCCCTGGTGGTGGAGCCGCGCTGGATTCCCTCCGGTTCGATGCTGCCCACCCTCCAGCTCCAAGACCGGGTGCTGGTGGAGAAGCTGCGGCCCCGCCTGCAGCGCAGCCTGCCGGTGGGTTCGGTGGTGGTGTTCCGGGCCCCACCGGCCCTGGTGGCGGCGGGCTACGACCCCGAAGCAGCCCTGATCAAACGGGTGGTGGCAGGTGCGGGCGACACGGTGGAGGTGCGGGACGGAACCCTCTGGCGCAATGGCCAGCCCGCCGAGCCCGACTGGGCAGCCGAACCGATGGACTACAGCTTCGGCCCGGTCACCGTGCCGGCCGGGGATCTGCTGGTGCTGGGCGACAACCGCAACGCCAGCCTGGATTCCCACCTCTGGGGGCCCCTGCCGCTCGAGAACGTGGTGGGAACGGCGATCTGGCGCTACTGGCCCCTCGACCACTTCGGGCCGATCGGCGGGGGCGGGGGGAGAACCGTCCCTGGTGCCTCAGAACAGCTGGGTTAGTGTGCAGCTCGTGACGGAGCGCACACCGGAGATGTTCAACCCGGAGTTCCTGACGAGTGACAACGAGGCGATCAGCGGCAATGCCCTGATCCAATACCTCCAGGAGCAATCTCCGGATGTGCTGCAGCGGGTTGCCCGCTCCGCCAGTTCAGAGATCCAGGACATCATTCGCCACAACGTGCAGGGACTGCTGGGCATGCTTCCCTCCGAGCAGTTCGACGTGAAGATCCAGACCAGCCGCGAAAACCTGGCGGGCCTGCTGGCCTCGGCCATGATGACCGGCTATTTCCTGCGCCAGATGGAGCAGCGCATGGAACTGGAAAGCACCCTGATCAGCAGCGGTGGGCTGGGCGGTCTCGACGCGGACCCCGGCGAACTGCGCCTCTGAAGCGCTCCCGGCTGATGGGGCAGGCTCAGCCGGCCCCGCCGGGTTCAGCCGGCACCACCCCCAGCTCGAGCAGGGTGCGATCGATCCCTGCCAGATAACTCCAGCTGCCTTCATTGGGGGCCCACGGACCGCGCTCAATGCGCTCGGCCAGCCGGGAGAGATCGGAGGGTTGGCAGGGCACGGGGGCTTCGTAGTGGGCGGGCACGAGCCAGCGCACCTCGGATTCGCAGGCCAGGCTGTGGAGCCAGCGCACCAGGGCATCCCGGGTGCGGGGCAGCACCAGGCGCTCCAACACCGGAGCCACCTGAACCACAGGCCGGCCCTCCGGCACCAGGACCCGGAATTCCGCCTCCCAGCCCTCGGCCCAGCGGAAGGGGTAGAGGCCGAAGTAGGCCTCGGGCCTGCGCAGGCCCGGTCGCAGCGATTGGGCCAGCACCTCCCCCCAACCCGGCACCTGCAGCTGTTCAGGCCTCAGATAGGAGGCGAACAGCACCAGGCGGCGCCAGCCCCGCAGGCGGCGCTCAGGGGTGTCGTGCAGGGGTTCATCGCCGCGCTCCCGGGCATGGAACAGCAACGGCGTTGGATCGGCATCAAAGATCTGTGGCGGCTGATCAGCAATCGCCACCAGGCCATCGCACACGAGCAGGGCACCGCTGGGCGGATGCACGCAGGCCGCCTCCATGAAACTACCCAGCCCCAGATCCTGGGGGCCGAGGGCGTGCCAGCGGAGTTCGTCGCCATGGGGCAGTCCCTGCTCGAAGAGCACACGCGTACGCCCAGCCGGAAACCCCAGCCAGGGCAGCGGCAGGGACAGCGGAAAGCTCCATTGGCGTGGCGTGACCCACACCTCGGCCTGCGGAAAGGCCCGCGCCATGGCGGGCACCGGCAACTTGTGCTCCAGGCCCGAGCT
Source organism: Prochlorococcaceae cyanobacterium (assembly GCA_040399185.1). Lineage (GTDB taxonomy): Bacteria > Cyanobacteriota > Cyanobacteriia > PCC-6307 > Cyanobiaceae > UBA5018. The sequence continues at coordinate 48,809 of JBBASQ010000015.1, forward strand.
GGTGGGCAGCACGATCGAGCGCACCGGCCCATGCGCTTGCTCAAGGTCGCGCAGGGCCGCCAGCACCTCGGCGGTGGGGGCCACCGGGGCATAGAGCATGAGGCCATGGCGCAGCCGCACCACCGTCATCCGGATCGGCACCGCCACGTAGAACACCCCCTGCAGCTGCTCGAAGCTCCAGAGCTGGCCGGGGATCAGTTCCCGGATCAGGGTGCGGCGGCGGCCGTAGGGATAGAGCGGCAGCAGGGGCCACCAGGGCCAGCGCTGATCCGCCGGCGAGCCCGTGGGAGGCGAGCCAGCAGGGGCGGCTGGGGAAGACGCGAGGGGCACCGGTGAACCTGGGCTGGGCAGCGGGGACGACTGAGGCCTTCGGCGATTCTTGCCGATGGACCTGGGCCCAGCTCAGCTCAGCAGCACCAGACTCAAGCCCATCACCGCCATGCCGCCAACCACCCCAGCGATCATCACCTGGTGGGCCCCATGGCGCCGGGCGGCAGGGAGGAGCTCATCGAAGCAGATGTACACCATGATTCCGGCCACGCTGGCGAACACCAGGCCGAACACCACATCGCTGAAGAAGTGACGCAGCAGGCCGTAGCCCACCAGGGCACCAATGGGTTCGGCCAGGCCGGAGGCGAAGGAAAGCGCAAAGGCCTGGCGCCGATCTCCGGTGGCGTAATACACCGGCGCTGAGATCGCCAACCCTTCCGGAATGTTGTGGATCGCGATCGCCAGCGCGATGCCCAAACCCAGGCGGGGATTGGCAATGGCACCCACAAACGTGGCCAAACCCTCAGGGAAGTTGTGGATGGCGATGGCCAGGGCCGTGAACAGGCCGGTGCGCATCAACTCCGTTTGGCTCATCGGGGGCCCATCGGCATGGGCCCCCATCGGTTCGAGCGGGTGGGTGGGCAACAGCAGGTCGATCAAGGCCACCACACCGATGCCCGCAAAGAAGGCCAGCAGCGCTGCCCCGTAGCCGAGCTGCGGACCAAGGGCTGCCGCCATGGAGCTGCGGGCCTTGGGGAAGATCTCCACAAAGCTCACGAAGATCATCACCCCGGCGGAAAAACTGAGCGAGAGGCTCAGCAGCCGCGGGTTGAACCCCTTGGACAGCAGACCCAACACACTGCCCACCCCCGTGGACAGGCCAGCAGCCAGGGTGATCAGAAAGGCAAACAGGAAGCCTTGATCCAGCTGCACCTGCGGGTGTGGCGGGGGAGACGCTTTCCGCCTGCCGATGATGGCAGGCCTCCGGCCGCAGATCGGCGTAACAAAAAGCACCCGCCCGGAGGCGGGTGCAGGACGTCCCTGGAGAGGGACGAGCCGGGTGGGCCAGCAACCTCAGCCGATCGCCGGAGCCTGCAGGGCCACGGGAGTGGCGCTGGTGGCGGCGAGGTCGAGCGGGAAGTTGTGGGCGTTGCGCTCGTGCATCACTTCCATGCCGAGGTTGGCGCGGTTGAGCACGTCGGCCCAGGTGGGCAGCACCTTGCCCTGGGCATCCAGGATCGACTGGTTGAAGTTGAAGCCGTTGAGGTTGAACGCCATGGTGCTGATGCCCATGGAGGTGAACCAGATGCCCACCACAGGCCAGGCACCGAGGAAGAAGTGCAGGCTGCGGCTGTTGTTGAACGAGGCGTATTGGAAGATCAGACGACCAAAATAACCGTGGGCAGCCACGATGTTGTAGGTCTCTTCCTCCTGACCGAACTTGTAGCCGTAGTTCTGGCTCTCGGTTTCGGTGGTTTCGCGCACGAGGCTGGAGGTCACCAGCGAACCGTGCATGGCGGAGAACAGGCTGCCGCCGAACACACCAGCCACCCCCAGCATGTGGAAGGGGTGCATCAGGATGTTGTGCTCAGCCTGGAACA